>CAXTVI010000005.1:0-25761 GCA_964247695.1 uncultured Acetobacteraceae bacterium
CGGTGCCGATGGCGTTCCACTCGTTCGGCGGCTGGAAGTCGTCGCTGTTCGGCGACCACCACATGCACGGCCCCGAGGGCGTGCGGTTTTTCACCAAGCTGAAGACGGTGACGTCGCGCTGGCCGACCGGCATCCGCGCGGGTGCTGATTTCGTGATGCCGACGCTCGGCTGAGATGGTGCGGGCGTGGTCGGTCCCACGCCCGCACCTGTTCAGAACGAGAAGTTGAGCCGCCCGTAATAGAAGCCGCCATTGATCGGAACCTGGTCGGAGTTCTGGTCATAGTACTGAACCCCGAGATAGGCGACATCCGCCGGCGTACGCTGCGGCCGGATGTTGAACAGGTTGTTGCCGCCGATCGCTGCGTGCCAGTGCGGGGTGATGTTGTAGCCGACCTCGAGATCGGTCAGCCAGCGCGGCCCGTTCTTGAACTGGTAGAACGTCGAGGTCGAATATTGCAGCGCGGCCGGGGCTGAATCCTCGTACTGCAGATCATTGGTGGTCTGGCCCCAGCGCGTCCAGCGCAGGTTGACGTCCCATTTCTGGACCCGCCAGAACGCATCCAGGATCAGCTTGCTGCGCGGGAACGCCGTGGTCAGGTAGCCGACACCCTCGGCATTCAGCAGCGGGTTTCCATTGGTATCGAGACCGACATGATGGATGCGGGTCCGGTTGAGATCGAGGCCAGCGGTCCAGTCGACGGTGCCGTACTCGCCAAAATGGGTCAGGTAGTTGACGTTGAGGTCAGCGCCCTGGGTGCGCGTGCTGGCGCCGTTCGAGAAGTAGAACGCCGAGATGTCGTTGGCACCGATGCCGGCGGGCAGCGTGGCGCCTGTGAGGCCGATGGCGGTCTCCGCCGCAGTGCCGCTGTAATCGCCGCCGCCGATGATGCGGTCGCGTATGTTGATCTGATAGACGTCGAAGGTGACGCTGAGGTTGCTGACCGGCTCGACCACGATGCCGCCGCTGGCGTTGGTCGAACGTTCCGGCTTCAGCGGCACCGCGCCGATCGAGCGCGCCGCGGCGGAATCGACCGCGAGATCGCCGCTGGCGCCGGTCGGCGACACGTTCAGCGCGCTGAAATGCTCCTCGGCCAGGGTCGGTGCCCTGAAGCCGGTGCTGACGGTGCCGCGGACCGCGAGTTTCCGGGTGAAGTCGTAACGACTCGACAGCTTGCCGTTCTCGGTGTTGCCGGAGTCGGTGTAGTGCTCGAAGCGTCCGGCAACATCGACGTCCAGCTTGGGCACGGGATGCATGTCGACGTCCACGTACGCGGCGTAGACATCGCGGCTCCAGGAGCCCGCATTCTGCGGCAGCAAGCCGGCGAAGCCCTGGGTTCCGCCGAGCTCGTAGGACGCCGCGTTGCCGGCGCCGATCTTGTAGGTGTCCACCCGCTGCTCGGCGCCGAATGCAAGGTTGAAAGGGACCGACAGCAGGCTGAGCGGCCTGGAGAAGTCGAGATTGTTGGTCCACTCCGCGTTGCGCATGCTCTGCGCCAGCGACTTCGTCGGCGTGAAGCCGTCGGTCGTGTAGAGCAGCGGGTTTGCGGTGTTCTTGTTGCCGATGTCGAGTTCGTCGGCCCCATAGGTTGTACTCAGGTCCCAGCGGAAGCCGAGGAAGTCGTCGCCCTTGATGCCCAGGGTTGCCGAGTACTCGTTCTCCTCGTCGGTCTCGAGCGGCGAGAATCCGGCGGGGAACACCTCCGGCAGCACGCTCGGCAGACGGTAGTTCTCGTAGCCTTCCGCGTGCCGGTGACCGAAGGTGATAAGCCCGTAGCCCTGGACGCCCTCGACCAGCGTCTTGCCGAAATCCAGGCTCAGCGTCTCGCGTGTCTCTTCCGGCAGGCCGTTGATGTGGTTGTCGTCCTGGCCGGTGCGGTCATCGATCGCAGGTGCCGTGAAATGGTCGGTGTGATACATCGTGCCGCCGATATGCACGTAGCCGTCGTCGCCGAACGAGGCGCCCTGGTCGGCATTGAGCTGATATTGCCAACCATCGCCGTTGTAGGCGTCGGCGCCGGTCGTGGCACTGCCGCTGGTGCCGTGGTCGGACTTCTTCATGATAATGTTGACCACGCCGGCGACCGCGTCCGAGCCGTACTGCGCCGCGGCGCCGTCGCGCAGCACTTCGATGTGGTCGATGGCCGCCGCCGGGATCATGTTGATGTCGACCGGGGTCGCACCCTGCTGCGGGCCGGCGTCTGCGGAAATATTGGCTGTGCCATTGCGGCGCTTGCCGTCGATCAGCACCAGGGTGTCGTCCGGGTTGAGCCCGCGCAGCACGATTGCCGCCGTCAGGTCGGCGGTGTCGGCACCCATCGCATTCACGTTGATCGACGGGTCGGTCTTGGTCAGCGCGTCGCTCAGGTTGAGCTGGCCCGAACGACGCAGCGTCGACGCGGTGATGACGTCGATTGGGCTGGTGCTGTCACGCGCCTTGCGGCCGAGGCTGCGCGTGCCGGTGACGATGACGCTCTCGCCGGCGGCCGCGGCCGCGGCGGTGGCGGCGCCGGTATCCCGCGACGGATGCTCACCGACCTTGTGCGCCTGCCGGGCCCGGGTGGCGGGCGGCGCCGACGCCGAGGTCGCGCGGCCGCCATTGGGATCGACCTGCGCCGTCTGTAGCCCCGAAGACTGGCTTCCGGCGGATTGAGCCAGCGCAGAGGCGGCGCCCCCGGCCACGGTGATCGGACACGCTGTCAGCAGCAGCAGGCACCGGAGGCTGCGGGGCGTCATTCTCATCATCCATCGATCTCCATTCAGCTCTGCCGGCACCGACGAGACGCAGTCCGCAGCCGCGCAACGGGGGCCGCGGGCGATGTCATGCCGCGGCCGATCCGTTCTCTCGTCGGCATGAACTCGACCGCGAAAGGAGTTCGAAATCAAGCACAAATTTAGACAACAACAGACAATACGACATATCGGCGACAGAAATCCGCAAATTCAAAGCAAGTCTAGTGTGCAATTGACTATCTAGAATGCATTTGCACTGAGGTTGTGCTGCGGAAACATGCAACGATTGACAGCGCAGAGGCTGAAGCCGCCGCGCTTGCTGCTGGCGGCCGATGCCCTCGCGGCAGTCGCGGCGGCTCTGCATGGGCGGGTTGTTGCGGGAAAGCCGCGGTAGCGGGCGGCAATGGCCACGGGTCCTGGCCTTGCTTTGCAACGGAACGGAAATTTGTTACCTGAATCCGCTCTGGGGTAGGGACAGCGAGATAATGCCAAAGCACGTTGAAGGACCCGTTCGGGGCGCGTCGCCTCGCGCAGCGGGAGGCGGACGTGCGTCCACGGGCCGGGCCGGCGTACTCGCCCGGTCTGGTCTGTGGATAGCCTCTGGTCTCTGCATTGCCGGCGGCGCGGGTATCGCAAGCGGTCCGGCCCTGGCTGTCACCCCGCTTAACACCTATCTCGGGCCGGGCCTGCCTCTGAACGACTACTTCCCGGATGGCATCCCCGGCCAAGCCGACGAGCCCGGCGTGACGGTGCTGACCCGTGCGCGTCCGGACTACGATCCGCTGGGGATCCGGGAAGGCGCCTTCATGATCAGGCCCACGGAAGACGAGCAGATCGGCTATAACAGCAACGTCGTCGGCGGCCTGTTCGAAGCCAAGGGCAGCAGCGAGCTGGAGAGCTCGGCTGGCGTTTCGGTCAACTCCGATTATAGCCGGAACAATATCGGTTTCAGCGCCGGCGTCACCAACGACACCTATTTCGACCTGCCCCGCTTCAACCAGACCAGCTACAATGCCTCCCTCGGCGGCGCGCTCAATCTCGGCCGCGACACGCTCAACGGCTCGATCAGCTACCTGAACGCCTATGAGAACCCCTACGATATCGGCGCCTTCGGCCAGGGCACGCAGACGGAGCTGAATTCGCCACTGAACTTCAGCGATTCGGATTTCCGCGTGTCCTACGACACGACTTTCGGTCGCTTCACCATCACGCCGAATGTCGACTACCAGTTGATCCGCTTCGCCTCGGGCGACTTCCTGACCTACAATGACGGCGTCGTTACCAACAACCTCAGTGGCGGCGGACTCAACCAGCGGCTGCGCGACCGCAACATCCTGCAGGGCGGCTTCATCGGGCGGTACGAGTTCTCGCCCGGCCGCGATGTCGTCGTGGTGGTCAACGGCAACTACGACCACTACAGCAACAACCCACCGAGCGACATCGGCGCGGTCGACAACACGGGCGCCACCGCACTGGCCGGCATCGACTACCAGGTCAACGGCGTGATCACGGTGCGCGCCCTCGTCGGCTACCAGGAGCGCTTCTATAATGGCAACCAGTACGGCAACCAAGGTGCGCCGATCGGCGAGGCCGATGTCACCTGGAACCCCACTGGACTGACGACCCTGCGACTGGCCTATTCGCGAACCATCGAGGACGCAACGACCGACTCCATTACGGGCTACACGTACGACCGCTTCACCGGCATCGTCGATCACGAGCTGTACCGGAACATTCTGCTGCAGGGCAGCGTCCACTTCGAGGAGGCGGACTACCAGGGTCAGAACAACACGCAGACCAATTACGGCGCAGGCGCGGGCGTTACCTACCTGATGAACCGCAACGTCCAGCTCTCGCTCAGCTACGACTTCACCGAGCAGGAGAGCACGGGCCTGGGCGGCGGCTCGTTCGGCCGCCACGAGATATTCCTGCACGCCAAGTTCGGCATCTGATCGCCGCTCCGGGAGCGGGCGGGCAAGGGGGTGACCGCGGTCACCCCCGCTTTTGTCTCAGGCGACGCGCGACGGTTGGGGCTGCGCCCGGGCGCCTACTTCGCTCGGGATCGCGCGCTCCAGCAGATAGAGCGGACGCTTCTTGGTCTCGTTGAACACGCGGCCGAGATATTCGCCGATCACGCCCAGGGTCATCAGCTGGATGCCGCCGAGGAACAGCACGACGGCCATCAGGCTCGGATAGCCCGGCACGCCGTTGCCGAACAGCAAGGTGCGCACCACGAGTTGGCCGCCGAAGATCAGCGAGAACACCGCTACCCCGAGCCCCAGATAGGTCGCGATCTTCAGCGGCATCAGGGTGAAGCCGGTGATGCCCTCGACGGCCAGGTTCCACAGCCGCCAGTAGTTCCAGCTGCTGCTCCCGGCATGGCGCGGCGCGCGGTCGTAGAGCACCGCCTTGCTTGGAAACCCCACCCAGGCGAACAGCCCCTTCATGAAGCGGTGATGCTCGCGCAGCAGCAGCAGGGCATCGAGGGCCCGTCGGCTGAGCAGCCTGAAATCTCCGGTATTCTGCGGCAGCCGCACACCGCCGAGGCGCTGCATGAGGCGATAGAACTGGTTGGCCGTGAACTTCTTCAGCCAGGTCTCGCCCTCGCGCTGGCGGCGCTGCGCGTACACCATGTCGTAGCCGGTCTCCCAGACCGAGACGAGCTCCGGGATGACCTCCGGCGGATCCTGCAGGTCGGCGTCGATCACGATGATCGCCTCGCCGAGCGCATGGTCGAGGCCGGCGGTGAGCGCGATCTCCTTGCCGAAGTTGCGTGACAGGTTGACCAGCCCGACCACGGGGTCGCCGGCCCTGAGCGCCTCGAGGCGGATCAGGGTGCCGTCGACGCTCCCGTCATTGACATAGACTACCTCCCAGCTTCGGCCGAGCCCGGTCATCACGGCGCTGATGCGCCGGTGGAATTCGTCGATGCCCAGCTCCTCGTTGTAGCAGGGAACGACCACCGAGAAGACCGGGCGCGAGGAGGCCTGCATGTCGTGGAGCATCTCGATCGGTCGTCCTTCCGGGCTGTTCCCTATCCCTAGCATGACGGCGACCGATCAAACGCAATCGTATCGAATCCGCTCGGCCCCTGTGTCCAGCAGGGCACGCCCCGGAACGCCCGGAGCATCTGCGGGAGCGTCGCCTTGCTGTCGCCATCCAGGCCGAGCAGGACCAGGATGACCCGCGAGGCATGCCCGACGCGACCCCGAAGTGCTACGGGATCCGTGTCGGGATCGACGACGAGTAGCCGCATCGACGCGGGGGCCTCGCGCACGAAGGCGGCCAGCACGCCCACGCCGTCATTGCCGTACGGGACCAGGACCAGGGCGCCCGGCTTCTCCAGCCGGGCGGCGGCGCGCGCCGTCTGCGCCTGCGGCTGCATCGTCTCGGGGCGGGTCATCATGCCGATGAGCGAGAGCGCCTGCACGCAGAGCAGGGCGATCAGCACCCGTTGTCCGGCGGGCGGCGGCAGCGAGGCGAGGCTGCCGGCGACCAGCAGGGCCAGGAACGGCATCGCAAAGGCGATGTAGCGCAGTTCGATCGGCGTGTTGTTGAAGACGAAGCCGAGCAGCAGCAGCCCGACCGGCGTCGCCAGGGCCACCATCGCCAGCAGAAGCCTCGACTGGCCGATGCCGATCCGGCTCCAGCGCAGCGCGATGAGCGCCAGCAACCAGGCGAGGCCGAGCACCAGCAGTGCGCTCAGCGCCACACCGGCTTCATTGCCCGCAAGCGCACCGAGCACCCGACCTGCCGATTGACGCACGTAGAGCGGCAGGCCACCGAAGATGTTGGCAGCGGTGTACTTGCCAAGGCGGACCAGGCTGGGCAGCAGGTGGAACGGCGGAAACTGCCCGGTGCGGCTGCCGCGCTGGGCGGCAAAGAAATACAGGTCGAGCGGCAGGATGGCGGCAAAGCCGATGCCTGCGGTGATCCAGACCGCAATGCGCCGCCACTGCGTGAGCAGCAGCCAGCACAGGGCTCCGGCGCCTCCGAAGGCGGCGAGGTAGTTGGTGAAGCTTGCGGCCCCCAGCACCACGCCGCCGGCAAAGGCGAGGCCGACACCGCCGGATCTCGCCGCCGGTCCGACGACCGCGCGTGCTTGCCGGGCCGCCAGCAGGGTCAGCACGGTGCCCCAGATCACACAGAGCTGAGCAAGCGCGAATCCCCGCGCAATCGAGCCGGTATAGGCAAAGCCATAGCAGCCGATCGTGATCAGGATCGACGCCACCGGCGGAATCCCGCACAGACGTGCCAATTTCGCGACGCCGATCAACGCTGCGAGGCTGTACAACACGGAGAGTAGCCGGGTCTTGAAAAGTCCGGTGCCGACGATGCCGCGCCATGCTGCGACCGTCCAAAAATAGAGCGGCGGATGCACGTCCGTCTTGCGCAGGTCGGTCGCGATGCTGCCCATCGTGCTGTGCCCTGCAAACACATGTTGCACGTCGGACGGGGAGAAGACTCCATCGGGCCACACCGGCCGGGGAACTCCGGCCGCGAGGAACACGCTGTAGTCTTCGTCGTATTCGGTGCCGCGCGACCAAGCGGACGCGACAAGGATCATCGCGGACAGCAACAAGGCAATGACGATGCCGCCGGCACGCCGATCATGCGTCGACAGCATCTTATATCCTGTTCCTTGCAAGCCGCTTCTTGTGTGTAGCATGCGGTAAAGTCGTGTTAAATGCCCGCGTGCACAGATCGAGGCGCAAGCTTGACCGCGATGAGCGTAACGGAGGTGAAACGGTGAACAGCGTCTCGACCTTGCATGGCGCGCTGGCGCAGGAAGCGCCGGTCGGAGCTCCGGGCGCCCCCAGGGTGACGGTCGCTCCGGAGGTGCCGAGGCGCCGTCTGCTCGGACTCGATTTCGCCGATCTCGAGGTGACGCAGGCAGCAGGCTGGATTGCGCAACAGTCGCGGGACGAGCCCTTCGGCTACGTGGTCACTCCCAACGCCGATCACCTCGTCCGGCTGTCGCGTGTCCCGGCGCTGCTGCCGCTCTATCGCGCGGCCTCGATGTGCCTGCTGGACAGCCGGGTCGTGGCGCGTGTCTCGCGTATCCTGGGACTGCCTGCACCCAAGGTCACCACCGGCAGCGACCTCACGGAGCATCTGCTCAGGGAGCATCTGGCACCCGGAGAACGGGTGACGATCATCGGACTGCGGCAGCAGCACCTTGCGGCACTGGTCGCACGGACCGGCATGGCGCCCCCGGCGCATTACGACCCGCCGATGGGCTTCGACCAGGATCCTGTCGAGTTCGAGCGTGCCGTGCGGTTCGTGATCGACAACCCGGCCCGCTACGTCTTCCTCGCTGTCGGCTCCCCACGCCAGGAGCGGCTTGCCGACGCCATCGCCGCCAGCGGGCGTGCGACCGGCACCGGCCTGTGCATCGGCGCCAGCCTCGAATTCGTCGCAGGCGCCGTCCCGCGCGCGCCCGACCTCATGCAGCGCCTGGGGATCGAGTGGCTGCACCGCATGCTGTCGGATCCAAGACGGCTCGCCCGTCGCTACCTGCTCGACAATCCCCCGATCTTCTGGCTGCTCTGGCGCGAACGCCAACGGAACCGCAGCATCTAGCCGCTACGAGGAGCAGCAGGTGTTTGCAGACGCCCTCTCAGTCGGTCATGCGGTCTAGGGCGGGGACCCTGCGCAACACCACGACCTTGATGAGGATCGGCCCGAGCACGCCGCTCGCCATCATGAGCACGGCGATGAGCGGGAAATCGTGCGCATCCCAGGCCAGGAACTTCAGCAGCACACCCTTCGACAGGCCCAGGCAGATGGTGTTCAGCAGGTAGATCGCAAAGCACATGTTGCCGAGGAGCATCAGCCAGCGCCAGCGGGCGACGACGCTGCTGCGCACCAGGCCGTGCAAGGCGATCATCGACAGAATGCCGGCCACTAGCATCAAGCCCTTGTAAGGGAGCTTGCCGGAGGCGCCCGCCTCCCAGTCGAAATGCAACCAGCCCAGCCCAACCACCGAGACCAGGGCGATCAGCAGGATCATCGCCACGGCATGGAATCGGTCGATGAACGCCCACCAGCGTGGTCCGGCCAAGGCTGCGAGGCCGCCAAGCACGAAGAAGATGTAGAACCGGCAGATGCGGTCGGCATAGACGATCGCCGGTGCCTGGATCAGGTACAGCAGAGCCGCAACGGGCAGCAGCCACGCGACGGACGGAATGCTCTCGAGGCCGAGCCGCCTTGCCTGGCGGCGGGCGAAGACCGGAACCGGCATGGCGGGCAGTCGCAGCAGCAGCGGCGTGGCGCTGACATAGACGAACAGCACCCCGATGTACCAGACCGAGAGCGCCGGGCTTTCCGCCGTATGGATCAGCAGCATGTCCAGGGCCGCCCACCCGGTCGGCGGGACGTTGTCGACATGCATGACATGCACTGCCGCAAGCTTGCCCAGGATGGTGAAGAGACCGAAGCCGAAGAACGGGATCAGCAGGCGGCGCGCGCGCTTGGACACGCCGGTCAGCCAGGGCTGGCGGCGGGACTTGCCCGTCATCGTCCAGAACGTGACGTAGCCGCTCAGGTACATGAAGAAGGGCATGTGGAAGAGGTAGATCGCGATGCGCAGCGGCTCGTACCAGTGGACGCCGGCGGGGTCCGTCCGCGACACCAGATGGCCGAACACGACCAGGAGGATCGCGAGCCCCTTGGCCCGGTCCAGGTCGACCAGGCGGCCTGTCGTAACAGAATGCGAGGAAGCAAGTCCGGCAGCTCGCGCTGAATCGGAAAGCGTCGATGCTGCGCTCATGTCTTTGGTCCGAATCCTGCCAAGGGGGAGTTCAACGTCCGGGGTCTCCGGTCTGCGGCTGCACGGCAACAGTGTCCTGGCTATGCAACGATCTGCCTGCTCTCAAGGATAAAGACGGTGCACAACGCAAGGCAATGTATTATCGTCCGGCACGTCGCGACGACGCCTTCCCAGGCCGGGAGCAGGTCGATAAAAGGACTACTTGCTCTAGAGGCTGAACTAACATTATGTCAAATGCACCGGGCCGCGGCGCCGGAGCGCTTGTCATCCTATGCGCGCGTCCGAAAGGGGCCAAAACATGCTGAACGTGGCGCCGGGCTCTCAGTCCGGATCGGGTGCCGAACGATTTTACCGGGGCGCGCAGCCGGGGGCCAACCCCCGCGAAGCGGCCGGGCTGCTGCTGTCGAACGCGGCCTGGAGCCTGTGGCGCCATCGGTGGGTGATGCTGCTGTGCGTGCTGCTGGTTCCGGCGATCGCGTGGGCCGGCCTCAAGCAGCTCACGCCGCTGTTCACGGCGACCGCGTCGGTGATCTACGAGCCGGCGACCTACCAGCAGCAGGAACTGCAGAGCATCCTGCGCGCCGACACCACGAGCGACGAGGTGATCGCCAGCCAGGTGGAGGTGATCCAGGGTCTGCACTCGGCGCAGCGCGTCGCCGAGAAGTTCGACCTGATGGAGAACCCCGAGTTCAATCCGACGCTGCGTCCGAAATCCACCGCTTCCGCGATCATCGAGGGCGTCAGTGGCGGCGTGCGGGGCGGCATCGCCTTCCTGATCCGGCCGGTGTTCCCGGCAGCGGCCGACAGCCTGGTCCAGGACAATCGTCCGCCGGCCACCGAGGATGAGACCCGCCGCCTCGTCGTCACCATGGTCCAGCAGGCGATCACCGCCGAGGCGGTTCGCCAGTCGCACGTGATCGATGTCTCCTTCACGTCGCGCAGTCGGATGCTGGCCTCGCAGGTCGCGAACGACCTCGCCAACATGTATATCTCCGACCAGCTGCAGATGAAGTTCGACGCAGTCCGCAACGCCAACAAATGGCTCGAAGGACAGGTGCACGAGCTGCAGCAGCAGGTGCAGGCGGACGAGAACAAGATCGCGAACTACCGCTCGAGCCAGGGTCTGACCCAGGGTGTGCAGGCAGGCCTCGCGACCGAGGAGGTCAGCCGACTGAGCGACAGCCTGGTCGCCGCCCGTAACGACCTGGCACAGGCCGAAGGCACGGTCAGCGCGGCGCACGGACGTCTCGGCACCTCTGCGCAGGCGGCGGTGTCGCCCAGCGTGATCGCGCTGCGTGCCCAGCGCGATGCGCTCAGCGCGCAGCTGCAGTCGCTGCTCGCCCATCTCGGGCCGAACCATCCGACGGTGCTGGCCATGCGCCAGCAGCTCGGCGTGTTGTCGAGCGAGGTGAATGCCGAGACCGGCCAGGTGATGGCCGCCTCCGACGCGGCGGTGCGCTCGGCGCGTGCCAAGGTCGCCGGCCTCGAGCAGGAACTGCGCGACGCGCGCGAGCAGGTGGCGACGGCCGGACAGGCGGAGATCCCGCTCGAGGCGATGCAGCGCGAGTCGGATGCTTCGCGCAACCTGCTCTCGACGGTGCTTGGATCGATGCAGCGTCTGGCGCAACAGGCCGCCATCGAGCAGGCGGATGCGCGGATCGTTTCGCTCGCGTTGCCGCCCGGCGAGCCGTCCTATCCGAAGACCAAGATCCTGCTGCCGGCCGCCGTGCTGCTCGGCTTCTGCATCGGCTTCCTGCTGGTCTATCTGCTCGAACTGACGCAGAGCAAGTTCCGCAGCGGGCATGACATCCGCAGCGTCCTCGGCCTTAATTGCCTCGCCCAGATCCCGCAGATCGACCGCGACAAGGAAGGCGTGTCCGGCATGGAGGAGTATCTCGTCCAGAAGCCGTTCTCGCTCGGCGCCGAGCAGGTCCGCTCGCTGCGTGCCGCCCTCTGGCTCGGCACCAGCCGGCCGAAGGTGGTGGCGATCGCCGCCGCGCGTCCCGGCGAAGGCAAGACGACGACCTCGATCTGCCTTGCCCGGTCGGCCAGCCTGGCCGGCGAGCGCATCGTGGTGGTCGAGTGCGACACCCGCAAGCCGAGCTTCGCCAAGCTCATGGGCGTCAAGGAGAAGACCGGGCTGCTCGAGTTCCTCAGCGGTACCGCGACCCTCGAGGATGTCATCCACACCGACAAGCTCACCAACTTCGACTACATCGCGGCCGGTGTGGCCGGACGCAGCAACTCGCACTCGTTGTTCATGTCCGAGAACATGGTGATGCTGCTCGAGCGGCTGCGTCGCGACTACGACCTGGTGGTGCTGGATCTGCCGCCGGTCATCGCGATGACGGATGCGCGCATCGTAGCCAGCCTCGCGGAGTCCACGCTGCTCTGCGTGCGCTGGCAGACCACGCCGCGGGCGGTTGCGAAGCATTGCTACGAGATGCTGCAGGACGCCGGCGCCAATGTCGTGGGCGCCGCTCTGACCCGGGTCAACATGCGCGCGCACGCCCGTTCGGGTCATACGGATGCGGAGGCCTATCACTCCCGCTACGCGCCGTATTACCAGCACTGAACGCGGTGGCATCGAGGCGCCCCGCGCCTCGATCAACTTGCGGAACGACCAGGTCGGGCGGAGGCGGGGGAGACCCTGCCTCCGCCCGATCCTTTTCCGGGGTCAGGCGCTCAGCGGCGCCCGGGCTGGTCCGCGTCGTCCTGATCGGTCTTCGGCGCCACCGGCTTAGGCGTATCGAAATAGCCGTGCTTCACCGTCGTCTTCTGCTTGTCGTAGTAGCCGTGAAAGACCGGTTTGGGCTTCGGCTCGTAATGCGGCGGTACGTAGATGCCGGTGCGGTTGTATTTTCCCTGCACGTAGACGTCCGACATCGAGTTCGGCGTCATGGACGAGTTTGGTGGCAGGCCGTTGTCGGTCGCGCCCGGCGGGTCCGCGGCGACCGCCGGTGGCGTGCTCCAGGTCAGCATCGTCGCGACCGATGCGACGGTGGACAGGGTCATCAGAGTGGCTCGCAGCATTGCAGTCATCCTCGTTTGGATCGTGCTCGTTTGGATCGGGTTCGTTCAGATCGGGCTCGTTGGAAACGGGCGATGGACCCGCAAAAGCGCCTCGCACACCGGCATTCGCCACCCGGTTTGGGACATTTTGACGGAGCCAGCCCGAAACGCCCGGTCGGGCTCAGCCTCGGCGAACCAGCACCGGCTCCGGACGCGCAGCCGCCTGGGTGGCGGGGCAGGCCGGTATGGCAAGATAGGCCAGGCGCTTGAACTCCTTGCGGCCGCGGGCGACGGAATCGAGGATCAGTCCGCAGACGACCGACAGGAACGACACGATGACCAGCCCGGTCGCGAGCACCGCCGTGGGCAGCCGCGGCACCAGGCCGGTCTGCAGGTAGTCGAGGATCACCGGCACGCTGGCGAGCAGCCCGCATAGCAGCAGCAGCATGCCGGTGGTGAAGAAGAATGCGAGTGGACGCTCCTCCTTCACCAGGATCAGGATCGTCCGCAGGATCCGGATGCCGTCTCTGTAGGTGTTCAGCTTGGACGTCGAACCCGCCGGGCGGTCGCGATAGGCGGTGGCGACCTCGCCGGCCGGCATGCGCAGTTCCAGCGCGTGTACGGTGAACTCGGTCTCGGTCTCGAAACCCGAGGCCAGCGCCGGGAACGACTTCACGAAGCGCCGCGAGAACACCCGATAGCCCGACAGCATGTCGGTGATCCGCTTGCCGAACATGAAGCGGACGATCCCGGTCAGCAGGACATTGCCGAAGCGGTGGCCGGGCCGGTAGGCCGCCTCGATCTCGGTGACGCGGGTGGCGGTCACCATGTCCAGCGTCTCGTCCGCCAGCAGCCGCAGCATCGCGGGCGCATCCGCGGCATCATAAGTGTCGTCACCATCGACGAGCACGTAGGCGTCGGCGTCGATGTCGGCGAACATGCGCCGCACCACGTGCCCTTTCCCCTGCAATGTCTCCCGGCGTGCCACAGCACCTGCGGACGCCGCGATCTCCAGCGTCCCGTCGTGGGAGTTGTTGTCATAGACGTAGATCGTGGCGTGCGGCAGGTGGTACTTGAAGTCGGCCACGACCTTCCGGATGGTCACGGCCTCGTTATAGCACGGGATCAGCACGGCAATGCGCAGCACGACGATCGGCCTCCGGGTCTTTGCGTAAAGTCCAGTATTCTTGCTCGAATCTGACATTGCACGCACAAATCCGACTTGCCTCACGCCATGGGACGGCGGCCATCGCTATTGCACCGGGACTGATACGCAACCGCAACGCATGGGTCCGGGCGCCTGCTCGTCATGGATGCAAAAGGCAAGCGTTCATCGTATAGCACCTTGCAAGACCACGTCCGACAATGCGGAGCGCCTGCTTGATCCCAGCGCCTGACCAGGGCCTCCTCATCGTGGCTCCGCCTACGTGAGGTGGCCGATCCCGTCCGCACGCTCGCCGTCCTGGGTGCTGGCGGAAACCGGCGTCGCCTCGGTCTTCTCGCTGCTCTCGATGCTGGTGGTCAGCCGGACGATCGGGCCGGCCGCGGCCGGAGTGGGAGCCGTCGCGATCGCCGCCTTCCTGCTGCTCGACCTGTTCGGCAGCTCGATGATGACCGACGCGGTCATCCAGCGCCGCGACCTCGAGCCGCGCCACGCCCACAGCGCCACCACGCTGACCGTGCTGGTCGGCATGGCCGCCGCACTGGCGCTGGTGGTCTCGGGCTTCGTCATCGGCCATGCCACCGGGCACCGCCAGATCCCGGTGCTGACGCTTGCCCTGGCGCCGTTGCTGCCGCTCTCCGCGTTCTCCGGCGTCGGCTCCGGACTGGTGCTGCGCGATCAACGCTACCGGCTGCTCGCGTTGCGCGTGTTCATCGGCCAGCCGGTGGGCCTGGCGCTGGGCCTGCTGGTCGCCTGGCACCATGGCGGCGCCTGGGCGATGATCGCGCTGCAGGGCGGCAACACCCTCTCGGTCTGCCTGCTGCTGCTGCTGTCGCGCTCGACCCCCACGCGCGCCGGCCTCGACCGCGAGGCCCTGCGCGACCTCTGGTCGGTGGCGGGACCGCAACTCGTCGCCGTGGTGATGCTGGCCGGGCGCTACCGTGTGTTCATCATCGTGCTCGGCATGATCGCCAGCGGCAGCGTGGTGGCGATCTGCAATGTCGGCTTCCGGCTACTCGATGCGGTGCTGAGCGTGGTGTCCGGCTCGACCCTGCGCATCACCCTGCCGCGGCTTTCGGCGCTGCAGGACGATCCCGTCGCCTTTGCCGTGGCCTACGGGGAGACGGCGCAACTGCAGGCGCTGCTCGGCTGGCCGATCGCGGCCGGCGTGGCGCTTACGGCCGGCCACCTGATCGCCGGCCTGATGGGGCCGCAATGGGCGGGGGCTGCATCTGGCACCCGCATTACTGCCTGCGCCGCGATGATCGCCTACACCTATGGCGATGCCGGCAGCATGTGGGTCGCGATCAACAAGACTCGGATCAATCTCGTGACCTCGGTGCTGGCCTTCGTCACCCCGATCATCGGCCTGCTGTTGCTGCACCCGCAGACCCCGTCCAGTGCCGCACTCTGCTGGGGGGCCACGGCCCTGGTGCTCGCGCCGATCAACATGGCCCTGGTGACCCGGCGGCTGCACTGCTCGCCGTTCTGGCTGCTGGCCCGGCTCTGGCCCGCAGGCGTCGCCACCGCGGCCATGTCGCTCGCGGTGGTGGCGGAGGCGCCGCTGCTGCCCGCCCAGCCGCTGCTGGCGCTGCTGTGCCAAGCCACCCTCGGCTCCGCCGTGTTCGTGATCGTGGCCTGGCTGGCGCTCGGGCGCAGCCTGCCGCGGGCCCTCAGGACGCATGGGCACGAGGCCGGCGCGCATGATGCGGCACCCGCGGCTCGTCCGCACGCCGCATGAAGTTCCTGACCGATTTCGGCGATCAGGCGGTCGTGCTGCCGATGGCCGCCGCCATCACGGCCGCCCTGCTGCTGCTGGGCTGGTGGCGTGGCGCGATCGGCTGGGCGCTGGCGGTCTCGGGCACCCTCGGCGTGGTGCTGTCGTTGAAGATCATCTTCTATGCCTGCCATTCGGACCTGCCGGACCTCGGCATACGCAGCCCGAGTGGCCATACCGCGAGCGCCACGGTCGTCTATGGCGCGCTGCTCGCCCTGCTTGGCCAGAACGGCGTCCCCGGGGCAGCCCGCCACCTGCTGCTGATCGCGGCGGCGGCGGCGCTGCTCGCCCTGGTGTTCGGGTTCTCCCGCGTCGATCTCGGCGTCCACACGATCCCGGACGTGCTCATGGGTGGCGCGGTCGGCATCCTCGGCGCGCTGGTGTTCACGCTGCTCGCGGGGCGCCGGCCGGAAGGCTTCCGGCGCTGGATCCTCGGCGTGGTCGTGGTCGTGGTGGCCGTGGTGTTCCACGGCCGTGAGCTGAATGCCGAAGAGGCGATCCAGCGCATGGCGATTGTCTACTGGTGGCCCTTCATCTCCTCCTGCCACCGTACGTGAAAACGCCTGCTGCTGGCGATCCGACGCGCCGTTTTTCCGCTCCGGTCCTCACGGCCAAACAGCCGCTCCGGTGCTCTAAGCGTCACGCCGGCCGCGACCCTGCGGGTCGTTCTCATCCAGCATCAAGCGTTTTCGCCGCAACTCGCTAGCTAGGCAGCAAAGAAGGCCACCCGGTCGGCTTCCAGGACCGCGCAGGTGAGGCGGCCGCCGCGGCCGGCGCCGGTGTCGAGGCCGATCCGGTTCGGGCGCAGGACCGGGTCGGACGTCGGGGTATGGCCATGCACGATCACCGCCCCGAAATCCGTCCGCGACGACAGGAACGGCTCGCGGATCCAGAGCAGGTCCCGCCGACTGAGCTGATTGAGTGCCACGCCGGGCCGTACCCCGGCATGCGCGAACAGGTAGCCGTCGATCCGGTACTGCAGCGACAACCGGCTCATGAAGCGCAGGTGCGAGCGCGGCAGCAGCGACGGCCATTCCGCGAGCGGCGCCTGGCGCGGGATGCCCCAGCTCGCCAGCGCCGCGGCACCCCCGCTCGCGATCCAGTCCTCGGCCTGGCGGGGGTTGCCGAAGGCGAGCGCCTGCAGGGCCATCTCCTCGTGGTTGCCCATCAGGTTGACGACCCGGGCGACCGTGAAGTCCGGCTCGGCCGCAAGCATGGTCAGCACGCCGGCGCTGTCGGGCCCGCGATCGATGTAGTCGCCAAGGTGGATCAGGGTGACGTCCTCGGCAGGACGGTCGCGCAGGTCGAGCTTGATCTGGCGGTACAGCAGGCCGAGTCGCTCGGAGCAGCCATGGATGTCGCCGATCACATAGGCGCGCCGGCCCGGCGACAGCACGCCCGGGGCTGGCGCGAACGTCAGCGGCCAGGACATCACCTGTATCCTGTCGGAGCGAGGGAGGGGAACACGCTCGGCGATTCTGCTCTCCCGGGCGTTGCGCCGGGTGGCGGAGCGGCGGCCGGAACCATGGTCGCGACCGGGCACGATAGCAGACTGGCCTCCAGTTCCCGCGACGGCGCGGTCTCGAACCGACCTGCGGCCGGCGAGGCAATGTGGCGAAATCGTACGGCGGAAGCGAGTCTTCAGAGCGGGGATAGCCCCGTTACGCATTGGAAACGCGTGCGCCCCGCCAAGGCGAGCCTGGCGGGGCGGTAGGCTGGTTCCGGCGCAGTCTGATCCGGGTCGGCTTGCTCCGGTCTCAGGCGTTGTGCGTGACCGCGATGAGGTTCGAGGCGCTGGCGGACGTCGTGGTCGCGAGCACGGCATGGAGGATGCTGCCGTTCGCCAGCTTGGTGAAGTCGTAGGTCGCGGTCGCGGAGGAACCGTCCAGCGACAGGCTTAGCACGTGGGCGCCGGCCGTCACGTCGGCGATCTGCATGCTGAAGGCGCCGTCCGGCATGCGGTCCCAGAGGGTGCCGAGATAGTTGCCGTCCATCGTCTCGCGCATGGTGGCGGCGGTTCCGATTTCCTTGGCACCAGCCAGGAGCAGATGTCCGTTGCTCTCGGTCAGCGAGCTGATCGAGAAGCCGGTCGTCGGTGTGACCGGCACGACCGGCGCGACCGGCACCACGGGCGTGACCGGTACGACGGGGATGATGGGCTTCGCGGGTGTGACGGGGGTGACAGGGGCCACCGAGCCGGTGATGAACTTCATCGATGCCGTCAAGCTGGAACCGTCGAGGGTCAGCAGCATGGTGTG
Source organism: uncultured Acetobacteraceae bacterium (assembly GCA_964247695.1). Lineage (GTDB taxonomy): Bacteria > Pseudomonadota > Alphaproteobacteria > Acetobacterales > Acetobacteraceae > Lichenicoccus. Next base: position 17,713 of record CAXTVI010000005.1, read on the forward strand.
GCTGCCCGCGCTCACGTCGGCGAGGCTGAAGTTGAACGCGCCGTCCGGAGCACCGTCCTCAATCGTGCCGAGGTAGTTTCCGTCGATGTTCTCACGGATGGTGGCCGGCGATCCGCTGTGCTTCATGCCGACAACGTCGAGGCGCCCCGACACTTCGGTGATGGAGCTGATATCGAACATGGGCACCATTCCACCCGGATTGACCGGCGGGACGACCGGCGGCACTACCGGGATGACCGGGGGCGGGGTGACCACAACCGCATCGGTGATAGTGACGGCCGAGGAGTAGCCCTTCACGGTAGCGGCTGTCGTGTTGTCCACGACGACGACATAGTCGCCGGTATGCTGCAAGGTGGCCTGGAAGGTGCCGACGCCGCTGGAGTTGATGGCCACGGCCTGCCAGTTGGCTTCCGCTGCGTTGGCCGCGTTGAAGCTCGCCTCGTACAGCGTGGTAGCGTGCGGGGCGGTGACGGTCTCCGTGACGGTGACGCCGGCGCCGACGGACTTCTCCATGACCGTGCCGGGCGCGGAGACGCCGATTGAGGTCACGACCGGCGTGACAGGCGGCACAACCACACCAGTCGAACCGGTCTCGCGGGACATCTGCGCGGCCATCACAGCCGCCACGCCACCCTGTGCGGCGATGTCGGGAGTCGAGGTATATTGCGCCTCGGTGACATACATGCCCACCGGGCTGCTCTCGGTCTCCGCACCCATGCCCATGACCTGGTTGTTGCCGCCATCGGCGGTGTCCTTCGGCACGGACGAGCCGGTGATCTGGTAGATCTGCTTGCCGTCGATGTAGAAGGTGAGCGAGTTCGCTTCCCAGTTCATCGAATAGACGTGCAGCTTGGTGAGGTCGAGGCCGGTCGTGCTGTGGAAGGACTGGCCGTTATTGTTGCTGGCGGTGTTGTAGTAGTGCAGGGTGCTCTGCTCGGTCTTGGAGTTGTCCCAGGTCTCCAGCATGTCCATTTCGGTGAGGACGCCGGGCTTGGAGCTGTCGAGCCAGGTATTATCCGCGCGCCAGAGCAGCAGGTAATCGCCGCCGGGCTGGTTGGCATATTCATAGCGCGCCGTGTAGCTATAGACGCCGTAGCCCTCTCCGGCACTGTTCCCGGCGGCCGGCTGCATTATGCCCATCGCGTAGTAGTCGTTGTTCGGGCCGCTGCCGATCAGCATCCCCTGGCTGCTGAGGGACAACTGGGTGTTGTTGCCCCAGAAGTTCGTGAAGGGCGTGTTGTAGATGTTGGTGACCGTCTGGAAATCGACGTCAAATGACCCGTTGGACATGATTTTCTTCTCTCGAAATATGAGTTCAAGGCGCAGTGCGACGCTGTCGGGATGAACCCGAACAAAGACTGAGGCGGTGATGCGATTCTGCAGCCGTGTTCGGGGCGCATGCCCTCGAATGGGACTGGAAATGTTTGATCTATGCTTCTATTCGCCACGCCAAACGGAGACGAGTTCGAAGGCCATCAATGTCTATGCTGGGCGGACCACGATTCTCTCGACATCGAGGGTGGCCGTTCCGGCTGGACACAGACTTAGGACGATCACGATTACGTGATCAACAGGTTTCTTTTCAGGGTCAGGTTGACGTCAACGCCGCAATCCTCTGCCTGCGCCCCTGAAATCTGGACGCGCCAATCGCTGCGGACCGGGTCCCACCCAGCGGACGTCAGTACGGGTTCGGCGCATCCCAAATTTGCGCGACGAATGCGTCCGGGCGCGTCGGCTTCGGGACGGTCCCGATGCGCATCCGGACAAAGCCGGATCTCATTTTGGTAACGGAAAGATATATCTTGTCATGAGGTTATTTCGCGATAACCCGAATGCGCGTCATGACAGGCAGAACAACGAAAAACACCCCGGCGCAAACCGGGGTGTTCTTTCGGCAAGGCGCTTGAGGCGATCGCTAACGCTCTAGAAATGGCGCTCGTAGATGGTGATGACATCTCCGGGCTTGACGAAGCTCTGTCGCTCCACCTTGCCCTCGGTCGATGTCTTGCCGTTGCTGCGCACGATCGAGGCGTAATCCTCGATCGCCCGGTAGGTGAAGCCGCCGGCCACAGTCACCGCCGTCAGCACCGTCATCCCCGGCTGGTATGGATACTGGCCGGGCTTGGAGACCTCGCCCAGCACGAAGATCGGGCGATAGTTGGTGACCTCGACCGAAACCTGCGGATCACGCAGGATGCTGCGCGTCTTGGCCTCCGACTCGATCTCGTCGCCGAGCTGCGCGGTGGACATGCCAGTGGCCTTCAGGGCGCCAAGCATCGGCATCGCGATGTTGCCCGCATCGTTGACCCGGAAGTCGCCGCTCAGGGAGTCCTCGCCGACGGTGATCACGCGCACCTCGTCGCCAGGCCCCAGGCCATAGGCGGAGGTGGCCTCGTCTGGAAGCGGCGGCAGGTTGGCGCCTGGCGAGCAGCCGGCAACGGCGAGCAAGGCGGCCAGGGCGACCGTCGTCGGCCCGGTGGATAGGATTCTGCGGCGCACTGGATGTCCTCTTGATTTATTGCGTTACGGACCTTGGCGAAGGTGGCGGTTGCCGGCAGACCCGTCAACAACACGCCCACTGCCGACTGCTCCCCGGCGGGGGCGAGCCGTCAGGATACGGTCGAGCGGGCATCCTTCATGCCGTGCCCGGGTAGTGCCGCGAGGATCTCCTGGCCGAGGCGGGTGCCGATCGATCCCCGGTGGGCGGCATCGTTGCGCGCGATGTAGGCACGGCCAGCCTCGGGCATTCGTGCGGGTTCGACATCTTTTGCCAGCCGCCACGCCGCCGGGAGCGCGCGCGCCGTCTGCAGCCACAGCCCGTTCCGGATCCCCTTGAGCACGTAGCCGGCGGCGCGTGGCGCTACCGGCAGCCAGCCCCGCTGCCACTTGCGCTCGATATAGAGCCGGTTCCGCACGTAGTAGAACCAGCGGCTGCCGGACCAGTTGAAGCGCCGGTCGGGGCTGACCTTGTGCCGCACCACCAGGTCGCCGGCATATTCCATGCGCCAGCCGCGGGCGATGGCGGACAGGCAGAAATCGAACTCCTCCCAGCAGAAGAACAGCCGGTCGTCGTAGCCGCCGCAGGCGTTCCAGGCCTGCCTGCTTATGGCATGGCCGGCGCCGACGAAGGTGATCGTCTCGAAGCTGGCGCCGGCCCGCGGCAGCAGCGACACCGGGTAGCCCCACGATGACAGGTCGTCCTCGCCGCTCGTGTGGATGACGACACGAAAGCCCACCGCCGCGAGGTCGGGATGCTGGTCCAGATGGGCGACCGCGTCGGCCACGGTATGGCTGTCGGCGAACTCCGCATCGTTGTCGAGCGCCACGATGATGCGGCCGCGCCCGAGGGCGGTGGCGCGGTTGCGGCCGCCGGCGACGCCGAAATTGCGATCTGCACGCAGGATCGCGATATCCGTCCGGCCGCGCGCCGACTCCGCCAACCGCTCGAGATTGTCCGGCGAGGAGCCTTGGTCGAAGACGAACACATGCCGCCTGATGCTGTCCTGTGACAGTGCCGAGGCGATTGCCTCGAGGGTCTCTTCGACACGGTCCATCGAGAGGATGATGATGTCGGCGTCATAAGCAGGCGAAGCGGGGGCGGCCGGAGCGTCAACGGTCTCCGGCTCGGTCGATCCGGTCGGGAGTGAGCCGGCAATCAGCACGCTGGTCATCTCGGCTCGCTTCCTGTGGCCTTGCGGTCGTTGAAGAGGATATACCCGGTCCGGTTGCAAATGGAACAGTTCAGGATGGAAACGATCCCGGCATGAGGCTTACAGGTGACATGACCGTCTCCGTCGTCATCCCGTGCTACAACGTGCGTGACTTTGTCGGCGCAACGCTGGACTCGCTGCTGGCGCAGACGCATCCGGACTGGAGCGCCGTCGTCATCGATGACGGCTCCGCCGATGGCACCGCGGAGCTGGTGCGTGACTACACGGACCCGAGAATAAAGCTGGTCCGCCAGGCCAACCAGGGCGTCTCGGCTGCCCGCAATCATGGCGTGGCGCTGGCAGGGGGCGAGGCGATCCTGTTCCTCGATGCCGATGACTGGCTGGCGCCCGACGCACTCGCGCGCATGACCGCCTGCCTCGCGGCAAGTTCCGTGCAGGCCGTCTATGGCGCGTTCTGCTTCGTGACCGAGGATGGCAGCCGGATCGTCGCCAGGAAGCCGGGTCCGTTTCCGGATGGCGACATCATCGAGCGGTTGCTGGTGGAGAACCTGTTCGCGAATGGCGGCCACCTGCTGATACGCGCCAGCGCCATCCGCCAGATCGGCCTGTTCCGGGCGGATTTGCGCTTCGGCGAGGACTGGGAATACTGGTGCCGGCTTGCCGTCTCGGGTCCGATCGCCACGGTTCCGGGGACGGAGCCCCTGCTCTTCGTGCGGCAGCGTGGCACCGGAGCCTATCTGCGAATGGCGACCGATCCCGAAGCGTTCGGGCCATGCACCGCGGCCATCTTCGAGAACCCGGCCCTCGTCGAGCGGTTCGGAGCGGATAGGGTGCCGGGGCTACGCCGCAGAACCGATGCCGAGAATGGCTGGATCGTCGGTCGCGAACTCTTCCGTCACGGCCGGCGTGAGGCCGGCTTGCGGGCGCTGCGACGGTCCTTCGCGCGCCGCCCCCTGGCCAGGCGTGCCGTTCTGTTGCTGATCGCCCACGTGTTGCCGTTCCTGCCGCAGGCGGCGGCCAGGCGCGTCGGCGGACCGTTCCGGGCGTATGCGGGGAGCGCCGTTCAGTAGGCGGTCTTGCTCTTCAGTTCCCGGGCAACCGTCAGGAACAGGATCCTCAGGTCCAGGAACATCGACCAGTTCTCGATATAGTGGAAGTCGTGGTCGATGCGCGATTGCAGCTGCTCCACGGTGCGGGTTTCGCCGCGCCAGCCGTTGACCTGGGCCCAGCCGGTGATGCCCGGCTTGACCCGATGGCGCACCGCGTAGTCCGCCACGACGTCCTGGAAATACCGATCCCCGGCCTTGGTTGCCGGGGCATGCGGCCGCGGCCCCACCAGAGACATGTCGCCACGCAGTACGTTGAACAGCTGCGGCAACTCGTCGAGACTGAGCTTGCGCAGCCAGCGTCCGATCCACGTCACCCGCGGATCCTGCCGGGTCGCCTGCGAAATCTCGCCATCGTCGCACCGGTTATGGTGCATCGTCCTGAACTTGAAGCAGATGAAGGTCTTGTTGTTGAAGCCGACGCGGATCTGTCGGAAGACGATGGGGCCGGGGCCGCTCATCCGAACCAGCAGCGCGATCCCGAGCAGGACCGGGGACAGCATCGCGATGGCCAGCAGGCTCCCGAGGCGGTCGAACAGCATCTTCTGCACGATCTGCCAGTCATCGAGCGGACGCCGGCGGATCTGCACCACGACCCGATCGCAGACCGCCCCGAAGATCGGCGATCCGAGATTGTGCCCGGCAACATCCGTCATCAGGTACACGTCCGCGATTGCGCTGCTCAGCTGCGAGCAGACATTCTGCACGTGGCTGGCTTCCTGCACCGATCCGGCGACGACGATGGTGTCGAACGAGTTCTCGCGGCCATGCTCCAGCAGGTCCGCGACGCGGCCAAGCACCGGCACTCCCGCATGCACGCTGTTGGCAGGAACGATGTCGTCATAGATGCCGACCAGGTGCATGTCGGTGTTCGGGGCGCGGCGAACGCCCTCGATCAGACGCCGGCTCAGCTCGGAGACGCCGATGATGGCGACATTGCGCCGGAGCCTGCCGCTCGCGGACCACCGCACCACCAGCCAGCCGCCGATGCCGTGCGAAAGGCAGAGCAGTGCCGCGGTGCACGCGGCCCAGATCTCTGGGAACGGCTCCAGCGGCAGGGTCATGTTGTTCTCAAGGAACAGGCAAAGATCGACCGCCGCCATGCCGAGCATCACCGCAAGCAGGATGCAGAACAGTTGCGGCAGCGGCTGGCGCAGGCGGGTGATCTTGTAGGCGCCGGAATAGGTGAGGGCCGTGATCGTCATCCAGTCACCGACGAAGACCGACAGCAGGTGCGCGCCGTAGTGCAGCCGCACCAGCCCGATGACCGCGCAGGCGGCAAAGCCGGACAACAACAGGACCAGCAGGTCGATCAACCGGCCGGCGCCGCTGAAAACCGTCAGCGGGACCCGTGCGGCGTGTCTCTCCCGACGCACCACACGATGCGCGCGATCGTGAGTCTCGGCTGAGACGCCGACCGCCGGCACTACGCCTGCCTCCGCAGTCATCATTTCAGTCAACTCCAATCATTCGGTCGGAGAGCCGCCGCTCGGGACGCATGGCACTGGCTCTGGATCAAAAATGCATCACCCTCGACGGTGGCAAAGGAAGCAACGCTAAGGTCGTGCCCTAGAAGCAATTCGCAAACAATCTGTTGGTTTCGATTGTGTAAAGCCATACACGAACGCGTGCTAACGTACCTTTATCGGAGTTGATATTAACAGAATCTTGAACCGGAGGTCGCTTCCGGGGATCGTCTGCCGATCGATGTGCTTGCCGGAGCAGCGTCGGGCGATGGGTTAAAGGTGCAAGATTGGAAGGAGTTGCTCATCGTCGGCGGGTCTAGAACAGGATGTCTTAGGCCAGACCCTAACAATTTGTCTGGTTTCGCTGTTCCCGGCCCTGACTGTTCCACCACGGGCAGCGGCGGCGTTGCAACAGCGACATCGGGCCTCGGCAGTTTCTTCCTCCAACCTGTTGTCAGGCCGCTACGGGTCAGCGGTTGCTACGTAAGCCCATCGGCTTTATTTTGACACGCGTATCGCCACGGGAGGGTGGACATTCACGTCGATCAACAGGACCGCGCGGGCGTCAAGCCGGGTCGCGTTGCAATGTCCGACAGCCCGCTTGCCCCGACGCAGGTGGAGGCACTGGCGTTCATCGATGCCTGCTGCCGGGACATGGTCCCGATCGCGGCGCTGTCCGGCGCCGCGGGCACCGGCAAGAGTGTCACCCTCGCGACGGCGACTTCGCAGCGTGAGAGCCTGGGCGACCGGGTCATCCGCATCAGCAATTTCGTAGCCGGGCCGCTCAGCCTGCATCGGGTGATCGCTCATTCCCTGGGTGTGGCCGATGCCGGCGAACTTTCAGTCGACGAACTCGAACCCGTGCTCCGCCGCGCGCTTGCGGCCACCGGACGCCACGAGCCGCCGATCCTGGCGATGGACGACGCCCAGTCCCTGTTGCCCGAAACCCTGCGATACCTCTGCCTGCTTGCCGGCCTGCGGGACGGCGGGCGTCCGTTGTTCAGGATCATGCTGGTTGGGCGGCCGGGCTTCACCCTGCGCCAGCCGATCACTGTGCAGGCAACGCTGGACGTCATGACTTCGGAAGCGGCACGTCAGACGGCAGAGCGCCTGCTGACGGCGCAGGGCGTGGCCGCTTCCGACGATGCGGTGCGTGAGATCGTCCAGCACGCGCAGGGGAACCTGCGCCGGCTCGACAACCTGGTCCGGGCCTGTGCGGACGAGGTCCGGAGCAGTGGCCGCAAGCGCCTGAGCTTCGACATGGTGCAGGTGGCGGCTGGTGCCCGCACGCAGACACGCAAGCCGCCCTCGCGCCTGCGGCTGCGAGGTTGGATGGCGTTGCCTGCCCTGCTCGCGGTGCTGGTCGCAGCCTACGGTGTCATCCGTCACGAGGGGGGTGCTTCACATCCCGACCAGCTTGCGACGTCCTCGCCCGCTATGCCCGAGGCCGCCGCCCCGGGCGCGATGACACCAGCTCCGGCAACACCAGCTCCGGCCGTTGCGAACCCGGCCGTTGCGACCACGGCTCCGGCAGCCGCGCCGCCGCCCGCCATCCTCCCGGTCCCCGCGGGCGCTCCCGCACCAGTGACCGCCCAGGCAGGTCCGCCAGCGCCGCCTGGTGAAACCACGCAAGCTTCGGGCAGCTCGTCCGGATTCGACCACCGGCCGGCCATCGTCACCGAGACATTGCCGCCCCCGACGGCTGCGGCTCCTGGGCAGCCGGTTGCTTCCGTCCCGCCAACGGCGCCGGCGCCCGCCGCGAGCCCGGCCCCGGTTGCCTCGCTCCCCGTCACTGCGGCCCCGCTT
>CAXTVI010000005.1:25861-120786 GCA_964247695.1 uncultured Acetobacteraceae bacterium
GCCCGCCGCGAGCCCGGCCCCGGTTGCCTCGCTCCCCGTCACTGCGGCCCCGCTTTCTGCGGCGCTAGCGCCGGCGCCCAACCTCACGCGGTATCGGCTCTACAATGTCGGGGCCTGCCACCATGGCGTCTGTCCGCGCTGGGCGGTGCTGGATCTGGATCGGCAGTCGCGCAGCTTCGCGGGCTTCAACCCGACCCGTCTTGGACTGCCGCCGGACACCGTGCAGCGGCTCCGCGAAGGCAGCCTGGACCTGATCGTGGAAGGCCGGCTCGCCGACGGCGACGCAGGCGGGCGGCGGCTGGATGCGGTGCGGCTTGTATCGATTCAGCCGCATCACGGACGCGCAGCGCAGCCGGCGCCTGAAGAGCAGCCACCGGCGGCTCCGGACGCGCAGTCGCCACCACCGGGCTACCTGCAGGCTCCTCAGGGCGCCATCCGTCTCGCGCCGCCCTGATCGCCTGGCGGGTCGCGGCTCTGGTCGCCGTTCGCCAGAGTCGGGTGCTTCCGGTTGCGTCCGGAGCCGCTTGTGGTGGCTTCTGCCCGGCCGGGACGCGCCGCCGCGAGCGCCTTCTCGTTCCGCAGGCCTGCCATGATCCCGGCCAGCGTGCTCGCCTTGTAGCGGATCTTCAGACGCAGCGGCGACGGCGGGAGCAGGGTCACGACACGCGCGGCGAGGCCGTAGGCCAACGAACGGATGTGCAGCTGCATGGCCCGCGAGGCGTAGTGCCGTCCCTCGCCGATGCCGTAGCGGTAGCCGCGATGCAGGATCCACTGCTCGTCGAGCTGCTCCGGCCGGATGATATGGCCCACCACCGCATCCTCGACGAAGTGGCCCTTGTAGCCAGCCGCATCGAGGCGCCTTAGAAACTCGGTCTCTCCGCCCATCGCGTACATCCTGCGCGTCTCGTCCGGACCGACCGTTTCGGAGAAGCGGAACCCGGCGGCGAAGATGCTCGCGCGGACCGCCATGTTCGGGCCGAAGATCGACGCGTAGGAGCATGGGCCGGAGTCGCGGCGCTGCTGGGCATAGAGGACGCTGAACGGCACCGCGCTCTCGAGCAGCCAGGCCGGGCGCGGGCGGCTCCAGTGCGGCAGGACGCATCCGCCGAACAACGAGGCGTCCGGATGTTCGGCGGCCGCGCGGCAGAGCTGCACGAGCCAGTCGGGTCGCGGCAGCACATCGTCGTCGGTCAGGACGACGAGGCCGCCCTCGAGTTGCGGCAGCGCCGCGTTCAGCGCCCGGTTCTTGCCGGGACGCGGCTCGCGCAGGATCGTAAGCGGCAGGCGCCCCAGGTAGGATTGCAGAAGTGCGGCGGTATTGTCGGTGCTGCCATTGTCGACGATGACGAGCTTCCAGCCGCCGGGCGGCGGCTCGAGGGCGGTGAAGCTGTCCAGCACCGGCGCCAGGGTGCTCCCGCGGCTGCGCGTCGAGAACAGAACGGTCAGACGGCGGTCTTCCCGGTCCGAACCTAGCACGGGCGGCGCCCGGCCCGCCCGAAAAGGGTGGCCCGCTTGCCGGCGCCGCAGCCGGTCGTCTCGCGGGTGAACCCGCTGGCGTAGGCGTGTCGCCAGCGCAGCTCCATCATCCGGGTGCTGTCGCGCGGGAGCAGCCAGGTGACGGGAAGCGTGATCGCCTCGACGAGAAGGCGTCGCCAGAACTCGCGCCGCACCTGCTCCGGCTGTCCCAGCATGCGCCGGGTCCGGACGGTGGAGGCGCCCTGCCAGTACAGCCGCGCCAGCAGCCACTCCGGATTGAAGCGGCGCGCCTGGATCGAGTGCCTGACCTCGATGCGGCTGTCATAGCGGGCGGAATAGCCGGCATCCTGCAGGCGCCAGGCGAGCTGGACTTCTTCGTCGGACTGCAGCACCAGGCCGAGCCGGCCGAGCGCCTCCTCGAAGCCGCCGACCTCGAACATGGCGTCCCGGCGCAGGACCATGTTGACGCCGTACGGCTCGAGCGTGTCGGGAACCTCGCCGGAACGATATTCCCCGGCACCCTCGTACTCGATGATCGACAGCACGCCGCGCAGCGATGGTGGCCACCAGGCGGGGAGCGGTGCCTCCCATTCCGGCAGCACCTTGCCGCCGATGACCGCGGGCTGGCCCCCGTGCTCGGCAGCGACCGTCTGGATCTGCTCGATCCAGTCCGGCGCCGCGGTCGCATCGTCGTCGATATAGGCCACGTAGTCGCCGGAGGCGGCACGAGCGCCTTCGTTACGCGCGCGGCTCACGCCGGAAGCGTCGACGCGGATCAGCTTTGCATTGGGCGCGGCCTCGGCCAGGCGGCGCATCGCCGCCGCAACGGCGGGCGGCGAGCCGCTGTCGACCAGCACGATCTCGAAGCCGTCACGGCCGACCGTCTGCCGGGACAGGCTGTCCATGCACGCCGTGACATAGGCCAGCCGGTCATGGCTGCAGACCACGACGGAGACGCTCGGGCGGTTCTGCGGGCTCGCTCCAGTGCCGGTCAGGCCCCCGATACTGAACGAGGCGCGGGACGTCTTGTCGACGCCTGCTTCCGGATCCATCGAGGCCAATGATGCTTCCGATTCCATGCCGCTTCCGTCACTCACGGGTCACACCTTAGACAGGTTTGGACCAGATGATCATCAACAACATTGCATCGCTACTACATGCCGGAGCGCAACGGTGAGCGAATTGGTATTGTTGCAGGCTGCTCGCTCTGAAGATCCGGAGTAGCAAAATAGAGATCCTGCACTTGGCTTGGGATTTCTTGTGCTGGAAGTCGGGTGCCGCGTCCGCGGCCTGGCGTCTGGCCAAGCCGCGTGCGGACCCCTATTGAGGCACCGGGAGACATGGTAGCCCGGGCGCCGGGCTGCCCGCGTCGCGCTTGCTGCAACCGGAGGAAGACATGACGGAACTCGCAGATCTCGGAGTCACCGGCCTTGCGGTGATGGGCGCCAATCTCGCGCGCAACGCGGCCCGCAAGGGATTGCGCGTCGCCCTGCACAACCGTACCGACGAGAAGACCGACCGCCTGGTCGCCGAACATGGCGACGAGGGCGATTTCCGACCGGCGCACAGCGTCGCCGACTTCGTGGCAAGCCTGGCGGCGCCGCGGGTGGTCATCATCATGGTCAAGGCCGGCCGCCCGGTCGATGCGGTCATCGACGAACTGGTCGAGCATATGCAGCCCGGCGACATCATCGTCGATGGCGGCAATTCCCTGTTCGAGGACACCCGCCGGCGAGAGGCTGCCCTCGCCAAGCGCGAGCTGCACTTCGTCGGCATGGGCATCTCCGGCGGCGAGGAGGGCGCGCTCGAAGGGCCCTCGATGATGCCCGGGGGCTCGAAGGAAGCCTGGGAGCGGATCGCGCCGATGGTCACCCGTATGGCGGTCAGCGTCGATGGCACGCCCTGCTGCGCCTACATGGGCCCCGACGGTGCCGGACACTACGTCAAGATGGTGCATAACGGCATCGAATACGCCGACATGCAGCTCATCACCGAGGCCTATGACCTGCTGCGAACAGTCTATGGCCGCAGCGCCGCCGAGATCGGCGAGATCTTCGCCGGCTGGAAGAGCGGCGACCTGGATTCCTACCTGATCGAGATCACCGCGGCCGTGCTGGCCAAGCAGGACCCAGGCAGTTCCGCGGCCCTGGTCGACATGATCGTCGACGAGGCGGAGCAGAAGGGCACCGGCCGCTGGACGGCCCAGTCGGCGCTCGAGCTCGGCGTGCCGATCACCGCCATTACCGAGGCGGTATTCGCGCGCGCCCTGTCGGGCCGGCCGGCGCAGCGCCGCGCCGCCGAAAAGGCACTCGGCGGCCTCAAGATCGAGCCGCGCAAGGCAGGGCAGGCCGAGATCGACAAGATACGCGACGCCCTCTACGCCTCGAAGATCGTGGCGTATGCGCAGGGCTTCGAGCAGCTCGCGGTGGCCTCGAAACAGTACGACTGGAACCTCGATCCCGGGCTGATCGCCACCATCTGGCGCGGCGGCTGCATCATCCGGGCGGCTTTCCTCGACCGTATTCGTGAAGGCTACGAGAGCCATCCGGACGCGCCGAGCCTCCTGCTGCAGGATTATTTCCGTGATGCGGTGCTGAAGGCCGAGCAGGCCTGGCGCGACGTGGTGGTCCTGGCCGTGCAGAGCGGCGTCGCGGTGCCGGCCTTTGCCTCGTCGCTTGCCTACTACGATGGGCTGCGCCGCGCGCGCGGGCCGGCCAACCTGCTGCAGGGCCTGCGCGACTATTTCGGTGCGCACACGTATCGGCGCACCGACAAGGAGGGCAGCTACCACATTCGCTGGTCGCAGGACGGGACCGAGGTCAGAAGCTGATCAGTCCAGCGTCTTGCCCATGTGCAGCAGCGGGACGCCGTCGCCGGCGGTGAAGCGCTCGATCACCGTGTAGCCGCAGGTGCGGTAGAGCGGCTCGCCGGCCAGCGTGCCGGCGAGTTCGACGCGCCTGAAGCCGGCTTCCCGCGCCTGCGCCTCGCAATGTGCCAGGATGAACCGTCCGACCCCACGGCGCGCATGGTCCGGATGGGTGTACATCGCCCGGATGCGCGCGGCATCCGTCGCCGGATCGAGCAGCGCCGCGTTCCGGCCGCTGGCATGGTCGCCGCCGAACAGCGTCGCGCGCCGGCTCCAGCCACCGCAGCCGGCGATCACGCCGTCCCGCAGCGCCACGAAGAACGTCCGGTCGAGGATCAACTGGCGGTCCAGCCCCATGACGGCACGGCTTGCCGCTATCCGACGGGCATCCAGGAAGCCAGCCTGGAGCGCGTCGATGGCCTCCGCCATCAGGGCGCGCAGCAGTTCCAGGTCATCCAGCGTAGCCAGCCGGTGCAACAGCCTTGTCATCGTCTTGCTCCTCCGACTGCGGCATAGCGGCCCGCAGGACGATTACTAATTGAGAACGCTTCTCAGTTGCGATAAAGGAGTGGGGCAGCGGGGGTAGCACATGCAACGAGTTCAACCGACGACCCTGGCCAGCCGCCTGGGCGGTATCAGAGCGCTCCGTCTCATAATGCTGGGAGGCAGCCTCGCCTGGCTGTGCCCTGGACATCGGGCGAATGCCCAGACGGGACCGGCGAGCCCGTCGGGCGCCGGGGGCGCGCAATCGTCGCCGATCTCCTCGACACCTGTGCCGGGTGCATCGACACGTCCGGCGCCCGGTCTGCTGGATGCGCTGGCGAGTGGCAACAACCTGCTGGGCGACATGGGCGGCGTGCGTTCTGGCCTGGCGGCCCTGGGCATCAGCTATGGCATCAACGAGACCAGCGAGGTCCTCGGCAACGTGACGGGCGGCGTCCGCACCGGCGCCGACTATGACGGACTGACCTTGCTGAGCGTCGGGCTGGATACCGACCGCGCGTTCGGCTGGCACGGCGGCACCTTCAACGTCAGTGCGCTCTGGATCCATGGCCGCAATCTCAGCCAGGATAATCTCGACGTCGCCAATGGTGGCATCCTCCAGACCCCGAGCGGCATCGAGGCGGAGCGGACGTTCCGGCTCTGGGAAGCCTGGTTCGACCAGGCGACCGCCAGCGGCAATGCCGACATCAAGATCGGCCAGCAGAGCCTCGACCAGGAGTTCATCACCAGCACCTACACCACCCTGTTCATCAACACGATGATGGGCTGGCCGGCTGTGCCCTCGTACGACATGTACGCGGGCGGCCCCGCCTATCCGCTCTCCTCGCTGGGCGTGCGGCTGCGCGGCACCAGCGGGCCGTTCACCGGATTGCTGGGCGTGTTCGACGACAACCCGCCGGGGGGCAGCTTTGCCGACGATGACCAGTTGCGCGGAGCCGAGCGCGAAGGCGTCGCCTTCAACCTCAACACCGGTGCCCTGGTCATCGGCGAGTTGCAGTTCGCGCTGAACCAGCCTTCGACCGGCCAGAACGTGCCGCCTGGAGCACCTGCCAGCAGCGGCCTGCCCGGCACCTACCGAATGGGTGCCTGGTTCGACAGCGGCGACTTTCCGGATCAGCGCTTCGGTCCGGATGGACTGTCGGTGGCGAACCCGGCGGATGACGGCCTGACCCGCCTGCTGCGAAACAACTTTGCCATCTATACCAGCGACGACCAGCAGCTCTGGCACGACGCCGCCGGCGTGCGCTCGCTCGGGGTGTTCGCTCGCCTGATGGGGGCGCCCGGGGACCGCAACGAAATCAGCTTCAGCACCAATCTCGGCCTGTCGCTGAAGGCGCCGCTGGTCTCGCGACCGAGCGATACCTTCGGGATCGGGTACGGCCTGGCCCGCGTGAGCAGCGAGGCTAGCGCGCTGGACCAGGACACCCGGCTGTATTCCGGCAACCAGTCCCATCCGATCCGCTCGACCGAGAGCTTCATCGAGATCACCTACCAGGCGCAGGTCACGCCGTGGTGGACCGTGCAGCCGGACTTCCAGTACGTGTTCACGCCCGGCGGCGGCATCGCCAACCCGATCGAGAGCGCAGCCGTGAACACCGTCCGCATCGCCAACGAAGCCATCATCGGCCTGCGCACCGGCATCACCTTCTGATCCGCGTGATTCTTTCTACATCAATGACCTGTCGGGTGCAGGCGGATTGCTTGACAGGTCATTGCACCGCCGTTAGCTAGCCCGTGCGCCCGTCAGGAGGTGCAAGAAGAAGATGGGTGAGGAAACGCGACCGGGCGCAGCGGACGCCGGGAAATCCTTCGAGCAGCGGCTCGAGGAGGCGAGGGCGAAGTCTGGCCTGGATCCGGCGCCTGTCGCGGACGGCCCGATCGACCGGAACTCGTTAGGGCTGGTGATGCGCGTTGGTGTGGAACTGGTGTCCGCGGTCGTGGTCGGTGCCGCGATCGGCTGGGGCCTGGACCGGTGGCTGGGCATGCGTCCGCTGTTTCTGATCCTGTTCGTGTTGCTGGGCGGTGTCGCAGGGATCTTCAATGTCTGGCGGCTGGTGGCGCCGGACCCGGGAACGCGTTAGACAACGGGCGCGACAGGCGCTCGGCGCCATACGAAGCATGAGGTTCCCGGCCGTGGGACCGGAGCTGGGAGAAGACGAGGGTGGCGGCCGCAAACAACAAGATCGACGCGCTCGGGCAGTTCGAGCTGCACCCGGTGCTTGGGCCGCTGGGCGCGCAACTGCATCTGAGCCAGTCCGTCCTCTACATGCTGCTCAGCTCGGTGCTGATCCTGCTGTTCCTCTATCTCGGCATGCGGCCTCGCGCGGTGGTGCCGGGCCGGTTCCAGGCCGCGGCCGAACTCGCCTACGAGTTCATCTACAACATGGCCTCGGACCAGATCGGTCATTCCGGGCGCCGGTTCTTCCCGTTCGTGTTCACGCTGTTCTTCTTCATCCTGGTCGGCGACTACCTCGGCCTGATCCCCGGCAGCTTCACATTCACCAGCGAGATCGTGGTCACCGCGGCCCTGGCCTCCACGGTGTTCTTCGTGGCGCTGATCACGGCGCTGGTGACCCAGCGCATGAAGTTCTTCGGCCACTTCATGCCCGAGGGCGCGCCGATCGCGATGGCGCCGCTGCTGGTGCCGATCGAGATCCTGACCTTCCTGTCGCGTCCGGTCAGCCTCTCGATCCGGTTGTTCGCCAACATGGTCGCGGGCCACGTGATGTTCGAGATGTTCGCCGCCTTCACCATCATGCTCGGCGGGCTGCATTTCATCGGCCCGGTGCTCGGGCTGGCACCGCTCGTCGTCAACATGGCCCTGATGGCGCTCGAGCTGCTTGTCGGCGCGCTGCAGGCCTACGTGTTCGCGATCCTGACCTGCATCTACCTGCGCGAAGCCACGGCGCACTGACGCGCTTCGGTCCGGACCCTCTTCCAACCTGAACGACACAAGGACAATTCCATGGATCTCGCAGCTGCCAAGGACATCGGCGCAGGCCTCGCCGTCATCGCGCTCGCCGGCGTCGGCGTTGGCATCGGCAACATCTTCGCCGCGCTGGTGACTTCGATCGCACGCAATCCGGCGGCCCGCCCGCATGTGTTCGGCATCGGCATCCTGGGCTTCGCGCTCACGGAAGCGGTCGCTCTCTATGCGCTGCTGATCGCCTTCCTCGTCCTGTTCGGCTGATCGATGCGCGGCGCGAAGGCTGGCGAGAGGGTCGGCGCGTGATCCGGCTGCTCTGCGCGAGAGCGGCCGCGCCGCTGCTGTCGTTCGGCGCCTTGCTGGCCGTGACCGCTTCGCCGGCCCGCGCGGCGGGGATGCCGCAGCTCGATCTCCGCAACCCGCTGACCCTCTGGCAGGTGGTGTGGGGGGCAGTGATCTTCCTGCTGCTCTACCTGGTGCTGAGCCGGTCGGCTTTGCCGCGCGTGGCCTCCGTGCTGGACGCGCGCCGCAGCCGCATCGAGGGCGATCTCGAGGCGGCACGCTCGGCCAAGAACGGCGCCGACCGGGCGATCGACGAACTGCGCCGGACGCGCCGCAAGGCGGCGGCCGAGGCCCAGGCCAACCTGGACCGGGTGCTGAACGAGGCCCGCGAGGAGGCCGCCGCGCGCACACGCGAGATGAACGAGCGGCTCGAGGCCGAGATCGCCGCCGCCGAGGCGCAGCTCGCGCAGGAGCGGACGCGGGCGATGGGCGCCCTGCGCGTGGTCGCCGCGGACACCGCCCAATTGCTGGTCGAGCGTGTCACCGGCCAGCCGGCCGAACGTGGAGTGGTGGAGACCCACGTGGACGCGGCGCTCGCCGGCCGTGCGGCCTGACTGGGGATAATACAC
This sequence comes from uncultured Acetobacteraceae bacterium, assembly GCA_964247695.1. GTDB lineage: Bacteria > Pseudomonadota > Alphaproteobacteria > Acetobacterales > Acetobacteraceae > Lichenicoccus. The sequence goes on from CAXTVI010000005.1 coordinate 34,545, forward strand.
TCCATGTTCAACAACTTGCTGCATGAACCCCGGTTCTGGTACAGCGTCGCCTTCGTGCTGTTCTTCGTCCTGCTCGGGCGCCGGATGGTGCGTCCGTTGCTGGCGATCCTGGACAACCGTGCGGCCAGCGTTCGCCAGGACCTGGACGAGGCTGCCCGGCTGAAGCGCGAGGCTGAGCAGATGCTCGCCGATGCGAAGCGCGAGCGCGACGCGGCGCTGGCCGAGGCCGCGGCCCTGGTCGAGCGCTCGCGGCAGGAGGCGACCCGCATTGCCGAGCAGGCGCGGCAGGATGCGGATGTGTCGGCCAAGCGGCGCGAGCGGATGGCCCAGGACCGCATCCACGCGGCCGAGCGGACCGCCATCGACGAGGTTCGCGCCCGGGCGGCCGACATCGCCAGCGAGGCCGCCCGCGCGGTGGTGGCCGAGATCCTGACGCCGGACGGCGACGCCGCCCTGGTCGACCGTGCGATCGCCGCCCTGCCCACCTCGCTCGCGGGCCGCAGGGCGGCGTGAGCGAGCTGCACCCGGAGTCGACGACGCCACGGATCTCGGTGGTGGCGGCGGTGCTCAACGAGGCAGAGAACATCCGCCCCGTCGTCACCGAGATCGCGTCGGCGCTGCAGGCCCTGCGGCCGTTCGAGGTGATCTTCGTCGATGACGGCAGCACCGATGCGACGCTCGCCGAACTGGTCGCCTGCCGTGACGTGCTGCCGGAACTGCGCGTGCTCAGCCACGATCGTCGCTGCGGCAAGTCGGCGGCCCTGCATACCGGCATCCGGGCGGCGCGCGCCCGCTGGGTCGCCACCATCGACGGCGACGGGCAGGACGACCCGCGCGAGATCGCGCCCATGCTCGCACTTGCGGAAGGCGCCAACGGTTCGGCGCCGCTGGTGGTCGGCGTCCGGCTCAAGCGAAACGACACCTTCTCGCGGCGCTTCGCGACGAAGTTCGCCAACGGACTGCGTCGCCGCATGCTGCAGGATGGCTGCCCGGATACCGGCGCTCCGATGAAGCTGTTCGAGCGCGACGCCTTCCTGCGCCTGCCGCAATTCGAGGGATTGCACCGGTTCCTGCCGGCGCTGCTCGGCACCTACGGCCATCCGTTGCTGTGCTATTCGGTTCGGCATCGCGCGCGACTGCACGGGCAGTCCAAATACACCAACTGGAACCGTGCCCTGGTCGGTCTGCGCGACATGATCGGCGTGATCTGGCTGCAGAAGCGCACGGTGCGGCCGGGACGCGTGACCGAAGCCTGAGGCCGGTCCAATGGCATTTCGACTGACCGCGCGGCACAGCGCGCTGCTGGCTGCCTTCGTGCTGGCGATCTTCCTGCCTGGGCGCGCCTCGCTGCCGCCGCTCGATCGCGACGAGCCGCGCTACATGGAAGCGGCCGCCCAGATGCTGCAATCCGGCAACTATGTCGACGTTCGGTTCCAGGACCAGCCGCGCTATCTGCAGCCGGCCGGGATCTACTGGCTCGAGGCGATGACGGTCGCGGCCACCGGAACCCTGGAGCATCGCCAGGTCTGGGGCTGGCGCATCCCCTCGCTGGTCGCAGTGGTGGGCAGCACGCTGGTGACCGCCTCGATCGGCGCCAGCCTGTTCGGCTCCGAGGCCGGATTGTTCGCGGCGGTGCTGCTGGCGATCTCGGTGCTGATGACCGCCGAGGGCCGCATGGCGACCATCGACAGCACGCTGCTGCTGAGCATCCTGCTCGCCGAGTTCGCGCTGCTGCGGGCCTGGAGCGGGCGGCGCGGACCTAGCCCTGCGCCCGCCTGGGTGGCGGCGCTGTATTGGGCAGCGCTCGGCTGCGGGCTGATGCTCAAGGGCCCGGTCGCGCTGATTGCGGGCTTCGGAACGCCGATCGCGCTCGCCGTCACCGAGCGCGATGCCACCTGGTGGAAGCGCCTGCGCCCGGCCTGGGGCGTGCCGCTGATGCTGGCCATCGTGCTGCCCTGGTGCATTGCGATCTGGCTGGTCAGCCACGGCACGTTCTTCGGCAAGGCGGTCGGAACCAACTTCCTCGGCAAGGTGGCCTCCGGGCAGCAGGCGCATGGGCTGCCGCCCGGCTACCACCTGCTGGTGTTCGCGATCGCGTTCTGGCCGGGCTCGCTGTTCGCAGCCTGGGCCATTCCGTTCGTCTGGGGCAGGCGGCGCCAGGATCCGGTTCGCTTCCTGTTGTGCTGGATCATTCCGCACTGGGTGCTATTCGAGCTCATCGCCACCAAGCTGCCGCACTACGTGCTTCCCACCTACCCGGCGATTGCCATCCTGGCGGCGGCGGCATTGGTGTCCGCCGAAGGTCTGGCGCTTCCCAGGCGGATCACGGGCCGAGTCCTGCTGGCAGCCTACGGGCTTGTCTGGCTGGTGGTCGGAGTGGGCATCGCCGCCGCCGGGCCGGTGCTGCTCTGGCGCCTGCAGCACGTGGTCTCGCCGGTGGCGAGCTTCGTGTCGGTATTGGCGATCGCCCTGGTGCTGGCGGCGGCCTGGCTGCTCTGGCCGCTGCGCGAGCCGCGCCGGGCGCTGGGCTTCGTGGCTGCCGCCGCGCTGATGACCTATGGCAGCCTGTTCATCGTCGTGCTGCCCGGGCTGCGCACGATCTGGCTCAGCCCGCGCATCGCCGCCATGGTGGCCCAGGTCAGGCCGTGCCCGGACAGCGTGCTGGCCTCCACCTCGTTCAGCGAGCCCAGCCTGGTGTTCCTGTTGGGCCCGGCGACGCGCCTGATCGGTCCGGCAGCGGCCGCCGACCTGCTCCGGCAGGACCCGCGCTGCGCCATGGCGCTGGTCGGCTCGCGCGACATGGCGACCTTCCAGGCCCGGCTGGCGGCAGTCGGCATCGCGGTCCGCCAGCTCGGCCGGCTCGACGGCGTCAACTACTCGACCGGCAGGCACCTCGACCTCGCCTTGTTCAAGGCACGGCAGTAGCGGGTCGCGCAGACCTCCTCCGTGGAGAATAAAGATGAGACGACGGGCTGTCCCGCGTGGTCCGCTGCTGCTGCTGGCATCGCCCACCCTGGCTCGGGGAGTCCCGATACTGCAGGTCGCGGAATACGAGCGGGAGAGCGGCGGTCACATCGGCGTCTACGCGGACAACCTCCGCACCGGCGTAACACTCGCCTGGAGAGCCGACGAGCGCTTCGTCATGTGCAGCACTTTCAAGGCGTCGCTCGCAGCCTGCGTGCTGTCGCGCGTCGATCGTGGCCAGGAGGGTCTCGATCGGCCGATCCGTTATGGCGCCGCCGACGTGCCCGGTTGGTATGCCCGCGGGAATCGGACGCCATGTCGGAATGCACCTGTCCTGAATGTCTCGGCATCCGGGCCATGACCCTCGATCAACTCGGGCCGCGCATCTGCATCATGGGACCGTCGAACAGCGGCAAGTCGACGCTCGCAGCCGCGATCGGGCGGGCTCGAGGCCTGCCACCGGTTCATCTGGACCAGCTTTATCATCGGCCGCACACGGACTGGCGGCCCCGGGCGGGCGGGGAGTTCATCGCCCTGCATGATCGGGAGATCTCGCGTCCGCACTGGGTGATGGACGGCAACTACTCGCGGTGTCTGCCGCAGCGCCTGGCGCGTGCAACCGGGTTAATCCTGCTCGACACGTCCACCTCCCTCAGCCTGCTCCGCTACCTGCACCGATCATGGTTCGAGGCTGGACGGCCCGGCGGCCTCGAGGGCGGCATGGACAGCGTGAAATGGCCGATGATCCGCCACATCGTGCTGACGACACGTCGGAACCGCAGGCGATATGCGGAGATGTTCGATCGCATCGGTCGGCCGAAGATCAAGCTGGCGACGCGACGCGAGCTATCCGCTTTCTACGAACTGGAATTGCTCGGCCGCTGACGAACCCAAATCAGCGGCCCGGAACCCAACGTGTCTACCGACGCCGGTCCGCGCACAGCACCGCATAGCCGACGGTGCCGCCAATCATCATGCCGCCGAACAGGTCCGAGATGAAATGCGCCTGCATCCGGATCAGGCCGTAGCACCCGGCTGCACCCGCGACCACCAGGACCAGGACGATCCAGCGCGAGACGCGCCACAGGATCGGAACGACCGCGCTGAGGGCGGTCATGTGGCCGGACGGGAACGAGCCGGGCAGGTAGGCATAGAAGTTCCGCCATTGCTGGTCGTACCAGCGCAGCGGCGGAATGCGGCCGAACCAGATCTTCAGGGCGTCGGTCAGCGCCAGCGCGATACACACGCTGATCGAGGCCAGCAGCAATTGCCGCCAGATCCCGTGCAGCCTGCCCACCAGGGCCGACCAGGCGCCGAGTGTCACAACGCCCACGAGACTGCCCAGGACGATCAGCTCAGGGATGTGCACCAGGCGTCTCGCGGTGCGCGAAAAGCCGAGCCGCTCATGCACATAGCGGGCGACCCGGTGGTCGAGGGTGTGGCCGCTGACCCAGACCAGGATCAACCCGAGCAGCATCCAGGCGCCCCAGCGAGCGAGGGGGCTGCCGGACAGACGTGGCCAGCGGACCAGGCTTCGGTGCCGGATCGTGCTCGGCTCCGTCCGCACGGTCAGCCCGCGTGCTGCGCCTGGGGCGGGCTCTTGAGGACAGCGCCGTGCCAGGGCTCGGGCGACACGCCTGGACTGACCGCATAGACGGTCCAGTCGTTGAACGTGCGCAGGCGGGTGGCGAGCGGGCTCGCGTTCAGCGCCGTGATGAAGGCCGGATTGCGCACCACGATCATGCTCACGTGATGCGCGTCCAGCGCCTGCCGGTTGCCGCCATGATCAAGGCCGAAGCGATCCTTGAGGTAGAAATCCGCCACCGGATTGCCGGCATAAGTGTCTTTCATCGGCTCGTAGAACCCGATCCGCACCGGGTCGCCACCGCCGGTCAGCAACAGCCGGTCCGGGTCCTTCGCAAACGCGACCACGTCCATGTAGTCGAGGTTGGTGGAACTGTCGATCAGCGCGTCCGCGCCGTGCGTCTGCGACAGACGGCTGTCGATATACCGGTCCAGCGCGCGTTCCTGATGGGTGCGGTGGGTCTCGTTGTTGTAGAGCCCGTCATGCGTGTACCAGAGGCTGCGTATGCCGTTCGGAATGATGGCGAGCAGCAGCAAACCGGCCAGCGCCGCTCGCGGCAGACGCGCCGAACGCGCCAGCCACTCGCCGATCCACCAGGCGGCGACGGCGTCGAACGGCAGCATCATCAGGGTCCAGACGCCGCTGGTCCGCCAGGTGGCCGCGGTGGGTGTGCTCAGGCTGACCACGGTAGTGACGCTGAACACCAGCAGCGGCAGCAGGAACACCAGCGACCAGAGCAGCACCAGCCGCTCGCGCATCGACATCCAGAGCACGACCAGCACGCCGCCGATCGTCAGCGGGTTCCAGATGGTGTCCTGGATGAACCAGCGCAGCGGCGCCCATTTCAGCGCCTGGATGTAGTTGTGCCCGAACATGCCGACGAACTGCTGGGTCACCACCCCCAGGTTTTTCAGCGACCCATACCAGACATAGGAGTTCGCGGCCCAGAAGGCTGGGAAGATGAACAGCACGACCGAGGCCGCGAACAGGATCCCGAAGCGCAGGTCACGAGCGATGAAGGTCCGGTAGAGCAGCAGCAGTTCCAGGAAGGCGGCGAACAGCCCGCTCTCGAAGCGGACGGACTCCGCCAGCAGGATGCAACCGCATCCCAGCAGCAGCGACGCGGTGCGGCTGGTGCGCAGCCACTCGGCGATCCAACCGGCGGCCGCGATCACGAACAGGAAGTAGTAGATGTCGGACAGGGGGGCGACGCTGAAGATCAGCCGCTGCGGCGCCAGCACGGCCAACGCCGCGGCGATCAGGCTGATCCGGTAGTCCTGGAACAGGGCCGTGGCCAGCCTGGCCAGGGCGAGCAGGCACACCAGCCCGGTCACGCAGACCAGCACCCTGGGCGTGATGAAGATGTCCGGATAGATCCGCATCGCGGAGCCGACGAACAGCTTGTAGAAGGGCGGCCAGAGGAACGGCTCCAGCGCGTTCGACCACGCCATGTGCCAGGCTGTCAGGATCCTGGCACTCTCGTCCGAGGTGATCCGGTACAACCCGACGCCGAACAGGCCGAGCTGCGCCGCGAGTGCCACCAGCACGAGCAGGCCGAGCGAAATGAGGTATGTCCGCTGCGTCATTCCGACCGTCCTGAAGTCCTGATGGCACCGCGATCCGGTCGGATCAGGCGGCCTTGCGTCGGCGCAGCTTGCTCCGCACCAGAGCCGCCAGCTTGTCGCGCGCTACATAGGTAATCGGCGGCACGAACGAGCGGGCGAGCGCCTTGAAGCGGGTGTGCTTCTTGCCGGGCAGGAAGGTGATGAAGCTGGCCTTCTTGATCGCCTCAGGGTCCGGGCTCCAGTAGAACAGCGACACCGACTTGCGGGTCTGGTCGACCGGGCAGGTCATCGGGTCGGGAAAGCCGTGCAGCGTCTCGTCATTGGTCTCGAAGATCACGGCCCGGTTGAAGAGCGGCGCCACGCTGGCCCCGGCCTGCTTGCTGACGTGATCGACCAGGTCGAGCGCGCCGCCCCAGGCCGGGTCCCAGCCCTCGTTGAGATAGATGATCAGGTTCAGCCGCCGGGCCAGCGGCAGCACCGGATGCTGGGTCCAGTCGACATGCACGTTGAGCCAGCCGCCGCGCGGGCTCTCGTGCAGGCCGCCGCCGTGGAACAGTGGATCGGGCACCAGGTCGGCATGGCCGGTGACATAACGCAGCCAGTTCATCATCGGCTCGGCGCAGATCTGCAGGAAGAAGGCCTGCGTGAACAGCGACAGGTCGGCGATGCCGCGCGAGGTCGTCTTGATCTCGTTCTCGGTGTCGTACTTGATCCAGTCGCGGCCGCCCTGGCTCGGGAAGTCGGCGATCAGGCGGCGCAGGATCTCGGGATCGAAGAAGTTGTCGATCACCACGTTCGGGAACGGCTTGCCGGCCCGGAACTGCGCGCGGAACTCGTCGCGGGCGGCCATCAGCCGGTCGATCGGGATCATGCGCTCGACGACGCTGTCGAAGGATTGCGTCGCGGTGATCTGCGGCTCGGACGACTGGGAAGTGGTGGGGGGAGAGGCGAGGCTCACATTCATGGCGGATGCTCCTGTCAGGCGGCCAGCCGCGCCAGCACGGCGGTCACCGGTACCAGTTCGGCGCTGACGCCGAGGGACCGGAGCTGTGCGGCGATCTCGTCACAATAGATCGGGTTCATGACAATGACACGGTCGATCGCCTGCCCGCGAAGCTGCTCCGGGCCGATCACCGGATGCGCCGTCACGGCGAGGAAGCTGCCATGCTTCTCGGGGTTGATATCCACCGCCGCCTCGACCTCGTCGGTCACGCCGAGCGTGGTGAGAAAGGCGACCGCCTTCGAGCCACCGCCCCAGAGCACGGTGCGTTTCCCGGCGGCCTTGTGCCGCTTTAGGTCGTGCGACCAGTCAGCGAGGATCTGCGGCACCTCGCGGGCGAAGCGGCGTACCTCGGCGATCGTGCGCGCCACGTCCGCGGGGCGCGCGGCCGCATCGCCCGGCGGATTGCCTGCCGCCGGATGCCCCTCGACCATCAGATACTGGCCGTCATAATCCGAGCGCAGCTTGGTGACGGTGAAGCCGGCACGGGTGAACAGGTAGCCCAGCGTGCTGGCGAAGAAATACGAGCAGTGTTCGTAGTACACGTCCCAGAAGCCGTTCTCGGCCAGCACGTGGCCGGCATCCGGCACCTGGAAGAACACGATCCGCTTGGCATCGTCCCCGGCCGCCTCGCGCACGCCGACCACGAAGTCGCCGACATCGCCGATATGCTCGAGCGTCATCTTGCAGGCGATGAAGTCGCCGGCGGCTTCGGCATGGCGCTTCGAGTACACGTCCTTGATGATACGGACGCCCTTAGGGAGCGCGCGTCCCGGCTCGTAAGCCGGATCGAAGCCGGTGCCATGATTGCCGGCGAGCGTGCAGAGCAGCTCCAGGAACTCGCCCTGGCCGCAGCCGATCTCGACCACGTTGCGCCCGTTCAGGTCGTGTCGGTCGATCAGGTCCTGCGCCAGTCGCGTGTGGAAGCGGTTGAAGACCGGCGACATCGCCTGCGTCGAGACGTAGTCGTGGAAATAGTCCTGCTTTGCGCCGTCGAACGCCGCGTTGAACACGAAGCCGCAATGCTCGCACAGCGACAGGGCGATCTCGCCGGTGGTGATGGCGCGCGCATCCTCCGGTGTCCGCAGCACGGTGACGCTGTGCACCGGCACGTTGTGGACCTCGTAGAGCGGCGCGCTCGACGGGTGGCCGCAGCAGGGGCAGGTCGGGTTGCTCATGGGTGGGATCTTCGCTATCTCAGATGACGACCGGATCGGGCACCGGCACGATGAACTTGCCGCCTGCATCGCGGAAGGCCTGCTGCTGCTGCATGATCTCCGTGGCGAAGTTCCAGGCCAGGATCAGCAGGTAGTCGGGCGGGTTCTCGGCGAGCTTGGTCGGCGGATAGATCGGCAGGTGGTTGCCGCTGTAGAACCGGCCCTGCTTGTTCGGGTTCAGGTCGACCAGGTAGTCGAGCTGATCAGGCCCGATGCCGCAATAGGCCATCAGCGTGTTGGCCTTGGCGGCGGCGCCATAGCCGACGATGCGCTTGCCGCTCGCCTTGAGGTCGGCAAGGATGCCGACCAGGCGCTCCCGCAGCTCGCGCACCTTGCCGGCGAAGCTCTCGTAATAGGCAGAGGTGCTGACCCCGGCCTGCCGCTCGGCCTCCAGCATCTCCTTGACCGCCGGCCCGACATTCTCGGTCCTGCCGACGAACAGCCGCAGCGACCCGCCATGGATGGCGAGGTGGCGCACATCGTTCAGGAAAAGCCCGTTGCGCCGGAACAATGCATCGAGCGCGGTCGCCGAGTAGTAGCATAGGTGCTGGTGGTAGATCGTGTCGAACTCGTTATGCTCGATCAGGTCGAGCAGGTATGGGCACTCGATCACCGCGACGCCGTCCGGCTTCAGCAGCGTGTGGATGCCGGTGACGAACTCGTTGAGGTTCGGCACATGCGCCAGCACGTTGTTGGCGAGAAACACGTCGGCCGCCACACCCTCGCCGGCCAGCTTCTGCGCCAGCTCCAGGCTGAAGAAGGTGTTCAGCGTATGCACGCCTGCCTTGGTGGCCGCCGCCGCCGGACCGTCGGCCGGATCGATGCCGAGCACCTTGATGCCGGCTTCCATGAACGGCTTGAGCATGTAGCCGTCATTGCTGGCCGCCTCGACCACCAGGCTGTCCGGACCGAGATGCCGGGACGCGATGATTTCCTCGGCGCTGCCCCTGAAATGCTTCATCAGCATCGGCGAGACAGACGAGAAATACGGGTAGTCGTTGCAGAACAGCACTTCCGGATCGACCGTGTGCCGGATCTGCACCAGCGCGCATTGCGGGCAGAACACCAGCTCCAGCGGCGCCTTCGGCTCCGGCTCGGACAGTTGCTTCTCGCTCATCAGCCGGTCGGCGAGGGCGGTCTCGCCAAACGACATGATCTCGTGCAGGTCGCGGCAGCCGCAGGACAGGCAGCCTTCGAGACGGGTGATCATGCCGGGATCCTCTCGGCCTGTTGGCGCGGGGCGTGGGCGGCATCCGACCAGCGCAGCTTGGCGTCGAGATCGTGCTCGGCCAGCAGGGAGCGCAGATGCGCGATGCGGCTGAACTTCGGCCCCTCGAACCATTCCTGCTTCAGGCCGGCGGCGATGTAGGCATCGCGCAACTGCACGATGCCGGCGCGCATCGTCCATTGCGGCTGGAACGCCGGCACCATGCGGGCGATCTTGCTGCAATCGACCCGGTAGCAGCGCGCATCCGGACCGGCGCCGTCCTCGAAATCGATCCGGCAGCCGGGCACCAGCTCGCGCACCGCATCCGCGATCTCGCTGATCCGGTAGTTCTCGTCGTTTCGGCCGACATTGAAGGCCTGCAGGTGCACCACCTCGCGCGGTGCCTCCATGACCGACAGAAAGGCGCGCGAGATGTCCTCGATATGCACGATCGGCCGCCACGGCGTGCCGTCGCTCTTCATCAGCACACGGCCGGTGGTCAGCGCCCAGGCGGTCAGGTTGTTGACCACGAGATCAAAGCGCACGCGCTGCGAGAAGCCATAGGCGGTGGCGTTGCGCAGGAAGGTCGGGCTGAACGTGTCGGTGGCAAGCTCGGTGAGGGCGAGCTCCGACATGATCTTGGCGGCGCCGTACGGCGTCACCGGGTTGGCCTCGGCGGTCTCGTCGACGAAGTTGTCGCCGGCGGCGCCGTACAGGCTGCACGAGGACGAGAACACGAAGCGCGGGATGCCGGCATCGCGCGCGAGGCGCGCCAGCTTGACGGTCGCCTCGTGGTTGATCGCGATCGTGAGGTCCGGGTCGAGGTTGCCGAGCGGATCATTCGACAGACCGGCCAGATGCAGCACCGCGTCGTAGCCGCCCTCGAGGTCGGCCGCGACCACGTCGCGGATATCCCGGTCGATGGACACGACATCCGCCATCGCACCCGAGAAGGTGCAGCGGCGATACAGATCGCTGTCCAGCCCGACCACCTCGTGGCCGGCCTGCTGCAGCAGCGGAACCAGCGCACAGCCGATATAGCCGCGGTGACCGGTAACAAGAACCTTCATGACACGCCCCTCAAGATCGCGATCGGATATTACGCTTCAGTCCAGGTTTTCCAGGGCGCCTTGCCGGATTGCCACAGGCTCTCCAGCACATACTTGTCGCGCAACGTGTCCATGCACTGCCAGAAATCATCGTGCTTGTACGCCATCAGCTGGTTGTCGCGCGCCAGGTTCTGCAGGGGCTCCTTTTCCCACTGCGTCGTGTCGTCATCGATGTAGTTGAAGATCTCCGGCTCCAGTATGAAGAAGGCGCCATTGATCCAGCCTTCCGCCGCCTGCGGCTTCTCGTTGAACTCGCAGACCCGGTCGCCGTCGAAATCGAGATGGCCGTAGCGGGCCGGCGGCCGCACCGCGGTGATCGTCGCGAGCTTGCCATGCGCCTTGTGGAAGGCCAGCAGCTTGTCGAGGTCGACGTTGGAGACGCCGTCGCCCCAGGTCAGCATGAAGGTCTCGTTGCCGATCAGCGACGACAGCCGCTTGATGCGGCCGCCGGTCTGCGTCTCGAGGCCGGTATCGACCAGGTTGACGTGCCAGTCCGGCGCCAGACCGTTGCGGCGCGTGACCTCGCCGCTGCGCAGGCTGACATGCAGGTCCGAATGCAGCGAGCTGTACTTCAGGATATAGTCCTTGATGTACTGGCCCTTGTAGCCGAGCGCGATGACGAACTCGTTGTGGCCGTACCGGGCATAGTGGCGCATGATGTGCCAGATGATCGGCATGCCGCCGATCTCCACCATCGGCTTCGGACGGATCTCCGTCTCTTCGACGATGCGGGTTCCCTTGCCACCGGCCAGGATCGCTACTTTCATGGTCTTGTCCAACTTCTAATTGTTGATACATCGAAACGGCCTGGACCGTGATGTCTCATTCGGTGGGAAACGTCAAGGCAACTCGAAACGGATACTCTGCGAACCCGAGGTACAGGTCCGGCCGGAACCCGGTCACGCCGGCACTCCGTCGCAGGAACTTGCAGCCCCCTGGCTCTTGCTGCATGTGTTGCTACCACAGTTAACGCGTGTGAAAAAACATGAAACGACAGGGCACCCTGGGCAGCGCAGGCTGGTCGGCGGTTGACTATTGGACCCAGCAGATCGCGGCCCTGCTCGTCTTCATCGTGGTCGGTAACATCATCGGCCCGGCCGCGGTCGGCGTCATGACCATGGGCCTGCTGGCCATGACCCTGATGATGACCCTGTTGCTTGACGGCTTCTCCGACGCGCTGATCCAGCGCGAGACCATCGATGCCGAGCATTTCGATACGACCTTCTGGATGCTGCTCGGCCTCGGCACCCTGGCCGGCCTGGTGCTCGCCGCCAGCGCGTGGCCGCTCGCCGCCCTGTTCGCAGCACCCGCACTGCACCATGTCATGCCGCTGCTCGCGATCTGCCTGCCGTTCGTCGGCATCACCGCGACCTACCACGGCCTGCTGCAACGCGAATTGCAGTTCCGCACGCTCGCGATCCGGACGGTGATCTCGCAGGCGTGCGGCTTCGCGATGGCGGTGCTGCTGGCGCGGCGCGGGTTCGGCGCCGACAGCCTGGTCGGCTACTACCTCGTCGCCCGCATCCTCGAGGCCCTGCTGGTCATGCCGGTTAGCGGCATCTGGCCGGGCCTGCGGGTCAGCAGCCCGGCCGCCGCCGGCATCTTCGAGTTCGGGCGGCACCGCGTCGGCAACCAGCTGCTCGGCTTCGTCGTGATGCAGGTCGATCGTTTCTCGGCCGGCTTGTTCCTGAGCTCTGCCTCGGTGGGCATCTACTCGCTGGCCGAGCGCATCAGCAGCGCCATGATCAACGGCTTCTCGGGTGTCGTCGGACGGGTGGCGTTCCCGGTCTTCTCCGCGCGCCAGAACGACATGCAGGCGTTCCGCGAGACCCTGCGCGACTTCCTCAGCGGCGTCGCGATCGTGGCGCTGCCGGTGTTCGTGGGCCTCGCGGTGACCAGCCGCGAGATTGTCGGCACGCTGCTGAACGCGCGCTGGGCGGCGTCGGCGCCGCTGCTGGCCATCGTCTCGCTGTCCGGGATCGCGCATTCGTCGAACTACCTGCTCACGGCGGCGATCAACGCGCGCGGCCGTCCGGACATACCTGTGCGATACAGCGTCATCATCATGGCGGCGCGCCTGCTTTGCAGCCTGCCCGCCGCCTGGCTTGGCGGCCTGGTCGCGATCGCCTGGGCAAACCTTGTCGTCACCGGCCTGTCGGCGCCGCTGGTGATCGCGTTCGTGCGCGAGCAGATCCCGGGCGTCGGCCGGATCGTCGTCATGGCATCGCTGCCGGCGCTGGGCGCGGTGCTGGTCATGGCGGGCGCGACGATGCTTACCGGGGTCATGCTGGCCGGGCTGTCGTTCACTGCGCTGCTGCTCGCGAAAATAGCGGCCGGACTGATCGTCTATCCGGCCGCGTTGTATTTGCTGGCCCCGAAGGACCTTATTCGCCGAGTTGCGCCGTTGATCCGGCGACGGTAGGCGGCAGGCTGCCGCGCCGAACGGTGCGGCTCATGCCCAGTACGGCGTGCTTGGCGACCCGGATGCGCTGGAACAGAGCCGGGCTGAGCGTCCGCATGACGTCGCGCGCCACGTCGCTGCCGTGTTCGTCGGTGCCCCACCAGCCGAGGAGCTGCGCATAGCAGCCAAGACGCGCAACCGGCGATGCGACATTCTTGTTCACCAGACGCCAGTAGCGGCGATAGATACCCCAGTGGAACATCGTATTGCGCTGCTTGGCGCGTCCACTCGTGTCCTGCCAGAGGGCCGCCTCCTTGGGATCGACCAGCAGGACGGCACGGGTGTAGCGCCTGTCGTGCTCGCGATGCAGGAACAGCGGCTCCGGCGCGCTGACCCACGGGCCGCGCAGCGCCATTTCCGCCAGCAGGACCCGGTCCGAGCCGCTATAGTTGTCGTGCAGTCCGGAGCCGATCAGCGCCTGGCGCCGGTACAGTCCGAAGAAGTCCTCGCACTGGTGCCGGGTGTGGATCAGGCCGCCGAACCTTGACGCGGCGGACTTCGAGGCGGCACGCGGGAACTCGTTGGCGAAGACCCGGAAGGTCTCCTCGTTCGGTCCGATCTCGCGGATGCCGACGGTGCACAGCACCGCATCGGGCCGCGCCTCGAGGGCGGCGACCGCGCGCTCCAGATATTCCGGCGCCATCATGTCGTCATGCGCCGCCCACTTGAAGTAGGTGCCGCGCGCCAGGTGGAAGCAGCGATCGTAGTTCGGTCCGGCCCCGAGGTTGCGCGGGTTGCGGATGTAGCGGACACGCGGGTCCGCCTTGGCATAGGCCTCGCTGATTGCCTGCGTGCCGTCGGTGGAGCAGTTGTCGCAGATCAGCAGCTCCAGGTCAGCGAGCGTCTGCGACAGGATGGAGTCGATGGCCCGGGCAACGTAGGCCTCGCCATTGAACACGGGCAGCCCGATGCTGACCAGCGGTGCGCGCGGCTCGAGCCGGGGTGAAGATGTCATCTCGGGTTCCGTCATGGCGCGCAGGTCCGAAGAGCGGGAGAGGCCGGGGTGTAACGCACTAGAAACTTCCGTTCGTCAACATAATGTTAGTTAACTTGAGTAAGCAGACCGACTATAATGCGATTTTAACGTTCCGAATACACTTCAGGGCTGTTGTGACTTCTTCCGTTCGCAAGTAAAGGGTAACATTCCGGCAGGGCAAAGAAACACACAACCTCGTGAAGCTCAAGCGGCTTCGTGTCCTCCTGACGCATCCGGCGCAGCCTTGGCTTCAGCCCGGTATCAGAACCAGCCGATGCCCGTCGGGATCCATCATCCGGATCGAGTTTCGGCTACCGGAGTTGCGTAATATCAATCTGGTAGCGGCGATATCGGTGTCGGCGACGGCAACGCTCAATCCGTTCCCCGGAGAACGGTAGCAGAGCAACTCCACATGCGGCGTCGGGCGATGGGGCGCCAACCCGACGACGTCAACCCGTGCGGCTTCGACATGGTCAAGCCGGTCCTGTCCTTCCCCCATATTCAGGGTGCGTGTCGTAACACTGAGCCCGATACGGCAGTAGAACTCAATGCTACGAAGTGTATCGTCGACTACCAGGGCAGAATGATCGATCCCGAGACAGGGCTGCGACATGTCGGCGACAGTACGCCATTGTTCCGGCATCGCATCATGCGGGAATTGCAGCAGCTCCAGCGGATGGCCCTCCGGATCGCGGAACTTGGCCGCTGTGACACCTCCAGAAGCGGCCGGGAGCGTCACCGGAGCCTCCCGGCTGATCAGCGTGGCCGTCGCCGGCAGGTCCGACAGGGCACGCCTGATATCGGTCGTGACCAGGGCGATGTGCTGGAAGAACCGGTCATGGCTCGAAGTGACGCGAGGGTAGGGGGCACCCGGGCGGTCGAACTGCACCAGCTCGATCTCCTGGCTGCCGAGCCTGAGCGTCACCGCGTTGCCGCCGGCACCGTAGATCGCAGGATCGATCGGTCGCCGTCCGATGTCCCGGAATCCGAAGGCATCGCGATAGAACGCCGCCAGGGCCGCCGCGTCGCGGGTTGTGAGGCTGATGCGCTCGAGGGCTGCGACCGTCATCCTGTCCGGAGGCGTCATCTTGCCGCCGGGATGCCTGCGCCGCGCCGGTTCAGGAAGATCGAATAGAGCGTGTGCGAGCCGCCGATGAACAGCCGGCTGGCGTCGCGGTCGCCGAAGGCCAGGTTCGATACCGGGTGCGGCACCAGGATCTTGCCGAGCAGCTCGCCCTCGGGAGAAATGCAATGCACCCCATCGGCGGCGCTGCTCCAGAGGTTGCCGTCCTCGTCCACCCTGAAGCCGTCGCTGTAGCCCGGCTCCACCTTGTGGAAGATGTCGCCGCCGGTCAGGCTGCGTCCGTCCGCCGCGATCTCGAACACCCTCAGATACTGCTTCGGGTTCGGCCTGGTCTGGTCGCCGGTCTCGGCGATGTAGAGCAGGCGTTCATCCGGCGAAAAGGCAAGGCCGTTCGGGCCGTCGAAATCATCGGCGACCACGGTCAGCTCACGGCGCGCGGGGTCCAGTCGATACACCGCCGGCGGTTGCTCCGAGACCTGGCGGCCGCCCTCGTAGTCGGTGAGGATGCCGTAGAGCGGGTCGGTGAACCAGATCGACCCGTCCGACTTGGTGACGACGTCGTTGGGCGCATTCAGCCGGTGGCCGGCATGGCGGTCCGCCAGCGTGGTGATGCTGCCATCATGCTCGGTCCGGGTGATGCAGCGCCCGCGGTGCGAGCAGGCAATCAGGCGACCCTCGAGATCGCGGGCCTGGCCGTTCGCGTAGTTCGAAGGCGAGCGCCAGACGGAGAGCCCCTCGGTCTCGCTCCAGCGCATGGTGCGGTTCCGGGGCAGGTCCTGGAACAGCAGGCAGTTCCAGTCGCCCATCCACACCGGCCCCTCGATCCAGCGGAAGCCCCCGGCGATCTCCTCGAGCGGCGCGTTGCCCAGGATGTAGTGGGCGAAGCGCGGGTCGCGTATGTCGAAGCCGTCCATGCCCGATCTTTAGGCGAAGCGGCAGGCCTGGCCAATGGTCGGCTCGGCCGCGAGCTGGACCACCATCAGGACTGCGGGCGCGTCGCCGACGGTGCCCGACCGGTGGCCGCGGCGACCGTCGGTCTCGCGCGTGTTCTGGTCCTCGCCGAAGGAGATCTCACCGGGTCCCATCTCGATCCGGGTGCCGTCCATGCTCTCGACGAACCAGCGGCCGGAGAGCGGGATGATCCACTGCGCCGACGGGTTCTCGTGCCACTCGCCGACCCAACCCACCGGCTGCACTGTGACCATCACCGTCATCTCGCCGCTGGTCTTGCGGCCCTGCCATTGCGGGTCGGCGCCCTGGCCCATTGCCTTCATCTGAAAGTCGGTCAGCGCGCAGCGCTTCTGATGGCTGACCCCCTCGCTGTCGGTCCACAGATGCCAGTACGGGATTTCGGGGTGCTGCTCCGCCCTCATGGCGACGTCTCCTGGGAATGAACGGCATAGGGGTGGGTGGAGGAGAGCGGATGCTCGATGAAGCTGGTGGCGCTCATGCTGCCGAAGGTGATCAGCAGAAAGCCGCCGGCCAGCGAGAAATTCTTCAGGAAGTCCCAGAACAGACCGCGCCCCTTGCTGTCAGGGCCGCGCCAGAAATCGCCGGGCTGCCAGAAGCGCTTCCAGAGCAGCGCGGTGACCATGCAGTACCCGGCCATGATGAAGCCGGCCAGGCGGTCCGCGATCCCGGTCAGGATGAGGATCGGCATGACGATCTCGACCGCAAGGCCGGCCAGCAACAGCAGGGTCGCCAGGGCCTGGGAGCCGACCACCTCGCGCGCCTGGCCGACAGCCCCCTTGAAGCCGAGGATCTTGTCCAGCGCGCTGAACGGGAAGAACAGGACGACCAGCAGGTAGCGGACGCCGAGCACCACGATGAAGTCGAACCCCGTCATGCAGCTCTCCTGGCCGTGATTATCCTGCTCTAAGGCGTCAGGCGGCCAAGCGGTTCCAGGCAGCGGAACAAGGCGAGGAAGGTCGCGTTGCTCAGCGAGCACCCCCTGCGGAGACAAGACGCCGATGGCCAGCGACCATTACGACGTGATCATCATCGGATCCGGCCCGGGGGGTGGGACCATGGCCTGGTCCCTGGCCAAGACCGGCAAGCGCATCCTGCTGATCGAGCGCGGCGACTATCTGCGGCGCGGCCGCGACATGTGGGACAGCAAGGCCGTGTTCGTTGATGCCAAGTATCAGGCGCCCGAGACCTGGTACAGCTCGGACGGCTCCAACTTCCATCCGGGGCTGCACTACAATGTCGGCGGCAACAGCAAATTCTACGGCGCCGTGATGTTCCGGCTGCGTGAGCGCGACTTCGGCGAGATCCAGCATCCCGACGGCATCGCACCTGCCTGGCCGGTCGGCTACGATACGTTCGAGCCGTACTATCAGGCCGCCGAGGAATTGTTCTCCGTGCATGGGCTGCGCGGCGAGGACCCGACCGAGCCGCCGAGCACGAAGCCCTACTCGAAGCCGCCGGTCAGCCACGAGCCGCGCATCCAGGAGTTGTTCGACAACCTCAAGCGCATCGGCCACCACCCGTTCCACCTGCCGGTCGGCGTGCTGCTCGACGAGGACCGCCACGGTGACGCGCTGCCGCATTCGCCGTGCGTGCGCTGCGACGCCTTCGACGGCTATCCATGCCCGACCAACGGCAAGGCCGACAGCCAGATCATGGTGGTCGATCCGGCGCTTGCCGCGCACGACAACCTCACCTTGCTGACGCGCACCTATGTCGAGAAGCTGACCACCGACGCCTCCGGGCATACCGTCACCGGCGTGCTGGCGGTGACCGAGGCCGGCGAGCGGATCACGCTGACGTCGGACATCGTCGTGGTGGCCTGCGGCGCGCTGTCCTCGGCGCTGCTGCTGCTGCGCTCGGCGAGCGATGCGCATCCACGTGGGCTGGCCAATGGCTCGGATCAGGTCGGCCGCAACTACATGCGTCACAACAACAGCACGGTGCTGGCGGTCTCGAAGACGCCGAACCCGACCCGGTTCCAGAAGACGCTCGGCCTGAACGACTTCTACTTCCGATCGGAGGATTGGGACTACCCGCTTGGCCATATCCAGATGGTCGGCAAGTCGGACGGCGTGCAGGTGCATGGCGAGGGGCTGCCGAAGTTCCTGCAATGGCTGCCGGAGATGCCGTTCGACTACATGGCGAAGCATTCGATCGATTTCTGGCTGACGTCCGAGGACATCCCGCTGCCGGAGAACCGCGTGCACTACCAGGATGGCCGGGTGTATCTCGACCTCAAGGAGACCAACATGCAGGGGCATCACCGGCTCAAGCACAAGCTCGAGGAGATCTGCAACCAGGTCGACATCCATCCGCATCTGTTCGACCGCAGCCTGTATCTCGGCAAGGACGTGCCGATCGGAGGCACCGCGCACCAGGCGGGCACGTTGAAGTTCGGCACAGATCCGGCGACCTCCGTGCTCGACACCGACTGCAAGGCGCACGAACTGGACAACCTCTATGTGACGGATGCGAGCTTCTTCCCGTCGATCGGCGCGGTGAACCCGACGCTGACCATCGTCGCCAACGCGCTGCGCGTCGCCGAGGTCATCGGCGGACGCCTGGTGGCCTGACGCCGTCTTCGACGCGAGCACCGGCTTGACGGACCAGCCCGCTGGTTCCATGACAGCCGCATGACCGGGGTGTCCGCGCAACGCGGACTGAGATCACACCCGTCGAACCTGATCTGGGTCATTCCAGCGAAGGGAGGCATGCGATGGATCAAGCGCGTCGGGCGCCGGCGTCCGCCTGTTGCTGGGCGGGGGCGGCGCTATTGCTGGCAGGTGTGCCGGCCGTGGCGCAGGACACGCCGGAGGAGATCACCGTCAACGGGCAGGGCGGCTTCGACAGCGATGATGGCGTGCATGGGGTGGCGCCCGGCGGCGGCCTGATCTCGGTGCAGACCGGGCCGCAGGCGACCAGCGAGGTGACCCGCGACTTCATCCAGAAGCAGCCTCCGACTGCCAATGCGTTCCAGCTCATCAGCCTGGTCCCCGGCGCCAACAGTTCGACCGCCGATCCGCTCGGCCTGTCGACGCAGGTCGGGCTGACCGTGCGAGGGCTCGGGCAGGCCGAGATCGGCACGCTGCTCGATGGCATGCCGCTGAACGACGCCGCCTTCTACGATTCCTATCCATCGCAATTCATCGACACCGAAAATCTCGACAGCATCTCGCTGGCGCAGGGCTCGGCCAACCTCGATGCGCCGCTGCTCAATGCGGCCGGCGGGGTTCTGAGCCTCGCCTCGCGCGATCCCTCCGAGCGTGCCGGCGGCCTCGTGGATGCCTCTTACGGCTCCTACCACAGCAACCGCGAGTTCATCCGGCTGGAGAGCGGCACGCTGGGCGCCAGCGGACTGCGCGCGTACCTGTCCTATTCGCACGCGGCGGCGGACAATGCCCGCGGCGAAGGGCGCGACAAGCGCCAGCATGTCGATTTCAAGCTGGTGCGCGACTGGGGCGACGGCAACTCGGGCGCCCTGCTGGTGACCTGGCACGACGCGGTCACCACCTCCTATCCGGAACCGACCCTCGCGGACTGGCACGCCTACGGGGACTCGAACAACTATGACGGCACCTTTTCGCCGGGCGACGCCAACTACTGGCGCCTCTACCAGGAGCCGTACAGACTGGTCTATGGCGCGCTGCCGTTCCGCTTCACCCTGACGCAGCACCTGCATCTCTCGGTAACGGCGTATGCACAGTATGGCTACGGCAACTCGCCGGGCGGCACGACCTTGTCCACCTCCGGCCTGTTCGAGGGCACCCAGCCGGTGCCGGATACGCTGTCGCTGCCGGGCACCGTGAACGGCAGCGCCGCCGTGCTGGCGGACTATGTGGAGACGACCTGGCGCAGCGGCGTGGTGCCGTCCATCACCCTGGATGCCGGCCCGCAGCACCTCACGCTCGGCGCCTGGTACGAGTATGTCGACAACCAGGATAGCCAGCCGTTCAGCGCGCTCAGTCCGGCCGGTACACCGGCCAATATCTGGCTGGACCTGCCGGGCAGCACCATCCGGCTGGCGAACGGACAACAATTGCTGGCCGCGGACACGCACATGATCTCGCAGACCAATGCGATCTTCGCGAGCGACCGGATCGGCTTGCTGGGAGACCGGCTCACGCTCGATCTCGGCTTCAAGGAGGCGATGGTCAGCCGCGAGGGCTGGAACGGCCTGCCAGGTGCCACCTACCGCAGCGGCTTCAACGATGCCGAACCGCTGCCGCGCATGGCGGTGCGCTACCGGATCGACACGCACAACCAGGTCTTTGCCAACGTGACAACCAACTTCCTCGCACCGGCGCAGAGCACCTTGTTCGCCACCTACGATCCGTCGAGCGGCCAGGTCGCGAGTGCGGCCAATACCGACCTGCGGCCGGAATACAGCATCGCCGAGGAGCTCGGCTGGCGTTATGCCGGCAACCGCGTGATCGGCAGCGTCACCCTGTTCAACTACAACTTCACCAACCGGCAGATCAGCACCGTGCTCGACCTCAACGGCGCGCTGATCGGCGGTACGGTGAATGCCGGCGGCCAGACCTCGCGCGGCGTCGATACCGAGTTCGGGCTGCGGCCCTGGCATCATCTCAGCCCGTACGTCTCCGGCGAATATTTGTACGCGACCATCGACAATGACATCCAGTCGGGTGGCGACCTGCTGCCGACGGCGGGAAAGATCGCGGTCGGCAGCCCGCGCCTGTCCGGCGCGGTGGGCCTGACCTACGACGACGGCACGCTGTTCGGGGTCGTCACCGTGAAATATACCGGTTCGCAATACGCGACGTTCATGGATGATGAACGGATCAGCGACCACACCCAGGCCGACATGACGCTGGGCACACGCCTGCCGAACATCGCGCACGCGCAGCATCCGGAGTTGCGGCTCAATCTAATCAACCTGACCGACAGCGCCTTCCTGTCCGGCGTCGCCAACCCGACCACCAATGCGCAGGACACGATCGGCCGCAGGGGCACGGTCATTGCGGGCACCTCGCCGACCTACCTGGTGGGCGGTGGCTTTGCCGCCCTGCTCACCGCAAGCGCTGGATTCTGAAGATGCGCCTGACCCGGCTGCTGCCGTGCGTTCTCATGTGCGGTCTGCTGTTTGCGGCCCCGGTCATGGCGCATGCCACCGACCGGGTGAGCGTGATCCTGGACTGGTTCGTCAATGCCGATCACGAGCAGCTTCTCGCCGCCGAGTATTGCGGCGCGTTCGCGCGCCAGGGCCTGCAGGTGACCTTGATCCCGCCCGCCGATACCAGCTCGCCGCCACGCCTGGTGGCGGCGGGACAGGCGGATCTCGCGATCAGCTACCAGACCGAGCTTGCGTTCATGGCGGCGCGCGGCCTGCCGGTGGTGCGCGTCGGCACCCTGATGGACCAGCCGCTGAACGTGCTGATGACGCTGCCCGACACCGGCATCCATAGCCTCGCCGACCTGAAGGGCCGACGCGTGGGTGTGTCGGTGGGGCCGGGCGACGAGGCGATGCTGAACGGCATGCTGGCCTCGGCCGGGCTGGGGCCGGACGACATCGTGCGCACCGAGGTCAATTTCCAGATCGAGCAGGCGCTGATGACGCACCGGGTCGATGCGGTGCTCGGCATGCGCAATTACGAACTGCTTGACCTGCAGCAGAAGGGCCTGCAGCCGCTGGCCTTCCGGCCGGAGCAGCACGGCGTGCCGGTATATGACGAGCTGATCGTGGTGGCGCGGCGCAACCGTGCCGCCGATCCGAAGATCACCCGCTTCCTCGCGGCGCTGAAGGAAGGCACCGCCTGCCTGCTGCACGATCCGGACGCCGTCTGGCAGAAGACGATCCGGGCGCGCCCGGAACTCGATACGAGGCTGAACAAGGCGGCATGGTGGGCGAGCCTCGCGGCGCTCGCGCGCGACCCGGCGCATCTCGATCGGCAGCGCTACGAGGCGTTCCAGCGCTTCCTGGTCAAGCGTGGAGCGCTGCACGACCCGGCGCCGGTATCGAGCTACACGCAGTAAGGCCGGATCAGGGTGGCCCTGGCGACTGCCGGATCGGGACGTCCGCGATATCCGCCGGATCGAGTAGGCGGGCGTTGATCCCGACCCGGTCGGCGTCGCCGCTGATGCTGCTCCAGTGGGTCACGCCGCCGCAGGTCGTGCAGCGATTGAACGCCAGGGTCTTCTCACCTCGCGAGTAAGCCTCCAGCGAACCTGTCACCCGTGCCTGGTCCGGCCGGTAGTACGCCCACAGGGTGCCGTAGCGCCGGCACACCGAACACAGGCACTGGTTGAGATAGCTCGGCGTGTGCTCGACCTCGATGCGCACGGCGCCGCAATGGCAGGATCCGGTCAACATGGCGCGTCAGCCTCCGCCGAAGAAGGTCGTGATCTCGCTCGCGGCGCGATCCGGATCCTCGCGATGCGGGAAATGCCCAACGCCCGGGAACATGGCGAGGTCGAGGTTGGGGAAGGTCTCGCCGAGGCGGTCGGTCCAGGCATAGGGGAACAGGGGATCATGCTCGGCCCAGCGCACGCAGGTCGGCAGCATGATCGGCGGCAACGCGGGCGCCTCGCCCTTCATCATGGCGATCCTGCTCGTGGCGGTGGCCCGGTAGGAGGCAAATCCGCCTGCAAGATTGCCCGGCTTCTGGAAGTTCGCAACGAACGCCTCGAGCACGTCGTCGAAGGCCTCGGTACGATACGCCCAGTTCCGCAGGAAGTGCGTGAAGTAGATCCGGATCGTCTCCGGCGATGCGCCGACCAGCGCCGGGGCGAGATCGGTCAGATGGAACGACGTATACCAGATCTCGATGAGGCGGTCCGGTGTCGCCATGCGCGGTCCGATCCCCGGATACATGAAGTCGAAGAAGAACAGCCCGGTCAGGCGCTCCGGCGCCAGCCGGGCAAGCGCCTGCATCACCCCGCCGCCGATATCGTGTCCGACCACACCCACCTGTCCAAGGCCGAGCGCGTCGAGCAGCGCCAGCATGTCGGCAGCCTGTTCCGCCGCGCCGAACGGGCCGTCCGGCTTGTCGCTGTCGCCGTACCCGCGCAGGTCGGGCGCGATCAGCTGGAACCCGCCTGCGAGCCGGGTCATCACCGGCTCCCAGGTCAGCCAGAATTCCGGCCAGCCGTGCAGCAGCACCAGAGGCTGGCCGTGCCCGGTCCGGGCGACGTGCAGGGTCGCGCCGTTAACCTCGAGATCGAGGTGCTCGATCATGGTCGCTGTCCCGTTGCCATGCGGCTATCGCTGACACCACCCGCGGCCCCTGTCAAAGCGGCGGCTTTGCCCGGTCAGCGAGTCGCGACAAGGAAGAGCCTCGGGAAGGGCAGCAGTAAGGTCCCAGCCCGGAGCGCCGGATAGGCGCCGGCAACGGCGTCGCGGTAGCGGGCGAGGAAGCCGGCCTGCTCGCCGGCATCGAGCGAAAAGCAGGAGCGGCCGCAGCCCGCTGCCCTTGAACCACTCCACCACCGCCTCCGCGTCGGGCAGGGCATGGCGATAGGTCGTGCGCCAGACATCCACCGTGCTGCAGCAGGTGCGCAGGATGTCGTAATGCCAGGCACTGTCACGCAGGCCTGTCCGTATCGCCGCGGCACCTGCGCCAGCAGGTCGCGGAGCGGCCGGTTCCGCCCGGCCTCGAACCGGGTCTATCGCGTGGCGGACCAGCTCATCGTTCCGGCTCCCTAACTTCTTGCATCGCACGATTGAACAAAAGCCGGCCTGCCTCGTTACCGCTTGCCAACAACTTCAAGGGGACCGGCGATGCGTGTTTCAATTCTGGGTTCGGTGGGTGCATCGCTCCTGCTGCTTGCTGCCTGCAGCCAGGCCGGGGCTCCGACCAAGGCGGACATCAAGCAGGTCATCCAGACCCGGATGCAGGCGGCTAACGCGCAGACCTCGGCCAACACGTTGGGGATCTTCAGCGGGCCCTACGACGTGCATGATTTCGACGTCACCAGCGCCGACTGCACCGCCAAGGACAACGGCGTCTATAGCTGCGCGGTGACCGCGATCACCAAGAACAAGACCAACACCGCGCAGCTCTCGTTCAAGCAGGTCAACGGCACCTGGACCCTCGTACAGTAGTCAGCGTCGGAACGTCACCACCAGCACGTCGCGGTAGGCCGGCTCGGCGGGGTCGAGCGGGCGCACCGCGGTGACGCCGTGATAGACGCGGCTGTCATCCACGAAGGCGGCGTCCAGCGGCTCGGTCAGAGTGAAGCTGCCGAGCGGCTGGCGCTGCAGGTCGTGGATGCTGGTGTCGCCGCTCGCGACGTTGACGCGCGCCACCAGCAGCACCAGCACCCAGTCGACGCCGTCGCGGTGCAGCCCCTCCGGCGTCGGCTGTCCGGCCTCGTCGGCGCGCGCCTCGATACGGAACTGGTGCAGTTCGACATGCCAGGTCCGCGGACGCACGCCAGGCGGTGTCAGCGCGGTGAAGGTCGCGTCGCACAGGCGCAGGATGGCGAGCAGCGCCGGATGGGAACCGATGTCGTCGGTCACCGGGCTGAACCAGCGTTCCAACCCGCCATTGAGCAGGTTGTAGTCGCGGCTCTGGTAGTGCGGCTGGTGCGGCTTGCGCCGGATCTCCCCGTCGGTGACCGAGAAATTGGCGTGGCGGCGCCGGCGATAGCGGCCGCCATCGGCCATGTAGCGATCCATGCCGAGATCGCCCCAGCTCCCGGCGAACGTCTCCCAGTCGCGCAGGCCGTACGGCTCCAGCAGCGCGCGCATCGGCGCAGCACGCACCAGCGCGAACCCGTCCGCGTGCAAGGACCGCTCGAGCAAAGTCGGCAATGCTTCGTCGTTCATGCGGGCTCCGGGTTCGGCTCGGGGGCAAGGGACAGGTTCGGGATCGCCAGCGGCCGCGCCGGCAGCGCCACCTTCGCATCCTGCAGCGCGATGCGCAGCCGCCGGTAGAACTCGCGTTGGATCGGCCAGCGACCGCCGACTGTGCATTTCATCGTGCCGCTGATCGCCACCGAGTAGTCGCCGATGCTGTCCACGCCGTTCAGCGCGAAGTCGGCCAGGGCGAAGTCGGCGAACGCCGCATCGGCGCGCAGTCCGGCGCCGACCTCGTGCAGGATCGAGCACACGCGGTCGGTGTCCTCGGCCACGGCGATGTTGATCGCGATCGCCGCCACAGCGAAGTCCCGCGACAGGTTGGTCACCGTGCTGACCGACGAGAACGGGATGATCTGCACCGAGCCGTCGCCACCGCGCAGGCGCAGGGTGCGGATCGACAGGTGCTCGACAGTGCCGGTGACGCCCGCCGCGGTGACCGTGTCGCCGACCTGCATCGCGTTCTCCACCAGCAGGAAGATGCCGGTGATGAAGTCCTGCACCAGCTTCTGCGAGCCGAAGCCGATGGCCACACCCAGGATGCCGGCGCCGGCCAGCAGCGGTGCGACATTGATGCCGATCTCGCTCAGGATGGTCAGCAGCACGATGGCGCCCAGGGTGATCAGCAGCACGGTGCGCAGGATCGGCAGCAGGGTCTGCAGCCGTACGGCCCGCGCGGTCTGCGAGGTGCGGCCGAAATTGGAGACCTGGCGGTCGAGGGCTGCATTGACGCCCTCCCACGCCACCACGCCCAGCATCAGCGCCACCAGGATCGACAGCAGCGCCGAGACCATGCGCGTGCCGAGATGGCCGGCGGCGAACCAGGACAGTGCCGGCAGGCCCCAGCTCTGCAGCAGCAGCACGGCACCGGCCGCGAGCATGATGGCGTTCACCACCCGCCGCAACAGCGGGTACCAGCGGTTCGCCCGCATCTCCAGGCCCGGATAATGCTGCTCCAGCTCGGGGCTTACCCGGAACAGCCGATCCAGCAGCCCGAGCAGGCTGAGGGCGATGAAGCGGCAGACGACGACGATGACGACGGTGAGCACGAAGATGCGCCACATCTGCCGGTAGCCGTTCTGCACCTGCGCCGCCCAGACCAGCCAGAGCGCGAAGTCGAAGAACATGGCAGGGATCCACCAGTGCTGGGCAAGTCGTGCCAGCACCGCGCCGGTGCTGGTCTCGCGGATCCGCCGGGGCGGCCGCAGCGCGTTGCCGACGCGCACCCGCGTCCGCCAGATCAGCCCGGCGAGCAGGATGTGCTCGATCAGCACGATCGCGCGGATGATGGATTGCGCGGCCCGCTGCGGCAGGTTGACCAGGCCGCCGATGTCGGTGACCGCCACCGCGACCACCGGCACCGCGATCAGCCAGGCCCACCAGCGGCACAGCAGCGACGCGGTATTGTCGGTGACCCCGAGCAGCCGCACGCCGGGCGCCCCCGGTGCCAGCAGCATGTCGAGCACCAGGTAGAGCCCGCGTCCGAAGCCGTACAGGTTGGTGACGGTGACGATGACCAGTTGGCTGACCGGCTGCTGCGCCCAGCCGGTGCCGGCGACGTTGCCGATCGCCAGCAGGGCGCCGAGCGGGATCAGCTTGAGCACCAGCCGAAGCAGCGCGAACGGCACCCGCTTGAGGACGCGCAGGGTATGCCAGCGGTGCCGCGCGTCGCGCTGCCGGTGCTCGGCCGCGGTGACCGGGGCGCTCTCCTCGGGCATGCCTTCGGCGCCAATCCCCACCGGTGCCAGCTCATCGGCACGGGCGGGCTGTGTCGCGTCATCGAGGAGGGCGGGATCGTGCGGGATGTCCTCCTGCGCGACCCGGGCATCCCGCGCCAGCACGCGCAGCGGCCGTCCGAGCAGCAGGGTCAGCAGCCGCTCGACGATGAGGCCGCCGACGAACACCAGCGTCGCCCGCCAGACGGCATCGAACAGTACGGCCCGGCTGGCGGGGTCGCGCAGCTCGTGGCTCACCCAATGCGTGGCCAGCACCGCGTCGCCGAACATGCGGCCGAAGGCGCGCGCCTGGGTCAGCACCAGCAACTGTGCCGAGCCGACCTCACCCAGCAATTCGCTGCCGAGGCTGTCCGGCGCCAGGGTCACCTTTGCAGGCGCCGCCGGCTTGGCGGCAGCGGGAGCCGGCATCGCCACCGGCAGGCTGCGGGCGATCGCCGTCAAGGTGCTGGTGAAGGCGGCCCGCTTGCGCGGGTCGTTCAGGACGTCGAGGACCTGTTGCGCCTGTGCGGCACTGATCGGAGCCGCGGCCACCGAGGCCGGGCGCGTGGCGTGCGGCGCGGCGCTGGAAGGCCCACTTGACTGGGCACGCGAGGGAGCACAGGGCGCGGCCACGAGGAGGCAGGCGCACAGCAACGCAAGCGCCAGCCGCCCAAGGGTCCGATCATTGCCTTTCACGTGCATCCGGTTCGTTCCTGACAACTCAGGCGCGTGTGCAACCACGCGTGAGCGGCGGCTGTCAAATGCTTCGCGGTGGCCTATGTGTTGGGCATGCGGGTCCTGCTGACGTTCCTGATGGTTTTCGCGATGATCGGGACGGTGGGCGTGCTGGCCGCCGGTGTCGTGGGGTTTGTCCGCGGCGGCGGCGATCCGCAGCGCTCGAACCGGCTGATGCGATGGCGGGTGATCCTGCAGGCGACCGCCATACTACTGTTCGTGCTGCTGCTGACGATCTTCAGGCGGTAGGCCGTTCCCTCCCGACGATTTCGGTCAGGTGGGCGCGTCGGGCGACCAGATCCTCGTCCATCAGATAGAGCGCGTCGATCATGCCGCTCTGCAGGCTGCCCGGACCGAGGGCAAGCTCGGCTGCCATCTCGCCGGCAAGGCCGGTGAACACCATGCCCGCTATCGCCGCCGTCAGCGCATCAGGAGTGACGGCAAGGCAGGCGCCGATCAGGGCGGTCGCGGTACAGCCAAGCCCGGTGACACGCGTCATCATCGGATGCCCGTTATTCACGCCAACGGTGCGCTGCCCGTCGGTGATGTAGTCGGTTGCGCCGCTGACCACCACGACGCAGCGCAGCGCCCGGGCCAGCCCGATCGCGCCGTCGAGCGCCGTCTCGGCGCGCTCCATGCTGTCGACCCCGCGGCCGCCGGACGGCGGGGCGCCCTGCGCCGAGCCGGACAGGTGCCCGAGGGCGATGATCTCCGAGGCGTTGCCGCGCACTACCGTGGGGGAGAACGCCAGCAGCTCCACCGCCACCTGCGACCGGTAGGACAGGGCGCCGATCGCCACCGGGTCCAGGATCCACGGGGTGCCGGCGGATCGCGCGGACTTCGCGGCGAGACGCATGGCGTGCGCCCGGCCGGCATCCATGGTGCCGAGGTTGATCACCAGCGCGCCGGCGATCGCCGCGAACTCGGACACTTCCTCCACGCCCTCGACCATCGCCGGCGAGGCGCCGAGGGCCAGCAGCGCGTTGGCGGTACTGTTGGTCACCACCAGGTTGGTGATGTTGTGCACCAGCGGCGTGCGCGCGCGCAGCGTGGACAGCAGCGCCCCGATGGTGGCCGGGGTCGGTTCGTGCGTGGACGGGTGCATCGGCGGGCTTGGATCCTTCCGCGGCTGGGTATGGCCGGGGTAAGCCTGTATCGTCCGGCCGGCGCCTCGCGTCCATGGCGCTAGGTGTTGCGGAGGGTTGATGCCGGACGAGCCGGAGTGGCTGCGACAGGTGCGCGAGCTGCAGGCGATCGCGCAGACTGGGCTCGCCTTTACCCGTGACCCGTATGACCGCGACCGCTACGACGCCCTGCGCATCCTGGCCGCACGCATGCTGGCGGACCGGGTGGGCGGTGATGCGGCCACGCTGCGCGACCTGTTCGCCGCCGAGCGGGGCTATGCCACGCCGAAGGTGGATGTTCGTGGGGCGGTGTTCGACAAGAGCCATCGCCTGCTGATGGTGCGCGAGACCGCCGATGCCGGGCGCTGGACGCTGCCCGGCGGCTGGGCCGACGTGAACCAGACCGCCTCCGAATGCGCGCTGCGCGAGATACGCGAGGAGAGCGGCTACGAGGCCCGGATCGTGAAGCTCGCCTTGCTGCATGATCGCGCGAGACAAGGCCACCAGCCGGCCGGGCTGCACTCCATCTACAAGCTGTTCTTCCTCTGTGCGCTCACCGGCGGCGAGGCGAGAGGCAGCCTGGAGACCAGCGAGGTGCGCTTCTTCGGCGAGCACGAGATCCCGGATGACCTGTCCACCGGCCGCACCCTGCCGCACCAGATCGCCCGGCTGTTCGCCCACCACCGGGACCCGACGCTGCCGACCGAGTTCGATTGAGCTGCGGTCACCTTGCCTGGACCCACAGGTTCAGCATTCCCGCAAAACATCGCGGGTGTTCCGCCTCGAACAGGTCCCAGCGCGAAAGGTCGCGCAGCGGGGCATCATCGCTGCCGCTCCACGCCCTGAACGCCCGCTGGGTCGCGGCCGGAACCTCGACGCCAAGCAGGTCGATCGCTCCCTCGGCCAGGAACCCGGCGACCTCGGGCAGGGTCACGGCCGTCTCCTGGACATGAAACAGCAGATCCCGACAGCCGCTGAGGGAGGCGAAGTCCGGGCTTGCGGCCAGTCGTCTCGCCCAGTCCTCATCCAGCGTCATCAGCACGTTGCGGCAGGTCCGGATACCAGAGGCCGTGGGCTCGTAGCCGCGCGTGGCGATCCAGTCCCGCGCCGCTCTCACATCGGTGCGACCACGCACCGTGTACAGCAGGACGTTCATCACGCCGCGCGGCCGCAGCGTTGCGAGCAGCGCGCGCCAGCCAGCCCAGGGATCGGCGAGATGGTGCAGGACGCCGCCGACACCGATCATGTCGAAGGTGCGACCAATCCGTGCCGCCTCTAGCAGGTCGGCCTGCCTGTACTCGATGCTCGCGACACCGAGCGCCGTGGTGATGCGTGCGGCAAAGCCCAGGCTGGCCAGGCTCAGATCGATCGCCAGCACATTGACGTCGCTCAGGGCCTGGACCGTCTCCACGGCGTGTTGCCCGGTGCCGCAGCCGGCCACCAGTACATCCAGGGTCCTTCCGCTCGGAAAGGAGCCCGGCGGAATCCCGAACCGCGCCTCCAGCCAGTCCCCCAGCGAGACCTGTCGCGAGATTGCCAGCGTGGCGACCCACCGTGGATAGGGATTGCTCTCGTACTGCTCGCGTACGGCTTGTGAAGTTACATCATCGATCGGCGTTGCCCGCTGGATGGCATGCCGCATTCGCTGCTCCTCGGCCGGCTCGAGGACCTGTTGTTCGAGCACGGCGGCAAGTTCCGGTGGGCGGCCAGACACGACCAACGTCTCGGTGCCAGCGAGCGAGGCGAGCGGAACATACATCGCAAGCACGGCCAGCAGCATATCGGACGGCGAGACCTGGCGATCGAGCGTTGCCTGCACCTCGGCATGCAGGGCTTCGACCTCTCCGACTTCTTCCGTGGAGAGGTGCCACGCGTACTCGTTGATGAAGCATTGCCGCGCCAGCCTGCAGGCACAGGCCAGGTCGGAGGCAGAGAGCGCAGTGCCGGACCTGACTGCCTCGAGGTGCTTCAGGCGCTGCCGGGTGAGGGTCGCTTCCACGTCCCGATGACGGATCGGCGCCAAGGTCAGCAGGCTGCTCAGGGGCTCTTCGGCCGCTTTTATCGCTTCTCCCTGAGCGGCCACCGAACAGATCACGGGTGCCAGGTCCTGTGGCCGCGTCCAGCGCTCTGCAAGCGCACGTCGTAACGCTTCGCGCAATTCCGGAGTGTCTTGCGGTGACAGGGCGTCACGCGCGCAGTCGATAAACACCAGCCTTAGTTCAGGAGTGTCGCTACGAACCACGGCCCGCGATGCGGCCTGCAACGCCGCGTCGTAGGCATACAATGCTTGGTGAACTGCTATGAGACCTTCATGCGCGCGCGTGAAATCCGGCCTTGATGCGATGGCGTCCGCGAATGCGCCGGCAGCCTGATCGTCGCCGAGCGCCGCCAGGGCGATGCCAAGGCCGTAGTGAGCCTCGGGCAGGCGGGGATTGAAACGGAGAGCCAAGCGATAGGCCTTGGCGGCTTCCTCTGGGCGCTGCAGATCGGTGAGGGCGTTGGCCAGGTTCAGGTGGGTCACGGCACCCGGCTGCAACTGCGCGACACGTCGATAGTGCAGCTCAGCCTCGACCGGCTGCCCTGCGGCCCGGTAGGCTTGCGCCAGGCCAGCATGCAGTGCCGCCGCATCGGGGGCGACGGCGAGCGCCTTGGCGAGATGCGATACGGCATCCGCCGGCCGCTGTTGCAGGGAGGCGATCTGCCCGCGCATGTGCAGGGCCACGACATCGTCCGGCCTGACGAGGAGGTGCCGGGCACAAAGCGCGTCGGCCTCGCCGAGACGGCCGTCTGCGTAGTGCGATCGGGCGAGGGCGAGCAGCGGAGCCGGGATCGGAGCAGCGGCCGCAGCGCTCGTCCGGACCTTGCGCTCGCTGCGGCGTGTCTTTCGATTCAACTCCAGGCCCCCAGAAACCCGATAACTACCGGATCCCTTTGGCCCAGGCCAGATCGACGCTCAAGGGGCGCCTTGCGGGTTCGTCATGACCGTGCGTGAGCGGCGGCCCTCGCGGCGAGCGCCACATTCATCGCCTCGAAGGACGGGACCAGCCCCTGTGGGTCGAACACCCAGAGCAGGGCACCGCTGAAATGTTCGCCCTGGGTGAACATCGTGCCGTGCGGTGTCGGCCGCAGCAGGAAATAATGCTCGCCGATGAAGAGTCCCGGTATTCCCCAAAGGCGCCCGCGCCACCGTAGCTCGCGGCCTTTGTCGGCAACCAGAACCGTGGGCCAGAAGACCGTCCGATCGTCGCCGTGGCCCTCGATATTCTCGATCACCTCGCCGGGCGCCAGACGGCCTTTGAGTCCGGCGATCATCGGGTTCCAGGAGGGGTAGTCGTCCGCATCCGTCAGCACCGACCAGACGGAGGCAGGCGGCGCGTCAATCGCGATCGTGGTCAGGATGTCAGAGCGCGGTGCCAGCGCAAGCAAGGCAACACAGAGCAGAACCAGGATGCCGGCAACGGGCCAGCCCGCTCCGCGCATCGCAACCGACCGGCCTCAGGCCCCCACCAGCGCCAGCATGATCGCCCCATCCTCGCCCACCGTCAGCGGATAGGTGATGATGCTGCAGTCGGTGTTGACGCCGGCCCCGGTGCGCAGGTCGTAGGTGCGGTCGTGCAGCGGGCACATGACGGTGTGGGTACCGGTCAGCCCGTCGGCAAGCGGGCCCTGGCGGTGCGGGCAGTCGGGCTGGGTCGCGAAGACCCCGGCTCTCGTGTGGAACACCGCGAGATGCATCCCCGCCGCCTCGACCAGCCGGCCTTCGCCTTCGGGAATGTCCGACAGGTGGGCTATCCTGATCGGGGGTGCCATCACTTCGCTCCGTCGGCGACAAGCAGGTCGCTGAACTGGTTCGCGGTGCGCGGCTGCACCGCCTCCTGCCAGGGGTCATAGGCCGCATCGACGGAACGCTGCATGGCGGCGTCGAGTGCCTCCACGATGCCGTCGCTGTCCTCGACCACCACCGCGCGCAGCCGCTCGATACCGACACGCTCGACGAAGGTGTAGGTGCGCTCCTTCCATTTCGCGTTCTCGCGGTAGTACTGCATGAAGCGCGCGGTGATCCGCATCACTTCGTCCTCGCCATCGACGGAGCACAGCACATCGCCCTTGCGTATATGCGCGCCGGCGGCACCGCCCACATAGATCTCCCACTTGTCGTTGCCGATGGCGACCGCGCCGATATCCTTCACCATCGCCTCCGAGCAGTTGCGCGGGCAGCCGGCGGTGGCGAGCTTGAGTTTGGCCGGGCTGTCCACGCCACGAAATCGCTTCTCGATCTTCGTCGCCAGCCCCATGCTGTCACCGAGGCCGAAGCGACAGAACTCGGTGCCGATGCAGCTCTTGCAGGTGCGGTAGCTCTTGCCGTAGGCGTGTCCCGACGGCATGCCGAGATCGGCCCACACCTTCGGCAGGTCCTCCTTGGAGACGCCGACAAGGTCGATGCGCTGGCCGCCGGTGAGCTTGACCAGCGGCACGTTGTATTTCTTCGCGACCTCGGCGATGCGAATGAGGTCGTCCGGGCTGGTGACGCCGCCGGGCATTTCCGGCACCACCGAGAAGGTGCCATCCTTCTGGATGTTGGCGTGCACACGGTCGTTGATGAAGCGCGCGTCGCGTTCGTCCTCGTAGTCTCCCGCCCAGAGCGTGATCAGCAGCGACGCCAGCGCCGGCTTGCTGGCCGCATCCTCGATGCCGCCGGAAAGCGCCCGGAACACCGAGGAGACCGAGCGCAGGCCCTGCTCGCGCACCGCCGCCACCAGCTCCGGCTTCGTCATCGGGATGCAGGGCACGTAGTAGTGGATCGACGGATCCTCCTCGACCGCGCCGCCCGCGAACCAGGCCACCACCTCGCCGACCAGGCTCTTGCAGGAGCCGCAGCCCATGCCGGCGCGGGTCGCGTCCATCACCGCCTTGGTGGTCTTGCGGCCGGACTTCACGCAGGCGCCGATCGCCTCCTTGGTGACGCCGTTGCAGTTGCAGACCTGCTGGTCGGCGGGCATCTCGTCGAGCGTGACTTTCTGCGACGGCGTGCCGAGATCGAACAGCAGCCCGAGGCGCTCGTCCGGCAGCGCGCTGTCGCGGTCGAAGGCCTGCATGAGGTAGGCGGCCTTCGAGATGTCGCCCATCAGGATGCCGCCGACCAGGCGGCCGTCGCGCACGATCAGTTTCTTGTAGGTGCCGCGCCCCGGCTCGCTGAACTGGATCACCTCGTCGCGCGCATCGGCAGGCTCGGTGATGCCCATCGAGGCCAGCTCGACCCCCATCACCTTGAGCTTGGTGGCGAGCTTGGAGCCGTGATAGGCGGCGTCCAGGTTGCGGTCGGTGACGTGGTCCGCGAACACCTTCGCCTGGTCCCAGAGCGGCGCCACCAGCCCGTACACCATGCCGCGATGCTGCGCGCACTCGCCGACCACGAAGATGCGGCGATCGTCCAGGCAGCGCATGTGGTTGTCCACCACGATGGCGCGCTCCACCGTCAGCCCGGCGCGCTGCGCGATCTCGATGTTCGGGCGGATGCCGGCCGACACCACCAGCATGTCGCAGGCGAGCGTGTCGCCATCCTTGAAGCGAAGCCCGCTGATGCGGTCATCACCCAGCACCGCCTGGGTGCTTTTGCCTAGATGGATGGTGATGCCCATCTCCTCCATCTGGCGGCGCAGGATGGCACCCCCCTGGGTGTCGAGCTGCGCGTTCATCAGGTGCTTGGACTGGTGCACGACATGCACCTCGCAGCCATGGTTGAGCAGGCCGCGCGCCGCTTCCAGCCCGAGCAGTCCGCCGCCGATGACGGCCGCGACCTTGCTGCGCTTCGCGGTTTCCATGATGCCGTTGCAGTCGTCGATCGAGCGGAAGCCGAACACGCCCTCGCGAAGCTCGCCCTTCGCATCCCGGATGTTCTCTATCGGCGGAATAAAGGCGCGGCTGCCGGTGGCGATAAGCAGCACGTCGTAGTGCGCCTTCACGCCGGCGCCCGACATGACCACGCGCGCGGCGCGGTCGATCTCGGTGACCGGCGATCCGGTATGCAGGGTGATCGCGTTGTCGGCGTACCAGTCGAGCGGATTGATGTAGATCTCGCTGCTGTCCTGCACCCCGCTGAGCACGTTCGACAGCATGATGCGGTTGTAGTTGCCGTAGGGCTCGTCGCCGAACATGGTGATGTCGAACATGTCGGCGCCGCCGCGCGCGAGCACCTCCTCGACCGCCCTCGCGCCGGCCATGCCGTTGCCGATGACCACCAGCCTCTGTCGCGGCATGGCCCCATCTTCCTTCAGAGGATGTTCCATCAGATTTCCATCAGCCCCATGTCGAGCACGAGTGTTCCGGTGACGCCCTCGGGTGCCGCAACACGCATCTCGAGTTTCGTCTCCGGAAACAGATCCTCGACCACAGCGAGCGGCACGTGCTGGCCGGACTTCGCG
This sequence comes from uncultured Acetobacteraceae bacterium, assembly GCA_964247695.1. Taxonomy (GTDB): domain Bacteria; phylum Pseudomonadota; class Alphaproteobacteria; order Acetobacterales; family Acetobacteraceae; genus Lichenicoccus. Next base: position 69,499 of record CAXTVI010000005.1, read on the forward strand.
CCGAGCGGGAACAGGCGCATTGGGGAGCCGTCGCGCAGCAGCACCAGGGTGACCATCTCGTCCGCTGAATTGCCGGCACGCAGATAGACCAGTTGCGAGCGCTTGTCGGCCGGCACGCGATAGGCATCCAGTCCGGGGAGCGCCATCGGGCTCCCGTATCCGGCACCGGTGAAGGCAAAGATGCCGGTAATGATCCTGGGAATGCTCTCGATCATGGTCGTGTTGTCCTTACGGTGGTCACGCGGATGCCAGTTGCACGGCGCAGATTTTGTACTCCGGGATCTTCGAAGTCGGGTCGACGGCGTCGTTGGTCAGCAGGTTGGCGTTCGAGGCACCCCCCCAGTGGAACGGCACGAAGATGGTGTCGCGCCGGATGTCCGGTGTCAGCCGCGCCTTGAAACGGGCCGCGCCGCGTCGCGTGGTCAGCAGGGCCATGCCGCCCTGTGCGATCCCGGCCTGTCGCGCGGTGTCGGGATGGATCTCCGCGAAGGCTTCCGGCTCGGCGGCGACCAGTTCCGGCACCCGTCGGGTCTGCGCGCCGGTCTGGTAGTGGCTGAGCACGCGGCCGGTGGTGAGATACAAAGGATAGCGCGCATCCGGCTCCTCGGCGGACGCACGCCGCTGCACCGCGTGGAAGCGGGCGCGTCCGTCCTCGTGGGCGAAGCGCTGCAGGTAGGGGCGGCGGCTGTCGGTGTGTCTCTCGTCCGGGCACGGCCAGAACACGCCATGCTCGCGGTCGATCCGCTCCAGGCTGATGCCCGCATAGTCCGCCGGTCCGCCGCTGGACGCGCGACGGAGTTCGTCGAACACCGTGCCGGGATCGCTGGACGGGATATGACGGCTCTGGCCCAGCCGCGCCGCGAGATCGGCCATGATGTCGAGGTCGCTGCGTACGCCCGGCGGTGGTGCCGCGGCCTGGCGCCGGTGCAGCACGCGGCCTTCGAGATTGGTCATCGTGCCGCTCTCTTCGGCCCATTGCGTGACCGGCAGCACGATGTCGGCGAGCGACGAGGTCTCGGACAGGAACTGGTCGCAGGCGACGAACAGCGGCAGGTCCGCAAGCCGGTGCGCCAGCGTGCCGGCATCGGGCGCCGAGAGCAGCACGTTGCAGGCCATCAGCAGCAGTCCCTGGATGCCGCCTTCCCGGCCGAGCGCATCCAGGATGCCGACGGCGGGCAGTCCCGGCTGCGGCAGACTTTCCGGCGAGACACCCCAAACAGCCGCGACTTCCGCTCGATGCTGCGGATTGGCAAGCTGCCGGTAGCCGGGGAGCTGGTCGTTCTTCTGGCCGTGTTCGCGGCCGCCCTGGCCGTTGCCCTGCCCGGTGAGGCAGCCCCAGCCGCAATGCATGCGCCCGGCCTGTCCGAGTGCGAGGGCCAGGTTGATGAAGGCGAGCGCGTTCTGCACGCCCTGGCTCTGCTGCTCGGCACCGCGTCCGGACAGGATGATCGCGGTCGCGGCCTCGCCCAGCATGTGCGCCGCGCGCTCGATCTGCTGCGCCGGCACGCCGGTCTCGCGCTCGACCCGGTCCGGCCAATAGGACGCCACCGCCCGCCGCACGGCCTCCCAGCCGCTGGTGCGCTCTGCGATGAAGTGCGCATCGATCAGCTTGTCGCGCACCGCAACATGCAGCAGCCCGTTGGCGAGCGAGGCATCGGTGCCCGGAGTAAGCTGCAGGTGCAGGTCGGCAAGCTTGGCGGTGGCGGTGCGGCGCGGGTCGCTCACGATCAACCGGCCGCCGCGATCCCGCTGCGCCTCGAAATACTGCATGATCGGCGGCATGGTCTCGGCCGGGTTGCCGCCGGCGATCAGGATTGTTTCGGCGCCGGGGATATCCTCGAGCGGGAACGGCAGGCCGCGATCCATCCCGAACGCGCGGATGCCGGCCATCGCGGCGGAGGCCATGCAGAAGCGGCCGTTATAGTCGATATGCGCGGTGCCGAGCACGACGCGGGCGAATTTGCCGAGCAGGTAGGCCTTTTCGTTGGTGAGCCCACCGCCGCCGAACACCGCGATGCTGTCGCGGCCGTGCGCACCCTGCAGGAGCCGGATCTGACCTGCGATCCGGTCCAGCGCCTCGTCCCACGACGCCGGACGCAGGGCTGCTCCCTTTGCGTCGCGCAGCATCGGCGTCGTGAGGCGTTCGGGATGGGTAAGCAGGCTGCCCGCGGTCCAGCCCTTGCGGCACATGCCGCCCTTGTTGGTCGGGAAGTCGCGCGCCTGGGCCGTGAACACGCCATCACCCGAGCGCTCGAGCGTCATGCCGCATTGCAGGGCACAATACGGGCAGTGCGTCTCGGTGCGGGTGATGGTGAGCGCGTCCATGAACGCCTACACGCGGGCGACGTCCGCGCCGGCGCCCCAGGTGGTGCGCCAGCGCGACTTCACGCTGGTCAGGCCGAGCAGCGCCACCAGGGCAAGTCCCGCGAAGATCAGGAAGCCCGCTCCATAGGAGCCGGTGTGCTGGCGCGCGAAGCCGAGCGAGGACGCCAGGAAGAAGCCGCCGACGCCGCCGGTCATGCCGACCAGCCCGGTCATCACGCCGATCTCGCGCCGGAAGCGCTGCGGCACCAGCTGGAAAACCGCGCCGTTGCCCATGCCAAAGGCGAGCATGCTGACCACGAACACCGCGAGCGCCATCCAGAACAGCGGCAATCCGATGGAGACCACGATGAGTGCCGCCGCCGCGATCATGTACATGATGGTGAGCGCGCGGATGCCGCCGATGCGGTCGGCCAGCGCCCCGCCGACCGGACGCACCATGCTGCCCGCGAACACGCAGGCCGCCGTGCAGTAGCCGGCGGTGATCGCGCTCAGCCCGTACTGGCCGTTGAAGTATATGGTGAGCGACGAGGCGAGGCCGGAGAAGCCGCCGAAGGTCACGCCGTAGAACAGCATGAACCACCAGGCGTCGCCATGCCCGAGCACCGCGGCATATTCCGCCAGGTGCTTGGGCGGAGGCTGGGACGGCGCGTTGCGGGCGAAGGCAAGGTAGGTCGCGAATGCGATCGCGACCGGCACGGCCGCGATGATGAACACGGTGGCGATGCCGAAATGCGCCGCCAGCGTCGGCGCGAACAGAGCGGCGAGAACGGTGCCGGAATTACCGGCGCCGGCGATCCCCAGCACGATGCCCTGGTATTCCGGAGGATACCAGCGCGAGGCCAGCGGCAGCGCGACGGCGAAGGAGGCGCCGGCGACCCCGAGCAGCAGCCCCAGGATCAGCATCTCGCCATAGGAGTGGATGCCGATCAGCCAGGTGCCGATCAGGGTGGCGAGCACGATGCACTGGGTGATGATACCCGTGAGGCGCGGCCTGAGGCGGTCCACCAGCACCCCGAACAGCACGCGCAGCAGGGCGCCGGACAGGATCGGCAGCGCCACCATCAGTCCCTTCTGGCTGGCGGTGAGGTGCAGCAGCCTGGAGAGCTGCACCCCGAGCGGCCCGAGCAGCGCCCAGACCATGAAGGCCATGTCGAAATAGAAGAAGGCGCAGAGCAGGGTCGGGGTATGGCCCGACTTCAGGAATGCCCGGTTGATCATCAGGTGGCCTCGCTGGTGACATCCGGTTGCGGCTTCAGTCGACGGCCATTGCACCTTTGTCTTGCAGGATTGACAAGGGACTTCTGAAAAATGAGCGTCTGCCTGTAAAACAGGCCCGATGATGAAACTGCAGGCAGGATTTTGTTCCGAGGTCGGCAAGCGGCCGCGCAACGAGGATTACGTCGCGGTGTCGCCGGCCTGCATTCTGCAGGATCCGAGCCATGCCGCCGGGTCCGCTGCGCCGGTTGCGGATGCGGTTGCGGTCGTGGCGGATGGTCTGGGCGGCCATCGTGGCGGCCGCGTCGCCAGCGAGATGGCGGTGCGCCTGTTTCTCGACGGGCTCGACTCGCAGAACCCGGCGCTCGGTGTGCGCCATGCGGTCGGGCGCTCGATCGATCCGGTCAATCGCTGGATCCACGCGATCGGCCGGGTCGATTCCGAGCTGGAGGGCATGGCCTGCACCTTCACCGCGCTGGTGCTGCGCGGCCGGCAGGGGTTCGTGGTGCATGTCGGCGACAGCCGGCTGTATCGTTGGCGGACGGCGAGCCTGCAGCGCCTGACCAGCGACGACGTGCTGCCCGGCGCCGGGCGCTCGCACATCCTGACGCGGGCGATCGGTCTGCAACCGGACCTCCTGGTCGCCTGCGAGGCGATACCGGCGCAGGATGGCGACCGCTACCTGCTGTGCAGCGACGGGGTGCATGGCGCGCTCCGCGACCGCGACATCGCCCGGCTGCTGGCCTCGGGCTCGCCCGCACAGGCGGCAGCGCTGCTGGTCCGCGAGTCGATCTTGGCGGGCAGCACCGACAACCTCACGGCCTGCGTGCTGGACGTGCTGTCGCTGCCGCCGGCCGGGCAGGACGACCTCGCGGCAGGCCTCGCGGATCTGCCGTGTGCGCCCGAGCTGCGCCCCGGCCAGTCCATCGACGGCTACAGGCTGGAGCGCGCGTTGCCGTCCGGTCGCGACACCAGGGTGTTCGTGGCGCAGGACACCCAGGCGGGCGGGCGTCCGGTGGTGCTCAAGCTGCCACGGCAGGCCGATTTGACGAGGCGGTCAGCACTGGCGCGCGAAGCCTGGATCGGGACTGCGGTGCGAAGCCCGTGGCTGGGCGAGGTGATCGACCTGCCCCCCGAGCGGCGCAGCGCGCTGTATCTGGCGATGCCGTTCTATGCCGGGCCGACGCTGGAGCACCGGCTGCGCCGGCCGCCGCGCGTCTCGGCGCCGGAGGGCATCGGGATCGGCGTGCGTCTGTGCAAGGCGGTCGCGGCGTTGCACCGGGCCGGCGTGATCCATCGCGACATCAAGCCGGAGAACATCCTGCTGACCGACGGCGGCGGCCTGCGGCTGATCGATTTCGGCGTGGCGCGGCTGCCGCACCTGGAGACGGCTTCAACCGGCACTGCGGCTGCACCGGGCACCGCCAGCTTCCGGGCGCCGGAGATGCTGGCAGGAGCGGATGCGGGCAGCATCGCCACCGATATCTATGCGCTGGGAGTGACACTCTATCGGACGTTCACCGACGCATACCCCTATGGCGAGATCGAGCCGTTCTCGCACCCGCGCTTCGGAGTGCCGCAGTCGTTGCTTACGCTGCGGCCGGACCTGCCGCCCTGGCTCGACCGCGTCGTGATGCAGGCAGTCGCCGTCGCACCCGCGCAGCGCTGCGCCGATGCGGTCGAGCTGCTGTTCGCGCTGGAGCATGGCGAGGCCGGCCTGCAGGCGATCCCATCCCGGCGCTTGCCGCTGTTTGCGCGCGATCCGGTGCGCGGCTGGCAGATCGTCAGCGCCCTGCTGGCCCTCGCGCTGCTGGCTGCACTGGTGCTGCGGTAGCGGTGCGCAGCGATCCGGAAGCCGCGACCAGACTGCGGTTTTCCGTCCGAGTCGGACATTCCGACCATTCGGAGGTCAGCGAAGTTGCCGGCCCGATAAGGGTGGCCGCGGCATGTTGGCCATGGTCGGGCTGAAGCGGCCCCGCATGTCGTGTCACGCAGCGCCAAGCAGTGAAGTGAGTTCGGCAAAACCCTGCCGGATGGTCGGCAGCTGGTCCGCGAAATCCTGGTCCGGGTCGATCGAGGCGCCCGCCATCATGTCATGCGTCAGGGTCAGGCCCGGCATGGTCGGCACCGGGCGCATCTTCAGGCCCTCGGCGACCTGCCTGAGCTGGGCCGCACATTTACCGCCGCCATGGCCCCCATAGGTGACGATAAGCAGCGGCTTGCCGTTCCACTCGCGATAGCAGTGGTCGATCGCGTTCTTCAGCGCCGCCGGATATCCCCAGTTATACTGGGGCGAGACGAACACGAACCCATCGGCCGCTGCGACCGTCTCGCTCCACGCCCTCGTGTGTGGCTGCACATAAAGTCCTGTTGCGGGGATGCCGGGTTCGTCATCCATCGGCAACGGGCAGTCCCGGAGGTCGATCAGTTCGAGCACGATCCCGGCATCCGCCCGGCCGATGCCGGCAACCCAGCTTGCAAGGATTGGACAACGTCGCCCCGTACGCACGCTGCCCATGATCAGCAGGACCTTCCAGGGCTCAGACTGGCTCATGTGCGACCTCTCTCGACTGCATCAACAGTCTGACAGTCTTCGGTTTGGCGCGCGCTTGCGTCTGCGCCATTGTCGGACTCATGTGCGCCAAAGCGAGCATGCTGCCGCAACGGCTGGAGGGCGGCTCGGACGACCAGCCGTGGCTGGTCGGTGGCCTGGTCGAGCAGCAGACGCGCCAGGTCGCCGATCGGCACGACCACGATCGCGGTCAGATCCTGGGCACGTTGAGCGGTGTCATCGGCATGAAGACCGACAGAAGCTACTGGCTCATCGGGCCGGGGCAGGCCGTGTGGCTCCCTCCGGGACTGCCGCATGCGGCCCGTTCGCACGGCGCCTTCAGCGGGTGGAGCCTCTATATCGAAGTGCAGAGATGCGGACGTCTGCCTGCAGATCCCTTCCTGGTGCGGAGCACTCCGTTGATGACGGCGCAGGCCGAGCGCCTCTCGAGGAGGACCTTCGACGGCTCATGGGACGTGTCGCTCGCCCGGCTGGCCGAGACCTTTTGGGACGAGTTCCTGGCCCAGCCGCACAAGACCCTGTCGCTTCCGCTGCCGTTTGATCGACGCCTCCGGCGCGTGGCCGATGCGATCGGCGAGCATCCGGCCGACCAGCGGTCGCAGGAGGAATGGGCAGCAATAGCCGGGCTGTCGCTGCGGTCATTCGTCCGGCATTTCACGTCCGAGACGGGCCTGCCATTCTCGATCTGGCGCCAACGCATGCGGATCCTGGCCGCGCAGGAACGGCTGTCGCGCGCCGAGCCGGTAACCGAGGTGGCGCTGGGCGTCGGCTATGAGAGCCTGGGCGCATTCTCCGCGACATTCCGCCGGCTGACCGGGTGCAGCCCGGGTGAATATGCGCGTCTTAGTCGTTCTTAGTGCCCGGGTGATGTCAGGACCTGGGCGTCCGCGTGTTTCACATGCGTCCGGGTATCGCGATGCCGAGCAGCCAGAGCCCCTTTTCCAGCACTGTGCGGGTGAGTTCGCAGAGCGCGATCCGCGATCCGCGCTCGGCCTCGCCGGCCGCGGCCAGCACCGGGCATTCGCTGTAGAAGCGGCTGAAGGCCTGGGCCAGCGCGAACACGTAGTCGGCGATCTCGTTCGGCGCGAGGTTGCGGCTGGCCGACGCCACCACGTCCGGCAGCCTTGCGCACTCCAGCACCAGCGCACGCTCGGCGGGTGCCGCGACCGAGATTGCGCCCGCGCTGGCCCCTTGGGCCTCGGCGCGCGCCAGGATCGAGCCGATGCGCACGCAGGCATACTGCACGTATGGCCCGGTGCGGCCCTCGAACGAGACCATGCGCTCGGCGTCGAAGATGTAGCCGGAGGTCCGGAACGACGACAGGTCGGCGAACTTCACCGCCGCCAGCCCGACGAGGCGCGCAAGCTGCTCGCGGTCCAGGCCCGGCGGCGTCTCCGGCAGCCGCTCGGCGGCGCGGCCGATGGCGTCGCCGAGCAGGTCGGCGAGCTGCGCGACATTGCCCTCGCGGGTCTTGTACGGCTTGCCGTCCGGGCCATTCACGGTGCCGTAGCCGGCATGGATCAGCTCGATGCCGTCGGCATAGCCAGCCCGCCGCGCGGCCCGGAACACCTGCTCGAAATGCAGCGCCTGGCGCTGGTCGACCACGTAGATGATGCGCGCCGGATCATACTCGCGCTTGCGCGAGAGCAGGGTCGCAACGTCGGTCGTGGCGTACAGCGCGGCGCCGTCCGACTTCGCCAGCAGCAGCGGCGGCATCGGCTTGGCTTCCTCGGGCGTCGCCACCTCGATGATCAGCGCGCCGTCGCTCTCGACGGCGATGCCGCGCTCCCGCAGATCGGCGATCATGCCGGGGATCAGCGGCTGCACGTCGCTCTCGCCCAGCAGCAGGTCGAAATGCGCATCCAGCAGGGCGAAGTCCCGGGTCTGCGCCTCGAGCGAGATCCGGCGCAGCTCCGACCAGACGCGCAGCGAATCGGCATCGCCGGACTGCAGGGCCGCGGTCGCGGCGCGCGCCTCGTCCATGCGGGCAGGATCGGCCCGGCAGGCGGCGGCGGCTTCCGGATACAGCACCTGCAGGTCGGCCTCGGTCAGCGGCGGCAGGCTGCCGGGCGGCAGGCCGGGCCAGCGCCGGCGGATCTCGGACAGCAGCATGCCCATCTGCAGGCCCCAGTCGCCGAGATGGGTATCCGACAGGGTGCGTATGCCCTGCGCGCCGAGGATGCGGCGCAGGCTCTCGCCGATCACCAGGGTGCGCAGGTGTCCGACATGCAGCGGCTTTGCGACGTTCGGGCCGCCGAAATCGAGCATCACCAGCCCGCTCTCGACCGGCTCGATACCGAGATGCACCGGGTCCGCCGCCTGCGCCCCGGCGCACTCGGCCAGGAATGCCGCCGAGAGGCGCAAATTGAGGAAGCCAGGACCGGCTACGCTCACCTCGTCGAACTCCGGCCTCGCACCCAGCAGGGTCGCGACCTCGGCGGCGATCTCGCGCGGGTTGCGCCCGGTGGCCTTGGCCAGCGGCATCACGCCGTTGCATTGCAGGTCGGCGAGTTCAGGCCGCGACGCCCGGGACGCCCGTGCGGTCTCGGGTGGCAATCCGGCGGCGGCAAAGGCACCGGCCAGCAGATCGTCGACGCGCCGCGTCAGCGAGACCGTCATGACTGGATGCCCGGGAAGATCAGCGCGTCTTCAGCTCGGCCTCGAGCTCCATGATGCGCTTGCGCACGCTGTCGCGCAGGGTGGTGGCGACGTGCGGCTTCATCCCGGCCAGCGTCTCCTTCAGCTCGCGCAACTGCTTCTGCTTCTCGGCGGTATTGCGCCGGATCGGCTGGTTGTCTGAGTGCTGTCCGTCGAATGCGCGCATGGCCGGGTATCCTGTCGTCGTGCGCCGCAGGATTACGACGGCGCGCCGGCACTGGGAAGCGCCGTGCCGGACCGGCCCGCCTCAGCCGTCCGCCGGCGCATTGCGCGCCAGGATGTCCGCGAGTGCCGCCAGCAGCCGGTCGGACTGCCCGTCGGTGCCGACGGTGATGCGCAGGTAGGGCGAGATTCGCGGCCTGCCGAAATGCCGCACCAGCACCGCGCGCTCCCGCAGCGCTGCCGCGAGTTCGGCGCCGTCGCGGTGCGGATGGCGCACGAACACGAAGTTGGCCGAGGACGGCAGCACGCCAAGGCCGAGCCGCTGCAATCCACCGACCAGGCGCTCCCGGCTGGCGATCACCGTCTCGCGGCTGGCCTGGAAGAACGCCTCGTCCTCGATCGCGGCGATGGCTCCGGCCTGCGCCGGCCGGCCGAGCGGGTATGAATTGAAGCTGTCCTTCACCCGGGTCAGCGCCTGGATCAGGGCGGCGTCGCCGATCGCGTAGCCGACGCGCAGTCCGGCCAGCGCGCGCGACTTCGACATCGTGTGCACCACCAGCAGGTTCGGATGGCTGGCGACCAGCGGGATCGACGTCTCGGCGCCGAAATCGACATAGGCCTCGTCGATCACCACCGGCTGGTCGGGATGCTCGGCCAGCAGCGACGCGACCTCGTCCCGGGTCAGCGCGATGCCGGTCGGCGCGTTCGGGTTGGCGACGATGATCGCGCCGCACCGGCGCCGGTAGTCGGCGATGCGCACGCGCAGGTCGTCGTCCAGCGGCACCGTCTCGTGGCGCACGCCGAACAGCCGGCAATAGACCGGATAGAAGCTGTAGGTGATGTCCGGAAACAGCAGCGGCGCCTCGTGCCGCAGCAGGCCGACGAAGGCATGGGCCAGCACCTCGTCCGAGCCGTTGCCGACGAACACCTGCTCGGGCTGCACCCGGTGGTAACGGGCCAGCGCCTGCCGCAAGGCAGTGGCGTCCGGATCCGGGTACAGGCGCAGGGTATCGGAAGCCTCTGCGCGAATCGCCGCCAGCGCGCGAGGCGAGGGACCAAGCGGGCTCTCGTTGGTGTTGAGCTTGACCAGCTCGGCCACGCGCGGCTGCTCGCCCGGCACGTAGGGCGTGAGGTCGTGCACCAGGTCGCTCCAGAAGCGGCTCATCGATCGCGGTCCTGTCGTGAAGTCGAAGGTGGCGCGCAGGGTGTGTGCACGCTCACGCGAGGATGCAAGCCTTGCAGGCAACCTTGTGCGCCTCCGGGACGTCGCTCTGCCGTCAAGAGGGGAGCCTGTCCATGCTCGAGAAACTGCCGGCCGGCGTCGGCCGCGTGCTCAAATCGGTCCGACCCGGAACCGAGGCCCTGGTGACCCAGGACGAAAGCTTCGCCGATGTGCCGGACGTGATCGCCATCACCTCGACGGCATTCCCGCCGGACGGCGCCATCCCGTCGCGCCATACCGAGGACGGCGAGAAGCTGTCGCCGCCGCTGGAGTGGATCGGCGTGCCGCCCGAGGCGCAGGCGCTGGTGCTGCTCGTCGAGGACGCCGACAGCCCGACGTTCCGGCCGCTGGTGCATGCCATCCTCGGCGATCTGCCGCCGCACGATGGCGGCGTGGCCGAGGGCGACCTGCCCGCCTCCGGATCGGGCAGCGAACGGTTCGGCATGGGCCGCAACTCGTTCCTGTCGCATGGCTGGCTGCCGCCCGACCCGCCGCGCGGGCACGGACCGCATCGCTACGCGTTCCAGATGTTCGCCCTCGACGAGGTGCCGACCTTCCACAAGGCACCGGGCCGATCCGCCCTTGTCGCTGCCCTGCGCGGGCACGTCATTGCCAAGGGCGTGCTGATCGGCACCTACAGCCGCGGCTGAGGTGCCGGGTTGCGGTCCGGCCCGGGTCTTGCTCTGAGCCACAGCGGGCTGGGGCGAGGATGGCGTACGGATGCAGGAGGAAGCGGGGAACGAGGGCCTGATGGCGCGGCTCGACGCGCTGGCCTGCTGCACGGATGCCAGCGGGATGCTCACCCGGCTCTACCTGACACCGGCGCACCAGGCGTCCATCGCGCTGGTGCGTGGCTGGATGCAGCAGGCCGGCCTGGTAACCCGAGTGGACCCGGCTGCGACCCTGGTCGGTCGCCTCGAGGGCACGGACCGGGCTGCCCCGGTGCTGCTGATCGGCTCGCATCTCGACACGGTACGTGACGCGGGCCGCTACGATGGAGCGTTCGGGATCCTGGCCGGTTTGGCGGCCCTGGAACGGCTGCACCGCCGCAATGTCCGGCTGCCGTTCGCTGTCGAGCTGCTAGCCTTCGGCGACGAGGAAGGCGTGCGGTTTCCGCTCACCCTGACCGGCTCGCGAGCCTGCGCCGGATCGCTGGACGGTGCGGCGCATCTCGCGGCCGATGACGCCGAGGGGATCACCCTGCGCGAGGCGCTGTCCGCCTTCGGCTGCGATCCGGATCGGTTGGGCGATGCCGCCTACCGGTCCGGTAACGTCATCGCCTATCTCGAACCGCATATCGAGCAGGGCCCGGTGCTGGAGCAGGCAGGCCTTGCCGTGGGCGTGGTCACCGCGATCAACGCCGCCAGCCGGTTCATCGTCACGGTGCGGGGCGAGGCGGGACATGCCGGCACGGTGCCGATGGACGGCAGGCGGGACGCGCTCGCGACCGCTGCCGAGATGATCGTGGCCACACGAGGCGCCGGCATGGCGTGGCCCGGGGTCACCGCGACGGTCGGGCAGATCCGGGCCTGGCCGGGCGGGGTGAACGTCATCGCCGGCGAGGTCGAGTTCAGCCTCGACCTGCGCGCCTCCAGCGACATGCTGCGCGACAAGGCCTGCGCCGCCCTGTTCGCTGAATGGGAAGCGATCACTGCCGAGCATGGAGTTACCCATCGGATCGAGCCGGGGTTCAGCGCCTCGGCGGCTCCCTGCGCCGAGGACTGGCAGACGCGGCTGGAGCGGGCGGCGATCGCCTGTGGCGTGGAAACCAAGCGCCTGCCGAGCGGCGCCGGGCATGATGCCATGGCGATGGCGGCGCTGTGCCCGATTGCGATGCTGTTCGTGCGCTGCCGCGGCGGCGTCAGCCACAACCCGGCGGAATCAATCACGGAGGAGGATGCGGAGCTTGCCGTCGACGTGATCGTGCGACTGCTGGAAGACCTCGCCGCGGAGGGAACACGCTGACGACCTGAATCGGCGCGTCTTAGGAGTGCTTGTCGCTGCGGCCGGATCTGCTGTAGGGCTTTGGGATGCGCGCCGCCCTCACATTCGTCCTCTGGGTCATTACCTCTGGTGGGGTCGGGGAGTACGCGCGCTAAGGCCTGACGGCCTCCAGCCCCCCGAAACCCCGCCGGTCCGGCCGGGGTCTCGATCAGCGCCATCCCGGCCACCGGCTCCGAACAGGAACCGATCGTGCCAGGATCTCCCGCCGACCCCAGCTTTCCGCTCCTGCCGCTGTTGAGCTTCGCCTTCAGCGCCTCGGCGACGCCCGGGCCGAACAACATCATGATGCTCAGCGCTGCCGCCGCGCACGGCTTCCGGCGTACGCTGCCGCAACTGGCCGGCGCCGCGATCGGCTTCGGCCTGATGGTGGCGCTCGTAGCCTGTGGCCTCGGCGTGCCGCTGGCCCAGAGCCGGGTGCTGCAACGCGCGTTGCAGGCCATAGGTGCGATCTGGATGGCGTGGCTCGCCTGGAAGATCGCGACGGCACCTGTGCAGGGCGAGCGCCACTCCGCCCAGCCGCTGAGTTTCCTGGGCGCCTGCGCCTTCCAATGGATCAACCCGAAGGGCTGGATCATGGCGGTCGCCGCAACCGCCACCTTCCTGCCGCACGGTGGCAACGCGCTGGAATTCGGCCCCCTGATCGGACTGATCTTCACGCTTGTCAGCCTCCCGTGCGTCGGCGGCTGGGGCTTGATCGGGGCGAGCGGCGGCCGGCTGCTGCATCACCCGATCCGGCTACGTTGCTTCAACGTGACGATGGCGGTCCTGCTTCTGGCGACGACCGTCTCGATGCTGGCTGAATGATCGAGCTGGGCGCAGGTCGGGCGTCAACCGGTTCCGGATGCTCCCAGCAGGTCGATCAGGTCCTGGTGGCCCTGGCGCTGCGCCAGGCTGAGCGCGCTGTTGCCCTCGCCGTCGCGCCGAAGCGGATCGGCGCCGGCCTCCAGCAGGTAGCGCGCCATCTGCTCGCGGCCAAACATCACCGCGAACATCAGCGGCGTGCGGCCGACATCGTTCGGGGCATCAACTCCGGCCCCGGCCTCGACCAGAAGCCGGGCGATCTCGACGTCGCCCTTGAACGCGACGCCCCCCAGCGCCGTGCTCCCCTTGGCGTCGCGGCCGTCCGGCAGCGCGCCGCGGGACAGCAGCAGCCGGGTGGCGTCGAGATGGCCGTTATAGGAGGCGAGGATCAGCGTCGTGTAGCCGCGCAGATCGGTCCGGTTGGCATCGGCGCCGGCGTCGAGGAACGCTTCCAGCAGGTCGACCTGCCCGTCCCGCGCTGCTCCGAAGAACAGCGCCTCGACCTGCTCGTGGCTGAAGCCGGCCGGCGGGGCGGGGGGCGCCGGGTCAGTCGGCGCTGGCCGCTGGGTGATATCCGTAGGCATGGCAGCGGGCTCCTGGGTGCGTGGTGAAGCCACCGCGCAGGAGCCTATCGCGAGGGCTACGACCTGACCAGCACGGCAACCGGCAGCAGCGTGAAGAGCTCCGCCACGGGCACATCGCCGCCCCGCATGCGACGCTGGCTGAACAAATCAACCCATTCGCCGTCCGGCAGCGTGGCCGTTGTTGCGTCCCACCCTGGTTCCGCATCGCGCAGGCCAGGAAACCGCGAGACCAGGACCGCCACCTGGATCTCCTGATGCGAGCGCACGAAGCCCAGCGCCTGTTCCGACCGGTCTCCGCCGATCGGCAGCGGCTCGTAGCCGCCATCCGCGAACAAGGCGGCATGCTCGGCCCGCAGGTGCAGAAGCATGGTCGTCACGGCGAGCTTGATGCGGCCATCGGCCCACGCGTCCCGCAGCCCGGCCAGGGTCGTTGCCGGGGACTTCCGCAGGTTTGGCTCCATCTCCCCCAGCGCCAGGCGCCTGACGTCGTAATCGACCGGCCGGCGGTTGTCCGGATCGACCAGGCTGAGGTCCCACATCTCGCTGCCCTGGTAGAGGTCGGGCATGCCGGGCACGGTCAGCTTGAGCACCGCCTGAACCAGGCTGTTCTCGACGCCCAGCCGCGCGACCTTCTGCACGAACGGCAGGAAGCTCGCGAGGAAGCTGTCACGATTCGGGTCCAGCGCATCGCGCGCGAAACCCTGCATCGCGTCCTCGTAGGCGGTGTCGGGCGACGACCAGTTCGAGTGCAGCTTGCCCTCGCGCATCGACTTCTCGAGTGTCGCCTTGATGCGTTCGCCGTAGGTCTTCAGCCCTTCGGCGTCGGCGCCGGCGAGCATCTCGACCGGCCAGGAACCGACCAGGAGCTGGTAGAGCAGATATTCGTCGTTGCGGTCCGGCGGCGCGTTGCCCTCGACATCGCCACGACGCGCGCGCAGCAGACGGCTCCAGGTCTGCACCTGGCGCGCCCACTCGTCGGGAATATCCGCCAGCACGGCAAGCCGGGCACGGGTGTCCTCGCCTCGCTTGGTGTCGTGCGTCGAGGTGCCGAGCATGGCGTGCGGCCAGTTCTTGGCCCGCTGGGCGTTGGCCTTGTGAAAGGCGCCGGCGGAGAGGCCAAACCGTTCCGGCTCGCCACCGACCTCGTTCAAGGCCACGAACCGGTTGTAGCGATAGAAGGCGGTATCCTCGAGACCCTTTGCCATCACCGGGCCGCTATATTGCTGCAGCTTCATCGCCAGCCGCAGCACGCTGGTGCGGTTGAAGCCGCTCTTCGGGTGCGCCGTGAGCCGTCCAGAAAGCAGGTCGTGCAGGAACTTGAACACCGACGGATCCAGCGCCGGATCATAGCGGCGCGCCTGGGTGATGGCCCAGTCCAGGTCGCGCTTGTCGGCGCTGTCGCTGTCCGACTCGAACTCGATGTAGGTGCGATAGACCGGGAAACAGGCGACGATCTGCTTGATCGCGCGCTGCAGCACGGTCTTGGTGAAGTCCGCGGTCATCGGATTCTGCCGCGCCACCCGACCCGCGTCGCGGCCGAGCGCGTTCAGCTCGCTCGCCATCTCGTTCTCCATGATGCGTATCTTGCAGTCATAGACGATGCGCGAGAACGGCGTACGCAGGCCGGTGAACTCGTGATACGTGGCGGTGAAGGCTTCCTCCGCTGCCGAGTTGACCAGCACGCCCAGCACCAGGTTGGTGAAGTCGTAGCCGGTGGTGCCCTCGACCTTCCAATCCTCGCGCAGCGCCTCGTGGGCTGCCAGGATCTTCTCGATCACCAGGTAGAATGGCCGGTCGGTCGCGCGACGCAGGTCCTCGATATACGCCTTGGGATCGAGCAGCCCGTCGATATGGTCGATGCGCAGACCGTCGATGGTGCCGTTCTCGATCATCGGCAGGATGAGCCCGTGCGCGTGCCGGAACACGGCCGGCAGCTCCATGCGTATCCCGGCAAGATCATTGATGTTGAAGAAGCGGCGATAGTTGATGTCGTCACCGGCAACGCCGAAATACGCGATCCGCCAGCTCTGCTGCTGGATCAGCGCATCGAGCGCGCGCCAGTCGGCATTCAGCGCCGTGACGCTCGCATCGAGTGCTGCCCGCACCGAAGGGTTGGCGCCGACAGCCCGTGCAAGGTCGGACTTTAGCGTGGCTGCGCGTTCCGCCATCTGCGGACGCCACTGCGTCAGATCGGAAAAGAAGTCGCTCAGCCGGTCCAGCTCGGGATCGTCATGGCCAAGGACGACATCGTACTGCAGCGGACAGATCGGCAGCTTGTGGCTGTCATAGGCCCAGACCGCGAGGCTGCCATCCTGCTCGTCGAACTTGACCTCCAGCTTGCCGCCCTTCAGCTCGACGCCATACTGGTCGCCGAGGAACGGCACCAGCAGCTTGTCCTTGAGGTAGCGGCGATCCGGATCCCAGTCGATGTCGAACCAGCCGGCATGATCCGATTGCGGTCCCCATTCCAGCACGTCGAGCCAGAGAGGATTGTCGGCGCCGCCGACACCCATGTGGTTCGGCACGAAGTCGAGGATCTGCCCGAGCCCATTCGCCTTGAAGGCCGCGACCATGGCATCGAAATCGGCCTCGGTGCCAAGCTCAGGGTTCAGCGCCAGATGGTCGGTGATGTCGTAGCCGTGCGTGCTGCCCGGCCGTGCCTTCAGGTAGGGCGACGCATAGACATGGCTCACCCCGAGACGTGACAGGTAGGGCGCGACCGCGGTGGCGTCCTTGAACCCGAAGCCTTTATGGAACTGCAGCCGATAGGTGGCGCGCGGAGTGGTCATGCAGCCTCCAGGGACCAGCGCACCGACCACGGTCCCATGCCCGGATCGGTCTCGCCCTCTGACCAGATCGTCTGGCCGGTCGGTGTGGGGAACTCGACTTTGCTGTTGGAGAGGTTGGCCGATAGCGCCAGCACGCGGTCGAGGCCGATCTGCCAACGTACCTGCACCGCGCCCGGGCCGAACTCGATCGCGCTGCCCCCGCGCACGATGTGCGGCAGCAATGGCACGATGTCGCGTCGGCGCACCGCCAGCAGGTCGCGATACAAATCGAGGCGCTTCTGGTCGATGGCATCCCAGTCGAGCTTGGCCGAGATGAAGGTCTTCTCGGCCAGCGGATCGGGGATGCGGTCGCGCTGCTCCGGGTCCTGGAACTCCGGGAAGCGCGAGAACTCCTCGCGGCGCCCCTTGCGCACCGCGTCGGCGAGCTCGCCATCGAAGTCGCAGAAGAATGGGAATGGCTGCATCGCCCCCCATTCCTCGCCCATGAAGATCATCGGCGTCTGCGGCAGCAGCAGGTAAGTCGCCGCCAGGGCGCGCATCGCATCGAGGCTGGCAATGGTGCCGAGCCGGTCGCCGAAGGCACGGTTGCCGACCTGGTCGTGGTTCTGGATGAAGGCGACGAACGCCCCCGGCGGCAGGTTGGCGGCGGGCGCGCCACGCGGCGAGCCGCGATACGGCATCATCTGGCCCTGGTAGGCAAAGCCTTCCCCCAGCGCCTTGGCCAGCAGCCCGGTATTGCCCTCGTAATCGGCGTAGTAGCCGGTCTTCTCGCCGGTGGCCGCGACATGCAGGACATGGTGGATATCGTCGTTCCACTGCGCGGTGTAGTGCACCGGGTCACGTCCGTGGCGCGTCAGGCGCTTCGGTTCGTTGTCCTCGTTTTCCAGCAACAGATGCACCGGGCGCTGCGTGCTCGCACGCGCGCGCTCGGACAACTCGTCGAGGAGATGCTTCGGCCCGTCATCGATGATGGCGTGAACGGCATCAAGGCGCAGCCCGTCCAGATCGTATTCCTCGAGCCAGTAGAGCGCATTGTGTATGACGAACTCGCGCACCGCCTGACTGCCCTCGCCATCGTAGTTGACGGCGGCGCCCCAGGGCGTGTGGTGGCGCTCGGTGAAGAACTTCGGCGCATACACCGGCAGGTAGTTCCCGTCGGGCCCGAAATGATTATAGACCACGTCGAGCAGGACGGCGATCCCGCGTGCATGCGCTGCCTCGATCAGCGCCTTGAAATCCTCCGGCCGGCCGTAAGACGAATCCGGCGCATAGGGCAGCACGCCGTCATAGCCCCAGTTGCGCGTGCCGGGGAAATCCCAGACCGGCATGATCTCGAGGCCGGTGACGCCGAGCGATGCCAGATGGTCGAGCTTGCCGATCGCGGCGCGGAACGTGCCCTCCGGGGTAAAGGTGCCGACATGCAGCTCATACAGGACGATCTCGTCCCAGGGACGACCCTGCCATTGCACCGTCCAGTCATACGAAATCGGATCGATCACCTCGCTTGGGCCATGCACGTCCTGCGGCTGGAACCTTGAGGCCGGGTCCGGCACCTGCATGCCGTCCGGCAGCACGAAGCGGTAGAGCGTGCCGGCGCCGGCACCCTCCACCGTCAGGCCATGCCAACCGTCCGCCAGCGCCTGCATCGGCTGCACCGAGCCATCCGCCTCGAGCAGAAGTTTCACGTGCTCGCAGCCCGGCGCCCAAATCCTGAACTTGGTCGAGCCGCTCTCGAGCGTAGCGCCCGCCGGGATGCTGTGCTGGCGTGTGCTCATCACGCGTTGTCCGGCACCAGGGCGAACATCAGGAACGAACGGCCGGTGACACCATACACGGCTCCCGACCTGAAGGTCTGGTCCTCCTTCTTCTCCTCGTCCTCGGAGATGTTGGTGTCGATCAGCAGGGTCCAGTGCTGGTCGGCGCCCCCATGGCTCGGCAGGTTGAACCCCACCAGGTCATGCCAGGCATTGTAGATCAGCAGGATCGTCGCATCCTCGCCGCGCTTGCGTATGCCGCTCGGCTGCGCGCGGCCGTCGAGGATCAGGCCGATGCTCTGCGCGGCCTCGTCCCAGTCGCCCGGCATCATCTCGCCGCCGCCGGCATTGATCCAGGTCAGCTCCTTGACCTCGAGTTCCTCGTTGTAGATCTCCGTCAGGAAGCGGTTGCGGCGCAGGATCGGGAAGCGCGCCCGCAGGCTGGTCACGCGCGTCACGAAGTCGATCAGCGCCTGGCCCTTCTCCTCGATGTTCCAGTTCACCCAGGAGATCTCGCTGTCCTGGCAATAGGCGTTATTGTTGCCATTCTGGGTGCGACCGAACTCGTCACCCGCCACCAGCATCGGCGTGCCCTGGCTGAGCAACAGGGTGGCGAGCAGATTCCGTATCTGCCGCGCGCGGACCCGGTTGATCTCCGGATCGTCGGTCGGACCCTCGACACCGTAATTGCTTGAGCGGTTGTCCGAGGAGCCGTCCTTACCGTCCTCGCCGTTGGCGTCGTTGTGCTTCTCGTCATAGGTGACGATGTCGTTCAGCGTGAAGCCGTCATGCGCGGTGATGAAGTTTACCGACGCCCATGGCTTGCGGCCCTGGTGGTCGAACTGTGCCGGCGAAGCCAGCAGGCGCGGCGCAAGTTCCGCCACGCTGGACGCACCCTTCCAGAAGTCGCGCACCGTGTCGCGGAACTTGTCGTTCCACTCGCCCCACCCCGGCGGGAACTCACCGACCTGATAGCCGCCCGGGCCGCAATCCCAGGGCTCGGCGATCAGCTTCACGGTGCCAAGTGTCGGGTCCTGGCAGCACGCCTTGAGGAAACCGGACTGGTTGTCGAAGCCGTTCGGCTCGCGCGCCAGGATGGTGCCGAGATCGAATCGGAAGCCGTCGACATGCATCTCCTCGGACCAGTAGCGCAGGCTGTCGGTGACCATCTGGATGACGCGCGGATGGCTCAGATTGACCGTGTTCCCGGTCCCGGTATCATTGATGTAGTACCGCGGTTTGTCGGTGAGCAACCGGTAGTACGACGCGTTGTCGATACCCTTGAACGACAGCGTCGGGCCACGCTCGTTGCCTTCCGCGGTGTGGTTATACACCACGTCCAGGATCAGCTCGAGGCCGGACTCGTGCACCTTCGAGACCATCTCCTTGAACTCGCGCAGCGAGTTGGCGCGGTCGGCGGCATAGCGCGGGTCGGGCGCGAAGAAGCCGATGGTGTTGTAGCCCCAGTAGTTGGTGAGGCCCTTCTCCAGCAGCTGGCTGTCGTTGATGAAGCTGTGTACCGGCAGCAATTCCACCGAGGTGACGCCGATCCCCTTGATGTAGTCCAGAACCGCCTTGGTGCCGAAGCCGGCATAGGTGCCGCGCAGTCCCTCCTCGACCTTCGGATGCTGCTTGGTGTAGCCGCGCACATGCGTCTCGTAGAGCACGGTGCGGTCCCAGGCGATCGGGTTGCGGCGGCCCTGGCCGTGCCAATCGAAGTTCTGGTCCACCACTACGGATTTCGGCATGAAAGGCGCGCTGTCGCGCTCGTCGAACGACAGGTCGTCGTCTTTGTGGCCAATCGTGTAGCCGAAGATGGCGTGGTCCCACTGCAGTTCGCCGACATGGGCGCGCGCATACGGGTCGAGCAGCAACTTGTTCGGATTGAAGCGATGGCCGGCATCCGGCGCATACGGGCCGTGCACGCGATAACCGTAGACCTGTCCTGGGCCGACGTCCGGAACCCAGCCGTGGAAAATCTGATCGGTATATTCCGGCAGGGTGATCCGCTCGAGCTCGGTGGTGCCGCTCTGGTCGAACAGGCAGACCTCGACCTTGGTCGCATTCGCCGAGAACAGGGCGAAATTCACGCCTTTGCCGTCCCAATGCGCGCCACGCGGGGACGGGAGACCTTCGCGGAGACCACTCTTTAGATTGCTCGCCACCGTTCCAGGCTCCTTTTTCATGCACTGCAACAACTCGGCGCAACTCACGCGGTTCCGCTCACACGGACCCCGGGAACGAGAAGCTTCGACACTCGCCGAAACCCAACGTCACGAAAGCCGTAGGGTCAACGCCTTGCCGCTCGCGCTCGACAGCGAGCGCCCGTTCCGGAGCATCCACGGCCTCGTCGGTCAGGCGGAAGGTGCCGAAATGCATTCCGATCGATCGGACGGCGCCAAGCTGCCGATGCGCCTGCACCGCCTCCGCCGGATCCATGTGCACGCGCCGCATGATGGAGCGCGGCGCGTAGGCGCCGATCGGCAGCAGCGCGAGGTCGGGAGCGCCGAGCCGGTCGCGGATCAGTGGCCAGTGCGTGGCATCGCCGGTGTCGCCGGCGAACAGGATGCGCAGGCCTGCACATTCGAGCACGAACCCGCTCCATAAGGCGCGCCCGTTGTCCCGCAGCGTGCGCGCCGAGAAGTGGCGCGCCGGCACGGCGGTCACGCGCACCGGCACCGGATGATCGCCCTGCCAGGCTTGCCACCAGTCCAGTTCCTCGACCGCGAAGTCGCCTGCCTTGCGGATCAGGGCCGCGTTGCCGAGCGGCGTGACCACGCGCGGCGCCGAACGGCGATACAGCGCGCGCAACGACGGCAGGTCGAGATGGTCATAGTGGTTGTGCGACTGCAGGACGAGGTGCACTGCCGGCAACGCGTCCAGCCTGCGCCCCGGCGCCCGGACACGGGCCGGCCCCGCCCAGGAGACCGGCGAGGCCCGGTGGCTGAACATCGGGTCGGTCAGCACGGTCAATCCCGGCAGGCGGATCAGGAAACAGCTATGGCCGATGAAGGTGATGCTGACCTGCCCGGTCGGCGGCATCGCGCACGGGTCGCCCGACGGCGGCGGGTCGTCGATCCACGCGGGCCAGGGCGAGCCGGATCGCCGCATCCGCCAGCGCAGGATGCTCAGCAAGCGGCTGCCGGAACCGCCCGACCCGGCCTGTCTTGTCGGCGGTGGTGACGGCTCGGGTCCGGGCGGGCTGAGCCACGGCGGGTTGCGGAACCCCTCGGCGGTATGGTGGCTGAGATCGGTCAAGCGCCGCCTGCCTCGGGCCCGGGTTTCGGCACGAGATGGTTCGGCACGAGATCGGAGAGCGGCCGGGTGATCACGCGGGCGCCTCGGCTGTAGGTCAGCCACGCCCACACCCAGTTGATATAGACGACCAGCCGGTTGCGGGCGCTTACCAGCAACAGCAGGTGGACCGCGCTCCAGACCACCCAGGCCGGGAAGCCGGTAAGCCGGATCCAGCCGAAATCCGCCACCGCCGAGGACGAGCCGATCATCGCGAGCTGGCCATAGTCGCGATAGCGGAAGGGCCCAGGCGGCGAGCGTCCGGCCAGACGCGCGGCGATGACGCGGCCGACGTAATGGCCCTGCTGCTTGGCCACCGAGCCGAGCCCCGGCAGCGGCTTGCCGTCGGCCGCCTTGCACGAGGCTGCGTCGCCGATGACGAAGATCCCGGGATGGCCGGGCAGGGTGCAGTCCGGTTCCACCTCGACCAGCCCGTGCTTCGCCGGGCGCACGTCGAGCCAGTGCGCCACCGGTGTCGCCTCGGTGCCGGCGGCCCAGAACACCGTCGCCGATGCGATCCGCGTGCCCCCGGCCTCGACGCCCGCTTCATCGACCGCACCGACCTCACACGAAAGCCGCAGCTCGATGCCGAGCGACTGCAGGCGTCGGGCGGCGTAGTCCGAGAGGTGCTGGGGGAACTGCGCCAGCACGCGCGGCCCGGCATCGCACAGGATGATGCGGGCGTCCGGCGCGTGGATGCGGCGGAAGTCGCGCGACAAGGTATGGCGCGACAGTTCGGCGATGGCGCCGGCCAGCTCCACCCCGGTGGGGCCGGCGCCGATCACCACGAAGGTCAGCAGTCGGGCGATCGCCGCGGAATCGGTGGCGATCTCCGCCTGCTCGAAGGCGTCGAGCAGCCGGTTGCGCAGCAGGTCGGCCTCGTCGAGGGTCTTGAGCGCGGTGCTGTGCTGCTTCCAGTCGTCGTGCCCGAACCAGGAATAGACCGAGCCGGTGGCCAGCACGAGGGTGTCGTAGGCGAGGACGTTGCCGGAGGCGAGGCGGACGCGGCGCGCGTCCCGGTCGATGCCGATCAGCTCGTCCATCGCGACCGTCACGTTGCGCTGGCGCCGGAAGATCGAGCGGATCGGCAGGGCGATGTCGTTGCCGGACAGCGCCGCCGTGCCGACCTGGTACAGGAGCGGCTGGAACAGGTTGTGGTTGGTGCGATCGATGAGCACGATCTCGGCGTCGGCTCCATGCAGGGCGCGGGCGGCATTCATGCCGCCGAAGCCGCCGCCGACGATCACGACCCTGTGAAGCTTTCTGCCATCCAGGGGTGTACTGCCCGCTTCTGACTTCGTCTCAGGCTGCACCGGCATCCCCTTCGTGCTGTTTCGGACCCACCCGGGGAACCGTGACGGAACGGGCTGGCCCGAGGGCAGGTTGCAGACCGGCGGGTCGGTCGTGTAAGTCAACGGGTGACCGAGCGGTCAATCGCACCAACCTCGCGACCGTTGCACCGCTCCCGAAGCCGGCAGCCCGTTGTCAGCAACTGTGGCGGCACCTGACGAGGACGACTCATGCATATCCTCTCCCGCGCTGCACCGGCGGTGCTTTTCGCCTGCGCGGCGCTTGGCGCAACCACGGGACGGGCGGCGGCCCAGGGTGCGCCACCCGCTCCGGCCGTCGGCGTCGCCGAGGTCAGGTCGGAGCCGGTGACGTCGGTCAGCCAGTATGTCGGCCGGATCCAGGCGGTGGACAGCGTGGCCCTGGTCGCCCGCGTCACCGCCTACCTGGAGCAGCGGCTGTTCACCGAAGGCGCCGACGTCAAGAAGGGGCAGTTGCTCTATGTGCTCGAGCAGGGGCCGTTCCAGGCGCAGGTGCTGGCCCAGCAGGGCAATCTTGCGGAAGCGCAGGCCAACGTCACCAATGCCTCGGTGAACTTCCAGCGCCAGAAGGCGCTGCTGAACACCCCGGCGGGCCAGAAGCAGGCCTTCGACAACGCGCTTGCCACCGCGCGCGGCAACGCGGGCAACGTGCTGACCGCGCAGGGCAACCTGCAGGCGGCCCAGATCAACCTGGCCTATACCGAGATCCGTGCTCCGGTCGACGGCCGCATCACCGAGACCGCCGTCAACGAGGGCAACGTGGTCAGCCCGACCAGCGGCACGCTGGCGACGATCGTCACCCAGGACCCGATGTATGTCGAGTTCCCGGTCGCGACCCGCGACGTGGTGACCCTGCAGAAGAAGTATGCGTCCCTCGGCGGATTGGGTGCCGCCCACGTGCATCTGCTGCTGACCAACGGCGACACCTACGACAAGGACGGCAAGCTCGATTACGTGTCGCCGACGGTCTCGACCAACACCGACACCATCACGCTGCGCGCGACCATCGCCAATCCGGAGCGCGACGGTGGCGACCAGGGCGGAGTCGGCACCCGGCAACTGGTCAACGGCGAGTTCGTGACGGTGCAGATCACCGACCCGCATCCGGTGAATTCGTTGGTCGTGCCGAGCAGCTCGGTGCTGTCCGACCAGCAGGGCGACTACGTCTTCACGGTCGATGCGCAGAACAAGGCGCATCGCTCCAACATCAAGCTGGGCACCTTGCAGGGCTCGCAGCAGGTGGTCGATAGCGGCCTCAAGGACGGCGACCGCGTCATCGTCGATGGCGTGCAACGGGTGCATGCCGGCATGCGGGTGCAGCCCGAGGCGCCGCAGGCGGTGGTGCCCGATCCTGGCTCGGCCCAGCCTACGCAGGGATCATCGTCGCCGGCGCCGGCGTCCGGCACGCCCAAGCAGAAGGCGGCGGCAGCCCAGAACGGGCAGTCGGCACCGCCCTCGGCCCCCGGCACCACGCCGAGCCGCCAGTAAGGGCCGGCACGCATGATCTCCGGAGTCTTCATCGACCGGCCGCGCCTGGCGATCGTGATCGCGATCGTCATCACGCTGGCCGGTGTCGTCGGCCTCACCCGCATCCCGGTGGCGCAGTTCCCCGACATCGTTCCGCCGCAGGTGCAGGTGGCGGCGACCTATCCCGGCGCCTCGGCCCAGGTCGTCGAGGAGAGCGTGGCGCAGCCGATCGAGGCGCAGGTCGTCGGCGTCGACAAGATGATCTATATGCGCTCGGTCAGCGGCAATGACGGTTCGTACAACCTGACCGTCAGCTTCCTGCTCGGCACCAATCCCGACATCGACACCGTCAACGTGCTGAACCGCGTGCAGACGGCGCAGGCCGAGCTGCCCGCGACGGTGGATGCCGAGGGCCTGACAGTGCAGAAGCGCTCGTCGGCGATCCTGATGTTCGTCAACTTCTACAGTCCGAGCGGCGTGTTCAAGCCGCTGTTCATCGCCAACTACATGACCATCAACATCATCGACGAGGTCTCGCGAACCACCGGCGTCGGCCAGGCCTCGCTGCTGTCGCGGCAGAAATATTCGATGCGCGTCTGGTTCGACAACAATCGGCTGGTGCAGCTTGGCCTGTCGCCGTCCGATATCACCAGCGCGATCTCGTCGCAGAGCCAGGTGGCCGCCGTCGGCCGCATCGGCGCGCGCCCGGCGGGCCCCGACCAGCAATACCAGCTCAATGTCCAGACCCAGGGACGGCTGGTGACGACGAAGCAGTTCGGCGAGATCGTCATACGCGCCAATCCGGACGGCTCGTCGCTCAAGCTGAAGGACGTGGCGCGGCTCGAACTCGGCGCGCAGACGCTGGATTCGGAGTCCCGCTTCGACCAGAAGCCGTCGGTGGCGCTGGCGATCTACCTCGCCCCCGGGGCGAATGCGCTCAACACCGCCGCCAGCATCAAGGCGCTGCTGACCCGGCTCTCCGGACGGTTCCCGCCGGGCCTCACCTACAACGTGACCTATGACAGCACCGACTTCGTGCACGACACCGTGCACGAGGTGCTGAAGACGGTATTCGAGGCCTTCATCCTCGTCGTCATCGTGGTGTTCCTGTTCCTGGGCAGCGTGCGTGCCACCATCATCCCGACCTGCGCGGTGCCGGTCAGCCTGATCGGCGCCTTCGCCGGCATGTCGGCGCTCGGCTTCTCGGCCAACACCGTCTCGCTGCTGGCGATGGTGCTGGCGATCGGCATCGTGGTCGACGACGCCATCGTGGTGGTCGAGAATGTCGAGCGCGTGATGGAGGAGGAGCCGGACCTGCCGCCCGCCGAGGCGGCACGCAAGGCGATGAACCAGATCACCGGCCCGATCATCGCCATCACCCTGGTGCTGCTCTCGGTGTTCGTGCCGCTCGCCTTCATCCCCGGCCTCTCCGGCGTGCTGTTCCAGCAGTTCGCGGTCACCATCTGCATCGCCATGCTGATCTCGGCGCTGAATGCGCTGACTTTGTCGCCGGCACTCTGCGGCGTGTTCCTGCGTCATACCGGGCCACGGCGGGGGATCATGGGCCGGGTGCTGAACGGCATCGACCACACCCGCAACGGTTATTCGCGCATCGTCGCCCGGCTGCTGCGCTTCGCCCTCGGCGGCGTGCTGGTGGTGGCGCTGTGCGCGTTCGGCATCTTCCTGATCCAGGACCACCTGCCGCTCGGCTTCCTGCCGGAGGAGGATCAGGGCGGCTTCTTCACCAACGTGCAGTTGCCGGACGGCGCCTCAGTGGCGCGCACCAGCGGCGTGGTGGCCCAGGTCGAGAAGATGGATGCGGCCCTGCCCGGTGCGCTGCATACCTTCGGCGTGATCGGCTACTCGTTCCTCGACACCGTGCAGGAGCCCAACGCGGGCTTCGTGTTCACCCGGCTGAAGCCGTTCGACCAGCGCACAACGGCGGCCACCAACGTGCAATCGCTGCTGCGCGACGTGTTCGGCCAGTCGCAGAACATCCGGCAGGCGACGATCTTCCCGTTCAACCTGCCGCCGATCATCGGCCTCTCGCCCGGTGGCGGCTTCGAGTACGAGCTCGAGGGCCTCGAAGGACAGGACCCGGTCCAGCTCGGCAGCGCCATGCAGGGGCTGCTGGCGGCGGCGAACGCCGATCACCGTCTGGCACGGGTGTTCTCGACCTTCACCGCGAGCAACCCGTCGATCTACCTGAATATCGATCGCACCAAGGCACAGGCGCTCGGCGTCAGCGTGAACGACATCTTCACCGCCCTGCAGGACACCCTGGGCAGCGTCTATGTCAACGACTTCAACCTGTTCGGACGGGTCTGGCAGGTCAACGTGCAGGCGGAGGCGCGCAACCGCTCCAAGATCGACGACCTGTGGTCGATCTATGTTCGCAACAGCAGCGGCGGGACGGTGCCGCTGCGTTCGCTCGCCACCGCAAGCATCATCACCGGGCCGCAGGCGATCACCCGCTACAACAACTACCGGGCGATCACCATCAATGGCGGACCGGCGCCCGGCGTCTCCTCCGGAACCGCGCTCGAGGCGATGGCGGCGATCTCCAAGCAGACCCTGCAGACCGGCTACGACTACGAGTGGACCAGCACCGCCTACCAGGAGGTCCAGGCCAGCGGCAAGACCGGCATCATCCTCGCGATGTCGCTGCTGTTCGCCTACCTGTTCCTGGTCGCCCTGTATGAGAGCTGGATCATCCCGATCCCGGTGCTGATGTCGGTGGCGGTCGGGGTGCTGGGCGCCATGGTCGGCATCATCGTGGCCGGGCTGTCGCTCGACCTCTACGCACAGATCGGCCTGGTGGTGCTGATTGCGCTGTCCGCCAAGAACGGCATCCTGATCGTGGAATTCGCGAAGGAGCGCCGTGAGGCCGGCGACAGCATCGTGGAGGCGGCCAGGCAGGGCGCGCATATGCGGTTCCGCGCGGTGATGATGACCTCGTTCGCCTTCGTCCTGGGCCTGCTGCCGCTGGTGTTCGCGACCGGGGCTGCGCAGATCAGCCGTCGCGACGTCGGTACGCCGGTGTTCGCCGGCATGCTCGCGGCAAGCTGCGTCGGCATCTTCATCATCCCGATGCTGTACGTGACGTTCCAGACGATCCGGGAGTGGTTCCATCGCCGTCTCGGCATCGGCGAGGCGCGACCGGCGCATGTCGCGCCGCAGTCGCATCCTGGCAGGGGCCCGGCCGGCTGATCCGAGTCACCCGCTCCTCGAGCTGGCAAGGTTGCCGGATCGAGAGTTCGTGATCGCAGTGCGGCTGATTCCGTATGCGCTTCATGCAGGGCGACGCGTTTTCATGCCAGCATTGGCCTGAGCGGAGCCCGGTCGGCCTGTGCGTGGTTCGACGGCCTCCGCAGGTCGGGTTGCCAGCGTCCAGCCGGGGACGCATCTTGAGCCGAACGGCGCGCTGGACCTGCGGCCTGGGCGCTCGCGACCACGGAGGATTGGGTTTCGATGCGGTCATTGAAGGATCACCTCGGACGTGCCGCGTTCCTCTCCGGTGCAGATGCGGGAGCCAGCGGCCGCATGATCGTGATGCGCACCTCCGGCGCCTGGGCGCCGCCGGGCGCGCTCGAGGCAGCGCGCGCCCAGGCGAAGAAGACGGCCTGAGGGCCGACCCCATCTGAGAGCCAATCAACAGGAGCACTCATGAACGTAGTACAGAAGACGCCGGGCGCCCAGGACGCGGGCAATCCGTTGCAGACCCTGGAGAAGTTCGGGCAGTCGCCCTGGCTCGACTTCATCCAGCGATCCTTCGTGCAGAACGGCAGCCTTGCCGGGCTGGTGCAGAAGGATCGCCTGAAGGGGGTCACCTCCAACCCCGCCATCTTCGAAAAGGCGATGGGGCACGGCACCGACTATGACGGCCAGTTCAAGACGCTGGCCGACGCCGGCAACGCGACGGCGAGCGACATCTACGAGACGATGGCGATCGACGACATCCGTGAGGCGACCGGCGTCCTGAAGCCGGTCTGGGACGAAACGGAGGGTCTAGACGGCTATGTCAGCCTGGAGGTTTCGCCGTATCTCGGCATGCGCACAGAGGAAACCATCGCCGAGGCGAAGCGGCTGTGGAAGACGGTGGACCGTCCGAACCTGATGGTGAAGATCCCAGGCACCGAGCCGGGCGTGCCGGCGGTGAAGGCTGCCATCGCAGAGGGCATCAACGTCAACGTCACCCTGCTGTTCTCGCTCGATGCCTACAAGAAGGTGCTCGAGGCCTACATCTCGGGCCTGGAGGAGCGGCACGCGAAGGGCTTCGACATCAGCCACATCGCCAGCGTCGCCTCGTTCTTCGTCAGCCGCATCGACGGGCTGATCGACAAGAAGATCGATGACCGCCTGGCCAAGGGCGATCCGGACTCTGCGGCCCTCAAGGCGGTGCGCGGCAAGGTGGCCATCGCCAATGCCAAGATGGCCTACCAGCATTATCTCGACGTCTCGAAGAGCGAGCGCTGGCAGACGCTGCTCAAGGCGAAGGCCAATCCGCAGCGTCTGCTGTGGGCCAGCACCGGCACCAAGGACAAGGCATACAGCGACGTGCTGTATGTCGAGGAACTGATCGGCGCCGACACGGTCAACACCATGCCGCCGGCGACCATGGATGCATTCCGCGACCACGGCGTCGCTCGCAACTCGCTGACCGAGGATGTCGAAGGCGCGCGGCATGTGCTGGCCGAGGCCGACCGGCTCGGGCTCGACCTGCCCGGCGTGACCGCGAAGCTGGTGGCGGACGGCGTGTCGGCCTTCGCCGACAGCTTCGACCAGTTGCTGGGAGCGGTGGCGGCCAAGCAGGTGGCGCTGGCCGGCGACAAGCTGAGCAGTGCCAAGATCAGCCTGCCGCCCGACCTCGACGAGGCGGTCAAGGCGAGCCTGGAAGCCTGGCGCAAGGACGGCACCGTGCGCCGGATCTGGGAGCGCGACGCCTCGGTCTGGACCGGCAAGGACGAGGCGAGCTGGCTGGTCTGGCTCGACATCATCGACGAGCGCCTCGCGCATCTCGACGAACTCACCAGCTTCCAGAAGGAAGTGCGTGAGCGCGGCTTCAGCGACGTGCTGCTGCTCGGCATGGGCGGTTCCAGCCTCGGTCCGGAAGTGCTGGCGGAGACCTTCGGCCATCGCGGCGGCTACCCGACCCTGCATGTGCTGGACAGCACCGACCCGCAGCAGGTCAAGGCGTTCGAGAACAAGATCGACCTCAAGAACACGCTGTTCATCGTGAGCTCGAAGTCCGGCGGCACGCTGGAGCCGAACATCCTCAAGGCGTATTTCTTCGAGGCGGCGAAGCAGGCGATCGGCGCGGACAAGGTCGGCAGCCATTTTGTCGCGGTGACCGATCCCGGCTCGCACATGGAGGAGGTCGCGAAATCCGACCGCTTCTGGAAGATCTTCCACGGCGAGAAGCAGATCGGCGGCCGCTACTCGGTGCTTTCGAACTTTGGCCTGGTGCCGGCCGCGGCGATGGGCCTCGACCTGCAGGAGTTCCTCGAGAGCGGCCAGCGCATGGCCTATGCCTGCGGCTCGGGCACGCCGCCGCTGCAGAATCCCGGCGTGCAGCTCGGCACCGTGCTCGGTGTCGCGGCCAGGCATGGCCGGGACAAGGTGACCATCGTCGCCTCGCCTGCGATCTACGATCTGGGGGCCTGGCTCGAGCAGTTGATGGCGGAGAGCACCGGCAAGAACGGGCTCGGCCTGATCCCGATCGATGGCGAGACGCTGACGTCGCCCGAGCATTACGGGAAGGACCGGGTCTTCGCCTACCTGCGGCTGGCGGATGCACCGGACGCGGCACAGGACAAGGCGATCGAGGCGCTGAAGCAGGCCGGCCAGCCGGTCGTGTCGATCGCGCTCGCGAACCCGGTGCAGATCGTGCAGGAGTTCTTTCGCTGGGAGTTCGCGACGGCGGTGGCCGGCGCCATCATCGGCATCAACGCGTTCGATCAGCCGGATGTGGAAGCCAGCAAGATCGAGACGCGCAAGCTGACCGATGCCTACAGCAAGACCGGCTCGCTGCCGGAGGAGACGCCATTCGGCAAGGACGGCGACTTCAGCTTCTTTGCCGATCCGGACAATGCCAAGGCGCTTGACGGCACCTCGCTCGATGCGGTGCTGAAGGCGCATTTCGGTCGCGTGAAGGCTGGCGACTACGTGGCGCTGCTGGCCTACATCCAGCGCGATGCCGACACGCGCGAGTGGATCCAGCACGCGCGTCTCGCGCTCCGGGACGCGAAGAAGGTGGCGACCGCCGCGGAGTTCGGCCCGCGGTTCCTGCACTCGACCGGCCAGGCGTACAAGGGCGGCCCAGCCAGCGGCGTGTTCCTGCAGATCACCGCGGATGACGTCGCCGACCTGCCGGTACCGGGCGAGACATACTCGTTCGGGGTGGTGAAGGCGGCGCAGGCGCGCGGCGATTTCGATGTGCTGGCCGAGCGCGGCCGGCGCGCGCTGCGCGTGCACATCCACGGCAACCTCGCAAACGGACTCGAGCGGCTCGGCGGCGCCATCCAGGCTGCCGCCGCCGGCTGACGCTTCCAGGGGCGTCCGGCGGCGTATCGCCGGGCGCCCCGTCATTCCAGCACGTCACCACTTTCACGGAGATCCTCATGCAGATCGGCGTCATTGGTCTTGGCCGCATGGGCGGCAACATCTCGGTTCGGCTCTCGCGGCATGGGCACGAGGTCGTGCTGTACGACCATGATCCGAATGTGGTGACCAAGGTGCATGAGCGCGCGCAGGGCAGCGCGGAAGCGCATGGGCTGAGCGATATGGTGGGCAAGCTTGCAGCACCGCGGGTGATCTGGGTGATGCTCCCGGCGGGCAAGATCACCGAGGACTCCATCAACACGCTCAGCGGCCTGCTGACGGCAGGCGACATCATCATCGATGGCGGCAACAGCTTCTACAAGGACGACATCAGGCGCGCGAAGACACTGCGCGAGAAGGGCATCCACTATGTCGATGTCGGGACCTCCGGCGGTGTCTGGGGCCTGGAGCGCGGCTACTGCATGATGATCGGCGGCGCCAAGAAGGCGGTCGACCTGATCGACCCGATCCTGTCCGCGCTGGCGCCGGGCCTGGGCGAGGTCGAGCGTACGCAAGGCCGCGACGACAGCACGAAGCTCGATCCGCGCGCCGAGCAGGGCTACCTGCATTGCGGGCCGGCAGGCTCGGGCCACTTCGTGAAGATGGTGCATAACGGCA
Source organism: uncultured Acetobacteraceae bacterium (assembly GCA_964247695.1). Lineage (GTDB taxonomy): Bacteria > Pseudomonadota > Alphaproteobacteria > Acetobacterales > Acetobacteraceae > Lichenicoccus. Next base: position 100,892 of record CAXTVI010000005.1, read on the forward strand.
TCGAGTACGGGATGATGGAAGCTTATGCCGAGGGCTTCGACATCATGCGCAACAAGAGTTCGCATGACCTGCCCGAGGACGAGCGCTTCGACCTGAACATGGCCGACATCGCCGAGGTGTGGCGTCGCGGCAGCGTGGTGTCATCCTGGCTGCTCGATCTGTGCGCGTCGGCGCTCGCCAAGAACGAGAGCCTGTCCGACTATACCGGCCAGGTGGCGGATTCTGGCGAAGGTCGCTGGACAATCGAGGCGGCGATCGAGGAGGCGGTTCCGGCGCCGGTGCTGACGGCGTCGCTGTTCACGCGCTTCCGCAGCCGTACCGACAACAACTACGCCGAGAAGCTGCTCTCGGCGATGCGCTTCCAGTTCGGCGGCCATGTCGAGCAGCATCTCACCGAAAAGAAGCACGGCGGCGACGTGACGGAGGTCAAATAGTCAGCCGCATGGATGCCCCGACCGATCCTGTTCATCTGAGCGATCAAACCGACGACGATAGCGGGCGGCCGACGCCGGCGCCGCCCTGCACGTTGGTCATCTTCGGCGGCGGCGGCGACCTGACCCGCCGCCTGCTCATCCCGGCGATCTACAATCTGACCTGCGCCGGGTTGCTCAACCAGGAGTTCTCGATCATCGCGGTCGACTGGGCCGAGATGGATACCGAACACCTCCGCGCCCAGCTCGAAACCACTATCCGGCAGTTCGTGGCGCAGCGGCGCGCGACCGCGGTGACGCTGCAGGAGGATGAGTGGAACTGGCTCTGCCAGCGCGTCTCGTACGTGCGCGGCAGCTTCGACGATCCGGCGACCTACCAGCGGCTGAGCGAGATCTGCGGCGCCGGCAACTGCGTGTTCTATCTTGCGGTCGCGGCCAGGTTCTTCGGCACCATCGTCTCGCAACTGGATGCGGCGAACCTCACCGCTGAGACCGACGAGGGCTACCGGCGCGTGGTGGTCGAGAAGCCGTTCGGCTCGGATCTTGGCTCGGCGCGTGCGCTCAACACCAAGCTGCTGGCCAGCCTGAACGAAAGCCAGATCTACCGGATAGACCATTATCTCGGAAAGGAGACGGTGCAGAACATCCTGGCGCTGCGTTTCTCCAACGGCTTCTTCGAGCCGCTCTGGAACCGACAGAACATCGACCACGTGCAGATCACCGCGGTCGAGACCGTCGGCGTCGAGAAGCGCGGCCGGTTCTACGAAGGCACCGGCGCGATGCGCGACATGGTGCCGAACCACATCATGCAGTTGCTGGCGATGGTCGCGATGGAAGCGCCGGCCTCGTTCGATGCCGATGCGGTTCGCGACGAGAAATCCAAGGTGCTGGCGGCGATCCACGAAACCACCTATCGCGACGCGGTGCGCGGCCAATATGCGTCCGGGACGATCGCAGGACGGCCGATCCCGGGCTATCACGAGGAGCCGGACGTCGCCCCCGACAGCCAGACCGAAACCTTCGTTGCCATGAAGCTGAACATCGACAATTGGCGTTGGGCCGGGGTGCCGTTCTACCTGCGCACCGGCAAGCGGCTGACCCTGCGCAAGACCGAGATCGCGGTTCATTTCAAGCAGGCGCCGTATGCGCTGTTCCGCGACACGCCGGTCGAGAAGCTGACGCCGAACATCATGGTGCTGCAGATCCAGCCGAGCGAAGGGGTCACGATGCAGTTCTCCGCCAAGCTGCCCGGCCCGGTGGTCAAGCTCGGTGGCGTGCGAATGAAGTTCGACTATGCCGACTGGTTCCAGGAGGGTCCGAGCACCGGCTACGAGACCCTGATCTATGACTGCCTGATCGGGGATGCGACGCTGTTCCAGCGTGCCGACAATGTCGAGATGGGCTGGCGCGTGGTGCAGCCGATCCTGGAGGCCTGGCAGGCGGGGCAGGGCGATGTCTGCACGTATGCAGCCGGGCGTCCCGGTCCGGCGGAAGCCGACGAACTGCTCGCGCGCGACGGACGGCACTGGTTGAGGTTGACCGCATGAGCACGCTTCCCGCCGCCACTCTCACAGCCGGGCGGCATGACCCGTCCGGCCGCATCAGGCTGCTGGTCTCGGACATCGACGGCACGCTTGTCACCCGCACCAAGGAGCTCACCAAGGCGGTGCTGAAGATGGCGCCGGACCTGCGTGAAGCCGGTGTGCAGCTCGCCCTGGTCAGCAGCCGGCCGGCGCGTGGCATGGACATGTTCCTGCAGCCGCTCGGCATCGACACGCCACGCGCGGGCCTGAATGGCGGCGAGATCCTGGCACCGGATGGCAGCCTGGTCGCGGCGATGGCGCTCGATCCGGAGGTCGCGCGCATCGTCGTCGAAACGCTGGATGAGCACGGCGTCGATAGCTGGCTGTTTGCGGAGGGCAGGTGGATCATCCGCCGGCCGGAGGGCGCCTATGTGGCGCAGGAATATCGGGCGGTGCGGCTGGAGCCGCTGGTGGTGGAGAGCTTCGCGGGGCACTACCACAAGGTCGGCAAGATCATGGGATCGAGTGCCGACTACCACCTGCTCGAACGGGTCGAGACGATCGTGCAGACGCTGCTCGGCGATCGGGTGAATGCGCATCGCTCGCAGTCGTACTACCTCGATGTGACACATCCCGATGCAAACAAGGGCAACGCCGCTCTGCATCTCGCGAACCTGCTCGGCGTGCCGCCGTCGGAGATGGCCTGCATCGGAGACATGAGCAACGACATCGCCATGCTGCAGGTCGCGGGCGTCGCGATCGCCATGGGCAATGCCACCGAGGAGGTCGCGGCGGCGGCGCATTTCGTCACCGACAGCAACGAGCAGGACGGCTGGGCAAAGGCAATGGAGCATTTCGTTCTGCCGCGCAGCCCGCGCTACGGTCAGCCCGGAGAAGCAGCATGAGTGCCGCAAGCCAAAACCTGCCCAAGATCAGCCTGGTGCTGGCGGATGTCGATGGCACGCTGGTGACCAAGGAGAAGCTCCTGACGGAACGGGCGATCCGGGCGGTGCATACGCTCAAGGAACGCGGCATACGCTTTGCGATCACCAGTGGCCGGCCGCCCAAGGGCATGGAGATGGTGATCGGGCCGCTGGCAATCACCGAGCCGGTGGCAGGGTTCAATGGCGGCCTCTTCGTGAAGCCCGACATGACCATCATCGAGGCGCGCACGCTGTCGCGCGAGGTGACGGAGCGCACCATCGGCATTCTGCGCGAGCACAAGGTCGATGTCTGGGTGTATTCCGGCGAGGATTGGATCGTGCCGGACGCCGAGGGCCCGCACGTCGCGCGCGAGCAATGGACGGTGAAGTTCGCACCGAAGGTCTCGAAGGATTTCGGCAAGGCTCTGGACAGCGCCGTGAAGATCGTCGGCGTCAGCGACGACCTCGACTTGATGTCCCGTTGCGAGAAGGATGTGCAGGAGGCGCTGGGCGACAGCGCCTCGGCGGCGCGTTCGCAGCCGTATTATCTCGACGTGACGCACCCGCAGGCCAACAAGGGCGGTGTGGTCGAAAGTCTGGTCAAGATGCTCGGTATCCCGGCGAACGAGATCGCGACGTTCGGCGACCAGCCGAACGACGTGCTGATGTTTCGCAAGAGCGGCCTGTCGATCGCGATGGGCCAGGCCAGCGACGAGGTGAAACAGGCCGCGACGCATGTCAGCAGCTCCTCCGAGGAGGAGGGCTTCGCGCGCGGCATCGAGCGCTACGTGCTGGGTGAGGAGGGAGCCGCCTGATGACCGATGTCGCCGAGGGCCAGGAATGGATTCTGCCCGATGCGCAGGCGGTGGCGCGCCGCGCGGCCGAGTTCCTGCTGGAACACGCCCGCGCGAAGGATGGCCCGTACGTCATCGCCCTGTCCGGCGGATCGACGCCGAAGCGGCTGTACGAGATCCTCGCGGGCGCGCCGTTCGCGACCGATTTTCCCTGGTCGCGGGTCGAGCTGTTCTTCGGGGACGAGCGCTTCGTGCCGCCCGACAATGCCGACAGCAACTACAACATGGTGAACCATGCGCTGCTGTCACACGTGCCGGTGCCATCCGAGCGCGTGCATCGCATGCCGACCGACGGGGACCCGGCGGAGGCGGCGCGCACCTATCAGCGCGACCTGCAGGCGGTCTATGGCAGCGACACGCTGCATCCCGGGCGGCCGCTGTTCGATGTCGTGCTGCTGGGCCTTGGGGAGAATGGTCATACCGCCTCGCTGTTTCCGGGCACCGCTGTGCTGGAGGAGCGCACGGCCTGGGTGTCGACCTGCACGCCGCATGATGCGCCGCACCGCCGCCTCACCCTGACCTATCCGGCAATCCACAGCAGCGCCTACGTGCTGTTCCTGGTGACGGGAGCCGGCAAGGCCGAGGTGCTGGGCCGCGTCCGGTCTCGCGATCCGGCGCAGCCCTCGTCGCATATCACCACCGAAGGCGAGCTGGTCTGGGTGCTCGACGAGGCCGCCGCTGCCAGAGCCGCGTCCGATGGATGATCCGGCCGCTGCCCAGAAGCGTGCAGCCGGCGAGCAGGCCGCGCTGCTGGTCGAGGACGGCATGGTGGTGGGGCTCGGCACCGGCTCGACCGCTGCCTTCGTGATCGCGGCGCTTGGTCGACGCAGCCAGGAGGGTTTGAAGTTCACCGCGATTGCCACCTCCGAGCGCAGCGCAGAGCAGGCGCGCGGCCTCGGGATCACCCTGTCGGATTTCGGCCACCAGCAAAGCATCGACCTCACCATCGACGGCGCCGACGAGATCGAGCGCAAGTCGCTCTCCCTGATCAAGGGCCTCGGGGGCGCCCTGCTGCGCGAGAAGATCGTGGCGGCGGCCAGCCGGAAGCTGGTGATCATCGCCGACGAGCGAAAGCTGGTGCGCCATCTGGGCGAACACACTGCGGTGCCGGTCGAGGTGACGCCGTTCGGCTGGGAGGCCACGGCTCGCCGGTTAGGCTCGCTCGGCGCCCGGGTGTCGCCGCGCCATGATCGGGTCGGGACCTTCTTCGTGACCGATGGTGGCAACCTGGTGCTGGATTGCAATTTCGGGGTGATCGATGATCCGCCGACGCTGGAGCGTCGCATCGGCGAGATTGTAGGCGTGATCGAAAGCGGCCTCTTCATTGGGCGTACCTCGCTGGTGCTGGTGGCGGGTGCGGGCGGTGTCGCACGCTACGAGCCGGCATGAGCGAGATGGTGCGACCGCGCGTTCTGGTGGTGATGGGCGTGTCGGGCTCCGGCAAGAGCAGCATCGCGCTGCGCCTGCGTGACGAACTCGGCTGGCCGTTCCAGGAAGGCGACGAGCTGCACCCCAAGGCGAATGTTACCAAGATGGCGGCCGGCACGCCGCTGACGGACGAGGACCGGGCGCCCTGGCTCGACATCTGCGCGGGCTGGATACGCGAGCGTCTCAAGGCCGGCACCGGCGGCCTGCTGACCTGCTCGGCGCTGCGGCGCGTCTATCGCCAGCGGCTGGGCGAGGGGCTGCCGGGCCTGCATTTCCTCTATCTGAAGGTGCCGGAGGAGGTGTTGCGCGCCCGTCTCGCGCAGCGCCGCGGGCACTACATGCCGCCGTCGCTGCTGGGGAGCCAGCTCCGCACGCTGGAGGAGCCCACCTCCGAAGAGCCGGCGCTGGTGGTGCCGGTCGAGCAGACTGTCGACCAGACCGCGACGGATGTGATCACGGTGCTACGCCGGCTCGACGAGCAGGCTTCCTAGAGGCTCCCTTGGCGTCCGACCAGCCGCCTGCCGATGCGACCCGCATCTTCGTGGATGCCGATGCCTGTCCGGTGAAGGACGAGGTCTATCGCGTCGCCGCGCGCTATGGCGTGCGGGTGTTCGTCGTGTCGAACAGCATGATCAACATACCGGTGTCGCCGCTGATCGAGCGCGTCGTCGTCGAGAGCGGCCCGGATGTCGCCGACGGGTGGATCGCCGAGCGGGCCGGTGCGCGGGATGTCGTGGTGACCTCGGACGTGCCGCTGGCCGCCCGCTGCGTGAAGGCGGGAGCGGCGGTGCTGGCCCCGAACGGCAAGCTGTTCGACGAGACCACGATCGGCCTGGCGCTGGCCACGCGCAACCTGATGGACGATTTGCGCTCGGCGGGCCAGGTTACGGGCGGTCCAAGGCCATTCTCCGTGAGGGATCGTTCATCCTTCCTGTCGGCGCTCGACGTGGCGGTCACCCGTGCCCGCCGCGGCCCGCGCCCGCGCCTGAACTTCACAGCCCCGGGCTAGAGACTCGCCGAGCAGGCCAGGGCGGGTTGGCGGCCGGCGCCGGAGTTTGGCGAGACAGACCATCCCGCATCCAGGCGTCGGCTCTTGATCCCGTGCGTCGCCAATGGCTTGCCGCTGGCACGAGGATTGGATCGGAGGCTGGCACACCAGGATGCGGGACACGTCCATGCTCAAGACCAGACAACAAGTGCTCACCGGAGTGCTGGCCCTGCTGTTTTCATCGACGCCGCTTGCCGCCGGTGCCGCGACACTGCACCGGACGCTCGCCGGTCCATCGCTCGCCATCGACAGTCCGTGCGCCAAGCGGGTCGAGATCAGCGTGGGCGATGCCCGCGCGGTGCAGGTGACGGCGAGTTCCGATCACCCGGAGGAGATCGACCGGCTGCGCTTCGATGGCGCCGGGGCGGCGACCATACGCACGGCTGGCGGCAGGTGCTGGCGGCCGTTTGGCGCCTTCGCCTTCCAGCCGACCCTGGTGCTTGCCGTGCAGGTGCCCGACCGATTCCCGACCCGCATCGACGAAGCGGGCAAGGCCGTCTACCGGATCGGCCGTCTCGAGGCGCCACTCGACGTGCAGGCTGCGGGGGCGATCGACCTTTCGGCGCAGGCGGTGACCAAGCTTTCACTGGACCTTTCCGGCTCCGGCACGGTGGCGGTCGGCAGCGTGATCGGCGCCGCCCGCATCGCGATCTCCGGATCGGGAGCCGTTACGATCGATGACGGCAAGATCGACCAGGCCTCGGTGGACCAGAGCGGGACCGGCAGCTTCCGGCTGCAGCATGGCGCGATCGAACACCTGGCGGTGCAGGATAGCGGCGCCGGCCGTGTCCGGATCGACGGCACCGTCGGCGACGCCACCGTGGACCTGTCCGGCCTGGGCTCGGTCAGCCTCGCCAGGCTGACCGGGCAACTCACCAAGAACATCTCCGGGATGGGCGACGTTCGCATCGGCGGTCGTTGAGCAGGCCCTGTTGTAAAGCATTCCGTAACAACTTGGTCCGACACTGCGCTGCCATTCGCGAAAGGTTCAGCAGTGCCCGCCTTGTCTGCTCCGCTGCGTGGATGCCTCGCGCGCGTCGGCCTTGCGCCGCAACTGGTGTTGGTGTCGCTGCTGATGATGATCCTCGCGGTCACCGCGGTGGAATCCTGGACCCTGCGAGAGGCCCGATCGGCACTGGGCGAGGCGGCGCATCGACAGCTTGCGACAAACGTCACGCTGCTCAAGGAACTGCTGAGCCCGCTCGGGACAGGGTGGCAGCTACAGAACGGCGAGCTCTCGCTTGGCGGCCATGTGGTCAATGGGCGCGAGGATATCGTCGACGCGCTGCGAAATACCGGGGGCGGGGCCGCAACCCTGTTCGCCGGCGACATGCGCGTCGCGAGCAACGTGGTCGCACCGAACGGGCACCGCGCAACCGGTACCCGGCTGGCGCCCGGACCGGCGCACGATGCCATCTTCCAGCATGGTGTGGCCTACCAGGGCGTCGCGGTGATCCTCGGACGTGCGCATCTCGCGATCTACGAGCCGCTGCGTGACGGGAGCGGCAAGATCGTCGGCATCCTGTTCGTCGGCATGCCGCTGGTGGAGCTTTACGCGCCGATCACGCGGCTCGTCCGCACCGCGCTCTGGGGCACCGTCCTCCTTTCCGCCCTGGCCGGCATCGTGAGCTGGATGGCGCTGCACCTTGCGCTGCGTCCGTTGGTCCGGTTGGCGGCAGCGACACGGGCCCTGGCGGCGGGGGACCTGGCAACGCTTGTGCCCGGCACGGCCCGGCATGACCAGCTTGGTGATCTCGCGCGCGCGCTGGTTGCTCTCCGCGACGGCGCCGCCTCGTCGCGTGCACTCGAACTGGAGGCGACGCGGCAGCGCAAGGCGGCCGAGACGGCGCGGACCGACGGCATGCGCGACCTCGCCCGGCAGATCGAGGACGAGGCCGCCGCTGCGGTGGATCAGGTGGCCGCCGGCATGGAGCGGGTCAGCACGGCGGCGGACGACATGGTGCGCTCGGCAGGAGCCGTCGGACGTGAAAGCGAGGAGGTCTCATCCAAGGCTCTGCAGATGCTGGGGGACAGCGAGGTCATCACGACGGCGGTGCAGGATCTTTCGATCTCGATGCGCGAGGTGGCGGTCCAGGTCGGCTCGGCCAGCACCGCAACGCGCAAGGTGGTTAGCGAAAGCGAGGCCAGCAGCAGCGCGATCCAGGCCCTGTCGCAGACGATCGGGCGCATCGGCGACATCACGCGGCTGGTGTCCGACATCGCCAGCCGCACCAATCTGCTGGCTCTGAACGCAACGATCGAGGCGGCTCGAGCGGGCGAGGCCGGACGCGGCTTCGCGGTGGTGGCGAGCGAGGTGAAGTCGCTGGCGACGCAGACGGCGCTCGCTACGGACGAGATCAACGGCCAGGTCGGGGTAATCGGCGCCGCCATGGCCGAGGCGATCAAGCGGGTCGATGGCATCGCGGAGATGGTGGGCGAAGTGGACCGCGTCGCCGCGGCGATCTCGGATGCGATGGAACGTCAGGCCGCGGCGGCCACGGACATCGCCCAGGCAGTCGCGATGACCGCGCATGGCACGAAGACGATGTCGAACCGGCTCTCGGTCGCATCGGAGGGCGCCGCTCTGACCGGCGCACGGGCGGCCGATGTTCTCGACGAGGCGGCAAAGGCGCGCGTTGCGGTCGCGGTGCTCCGCAGCGACCTGGTGCGCGCGATCCGCGCCTCCGCTCCCGAGCTGGACCGACGGGCGGATGTCCGCTACCCGCTCGAGCAGGCGGCCTCGCTGAGCGGTTCGGGGCTCGCGGGCGTGGCGGCGGATGTCCGACTGCTCGATATCGCGTTGAGCGGTGCCCGGATGACGATCTCGCCCGAGCTGAGGCCACAGGGGCGGCTCGCCTTGCGGGTGCCCGGTTTGCTGCCCCAGCCGCTTCCCGCCGAACTGATCGGACAGGACGGCGAGCAGCTCCGGGTGCGCTTCGTGCTCGATCCCGCGGCCCGGGGGCATCTGCAAGCCGCCCTGGAGAAGTCGACCGGTTGGTCCGTCATCGAGCCCGCGGCCTGAACGAGCCGCCGCGGCTCGGCAATGTCAGGCTGCCTCGTGCACCAGCGGGAAGTGGCAGGCAACGTCGTGCCGCGCGCCGGCCGGTCCGGGCATCGCTGGCCGCAGGGCCGGGATCTCGCTGCGGCAGCGTGGCTGTGCCTGCGGGCAGCGCGTGTGGAAGCGGCAGCCGGACGGCGGCGAGATCGGACTCGGCACGTCTCCCTTGAGGATCGCGCGAGACCGGGGTTGCTGGTTGACGACAGGCTCCGGGATCGCCGTCATCAGCGCCGCCGTGTAGGGGTGCGCCGGCGCATGCAGCACGTTGTCGGTCTCACCGCGCTCGACGATGGCGCCCAGATACATCACCGCGACCGAGGACGCGATCTGGCGGACCACGCTGAGGTCGTGCGCGATGAAGACGTAGGTCAGCCCGAGCGTCTCGCGCAGGTCGCTGAACAGGTTGATGATCTGCGCCTGGATCGAGACGTCGAGTGCCGAGACCGGCTCGTCGGCGACGATCAGGCTGGGCTGCAGCGCGAGCGCGCGGGCGATGTTGATGCGCTGGCGCTGGCCGCCGGAGAATTCATGCGGGTAACGGTCGAGGGCGCTCGTCGGCAGGCCGGTCAGGTCGAGCAGGTCGTGCAGCCGTCGTCTGATAAAGGCGCGGTCGTGCGGCGTGCCGTCCGACTGTGCATGCACGCGCATGGGTTCCGCCAGCAGGTCGGCGATCCGGCGGCGCGGGTTCAGCGAGGCATAGGAGTCCTGGAACACCATCTGCATGCGCGGCCGCAGCCGGCGCAGCGCGCGCTCGCTGCGCGTCGTGATGTCCTGGCCCTCGAACAGCACGCGACCGGAGCTGCTATCGGAAAGACGCAGCAGGCAGCGTCCCAGGGTGGACTTTCCGCAGCCTGACTCGCCGACGATGCCCAGCGTCTCGCCGGGCATGACCGTGAGCGACACATCGTCGAGGGCCCGCAGCGTGCGCCGCGTCCGCCCGAACAGGCCGCCACCGCCGATGCGGTAGTGCTTGCCAAGGTTGCGGGCCTCGATGAGCGGGACGACTGGGATTGGGACGGCTGGGATCGGGGCGGCTGCGGTCATGCGGCGAGCACGCAGGCGATGTCCTGCTCGCCTTGCCGGACCATCGGCGGCGTCTGCTCGCAGGCGGCATGCGCAAGTGGGCAGCGCGGTCGGAACGGGCAGCCGGTCGGGCGGTCGGCGGGACTCGGTGGCTGTCCTGGAATCGAAAGCAGGCGCTTGGGACGCTCGCCGTGCAGCGGCGGGATCGAGGCGAGCAAAGCGCGGGTGTAGGGATGCCCGGGTTCCGTGAAGATTGCAGCGGTCGGGCCGCGCTCGGCCGTGTTGCCGGCATACATCACCAGGGTGCGGTCGCAGGTTTCGGCCACCACGCCCATGTCGTGCGTGATCAGCAGCACCGAGGAGCCGAAGTCGCGGCGCAGGCGGCGCAGCAGGTCGAGGATCTGCGCCTGCACGGTGACGTCCAGCGCCGTGGTCGGCTCGTCTGCGATCAGCAGCGAGGGGTTGCAGGACAGCGCCATGGCGATCATCGCGCGCTGCCGCAGGCCGCCGGAGAGCTGGTGCGGATAGCGGTCGGCGGCCCGCCTCGGTTCCGGCACGCCCATCTGGCCGAGCAGGTCGACGGTGCGCGCGCGGGCGCCGGCGCGGCTCAGGCTCTCATGCGCGCGGATCTGCTCGTCGATCTGCCAGCCGATGGTGTACACCGGCGTGAGGGCCGTCATCGGGTCCTGGAAGATCATCGCGATCTCGCGGCCGCGCAGGCGCCGGAGCGCGCGGGCGCCCATCCCGACCAGCTCCTGGCCCTTGAAGCGGATCGAACCGGTGATGCTCGCCCCAGGCACGTCGATCAGTCCCATGATGGCGAGCGCTGTCATGCTCTTGCCGGAGCCGGATTCGCCGACGATGCCAAGAATCTCGCGTGGCGCCAGCGAGAAGCTGAGCTCCTCGACGATGCGGATCATGCCGTGCGCGCCCGGCAGCGAGACAGTCAGGTCGCGCGCGGCGAGAAGCTCATCGCGCATCGCGCACCCTCGGGTCGAGGAACACGTACAGGATGTCGACCAGCGCGTTGGCCAGCACGACGAACACCGCCGAGTACATCACCGTTGCCATGATCAGCGGCAGGTCGAGATTGTTCAGCGCCTGGTAGGTCAGCCGGCCGACCCCCTGCAGGCCGAACACAACCTCGGTCAGCAGCGCGCCGCCGCCGACGAGCTGCGCGAAATCCAGCCCGAACAGCGAGACGAAGGTGATCATCGAGGTGCGCAGGCCGTGCCGGAACAGCACCCGGCTGGCGGACAGCCCCTTGGCTTGGGCGGTGCGCATGAAGTCCTCGCTGTAGGCAGCGACGAGGTCGGCGCGCAGCACCCGGCCATAGATGCCAATGAACAGGATCGCCAGCGTGATCCACGGGATCACCAGCACCTTGAACCAGCCGACCGGATCCTGCGTCAGCGGCACGTAGCCGAGCCCCGGCACCCAGGAGAACATCCAGCTGTCGTGCATCCGGCTCTGGGTAATCAGGTTGACCACCTCGCCGAGCCAGAACACCGGCATCGAGATCCCGATCAGCCCCAGGATCATCAGCCCGCGATCCACCCAGCTGCCGCGCAGCGCGGTGGCCAGCGTGCCCATGCCGATGGACGCCAGCACCCAGACGATGGCGGCGCCGAACACGAGCGAGAGCGTGACAGGTGCTGCGTGCAACACCTCCGGCACCACCCGCTCGCCGTGGTCGACGAACGAGGTCAGGTCGCGGGTAATGAACAGGCTGCGCATCATGCGCTCGTACTGCACCGGCAGAGGCCGGTCGAAACCGTATTCGTGCCGGATCAGCGCCATGGTTTCGGGAGATGCGTTGCGGCCGGCGATGCGCGCGGTCGGATCGGCCCCCGGGGTCGCGAAGAACACCAGGAACACCAGCACGCTGATGCCGAACAGCACGAAGGCGGTCTGGCCGAGGCGACCCAGGAACGCCGCGATCATTAGCCGCGCCTCCGGCTGGTCTCGCGCACGTCGAGTGCATCGCGCAGCCCGTCGCCCAGGATGTTGAGCGCCAGCACCGTCAGCACGATGGCCAGACCCGGCGCGATAGCCACCATCGGGCGGGTGTAGATCAGGCCCTGGCCGTCGCCGATAATGGTGCCCCAGCTCGCTGCCGGCGCCTGCACGCCGATCGACAGGAACGACAGCGCACTCTCCGCCAGCATGGCCAGCGCCATCAGCAGCGGCGCCAGCACGATCAGGGTGGAGCTGACATTGGGCAGGATGTCGCGCAGCAGGATCCGGTGGCGCGGCACGCCGAGCCCCCGCGCCGCCAGCACGAACTCGCTGTTCCGCAGCGACAGCACGCGGCCGCGTATCGGGCGCGCCGCATATGGCACATAGACCAGCGCGATGATGCCGATCGGCAGCAGCAGGTTGTCGCTCTCGATGGTGAACGGCCCGAGGCGCAGGCCCTGGCTGATGGTGACGATGGAGAGCGAGATCGCGAACAGATAGACCGGCACCGCCCACATGATGTCCATCAGCCGCGACAGGAACGCGTCGACGATGCCGCCGAAGAAGCCGGACACGATGCCCACGAATGCCGCCATGACGATGCAAAGCAATGTGGCTGCGGCGCTGATCAGCAGCGAGTTGCGGCCGCCATACAGCAGCCTCGCCATCACGTCGCGACCCTGGCTGTCGGAGCCGAGCAGATACGCGGATGGATGCCAGGTCGGCCCGAGCGGGGTGAGTCCGAGATGCAGCGGGTTGTCGTTCGGCTGCATCACCGCGAGTTCGTGACCGTTCAGCGTCACGGTGGCGGCGACGTCGCTGTCGAACGGATCCGTGTGCGCGATGTCGTGCGCGTAGACCGGCGCCAGCACGCAGGCCGCGACGATCAGCAGCAGCCCGACGAGCGCAACCATGGCCGCGCGGTCACGCAGCAGCGCGGCGGCGGCGGTCGCCCAGGGTCCGGAGCGGCGTGCGGTCCGGCGAGGGATCGGAAGCACGGCAGTCATCGCACCCATACCTGGGAGAACAGCATGTGGTACAGCAGCGTGTAGGTGTAGTGGCCCAATCGTTTCGAGACCAGGTCGACATACTTGAACTGGATCAGCGGCGCCGCCGCGGAGATCTGCATGATCTGCCGCCCCGCCTGCGACCAGAGTGCCGCACCCGCCTGCGGGTCGGTGGCCGAAATCCGCCCGGCCTGCTCCATCGTCGCCTGGATGCTCCGGTCGCACATGCCGGAGATGTTGATCGACGCGTCCGAGCCGGGGTGGAAATTCTCGCAACCGAACAGGTCGTCGAGAAAGTTCGAGGCGGCGGGATAGTCCGCGTACCAGTCGGTGAGGCTGATCTGGACCTTGTTGTTGGTGTTCTGGATATAGGTGAACCCGATCGAGTCGTTCACGAACTTTACCGAGGCATCGTAGCCGATCTGCCGCAGCGTGTTCTGCAGGTAGATGCCCATCGCCGCGTCGACTGCCCGGTTGAAGACGAGCAACGTCACCTTGGCGCCCTTGGTGCCGCTCTCCTGGACCAGGGCACGGGCGCGAGCGAGATCGGGCTTCTGCCAGTGCGGAACAGGATGATCGATGTCCGCACCCTTGCTGTACATGCAGGTGTCGATCCGGCCGGGGATCCCCGTCGGGACCATTTCGCAGAGCGGCTCCGCCACCGCGGTGCCGCCGTAGAAGATCGCCATGGCTTGGCGGTTGACCGCATAGTTGACTGCCTGTCTTGCCTTTATGTTGTTGAACGGAGGCAGGTTCATGTTCATCGGAACGTAGAAGATCGCGAACATGTTCTGGATGTGGACGCGCGCGGAGTAGCGGTCACCGAGTTCGCTTAGTCGGTCGAGCGGCTTGTTGTTGAACATCCAGTCGTACTGGCCGTTCTCGACCGCCGTGACCTGTGCCTCATCGGTGAGGCCGAAATCGTACTGGATCCGGTCGGCATAGCCCTCGGGCTGCGCGATGGCGCTCCAGACCCGGAAATACGGGTTCCGCTCCAGGATCATGCCGTGGTTGGAGTCGAACTGCGTGATCCGATACGGCCCGGTGGCGGCAGCCGGCGTATTGCCGAGATCCTTGAGCGGCGTGTCGGCCGGAACCACGGAGGCGTGTGTCATCGCCAGCTTGTCGAAGAACTCGCCGTCCGGCCGGGTCAGGTGGAAGGTGACTGTGCCAGCCACGTCGTCGGCTTCGACGCCGCCGGCCAGCGTGCAGTGCGCCGCGTCGTTGAGGCACTGCGCGGCGCCGACAATGCCGCCATAGAAGCTTCCGGCGGTGGGGCTTCCGACCTTGAAGATGCGCTGCATGGTCGCGAGCACATCGCTGGGTCGGAGCGGCTGGCCGGTCGAGAAGCGGATGCCGGGACGCAGGTGGAAGACGTAGGTCCGGCCGACGTCCGAAGGGGTAGGCAACCGGTCCGCGAGGTCGGCGACGATCGTCGCACTTCCGGGTCCGTCGACCTTGGCGAAAGCGGTCAAGCCGTCATTGGTGACGGCAAATATCTGCGCGTTGGTGCTGACGTAGTTGATCTGCGGATCCAGCGTGCCGCCGCTTGCATCCGCCGTCAGCCGGAGGGTGCCGCCGCGATGTTCAGGCTGGTAGGGCGCCGCCGCGACTTCGACGGCCGAAGCGCCGACCGGTGCCCAGACCGCGAGGCACAGCAGGAACGGCAGCAGCAGCGGCCGCACCTAGCTGTCCAGCTTCCGCAGCCTGGCGGCAATGTCCCCGGCACTCGCCGCTCCATCGATGAAGGTCGAGAAGCGGCCGGTCTTGTCCATCACGTAGATGATCGAGCTGTGGTCCATCGAGTAGCCGCCGCCCTTTTCCTCATGGCGCGCGGCATAGACGCGGTATTCATGTTCGGCAGTGTCGAGTTGCGCCTGCGTCCCGGTCAGGCCCGTGATCTGCTTGTCGAACAGCCCGACATATTTCCCCATCACCTGCGGCGTGTCGCGCGCCGGATCCACGGTGATGAACACCGGCGCCATGTCCTGCCGGCGCTGCTTGAGCAAGTCGAGCGCATTGGCCATGTTGTTCAGCGCGGTCGGGCAGGCGTCCGGGCAGTGCGTGTAGCCGAAATAGACCAGCATCCACTTGCCGCGGAAATCGGCATCGGTGACGGTGCGGCCGTCGGAGGCGGTGAGGGTGAACGGGCCGCCGATATCCAGGCTCGACGGGTCGCTGGCCTGCGGCGTGAACGGATGCAGGATCGCCGGATGGATGATCGCAAGGCCTCCCACCGCCAGCAGCAAGGCGGCGCCGACACCGGAGAACGCGGCGGCGGCGCGATTCAATGCGCGTCGCCCCAGCTATCGCCGTGGCCGGTCTCGACCACCAGCGGCACTGACAGGCTGGCCGCCCCCTCCATCACCCGCTTGGCCAGGGCCTGCAGCGGGCCGGCCTCGCTGTCCGGTGCCTCGAACAGCAGCTCGTCATGCACCTGCAGCAGCAGCCGGGCCGTCAGTCCGGCTTCGGCGAGTGCGGCGGGCAGCCGGACCATCGCGCGCTTGATGATGTCGGCCGCTCCCCCCTGCAGCGGCGCGTTGCTGGCCTGGCGCTCGGCATAGCCGCGCCGCGCCGGGTTCTTCTCGGCGATTCCGGGAATCCAGCAGCGTCGCCCAAACGGGGTCAGCACGTAGCCGTGCCGGCGCGCCTCCTCGCGCGTGCTCTCCATGAAGTCACGGATACCGGGATAGCGCGCGAAATAGGCGTCGATATAGGAGCGCGCCTCCCCAGGCGGGATGCCGAGCTGGCGACCGAGCCCGAAGGCGCTGATGCCGTATATGATGCCGAAATTGATCGCCTTGGCGCGCCGGCGCGTGGCCGCGTCCATGCCCTGCATCGGCACCCCGAACACCTCGCTGGCGGTTCGGGCGTGGATGTCCTGTCCCTCGGCGAACGCTTCCTTCAGGGCCGGGATGCCGGCCACGTGGGCGAGCAGGCGCAGCTCGATCTGCGAGTAGTCGGCCGAGACCAGCACATGCCCGGGGGCTGCGATGAAGGCGCGCCGGATGCGTCCGCCCTCCTCGGTGCGGATCGGGATGTTCTGCAGGTTGGGCTCGTTCGATGACAGCCGCCCGGTCGAGGTGATCGCCATCTGGAACGAGGTATGCACGCGGTGGGTGGAGGAATTGATCTCCTCGACCAGCGCATCCGCGTAGGTGGATTTCAGCTTGGCGAGCTGCCGCCATTCCAGGATGCGCGCCGGCAGGTCATGGCCCTGCTCGGCGAGTGCCTGCAGCACCGAGCTGTCGGTGCCCCAGGCGCCGGTCTTCATGCGCTTGCCGCCGGGAAGCGACATCTCGTCGAACAGGATCTCGCCAAGCTGCTTGGCGCTGCCGAGATTGAACGAGCGGCCGGCGAGGCGGTGGATCTCGGTCTCCATCACTGCCATGCGCTGCGCGAAATCCTCCGACAGCCGACGCAGCTCGACCGCATCGACGCTGATGCCGGCCTGCTCCATGTCGGCCAGGATGCGTATCAGCGGACGCTCGAGCTGCTCGTAGAGCGCCAGTGATCGGTTCGGCCGCAGGAGGGGCCGCAGGACGTGCCACAGCCGCAGGGTGACGTCGGCATCCTCGGCGGCATAATCGGTGGCGCGCTTCAGGTCGACGCGCGCGAACGGGATGCGGTTCCGGCCGGTGCCGGTGACCTGGTCGTAGCTGATTGGCGTATGACCGAGATGCCGCGCCGACAGCTCGTCCATTCCGTGCCCGTGGCTGCCGGCCTCCATCGCATAGGAAATCAGCATGGTGTCGTCGATCGGGCTCGCCCGGGGTGCTCCGGCATGCTCCAGCACCAGCAGGTCGAACTTGGCGTTCTGGAACAGCTTCAGCGTGCCCGTATCGGTCAGCAACGGCGCCAGGGCGTCGAGCGCCGGGCCGGTCTCGATCTGCGCGCCCACCGGGTTCTCCAGGTCGCCGTCATGCAGCAGCGGCACGTAGCAGGCGCGCCCCGGCGCTATCGCCAGCGAGAAGCCGACCAGTCTGGCCCGCATCGGGTCCAGCCCGTCGGTCTCGGTGTCGATGGCGCACAGCCCGGCAGCCAGCGCCTCGGCGATCCACGCCTGCAGCACCGCAAGGTCGGTCACCGTCTCGTAGCCGGCGAACGGCACGGTCTCCGGCGTGACGGCGGCAGGATCTCCGGCTGGCGCGGCCGGCGGCGGGGCGAGCGCCTGTCCGTCCAGCCCGAGCCGCTGGCTGATCGAGCGGAAGCCCATGCCGTCGAGCCAGGTCGCGAGACGCGGCGGATCGGGCTGCGCGAAACCCAGCTCGCGGATCGGCAGCGGCAGCGGCGCGTCGTCGCGCAGGATGACCAGGCGGCGCGACATGCGCGCCGCCTCGGCATGCTCGATCAGCATGTCGCGCCGCTTGGACGGCTTCATCGCGGGTGCCGCCGCAAGGATGCTCTCGAGGTCGCCGAACTCGGCCACCAGCGTGCTCGCGATCTTCGGCCCGATCCCTGGCACGCCCGGTACGTTGTCGACGCTGTCGCCCATCAGCGCCTGCACCTCGATCACCTTCTCGGGACCGACGCCGAAGCGGTCGCGCACCTCGGCCTCGCCGATCGGCTTCTGCTTGATCGGGTCCAGCATGTCGACGCCGGGCCGGATCAGCTGCATCAGGTCCTTGTCCGACGAGACGATGGTGCAGCGGCCGCCCGCCTCCGACATCGCCCTCGCGTAGGCGGCGATCAGGTCGTCCGCTTCCCAGCCGGCCAGCTCGATGGCGGGGATGCCGAAGGCGGCGGTGGCCTCGCGCACCAGGGCAAATTGCGGGATCAGCTCTTCCGGCGGCTCCGGCCGGTGTGCCTTGTAGGCGCTGTACATCTCGTTGCGGAACGTCAGCCGCCCGGCATCGAAGATCACCGCGAGGTGGCTGCCGACATGGTCGCGCAGGAACCGCGCCAGCATGTTGACGAAGCCATACACCGCATTCACCGGAGTGCCGTCCGCCCGGTTCATCGGCGGCAGCGCGTGGAAGGCGCGGAAGATGAAGCCGGAGCCGTCGATCAGGACCAGATGCGCGTCCGAAAGCGTATCGGGCTGGATCTCGGCGTCGATCTCGATGGTATCCTGCACGTCAGGGGCGGCCACGGCGGGGACCGGCGGTCAGTGGCCGGTATCGCCGGCGTCGGCCGCGTTCTGGTCGAGCACATAAACCCGCGAGCAGTACGGACAGAAGGTCTGGCTCTCGACGATGCGCAGCCAGACGCGCGGATGGCCGAGCGGCCCGTCGCCGCCGTCGCAGGCCACGACCCTGCTGTCGACGACCAGTGTCTCGATCTCGCCGAGCTGCGGGGTAGGGGTAGGTGCGCCGAACGGCATGGATGCGCCTCGTCTGTGGCCGGTATCGTGCGACGATGATACGCAGGAAGTCCGTGGTAACAAACCTCCGTCTCCCGCTCCTCGCCCTGCTGCTGCTCGCACTGGCCGCGTGCGCCCTAAGCTCGCCGCAGCATCATGCGACCGGGCCCGCGATCTCGCGCCGGACCCTGGAGGCGGATCGCCGGCTGGTGCCTCCGGACCTGACCTGGACACTGACGGATGGCGCCCGCATGCCGGTACGGGTGTGGCAGCCCTCGCTGGCGGTGCGGACGCGGGCCGTCGTGCTGGCGCTGCACGGTTTCAATGACAGCCGCGACGCCTGGGAGTTGTCGGGGCCGGCCCTGGCCGCGCAGGGCATTGCCGTCTATGCGCCGGATCAGCGCGGCTTCGGGCAGGCGCCCGATCGCGGACGCTGGCCCGGCGCAGACCGCCTGGTCGAGGATGCGGCGCAGATGGCGCGCCTGGCCAGCGCCGCGCATCCGGGCGTGCCGCCCTACGTGATGGGCGAGAGCATGGGCGGGGCGGTGGCGCTGTGCCTGGCGGCGCGTCCTGATGCTCCGCCGCTGGCGGGAACCATCCTGCTGGCGCCGGCGGTGTGGAGCAGCACGCAGATGAGCCCGCTGCTGACTGCCTCGCTCTGGGCCGCCGCCACGCTCACGCCCGACTGGCGGCTGACCGGACGCGAGGTCGCGCTGCACGTGGTGGCGAGCGACAACCTGGCGGCGCTCTACCGCCTCTCATACGATCCGTTGACCCTGACCGGCAGCCGGACGGCGACCCTGCGCGGCCTCGTGCAGCTGATGACCCGCGCGGCGGCGAGCGCATCCGGCGTGAGGGGCCGTGTCCTGATCGCCTACGGCGCGCATGACGAGCTGGTGCCGCCTGCCTCGATGGCGGCAAGCTGGGCCCGGCTGCCGCCCGGCGTTCGCCGCGCGTACTACCCGCGCGGCTACCACCTGCTGATGCGCGATCGTGGCCGCGACGCGGTGATTGCCGACATCGTCTCCTGGATGCGCGATCCCGGGCAGTTGCTGCCGTCGGGCGCGGATGTCGCGGCGTCAGCCTGGGGCGCCGGCGCGAGTTGGGAAACCAGTGTGCCGCCGTTCCTGCCGGCCGGCCTGGATGGCCTGGCCGGCGGTAGCTGAAGGCGGAGGCTGCAGGCTTGGCAGGGCAGGTCGATCAGGCTATTCAGCCCCGGCGGGACCCGTAGCTCAGCTGGATAGAGCGTCGCCCTCCGAAGGCGAAGGCCGAAGGTTCGAATCCTTTCGGGTCCGCCATCAAGTCAGGACCGGGGTCCTCTGTCGAGGCTTCCACACAA
>CAXTVI010000006.1:0-41933 GCA_964247695.1 uncultured Acetobacteraceae bacterium
CCGATCTCGGCGGCGGCGAGGTCGGCCAGCGGATGCCGCCAGACCAGCGACAGCACCGAGCAGAACGCGAGCGCCACGTAGCCCACCGAGGCGAGCCAGGCGGCGGGAACATGCACATACATGATGCGGACCGCGTCGCCCTGCTGCCAGTCGGCCGGCGAGAAGAACAGGCCCCAGATCAGGCCGCAGCCGGTGAGCAGGATGGCGGCTGCATTGAGCCAGGGCTGCAGCCGCGCCGCCAGCCGCAGGAACCGGCCGGGATTGGCGAAGCGGTGCAGCAGGCCGCCAGGGCGTCGGCGCGACGCGACCTTCTCGGGGTCCGGCGCCGCGTCGGCATCCGTTGCGGCAATGGTCGTGGTGGCATCCAAGCGCGTCGACCCTGTTCAAGCTATGGAGACGCCGGTACTCCGGTTCGCTGCAGATCGGTCGGGTTCGAATGCGAAGCGCGCCCGCTGCACTGTCACGCGCAATACCTCCATCCTATGCTCCGCGCCATCCCTGAGTCCGCTTCCGGCCCGGCATCAATGGAGACCCGCATGTTGTTCACAATCCACTGCACCGACAAGCCCGGATGCCAGGAACTCCGGCTGGCTACGCGCAGCGCGCACCTTGCCTACCTGCAGCGGCGCGCGGAGTGCCTGGTGCAGGCCGGTCCGGTGCTGGACCTCGACGGCAAGCCGGCCGGTAGCCTGCTGCTGGTCAACATGGCGGGACGCGCGGAGGCGGAAGCGCTGGCGGCCGGCGACCCCTATGCCGAGGCCGGGTTGTTCGAGAGCACCGTCATTCGCGGCTATCGCAGCGTGTTCCGCGACGGGGCGCTGATCGAGTGACGGCGTCGCGCATGAACACATGGCTGGTGAAGACGGAGCCGGATGCATTCTCCTGGGCGCAGCAGGTGGAGCGCGGCATCGAGCCCTGGACCGGCGTGCGCAGCCACCAGGCGAAGAAAAACCTCACGGCGATGCGGCGGCACGACCGGGTGTTTTTCTACCATTCGAACACCGGTCGCGAAATCGTCGGCGTGGTCGAGGTGGTGCGCGAGGCCTACCCCGACCCGACCCGTGCGGACGGCGACTGGGTGTGCGTCGACATGAAGGCGGTCTCGGCATTCCCGAACCCGGTGACCCTGGCGCAGATCAAGGCCGAGCCCGCCCTGGCCGACATGGCACTGGTCCGTCAGTCACGACTGTCGGTGGTGCCGGTCAACGCCGAGCACTGGTCCGCGATCTGCCGCATGGGCGGCTGGAAGCCGTGAGGCACCGCCAGGGTCAGGGCGCGCCGTCGATGCTCTGCTGCAGCACGTCGTCCTGCCCGCGCTCCGGCTGCCCGGCGAAGGTGCTGTAGCTGCCGGCGCCGTTGTAGGGGGCCGTGACCGGAGCCGATACCCGCAGCGGCATGCCCAGGATCGACACCGCGGATGGCGAGCCGGTCCCGGTCGAGATGCTCTGCGAGGCGGTGGCGCCGGGCAAGCCGGTCGTGTTGGGAGTGGCCAGCGAGTTACGGTTGGCGGTCATGCCGGCCGCCGTCGAATTGGCCGAACTCGCCCGCAGGGCCTGGGCCTGCGCGGGGAGGCTGCCCAGCATGGCTGGCGCCAAGCTCAGCGCCGTCCCAAAAATGACCGGAGTCGCAAGGCGGAAGAACGATGTCATGGCAATGGGCTCCGGCGAGAGGATACGTGCTGGTGCTGCAACGCGGCGTCCCACCCAGTTGATTTACGCCCGTAATCAATCTCACGCGAGAACAAATCGTTAATTTTTATGTTCGGCTTTGCCAACGTCACCTCTGCCGGTGCAAACTTGGACTCACCCGTCCAAGTCGTGTGTCTTGGTCAAGTTTCCGTAAATTTTTTACGAAATGGGTCAAGGTTGGGGCAGGCTAGATGGCTGGTTCGGAAACGATACGACTGGCGGTTTTGATGCAGCCTCCCGGTTTTGTGACCAACGATACGGCTCTGCAGGCCGCCGTGTCGCGCCCCGCCGTCCCGCCCCGCTCGACGTCCGGGACGGTATTGCCGGCGCTGACGCCCGAGCTTTCGGCGGAGCCGGCGCCCGCGGCGCAGACGGGCCTGGCGATCGGCAGCCGGATCCGGATCCTGCGGCGGGCGCGTGGCCTCACCCAGGACACCCTGGCCATGTCCACCGGTGTTTCGCGCAGCGCCGTGGCCCAGTGGGAGACCGGCCGCGCCGGCCAGATGGGGAGCAAGCTGCGTCGAATCGCCGAGGCGCTCGGCGTGTCCGTCAGCATGCTCAAGGAGGGCTGGGAAGGCCTTGCCACCGACAGCGTGCTGTCGTCGGAGGAGATGTCGCTGCTGCGCCTGTTCCGGGCCTGCAGCGCCGAGGATCGCAGCGTCCTGATGCATGTGGCGCAGAAGCTGTCCTCGGATCCAGGTGTCGAGACGGACGCCGAGGCACGCCGTACGGCCTGACCGCGCCGGCTCCGATCGAAGAAGGCCGGCCTTTCGCATTCCGGGGTGAAGCCGGGCCGTCATCCGCGCGTTGACCGCGCGGCATTGATGGAGACGGCGATGAGCGCGACCCAGGGCAGCGAACTGACACCTCTGGCATCCGATCCGCATGCGCTGAGTGCCGCCTCGCTCGGCGCCCTGGAGCAGGCTCTGCACCAGGTCGAGACTGGCCGCGGCCTGCTGGTCCGCCTCGCCGACCTGATGGGCGGCGCGGTCGGCCAGGCGACCCGACTGGGCATGCGCGGGATCGGCCTCGCGCCCGGGCTGCAGGCCAAGCTACGCGGCCTCGGCGAGGCGGCCGTCGTGCGCGCCTTCAACATCGCGGTGATCGGCCTGCGAAACCCCGCTCCGTTGATCTCGACCGGGGACATGGTGCCGCCGGAGCGTGGCTGGCGCGACCACGCCACCCAGGCGGCGGTCGCCGTCTCCGGGGCGGTCGGCGGGTTTGCCGGGCTGAGCGGGCTGATCCCGGATATCGGCTTCACCACCCTGACCATCATGCGCGAGATCGCCCGCATCGCCCGCGAGGAGGGCGAGGACCTTTCGAGCGCCGAAGGCCAGCGCGCCTGCCTCGAGGTGTTCGCCCTGCAGGCGCACGAGGGCACCGAGGAGCAGAGCGAGCTCGGCTTCTTCTCTGCCCGTGCGGTGTTGCGTGGCCGTCCGGTGGTCATGCTGCTGTCGGAGGTCTCGTCGCACTATGGCCTGGCACTGTCGCGCAAGGTGGCCCTGCAGATGATGCCGGTGGCCGGCGCGCTGTGCGGCGCGTCGCTGAACGCGGCGTTCCTGGCGCACTACCGCGCCCTGGCACGTGCGCACTTCACCATCCGGCGGCTCGAGCGCACCTACGGCGCGATGAATGTCCGTGAGGCGGTGGATGGGATCCGGGCCAACCTCGCGCATCGTCCCGCGGCCGCCTGAGAACGCCTGCTGCCGGCGATCCGGCGCGGCTTCAGCCGTCGCCCTTCCGGTCGCCCTGGGGCAGCAGCCCCAGGAGTGCCGAGATCACGGCCAGCAGCAGGTAGATCAGCACCATGTCGAGCGCCACGCCGCCCGCGATATGTGGCATCAGCGCCCAGAGCACCGCCGAGATCGCCGCAAAGATCGTGAAAACCAGCATCATGCGCATCGGTTGAGGGTCCTGGTGGCTGGTGGCCCGGATGTCTTCACGGCCAGAGCATCGACGATTGCCTCGGCGCCCCGCTCGCCGCCAGTATCTGCCCATGTTCAGACGCCGCGTCGAGGTGACACCGGACCTGCTGCTGCGCCGCTATCGCGACGGGCTGTTCCCGATGGCCGAGACGCGCGACGCCACCGAACTGTTCTGGCTCGATCCGGAACCGCGCGGCATCCTGCCGCTCGACGGGTTCCATCTGTCCCGCCGCCTGCGCCGCACGGCGCTTGCGGGCGGCTTCGAGGTCACCACCGACCGCGCCTTCGAGGCGGTGATCGACGGCTGCGCCGCGCCGGCGCCGGGTCGTGAGGAGAGCTGGATCAATCCGCAGATCCGCTCGCTGTTCCTGGCGGTGCATCGGATGGGCGCCGCGCACAGCATAGAGTGCTGGCAGGACGGCAGGCTGTGCGGCGGGCTGTATGGCATCGCCATCGGGGGCGCGTTCTTCGGCGAGAGCATGTTCAGCCGGCGGCGCGACGCTTCCAAGGTGGCGCTGGTGTTCCTGGTAGCCCGGCTGCGGCTGGGCGGGTTCCGGCTGCTCGACACCCAGTTCATCACCTCCCACCTGTCGCAGTTCGGCGCCATCGAGGTGGCGCGCGCGCGCTATCGCGGCATGCTGGCGGAGGCGACGGCGGTGGAGGCGCGCTGGCGGCAGGAGCCGGACGACCTCCTGCAGGGGGTGCGCAGGCTGGGCCCGGTACGGGACGAAGACAACCAGGTGGCGAGTGGTTGACACCCGGCCTCGCCCGGCACCACTTCGGGTGCAGCTCCAGCCCGGAGTGCTGCACCTGTTCGGGGTCTCCTGATGCGTCTGCACCTGTCCAAACCGGCATTCCTGCTTGCACCGGTCCTGCCACTGCTCGGACTGGCCGCGCCCGGTCACGCGCAGCAGGCCCAGGCGGAGCAGGTGGGGCATCCGCTCTACATGCCGAGCCGGGACGTCACCGTGACGTATGACGTCGAGCCGGACGGTGCTCCGGCGCCGCAGCAGGTTCGCGTGCTGTTCAGCGCTCAGGGCCGGCTGATGCGCATCGATGCGCCGGACGGGCAGGGCAGCACGATCATGGACCGCGACCGCCGGCAGATGCTGGTCGTGATCGGTCCGGCCAAGGTCTACATGGATGTGCCCGAGCGCGAGGAGCAGCGCAGCCCGTTCCTGCTCGATCCGGCCATGCAATACACCGCAACCGGCACCGCCACCGTCGCCGGTCTGCCCTGCACCACCTGGTCTATCATCACCACGTCGGGCAGCGCGCATGCCTGCGTCACCGCCGACGGCGTGGTGCTCAGCGAGGACGGCGTCGACAGCCAGGGCGCGCGCGGGCATCTCATCGCGCGCAGCGTCAGCTACGGCCCGATTGCGGCTGCGGCCTTCCAGCCGCCCGCCGGCTACACCCGGGTTGCCCATCCCGAGGGTCCGGCGGCCTATGAGCGCGGGGGCGCCGGGCCGGGCGATGCGGGACCCGGCGATACAGGGCCCGGGGCTGCAGGGCCGGGCGGACCATCGATGGGCGGTCCCGGCATCGATCCCGCGCATCCGTGAGGCCGGCCGGGCGGCTCGGCGTCCTGCTCGCCGCGGCCGGCTGCCTCCTCGGCACCGCCGCCACGGCTCAGGACATCCCGAACCCCTTCGTGACGCCGCAGCGCGACGTGGACGTGACCTATCTCGTCGCCGGTCCGGCTCCGGCTCCCGCCGATGCCGGACCGGCTGCCCTGCAGCCGCCCTCGGTGATGGCGCAGCGCATGCGCTGGTCGGTCTCGCTCTGGAGCCAGCGCCTCGACCCGCCCGGCAACGCCTACATGATCACCGACTACCGCGCCCGGCGCATCCTGGTGGTCGATCCACGGCACGCAACGGCGACGCTGCTGCCGCTGCCGGCGACGCGGCCCGGCGGCGGGGTCCAGGCCCCGGGCCTGCGTGCCACCGGACGCTATGGTCGCCTCGGGGACGACAAGGTGGCGGGGACACCCTGCACCGAATGGCGCACCATCGACGACAGCGGCGCCGACAGCGTGATCTGCCTCACCCCGGACGGGGTGCTGCTGCGGGCCCGGCATGCGGGAAAGGTGCTGCTGGTGGCCTCCAGGGTCAGCTACGCGCCGCAGGACCCGTCGCTGTTCGCGGCACCTCCCGGCACTCGGGTCGAGCAGCCGCCCTCGCAATGACGTGACTGGCGGGAGGCCGATGCAGACACTTTGAAATCATTCTGCCTTGCCGCCGCCTGCAAATCGACACGCTTCCTGCGTTCTATGAATGGAAGGCGACGATCACCATATCGCCGCCGGGCTGGCTAGGCAGGCGATGCCGAGAGCGGTCCGAGCAGAGAGAGGCATTCATCCCATGCGTAGTTCGATGCGTCTAATTCTGGCCGCGCCACTGCTGGCCGCCGGCCTTGCCGTGACCACCGCGCCGGCGGCGCAGGCCCAGTGGCGCCACGGCTATGGCTATCATGGCGGCTACGGCTACCACGGCGGCTACGGCTATCGCGGCTACGGGTATCGTGGCGGTTTCGTCGGGCCGCTCGTCGGTGGCCTGGCAGCGGGCGCCCTGATCGGAGCCCTGGCAGCGCCCCGCTACTACGCGCCGCCGCCCGTGGTCTATGCGCCGCCGCCGGTGGTCTATGCGGCGCCCGCCCCGGGCTACTACGCCCAGCCCGGCTACGGCTACTAGGTCCAGGGTCGTCTTGCCGGCAGCCTCTGATCAGGCGAGGCTGCCGGCCGCCTTGACCACCTCGGCGGCATGACCGGGAACCTTCACCTTGTTCCAGATGCGCGCGATCCGGCCTCCGGCGTCGACCAATAGGGTCGTGCGCTCGATCCCCATGTAGCGCCTGCCGTACATCGATTTCCCGACCCAGACGCCGTAGGCCTCGAGGGTGGTTCCGGCCTCGTCGGTGGCGAGCGGGAACTCCAGGCTGAATTTCCTGGCGAAGGCTTCGATCGCCGGCACGGGATCCTTCGATATCCCCACGATCGCCAGCGTGCCCGCGCTGGCCGCGAGCGCGCCCAGCGCCTCCTGAAACTCGCAGGCTTCCTTGGTGCAACCGCTGGTGTCCGCCTTCGGGTAGAAATATAGCACGTAGGGCGAGCCGGCGAGGCTGGTCGTGCTGACGCGCCGTCCGAAGCTCGCCGGAAGGTCGAATGCGGGGGCGGCATCCCCGACCGCAAGAGCGCGCGGGGCCGTGTCGGATTTCGCGGTAGCGGGCGAAGGCGGGATGTGCGCCATGCGGTTCGTCCTTATGCTGAACCGCATGTCCTTTGCCGCTTCGAGGCGCAGATTGCCAGCCCGGCCGACCCCTCGAGGCGCCGGCGTTGGCACGGCGCGCGCGGCGGGATCACCGACCACTGCCGAGAAGATGCCGCGCACGGTCGCCGCGACCGTCTGCATGTGGACGCGCAGGCCCTCAAGGTCCCGGATCCCGGGCGCGTCGAGGCCGACCAGCAGCGCGTCGCGGACCGGCGCCGTCCAGGCCTCCGCGCTGTCCGGCACCCTTGTCCCGAACAGGATGCGCAGCCTGCTCTGCAAGGAACGCCAGAACCGGTCGGCCTCGACCAGACTTGCCGCCTGCGCGCCGGACAGGCACCCCGCGCGTTCCAGGCGGCGCAGCGCAATCCGGGTCACCGGATGGCGCACGACAGCGCCGCCACAGACGAGCTGCAGGACCTGCGCGATGAACTCCACCTCGAGCAGGCCGCCAGTCAGCAGCTTGATGTCCCACGGCCCGCGTGGCGGCCGCTCGGCGGCGATCCGGCCCCGCATCCCGCAGGCTGCCTGCAGGGTCCGGCGGCGGCCGCTGTTCGCAAGGCGCTCCGGTCCCTGGATCGCGCGGGCGATCTCGCCGCGCATCCTCCCGCGCAGCGCCCGCGGCCCGGCGACCACGCGAGCCCGGGTGAGCGTCATCCGCTCCCACGTCCAGGCTTGCTCGGCATGGTAGCGCCGGAAGGCGGCCCGCGACACCGCGACCGGTCCCTTGCTGCCCGACGGCCGCAGCCGCATGTCCAGGGCGTAGAGCGGCCCTTCCAGTCCCGGTGCCGAGAGGGCCGCGATCAGCGCATGCGCCAGCCGGATGAAATACTGGCTGGCCGGCAGCGGACGGCCCTGCGCGCCGCGCGGCAGCGTGCTGTCGCCGACTTCCGGCGGATGATCATAGACCAGCATCAGGTCGAGGTCGGAGCCCGCCATCATCTCGCGCGAGCCGACCTTGCCGAGCGCCACGACCACCATGCCGCCGCCGGGTACCTGCCCGTGCCGCATCCGGTGTTCGCGCCGCACCACCGCCAGCAGGCCGGCGATGACCGCGCCTGCGAGGGCAGTGCGGGCGCGGCCGGCTGCGTCCACGCCGATGCGCCCGTCGAGCTCGGCCAGGGCCAGCCGGAACTCCTCGCCGCGCACCAGGATGCGTGCCCGGGCGATCGCCTCCTCGATGCCGGACGCCATGCGGATCTGCCGGTCCAGCCGGCGGCCGGTCCCTGCCTCGTCCTGGGGCAGCAGCAGCCCTTCCAGCGCGGACGGCACCGCGGCCAGGTGGTCGGCGAGAAACGGTGCCGCGCCGAGCACGACGGCGATGCGCCCGAGCAGCGGCGCATTGTGCGCGAGCAGCGACAGCAACTGCACGCCGGCGCTCTGCCGGGCCAGGAGGCTGTCGAAGCGGACGAGCGCCAGCATCGGGTCCTGCTGTTCGAGCAGGGCGGCGAGCAGGCCGGGGAGGATGTCGCGCAGCAGCCCCTGCGCGCGATCCGAACGCAGCGCGCGCAGGTGGCGGTCGCGCCAGCTCCCCAGGATGGCGGCCGCCCGCGCGGGTTGCGCGAAGCCGGCGCGGCCGAGCAGGGCGGGCAGATCCGGTGCATCAAGGTGGCAGAACGGTTCCGGCTCGCGTCCGGCCGGGCCGGTGGCGAACAGGTCGTGGAACGCGGCATGCACGCGCCGCATCGGCTCGAGCAGCGTACGAGCCATTTCGTCTCCGGCAGTGTCGCCCATGAACAGCGCGAAGCGGTCCAGCTCTGCCCTGTCGTCCGGCAGGCTGTGGGTCTGGCGATCCTCGCGCATCTGCAGCCGGTGCTCGACGCCGCGCAGCAGCCGGTAGGTGCTGGCGAGGTCGGACGCGAGACCGGTCGGCATGTAGCTGCCCTCGGCGAGCCGGGCCAGCGCGCCCAGCGTGGTGGCGTCGCGCAGCTCCGGCGCCCGGCCGCCCCAGACCAGCAGCATGGTTTGCGCCAGGAACTCGATCTCCCGTATGCCGCCATGGCCGAGCTTGAGGTCGTGGCCGAGGAGGAGCGCGACCGGGTCGGGCTGCGCCGCCTCCGGGATACCGAGCGGCGGCCGGCCGGCGGTGCCGCGATGCCGGTCGATGCGGCGCTTCATCGCGACGATGTCCTCGATGGCCGCGAAATCGAGGTGCCGCCGCCAGATGAACGGCCGGATCGTGGCCAGGAACTCCCGGCCGAGGACAAGGTCGCCCGCGACCGGACGCGCCTTGCTCAGCGCCGCGCGCTCCCAGGTCTGGCCCAGGCTCTCGTAGTAGGTCACCGCCGTCGGCAGCGAGACGGCCGGCGGCGTGGAACCGGGATCCGGCCGCAGCCGCAGGTCCATCCGGAACACGTAGCCGTTGGCGTCGCGCGCTTCCATCAGGCGCACGAGATCGGCGCTCATCCGGGTGAAGGTGCGCTGCAGGTCGAGGCGCTCCGGATGCGCGTCCGGATCGTAGAGCAGCACCAGGTCGATGTCGCTGGAGTAGTTCAGCTCGCCAGCGCCGAGCTTGCCCATGCCGAGCACGACGAAGCCACACGCGTCCTCCGGGGCATCCACGGACGCCAGCGCCAGTTCGCCGCGTCGGGCCGCGTCCAGCAGCAGGTGCCGGAGTGCTGCCCCCAGGGCGGCCTCGGCCAGCCTGCTGAGGCTGCTGGTCACCTGCTCGAGGCTCCAGAGGCCGCCGATATCGGCTACCGCGCTGGCCAGCGCGACCTGCCGCTTGGCCTGCCGCAGCGCGCGCGCGACCGCGTCGCGTGGCTGCTGCGCCGGCAGGAGCGCCAGCCCGCGCAGCACCTCCGCCAGCACCGCATCCGGCCCTGCGCGACACAGACGCGCGAAACTGCCGGGTTCCCGCCGGACCAGATCGGCAAGATAGGGGCTGTTGCCGCCGAGGCAGGCGATCAGCGCCGCTTCGGCGGGGCGTCTGGTGCCTGCGCCGCCGGCCTGTGCACCCAGCGCCTCCGCCAGGAGCCTGGCCTGCGCCGGATCGCCCGGCGCCGGCCATGCGGAGGGCAGGCGGAACCGTGGCATCGCCGGAGGTCTAGGCCAACCGTGGGAACATGCCGGACACGGTGCGGAGGGTGAGCCGGGCGCGTCAAGCCGAAGCGCTCGTGGCCCCGCCCGCTGACGGCACGGCGCCTCTAGCCCGGCCGCGCCATCGGCTGGGGCACACCCTGGCGGTGGCGGCACTCGCCCTGTGCGTGCTGCCGCTGCTGCTGACCTCGGCGCTGGCGCTCCGGCTCTGCGTCGGCCCGATCGACGTGACCAGCCTGGCGCGGCGGCTCGCCACGCCGATCGCGCGGCAGCCTGGGGCGCTGCATGGCCTCACCCTCGGTCGGGCCCGGCTCGCATGGCGGGACGACGAGGTCGGCGTGCTGCTCGACGCGGTGCATCTCGCCAGCGGCAGCCACGCCGACCGGATCGCGCTGGTGGTGCGGCCCTGGCCGCTGCTGCGCCGGCATGTCGTGCTGCTGCAGGCCGATGCGACCGGCGCGGAGTTAAGGCTCCGGCGCGGCCCCGACGGCCGGATCGCCCTGCAGTCCGGCGCGAGCCCGGATGCCGGGAGCGACGACGCGCCGCTCGACCTCGATGCGGTGCGTTCGCTGCGCGTCGTATACTCGGATGTGCTGCTGCGCGACGCCGCCAGCGGCCAGTCCTGCCGTCTCGACATCGCCGATCTCGACCTCGCGCCGTTGCGTCGCCCGGCGGCGACCGGAGCGGCCGGCCGGCTCGACGCCAGCCTGTCCTGCGGGGGCGCCGGCCTGCGCCTGCGTGGCGGCGGCGACGAGGCGCCGGACGGCAGCATCGCCTGGCGCATCCAGAGCGACCCGGTGGTCCCTGCCGACCTCGTGCCACCGTCCCTGGCACGCTCGGTGCCGGCCCTGGGCGGGCTGCGCGACCTGCGCCTGCCGGTCGCGCTGACCCTGGACAGCCTGCTGACCGGAGGGTTCGGCGCCTACATGATCCCCCGCGCGGTGCAGATCGCGGCACGTCTAGGGCCGGGCACCGTCCTGCTGCCGGATCGGGCGGTAGCCGATACCCTGCCGGTCGCCTCCGGCCTGATCGCGTTGAATCTGGCGCTGCCGGATGACGGCGCGGGGGCGCTGAGCATCGTACTGGCGCCATCCCGCCTGACGCTGTCGGGCCCGGACGCGCCCAGCTTCCTGCTGTCCGGCCTGGCGCGGTCGCGCGGGCGGGCGATCCGGTTCCGCGTCGTCGCCGAGGCGGATCGGATCTCCTTTGCCGGGCTGCAATCGTACTGGCCGCCGTTGCTGGCGCGTGGAGCGCAGAAATGGATCACCGCCAACATCACCGACGGCACGGCGCACGGCTTCCGGCTCGATGTCGGCATGGCGTCCACGACCGGGCCGGATGGGCTGCGCCTCGACCGCCTGCAGGGCAGCGTGGATGCGGATGGCATGGTGCTGCACTGGCTGCGTCCGATCCCGCCGATCCGCGCGCTGGACGGCCACCTCGCGTTCGACGGCCCGGACGCGCTGCATATCACCGCGCGGCATGGCCTGCAGGAGGTCGCGGGCCATGCGCCGCTCCAGGTGGGTGCGTCCTCCATCCGCATCACCGGCCTCTCGGTGCCCCGGCAGGACGCCCGTATCGAGACCAGCCTGTCAGGCGGCATCGCAGACCTGCTGGCCCTGCTGGCGCATCCGCGACTACGGCTGCTGTCGCAGCACCCGCCACCGTTCAAGGACGCCGCCGGGCGCTTCGACGGACGGCTGCAGGTCGCGCTGCCGCTGCTCGACAAGATCAGCGCCGATGCCGTCTCGGTGCATGCCGAGGCCAGCCTGACCGGGGTGCATCTCGGCGATGTCGCGGTCGGGCGCGATCTCGACCAGGCCGCGCTGGCGCTCGACGCAAGCCAGAATGGCCTCTCCGCGCACGGCAGCGGGCTGATCGGCGGCATGCCGTCGACGATGTCCTACCGCATCGACTTCCGGGCCGGGACGCCGGACCAGATCACCGAGAGCGCGCAGGTGACGTCGCACGTGAACGACGTGGCGATGCAGCAGGAGGGCCTCGACGAGGCGCACCGGTTCACCGGCGAGGCGCTGCTCGATGTCGGCTACGAGCATCGGCGGAACGGTGCGGCCCGGGTGGCGCTGGGGCTGGACCTGACCCAGGCCGGGCTGGACACGCCGCTCTGGCGCAAGCAGCCGGGAACGCCGGCTGCGGCATCCGGAGTGTTCGGGCTGCAGGACCAGCACCTGGTCTCGATCGACAGCCTGCATGCGACCGGCGACGGCCTCGCCTTCGATGGCCGCGCCGAAGTCGAGAGCGGCCATGCCAGGACCGTGGTGATCGACCGCTTCATGCTCGGGCGCAGCCGCGGCAGCGGCCGCATCGTGCTGCCGTCGAGCGGCCTCGCGGAAAAGTCGAGGGCTGGCCAGCCAGCCACGCCGCTGCGCCTCAGCCTGCACGGGCCGGTGCTGGACGTGCTGCCCTACCTCAGCGAGGCCAGGCCCGGGCGGCCGGCGGCGGGTCCGAGCGCGCCTGCGAGGCCGGTGCCGGACGCTTCCTGGCTCGCCGACCTCGCCTTCCAGAAGGTCCTGTTCAGCCCGACCCGCTCGTTCAGCGGGGTCACGCTGCACGCCGAGGCGCGCGGCAGCGTGGTCTCCTCGGCGCGCCTGCGGGTGGCGGGACCGACTCCGGTCACTGTCACCCTGGACCCTGACCATGCGGCGCGGCGGCTCCGGCTGCAGGCCGACGATGCCGGCGCCCTGCTCAAGGCGCTGGGAGTCGCGGACAGTGTCGAGGGGGGCTTACTGCGTCTCGACGGCAGCCTGGAGCCGGTCCCCGGCGGCAGCCCCGGAGCAACCCAACTGAAGGCTGTCGCCAGCATCGGCAGGTTCACCGTGCATGACGCGCCGCTCGCGGCCCGCATGGCGCGCGACCTGTCCGTCTATGGCTTCCTGCTCAGGGGTTCGAGCAGGCAGCTTGTCGTCACCCGCTTCGAGGTGCCGTTCCTGCTGACCGGCGACACGCTGATGCTCACCGGTGCACGTGCCTCCAACGCAGCCCTCGGCGCCACCCTGCGCGGCCCCATCCACCTGGCGCGCGAGACGCTCGACCTCAAGGGCACGATCGTGCCGTCCTATCTGTTCAACGCGCTTCCGGGTAAGCTGCCGGGGGTGGGCGCCGTGTTCAGCCCGGAAAAGGGCGGCGGCCTGCTGGCGGCGACGCTGACCATCAAGGGGCCGATCGCCCGGCCGCAGCTCCGGGTCAACCCGCTGGCGCTGCTTGCCCCGGGCATCCTGCGCAGGCTGCTGTTCAACTGATCCCGATGCCTCGCAGCAGCTGCCGATCAGGGCTATGCGGGGAACCCCGCTACGCCGCCGGTGCTACTGCATGGCGTTCTGCCAGCCGCGCCTTGTTCTGAAGCTTTCCAGGAGACGCCTTCGTGATACGCCGCCACCGGGCCTCGAGACTGAGCGAGGGACTGCCCCATCCGCTCGGGGCTACCTGGGACGGACTGGGAGTGAACTTCGCCCTGTTCTCGGCCCATGCCACCAAGGTCGAGCTCTGCCTGTTCGACCCCTCGGGGGGCACCGAGCTCGACCGTATCGAGTTGCCCGAATACACCGACGAGGTCTGGCACGGCTACCTGCCGGATGCCCGCCCCGGCACCGTCTATGGCTACCGGGTGCACGGCCCGTACGCTCCGGAGGCCGGCCACCGCTTCAACCCGAACAAGCTGCTGCTCGACCCCTATGCCCGCGCGCATGTCGGCCAGGTGCGGCACGCCCCGGAGATCTTCAGCTACACGATCGGCCATCCCGACGCCGACCTGTCCTTCGACACGCGAGACAGCGCCGCCTTCATGCCGAAGTGCCGGGTGATCGACCCGGCCTTCACCTGGGGCCGCGACCAGCGCCCCAGGATCCCGTGGGAGCGCACGATCTTCTACGAGACGCATGTGCGCGGCTACACCATCCGGCACCCATCCTTGCCGTTCGGGCTGGGGGGCACTTTTGCGGGCCTCGCCACCGACGAGATCGTGACGCACATCAAGACGCTCGGGGTGACGTCGGTCGAGCTGCTGCCGATCCACTACTTCGCCGACGAGGACCACCTCATCAAGCACGACCTCACCAACTACTGGGGGTACAACACGGTCGGCTTCTTCGCTCCCGACCAGCGCTACGCCACCGGCAATTCATCGGTGGTCGCCGAGTTCAAGACGATGGTCGCCCGGCTGCACGATGCCGGCATCGAGGTCATCCTCGACGTGGTCTACAACCACACCGCCGAGGGCAACGAGCTCGGCTCGACGCTGTCCTTCAAGGGCATCGACAACGCCTCCTACTACCGGCTGATCCCGGGCCAGGAGCGCTACTACATCAACGATACCGGCACCGGGAACACGCTCAACCTGAGCCATCCGCGCGTGCTGCAGATGGTCACCGACAGCCTGCGCTACTGGGTGACCGAGATGCATGTGGACGGCTTCCGCTTCGACCTCGCCACCATCCTCGGCCGCGAGAGCTACGGCTTTGACGAGGGCGGCGGCTTCCTCGACAGTTGCCGGCAGGACCCGATCCTGTCCGACGTGAAGCTGATCGCCGAGCCGTGGGATTGTGGCCCCGGCGGCTATCAGGTCGGCGGCTTCCCGCCCGGCTGGGCAGAATGGAACGACCGCTACCGCGACACCGTGCGCGCCTTCTGGAAGGGCGACAGCTCGGGCGCGGAGCTCGCGCGCCGGCTGTGCGCGTCGGCCGACAAGTTCAACCGGCGTGGCCGCCGGACCTGGTCGAGCGTCAACTTCGTCACCGCGCATGACGGGTTCACGCTGCACGACATCGTCTCGTACAACGGCAAGCACAACGAGGCGAACGGCGAGGGCAACCGCGACGGCACCGACAATAACGGCTCTTGGAACTGCGGCGCCGAGGGCGAGACCGAGGAAAGCACGGTCATCGCACTGCGCGAGCGCCAGATGCGCAACATGATGGCGACCCTGCTGATGAGCCAGGGCACGCCGATGATCCTGGCCGGCGACGAGTTCGCCCGCACCCAGAACGGCAACAACAACGCCTACTGCCAGGACAACGAGATCTCCTGGGTGGACTGGACGCGGCTCGACGACCACCAGGCGATGTTCCAGTTCACCCGGCGGCTGATCCAGCTCCGCAACGAGTATCCGATCCTGCGCCGGCAGCGATTCATGACCGGCGACTGGGACGAGGACCTGCAGGTCCGCGATGTCACCTGGGTGAACGAGACCGGGTCCGAGATGCAGCAATCGGACTGGCAGGCCGGCCCGGTGCACTGCCTGGGCATGCTGATGGATGGCCGCGCCAAGGTCAGCGGCATCCGGCGGCCCGGCACCGATGCTACGCTGCTGATGATCCTGAACGCCTTTCACGACATGCTGGAGTTCGTGATGCCGCCCTGCGCCGGCGGCGCGCAGTGGCAACTGCTGCTCGACACCAACCGCCCGACCATGCTGTCGGGCCGCTCCTACGCAATCGGCAGCGCCTGCGCCGTCACCGGGCGCTCGCTGATGCTGTTCCGGCTTACGGCGTGATCCGTCGGGGATTACTTGACCCAGAGCCCCTGGGTGCGGTGCCAGTCGTCGATGGACTGCTCGGGATAGAGCTCGAAGCTCCGGTCCTCCGGGCCCAGCTCAGGAACCACCCAGCCGGGCTTGAAGCGAAGCATCAGATGCACCGACGAAGGCGGCGTCGGGAGGTCGGTGTCGATCGCGGATGCGAAGGGGTGGATCAGCTCCGGCCATTCCGGCGAGAACAGCCATAGCGCGGTGCCGCAGCGCGAGCAGTGGTTGCGTTCGGCGGTGGAGCGCTCGCAGGCGCCGCCGTCCTGCATGATCTCGGCATGGAACACCCGGATCGCGTTGTGCGGGTCCCGCACCTGCATCCCCTGGGTCAGCGCGCCCAGGTTGATGGCATACCCGCCGCCGCCTGCCGTCTTGCGGCAGATCGTGCAGTAGCAACGCTGGTACGGCTGCGGCGTGTGGCTGCGGACGCTGAACGAGACGGCGCCGCAGCGGCAGGAGCCTGCAAGGGTGAGCGGCACGCTGACCTCCGGTCCTGCCTCTTACGTCTCGTGTTCGTCGCGGTCGGTCTCGACCTCGATGTCGGTGCCGATGGCGTCGGCATCGTCGTCGAGGTCGGCGGTGTCCTCGATGACGTCGTCGTCCTCGGTCTCCTCGTCGGCGGTCTCCGCCTCGGGATCGGCCTCGTCGAGCTCGGGCGCCGCCTTCTTCGGGCGCCGGTCCTCGGTGACATTGCCGGCGGCGCGGCGCGGACGCGGCTGGTCGAGCGGCTGCTCGGTGCCGCATTTCGGGCAGACGGCCGGCATCTTGGTCAAATCGTAAAATCGAGCGCTGCAGGAGACGCAGACGCGCTTCATGCCGAGTTCTGGCTTGGCCATCAGTGACCCTGTTTTTGTGGTGGATTGCAGCGCAGGGCGCGCCCCATGCCACCCCCACGCCCGCCTGTCAAACATCCGCCGGCCGGGCGGCGGGCCGCCGATTGACTTGCCGCCCCCCAGCAAGCACAGGAACCGCCATGCAAAGCGCCCCTTCCGCCGCCGGCGGCCCGAAGTCTCCGCGCCTGGTGATCGCCGTCGACGGGCCGGCGGCGGCCGGCAAGGGAACGCTGGCCGCCTCGCTCGCGTCGGCCCTGGACCTGCCCTATCTCGACACCGGCCTGCTGTATCGCGCGGTCGCCCGGCGCATGCTCGATGCCGGGCTCGACCCTGCCGCGGATGCGGGTGCCGCCGCCGCGACCCTGACTGCCGCCGACCTGGAGCGGCGGGACCTGCGCACTCCGGAGGTCGATCGTGGCGCCAGCCGGGTGGCGGCGCAGCCGGCGGTGCGGAGCGCCCTGCTCGCCTTCCAGCGCGAGTTCGGCCACGCGCACGGCGCCGTGCTGGACGGACGCGACATCGGCACCGTAATCTTCCCGGACGCCCCGGTGAAGCTGTTCGTGACCGCCTCGGTGCCGCGCCGCGCCGAGCGCCGCTGGCTGCAGGCGGGCGGCGATCCGGACTTGCCGGCGCCACAGCGGGCGGAGGCGCTCGCCCGGGTCGAGGCGGATCTGGTGGCGCGCGACGCCGCCGACGCGGCGCGCGCGTCGGCGCCGCTGCGGCCGGCGGACGACGCCATCCATATCGACACGGACGATCTCGACGCGGAGGCGGTGCTTGCCTGGGCGCTGCAGATCGTGCGCCAGCGCACCGCGCCCTCTTGAACTCCGCGGCGGATCGCACCGCCTTGACATCCGCGTGAGTGCCAACATCTTGACAACGGCGAGAGAACAGTGTTTCTCCGCCGCAAACAGGCCTCCAGCGCGCCGGACATGGGTCCGGGTCCGCGACGAGAGCAAGCCGTGCTGCCGTGAGGGCAGGGCGCATGACCGCGGGCCGGCTCGACGGGCCGGCTATCGTTACAGGAACACCAGACACACATGGCATCAGCCGTCCTTGCACGCGTCCCCGATGATCATTTCGGTGGCGAGGATTTTGCGACCCTCCTCGATGAGACGCTGGGGCGCGACACCGGGTTCGACGGCTCCGTCGTCACCGGCCGCGTCGTCCGCCTGACCGAGGAATTCGCCATCGTCGATGTCGGCCTCAAGAGCGAGGGCCGCGTCGCACTGAAGGAGTTCGGCATCCCCGGCGCGCCGACCGACGTGAAGCCCGGCGACGTCATCGAGCTCTATGTCGAGCGCTACGAGGACCGTGACGGCTCCATCGTGCTGTCGCGCGAAAAGGCCCGTCGCGAGGAGGCCTGGACCAACCTGGAGCGCGCCTTCGAGGGCAACCAGCGGGTCAACGGCACCATCTATGGCCGGGTCAAGGGCGGCTTCACCGTCGATCTCGGCGGCGCCATGGCGTTCCTGCCGGGCAGCCAGGTCGATATCCGGCCGGTGCGCGACGTGGGCCCGCTGATGGGCACGCCGCAGCCGTTCCAGATCCTCAAGATGGACCGCGCCCGCGGCAACATCGTGGTCTCGCGCCGCGCGGTGCTGGAGGAGACGCGCGCCGAACAGCGCAGCGAGCTGATCCAGGGCCTCAAGGAAGGCATGATCCTCGATGGCGTGGTCAAGAACATCACCGACTACGGCGCCTTCGTGGACCTCGGTGGCGTCGACGGCCTGCTGCATGTCACCGACATCGCCTGGAAGCGCATCAACCATCCGTCCGAGGCGCTGCAGATCGGCCAGCAGGTCCGCGTGCAGGTGATCCGCTTCAACCCGGACACGCAGCGCATCAGCCTGGGCATGAAGCAGCTCGAGGCCGATCCGTGGGAAGGTGTGGCGATCAAGTATCCGCCCGGCGCCCGCTACAGCGGCCGCGTCACCAACATCACCGACTACGGCGCTTTCGTGGAACTGGAGCCCGGCGTCGAGGGCCTGGTGCACGTGTCCGAGATGTCGTGGACAAAGAAGAACGTCCATCCGGGCAAGATCGTCGCGACCTCGCAGGAAGTCGACGTCATGGTGCTCGACGTGGACAGCTCCAAGCGCCGCATCTCGCTCGGCCTCAAGCAGGTCCAGCGCAATCCGTGGGAGCAGTTCGCCGAGGACCACCGCGTGGGTTCGACCGTCGAGGGCGAGATCCGCAACATCACCGAGTTCGGCCTGTTCATCGGCATCTCCGCGGACATCGACGGCATGGTGCACATGTCCGATCTCTCGTGGGACGAGGCCGGCGAGGCGGCGATGGCCGGCTTCGAGAAGGGCCAGGTCGTGCAGGCCAAGGTACTCGACGTCGATGTCGAAAAGGAGCGCATCTCGCTCGGCATCAAGCAGCTGCATGACGACCCGGCCGCCGACACGCTGTCGCGCGTCAACAAGGGTGCGGTCGTGACCTGCGTGGTGACCGCGGTGCAGGCGAACGGCATCGAGGTCAAGGTCGACGAGGTGCTGAGTGGCTTCATCCGTCGCGCCGAGCTGGCCCGCGACAAGGCCGAGCAGCGTCCGGAGCGTTTCGCCGTCGGCGAGCGTGTCGATGCCAAGGTGATCTCGGTGGACCGGGCTTCCCGCAAGCTTTCGCTGACCATCAAGGGTCGCGAGGTCGAGGAGGACAAGGCGGCGATCAACGAATACGGCTCGTCCGACAGCGGCGCGTCGCTCGGCGATATCCTGGGGGCGGCGATCCGTCGTCGCAACCAGACTTCGGAATAAGCCTAGGGCGTCGTCCGACACCACAGGCTATGATCAGGAGGGCGGCGCCAGCGATGGTGCCGCCCTTTCTGCATTGACGCAGGCGTTCAGGCGCGCGAGAGGCAGGCCATGACGATCGCCGATGCCGTCACCAAGGCCGATGTCTGGTTGCTGGACCGCGTGTTCCAGCCGTTCGCCGACCGGCTCGGCGAGAAGCCGACCGCGTTCGATATCGGCATGAGCATGCAGCTCGGCGCCATCGTGCTGGATGCGGCGGCGGTGGTCGCGATCTTCATGGTGGGCGGCCTGAGCATCGACAGCGCGCTGTGGAACGGCCTGACCTGGGCGCTCGGGTTTGCGTTCTACCTGTCGATCAACCGCATGCGCCCGCTGATGCGGCCGGGGCACGCCAACCCGCTGCGCATGATGCTGCAGGGGTTCAGGCCGCTCTCGATCCCGTTCATGCTGTACAGCCTGTACCAGTCGATCAGCGCACGGCCGCCCTTCGTGCTGGCGATGGGCTTCAACGGGCTGGCGAACCTGGTGTTCGTGGTCGGGATCTACCTGGTCTCGACCCAGCCCAAGCCGCCCCGCCAGCGCCAGACGGTCTGGTCGGGCCGGCGGCAGGAACAGGGCTCGCTCTGAGCGGCCGTCAGAAGTCGATGCAGCGACCCTTCACGGTCCAGTCGCCGTAGCGCGTCGGATCCTTTTCCTTCGGACCGCCGACCTCCTTCGGCGCCGGGAGCGCCGGCCGGTCGGAACATTCGGCCTGGTCATCCGGCGCGGGTGCGGTGCTGGTGCTGGTGCTGTCCATGCGGATCAGGTGGGGGCGAGGGCGGCGCTCGCCAAGCAGGCCCCTGCGCCGAGCTGCAATTCCGCACGCCAGCCCCGCCTCGTCTCGCGGACGGCTGCGTCGGCGCCGGGATGCGCGATGCGAGCCGGGTCGCCTGCGCGCCAGACCACCACTGGATCGCCGTCCTTGGCGGAATGGCTGCGCTCCTGCCCGGCGCACGGAACCCGGGAGGCGAACCAGCGGGAGAACTCCGGGGCGGCGTCCGGCACGTCCGAACAGACCGGGTTCTCGTAGACGAAGAAGACCTCCCGGTCCGGTGTCGCCACCGCCGCCAGCCGGCCAATGATCTGGCGGACCTGGGCCCGCGGAAAGGCATTGAAGTTGAAGACGACCAGCCTGCCGGGTGGCAGGACGACCTCGCCGGCGTCGCCGAGCCTGGCCTGCAGCTTCGTCCGTTCCGGATGCGCACGGCCGACGATGGCGGCCTTGCGTGCGGCGATCGCGACCAGGCCCGCGGCAAGCTCGATGCCGAGGATCGCGCGGAAGGGATAGGCCGAGGCAACGATCATCGCCCGGCCCTTGACGCAGCCGAGGTCGAGGAAGCGGAAACCGGACAGGTCGGCAGGCTGTCCAGTGCGGCATGCAGGCAGGCCGGCTGGCATCCGGCATAACGGCTGCCGCGCTCGGCCTCGGCGACGTGCGGTTGCGGCAGCCACTGCGGCAGGAAGCCACCGGTGTCGGTGCCGAACATGCGGTCGAACGGATGCGTCGCCTTCCAGGGCTGGTCGGGAAAGAGCCGCGTGAAGGCCGCATACGCCGCCCGTTGCAGGACCGGCACCCGGGCCGCGCGCGCCATCGCAAGGCGCAGCACACGCTCGACCTGTTTCACGCTCGATCCTCCCGGTGCCCGCTTGACGGCCGGCAGAACCATTCCGCCATGAGAACGAACTTGCAATGGTCCGGTCTGTCCGGCCGGGATCAGTGGCCGAGATGGGCCTTCAGGGCGCGCGACAGCCCGGCCGCGATATAGCGCTCGTCCTCGAACAGGCGGACGATGCCGAAGCACACATAGAACGAGAGGGCCAGGAACGAGGCCGGATGCGCACGGCTCCACGCCTCCAGCGGCCGCACGGCGCGCAGCGGCAGCCTCGCCTGCGCCAGGCCGGCCAGCAGCACGCCGATCATCGCGCCGGTGATCACGTCGGATGGATAGATGAAGCCGAGATAGACCCGCACCAGGCTCAGCAGGAAAGCCATCAGGAGGCCGAGGACGCCGAGTGGCAGGTCGATGCCGGCCACGGTCGCGGCCAGGGCGAACATCAGGGCCGCGTGCTCGGCCGGGAAGGCCATCCCCGGGCCGAAGGCCCCAGGGTTGATGGAAGGCGGCGCTCGGAAGTGCAGCATCGGATCGTGCAGCGGGCGCGGATGATCGGGAAAGATCACCTGCAGCACGAAGCAGAGCACGATCGAGACGATGCATGCGAGCATCCCGGCCATGATGCGCGCGCGGTCGTCCTCGCGGCTCTCCCGGCTCCTGGCCCGGCCGCTGCCGATCCCGTTGCTCCAGGCATAGAACACCAGGGCGGTCATCGGCAGGGTGGAGAAGCTCTCCTTCGTCATGTCGTGCGCGACATGGTCCAACAGCGGCCACCGGCCGGTGAACCGGTTGAGAACGTGCATCACCGCCATGTCGAAGCCGTGCGTGCCGGGTAGCGACAGCACGATACCGATGACCAGCAGGGCGGTGGCGGTAGCCAGCGCGACCGGGCGCAGGCGGGTCGCCGGATCGCTGGTCATGCTCGGCGAATGCAGCAGGGCGGGCTCTGTCACGTCGTCTCTCAGTCCGCGGCGTCGACACAATGCCGGCCGTTCGCGCGGGTTCCTATAGCGGCAGATCGCCGCTGTGTCAGACTTACTTCGAGACCGATGAGGGCCGGCCGCCGGCGTGTCCGCGAACGACAAGTTAGGCGGCATCGGCTAAAGTCTGCGGCTGCACCATTGTCGCGAGGCCATTGCCATGATCCACGTCGTTGCGGTTATCACAGCCAGGGCCGGCAAGCGCGCCGCCCTGTTGGCGGCGTTCCGAGCCAATGTTCCGGCAGTGCATGCCGAGGACGGCTGCATCGAATACGGACCGGTGGTCGATGCGCCCGATGCCGGTCCGGTCCAGGCCCCGCTCGGCGAGGACACCTTCATGGTGATCGAGAAGTGGGCGAGCGCCGAGGCGCTGCGGGCGCATGCCGCGTCCCCGCACATGCTGGCCTACGGCGCCCGCACGAAGGAACTCGTCGCCAGCCGAGTGATCCACGTCCTGACGGCGGCCTGAAACTTCCGCGCGGTCAAGCCGTTACGCAGCCGGGTCATACTATTTGGGGGTCTATCAACCATGAACAGCAAGAAATCGAGCCTGATCGCGGCAGCGGCGCTGGGTGTCGCGTTGCTCGGCCTGTCGGCCTGCAACACGGTGGCAGGCGCCGGCAAGGATGTCAGCGCCGTCGGCCACGACATGACGGGCGGTTCCACCAAGGCGCAGGACAAGGTCACCGACAGCACCGGCGCTGCAAAGAACTAGGCTCGTTCAGGAGCGACGCCCGGCGTATCCGGCGACGGATGCGCCGGGTCATGATGCATGCGCAGCAGGAACCGGCGCGCGACATCGCCATATCCATCATAGAGCAGCCCGCCATTCAGCCGCAGGAGCTGCGCGCGCCTGGCCCGGTAGAAGGCCGGGATCCGGTACCAGGCAAGGGCCGGTCGCAGATGGTGCACGACGTGCAGGTTATTGTGCAGGAACAGCAGGCCAAGCACCGGCGCATTCTCGACGATCGCGGTGCGGTGGCGATGTTCCTGTGCGGCGCGATGCTCGGCGAACGAGCGCACCAGTGCCAGCGCGTAGCCGGGATAGACGAAGTAGGCGACATAGCGCGGCAGCGACATCCCGCAGATGGCGTGCAGCCAAAGCATGATTGCCACCACCGCGGCCAGGTGCGGTAGCCAGACGCGCAGAGTCTCGCGCGGACGCCGGCGCAGCGCACCAGCATCGTGCGATAGAAAGCCGGCGATGCCTCGGGGCGGTCCGAGCAGCACACGACCCGCGAGGGTGTTGCAGATCGCGAGCAGCGCCCGGCCGGCAGGCCCGAGACGCGAGAACGCGGCCCGGGTCACATAGTAGCTTTCCGGATCGTCGATCGGATCGGTCAAGGCCCGGTTGCGATGGTGACCGAGATGGTCCTCCCGGTAGCGGGCATAGGGCAGCCACAGGCTGAGCGGCACGAAGCCGATCAGGTCGTTCAGGCGGCGCGACCCGGTCGGGTGGCCGTGCAGGACCTCGTGCTGAAGCGACATGTGCCAGGCCGTGAGCCAGGCGCCGGCCGGCAGCAGCAGCCACCAGGGAACCGACGCCTGCATCGCCGTCAGCAGCATCCAGCCGCCATAGATCGCGACTGCCAACGCCACGGTCGGCCATTCCACATGCGACGGCAGCGAGGATCCGTTCGGCAGTCCATTCATGGTGGCGGCTTGTCTCCCTCCGGAACGGGTCATAATCTGGCGAAGATGTTAGCAAATTCTTAATTACACAAAACTATGACGTTCTATTTCGATAGTCCACCTCTCAGTGCGTGATATATCTCTCCGGCGGGTGGCGTTGCCGATGTACGACCTGCCGGAAGTCGACTGGGCGACCAGCGCGCTGACGGATTACCTGCTGCAACACCTCTCGCAGGCTGGGATCGACCGGTTGCCGCAGGCTCGCGAGCAGCCGAACGACCTGCAGGCGCTGTGGCGCGACCCGTCCCTGCTGCTGGCACAGACCTGCGGCTATCCGCTGGTGACCACGTTGCGCCGGCAGATGCGGCTGGTGGCGACGCCTTGCTATGCGGCACCCGGCTGCGACGGTGCCTTGATGCGCTCGGCGATCATGGTGCGGGCGGATGACGGCAGGGCGCATGACCTGGCCGCGCTGCGTGGCTGGGCCATTTGCGCGCTCAACGGACGCGACAGCAATTCCGGGATGAACCTGCTGCGCGCCGCTGTCGCGCCGCTGGCTTACGGGCGACCATACTTCCGCGACATCGTGGCGACCGGCTCGCACGCCGCCAGCCTGCGGGCGGTGCAGTGCGGCGCCGCCGACGTCGCCGCCATCGACTGCGTGACGCTGGAACTGCTTCGTCGGGTGCGGCCGGCGGCCACTGCAGGGCTGCGGGTGCTGGACTGGACGCCGTCGTCCCCCGGCCTGCCCCTGGTGACGGCGTTCGGCGGCGACGATGCCGAACTGGATACGCTGCGGGCGGCGCTGGACGGGCTGCTGTTCGCGCCAACCCTGGCTGCCGCACGCGACGCGCTGCTGATCGAGCGGTTCGCCCTCCTCGACGACGAAGAGTACGAGAGCGTCGCCGCGCTGGAGCGCGAGGCGATCGCCCTCGGCTACCCGGTGCTGCGCTGACCACGGATCCGAAGCGGGGCCCGATGCGGCGCAAGGGCGACCTGCCGAGCAAGATCTGCGCGCAGTGCGGACGACCGTTTGCCTGGCGCCGCAAGTGGGCGCGGGTCTGGGACGAGGTGCGCTACTGCTCCGACGCCTGCGGCAGGGCGGCGAAGCAGGCGCGGGTGCCGTTCAGAAGGCCGTCTTGACGGTGGCGATGGCGGCAAAGCCCTCGCCGATATTGTAGCTCGGTGCCGACCCGCCGAT
This sequence comes from uncultured Acetobacteraceae bacterium, assembly GCA_964247695.1. Taxonomy (GTDB): domain Bacteria; phylum Pseudomonadota; class Alphaproteobacteria; order Acetobacterales; family Acetobacteraceae; genus Lichenicoccus. The sequence goes on from CAXTVI010000006.1 coordinate 24,515, forward strand.
CGTGGTCCCGAACACGCCGGTGGTGGCCTTGGCGTTGGTGGTCAGCGAGTTGACGCCTGACAGGAAATGGTTGTTGGTCAGGTTGATCAGGTTGAGCTGGATCGTAGGCGCCTTGGCGAAGCCGATATCGTGGAACCGAAGTCCGACCGTGCCGCCCATCTCGTAATAGGCCGGCAGGACCTCGTCGTTCATGAAGGTCGCGAACTGGCGCCCGATATAGCGCACGGTGTAGTTGCCGAAGAAGCGACCATCGTCGTAGTCGAGTGCCGCCGAGAACACCCAGGCCGGGCTGCGCACGGCGGTCTTGCCGGTGGTCGGCAGGTAGTCGCCGCCGGCCTCGATGTTGTTGTCGATCGTGGCGTGCAGGTACTGCGCAGAGACATAGGGGCGGAAATGTCCGATCGGACGCGTGCCGGCTTCCATGTCGATGCCGTCGGAGGTCTGGCCACCGGCATTGATGTCGGTGGTGATGGCGTTGTTGGTACCGGGCACCGCGCTTTGCAGCTGACGGTTGGTGAAGTTGTAGTGGAAGTAGGTAGCCGATGCGACGAGGATGTCGCCGGCGTAGCGATAACCGAGCTCCTCGGAGATCGAATACTCGTCCTTGACGTTGTTGCCGCCGATGAACGTCGTCGAGCCGTCGAGATAGCTGTACGTGTTGTAGAGCGTGGTGTTCACCGGCGAGCGGAAGTTGGTGGTGACGCTGGCGAAGACCTGGTTCTGCGGATTGATCTGGTAGCGGGCCGAGATCGCCGGCAGCGGCTGCGCGTCGTTGATGCTGGACTTGTATTGCGGGCCGGGCAGCTCGTTGGTGCCGTCGCGATTGACGATGGCCTCCTTGAAGCCGACCTCGAACGTCAGGCGGTCGTTCAGCAGCTTGATGTCGTCGCCGATGAACAGCGCGTTCACGCTGGTCTTGGTGTCGATGTCCTGGCCGAGCAGCCGCAGGCCATCGAGCGCCTTGATGTTCGAGTTCTCGCCATAGATGTTGCTTGGCTCGCCGATGTAGCTGACCGGGCTGTACGGCTCGGTGTCGTGGTCGTTCGAGTAGTCGAACCACCAGCCAGCGAAGAAATCGTTGATGCCGAGGCGGTAGTCGGTCTTGGCGGTGAAGCCGCCGCGATATTGCGAGTCCTCGAACGCGAGCAGCCCCTCCGCATTGGCGAAGCCGTTCGCGGCCGAGGGCGTGATCGGGAAGGGCAGCACGGATGGGCTGGTGACCAGTTGCGCGCCCTGGTAGTTCTCGGTCTGGTACAGCCCGAGGCCGATGGTGCCGTTGCCGTAGCCGCGCCACATGTACGGAGTGAAGTCGGCGCTCCAATGGTCGGTCAGGGCGAAGTGCGCCGGCGCGCTGAGTTCGACGTTCCGGTACGGGTTGCGGTTCAGCTTCCAGTAGTTGCTGTCGCCCGGATAATATGTGCCGTTATAGTTGTAGGACGTACCATACTGGCCCCACTCCGCGAGAGTGGGGTTGGTGTAGCTGTTCTGTGTCGACCACTGATAGGCGCCGACGATCGAGACGTGATTGCCCTGGCCCCAATCCTTGACCGCCTTGAAGTCGATGTGGCTCTTCTCGTCGGTGCCGGAGCCGCGCCAGGAGCGGTCGTGCTGGTGCGAGTAAGAGATGAACGCCTTGATGCCGGTGTTGCCGATCTCGCCGGAATTCAGCCGGATGAACTCGCGGTTGTATTTGTAGGTGCCGTAGCCGTAGTCCGCGAGGCCGCCGAACTTGTCCGTCGGCTCGCTGTCGTGGAAGGTGAACAGTCCGCCGGAGCCGTTGATCGTCGGCGTGTCGATATTGGAAGATCCCTGCTGCAGCGTCAGCTCTTCCAGGTTCTCGTTGTCGGCGAACTCGGACGGGTAGGTGGTGTACACACCAACGTCGGAGATCGGCGAGCCTTCCCAGATAAACGCCATCTCGGTGTTGTCGAGGCCGCGCATCGAGATCTGGCCACCGGACAGGCCCCAGGGATCGACTTCCGACACCACCACTCCGGGAAGCAGCTGCACCAGCATGAACGGGCTCTGCGCCGGCGCCTGCTTGGCGATGTAGTCCTTGGTGACCGAACTGCGCGATTTCGGCGCCACCTCCTTCTTGATCAGCCCGCCGCCGGGTTGCAGCCCGGTGACGCCGTCGGCGGTGTGATGGCCCTTGTTCGCCTGCACCACGATCGACTCTGCGCCGCCGCCCCCCGCCCCACCTGAATTCTGCGCCAGCGCCGCCGTGCCCGACAAAGTGGTGCTCGCCAGGAGTGCTGCGATCGCGAGGCGTGGATGCATGGGCCGGAAGCTCCTGGTTGGGTGGCGGAAGACCACAACCGCAAAGCAAGCCCGGTGCCAGGAACGCTGCCGGAATGGTGCGCTGCGCAAACAAGGGCGAACTTGTTGCTCAAATGTGACTATCCGCTCAGGGGAACAGTTCGCGCCGCAGGTGTGCGAGCCGGTGCGCCATGCCGTGCTGAGCGGCCGCGTCGACCGGAAGGCGCGTTCCGGTCAGCCAGACGCCCTGCCAGCCGGCGCCGAGCGCCGTATAGAGCCCCACCGCATCGGTAAGCCGGGCGAGATCGCCCAGCGCCGCGAGATCCTGCGACTGGTAGGTCGCCCGTTCCGCGGTCAGCACGTCGAGGAAGCCGATCAGCCCGGCGCTGTACAGCCTGCGCGCCCGATCCAGCGCCAGCGCGTTGTCGGAAGCGGCGGCTTGCAGGGTTTTGTCGCGCAGGCTGTCGTTGCGGTAGGCCACCAGCCGGTCCTCGACCTCGCGAAACGCGGTCAGCACCGTCTGCCGGTAGCTGAGCCGCGCCGCCTCGGCCTCGGCCCGCGCCTGCCGCACCTGCGCGCTCAGCCGGCCGCCATGGTAGAGCGGCTGCGCCGCGCTGAGCACGAGCTGGAAGGCGAGGCTGTCGGCGGCGAACAGCTCGTGGACCATGCTGGATTGCAGGCCGAGCGACAGCGGCAGCGAGAAGTCCGGGTAGAGCTGCGCCACCGCGACGCCGATGCGTGCGCTGGCTTCGGCATATTGCCGCTCGGCACGCCGGATGTCGGGCCGGTTGGCGATCACCATCGACGGCAGCGCCACCGGCAGCGCCGGCACCTTTGGATACGGCGCCGGCCGCTCCAGCATCGCCTCCAGGCTGCCCGGCATCTGCCCCACCAGCACCGCGATGGCATGCGTGAGTTGGGCGATGCGGGTCTGCAGCGGGGGCACCGAGGACTGCTCGGTCTCCAGCTCGGCCTGCGCCTGCGCCACCTGCAGGTTGGTGCCGAGGCCTTCGGTGAACACCCGGTTGGTCAGCGCCAGCGCTTGCCGCGCCGCCTCGATGTTGCGTCGGGCCAGCACGAGCTGGCGTTGCGTCGCGCGCAGGGTGGCGTAGTCGTCGGCGACCTCGCCCAGGAGCGCCACCAGCATGCCGCGGCGGGTCTCGATGTCGGCGCCGACCTCGGCGTCCTGCGCCTGGATGGAGCGCCGGATGCGGCCGAACACGTCGAGCTCCCAGCTCGCGCTGAAACCCGGCGACCAGTACCGGTTGCTCGTATTGATGCCGGGCAGCGGCGGATACTGCAGGGTGTTCGAGAAGCGCTGGATGCCGCCCTCGCCGGTCGCATCGACCTGCGGCGCGAGCTGGGCAGCCACCTCGTCGCGCACGTCATGCGCCGCCAGCAGGCGCTGGCCGGCGATCTGCAGGTCGAGGTTGCCGGCGATCGCGAGCTGCACCAGCCGGTCGAGCACCGGATCGTGGAACGCCGCCCACCAGGTCCGCATCTGCGCCTGGGTGCGCGCGAGTTCCGCCGCCGTCGCCGCATGCTCGGTCCAGTTGCCGGGGGTCTCGATACCCGGCGGCACGTAGTCCGGGCCGACCATGCAGCCGGACAGCATGAGGGCCGCCAGCATCGAGCCGATGATGCGCCTGGTCATGACCGGCTCAGAGATGATCCTCGAGCCAGGAGGCGAGGCGGACGCGCCTGCGCTCGGCTTCGCGGCCGACGCTGACCGAGCAGGTCATGCCGGCCGCCAGCGTCACGCCCTCGGGCACCTGGTCGATATGGATGCGCACCGGGATGCGCTGCGCCAGCCGCACCCAGGTGAAGACCGGACTGACGTCCTGCAGTCCGAGACGGTCCGGGTTGCCGTTCTGGTCGTTGATGCCGCGCGTGATGCTCTCGACATGCCCGGACAGCGGCAAGTCGTAGCCCATCAGCTTGACGCGTGCCGGATCGCCGACATGCACGCCCTGCAGCTTGGTCTCCTCGAAGTAGCCGTAGATCCAGAAGCTGTCGGAATCGAGCACCGCCACACGCGCCTGCCCGGCGCTGACGTAGTCGCCCCGGCGCAGCAGCAGGTTGGTGACGTAGCCGTTGACCGGCGCGTACAGCGTGGCGCGGGTGAGGTTGAGCTGGGCAAGATCCACCGACGCCTGCGCCGCATCGACCGCGGCCTGCGCGGTGGCGGCGACGCTGTCGAAGCGTTCGCGCTCCTCGGCGGACACGATTCCGCTGAGGCCCTGCCGGCGCTTCGCATCCGACTGCCGCAGGCGCAGGTCCTCTCGGTTGGTCACCATCTGCGCCTGCGCCTGGGCAATGGCGATGCGGAAGCGCACCGGATCGATCACGAACAACGCATCACCTCGATGCACGAACTGGTTGTCGTGCACCAGCACCTCGGTCACCGTTCCGGACACCTCCGGCGCCACGTCCACGACGTAGGCGCGCACGCGGCCGTCGCGGGTCCAGGGGGCGACCATGTAGGTGCGCCAGAGCGCGGCCCCGAGCCAGATCGCGACGGCGACCATGGCCAGGGTGATCACGACGCGGATCGCACTGCGCAGCACGGACAGGACAACGGGCATCGGGATGCGAACTCTCAGGCCAGCAGGACGAGCAGCGACAGCACGCTCAGATAGAGGGCAACCTCGAACAGGGCGAGGTGCCAGATCAGGCGCATGAAGCCGATGCGCCACAGCAGCGAACGGAGCGGCAGCGTGATCAGCAGCGCCGCGAGCGCATACACCACGATGGGCGCGAACAGCACGCCGTCCAGGCTCGCCTCGCTCAGCATGCCGGCAGCCGTGCGCGCGCGTCGCCGGCCAGAAAGTCCGGCACCGCATCGATCAGGATCGACATCTCGTGCAGCAGGGCGGCGATCCGACGCGGCGCAAGACCGGTCCGCGGCAGCAGCATCATGGCAGCACTTGCCGTCGCCCGGGAGGCTGCATTGGGATCGCGCCGCAGCCGTCCGATCGCGTCGAGCGCCTCCCGCACGGCCGCCTGCTCGCGTGGCGCGAGCGCCGCCTGCCGCAGCAGCAGCCGCAGGCGCAGCACGTCGCGCCCAATCTCCACGGTGATGAAGGCGCTGTCGATGAGGTCGCGTCGCACCGGGCCCTGCATCGCCTGGACGCGCTGCATCAGCCGCAGCGTCTTCTGCATCTGCAGGTTCTCCCAGACCTCGTGCAGCGGCGGCCGGCGCATGCAGCCGAGCCGCGCGACCGCGCGGCCCAGCGAGACGCAAAGCCGCTCGGTGTCCCGCGCGGGGTTCGGCGGCAGCAGCGCCCGGAACACCACGACCAGCGCCGCCGTGCCGAGGATGAAGGCGAGCCAGCCATTGACCAGCGCGATGTCGTCGAACCGGATCGGGTTGCCGACGCTGATCATCGCGTTGAAGAACACCACGTAGCCGAAGGCCTTCAGGCCGTGCCGCGGGTGGAACTGCAGCCAGATGCCGGGCAGCAGCACCAGCACGAGGCAGCCGAGCAGCAGCGGGAAGCCGGTGATCTGCGGCAGCATCAGAGTCTCGCAGACATAGCTTGCCGGGATCGCGAGCAGGGTGCCGATCGAGAAGTCGATGCTGGCGCGGGACGCGCTCGGGTTGGTCGCGAGCAGGCAGGCTGCTGGCACCAGGTAGGCCAGCAGGGTCGGCCCGGAGGGCCACTGCGTGATGTACCAGAACAGGCATCCGAGCATGGTCACGATGAAGCCGCGCACGCCGTTGCGCAGCGCCGTCGGCCAGTCCAGGTATTGACGCAGCCGGACGTGGCGTGGGGTGTCCGTGCGCGGCGACTTCCCCGACAGGCGCGCGACCGCCTCGTGCAGCCGGTTGAGCAGATCGCGCCCGCGCTCGATGGCGCCGAGCTGCGCGAGGTCGGTGGCATGGCCGGCGTCCAGGCTCTCCGCCAGGCGGTCATGCGCGTCGGCGAGCGCGGCCAGATGCCGCGGCGCCTCGGCTGCGGTGTAGCGGCGCAGGCCGGCGATGGCCTCCTCGGCGGCCGCCATGTCGTCGAGCCGGCGATGCAGCCGGGCATGCAGCGGATGCAGCGCGGCCAGGGTGCCGATCAGGCTGGCGGCTCCCGCACGCAGCCGGCCGGCGTTGCGAGCGATGTCGTAGCTGTCGGCGGCTGCATACTCGATGATCTCGACGAGGCCGTTCGCCTGCGCGATCAGGACGCCGCGGTCGTCATAGAAGGCTTCCGGCAACGCCCCGGGACGCGCAGCGGCGGCGCGCCGGGTCATCCTGGCAGCCGTCGATCCGTCCTCGTCCGGCGGCGCGCCCTGTTCCCTGAAGAAGCCGCCCGCGTCGGCGAGCGCCGCCGCGGTGCCCCTGATCGTCGCCTGGGTGGCTTCGGCGAGCCGCGACGGTGGTCGCACCGAGGTCAGCAGGAACACCATGGCGGCCGAGGCGATGCCGACCGACACCGCCGACAGCCGCGACAGCGCGCTGAGGAACACGGCCTCCGGATGCGCGAAGGCGGAGGCGCAGACGATGATGATGGTGTAGCCGGCGAGCACCGCGCCATACGCCTTGAAGAAGCGCAGCAGCGTCGAGAACACGCAGGCGGCGCCGATCCAGAGCGAGAGGGCCAGGTAGAACAGGATCGGCGATTGTGCGAAGGCGGCCATCAGCAGGATCGCGGCCGAGGCGCCGATGAAGGTGCCGAACAGCCGCCACACGCTCTTGGAGACCAGCGCGCCGCTGACCGGGTTGGCGACGATCAGGACGGTGATGACCGAGGAGAGCGGCGCCTGCAACTGCAGCGAGAAGGCAACATAGAGCGCCACGCCGATGGCCGTCACCGTGCGCAGGCAATAGATCACGGTCGGGCCGTGCGTGCGCCACGGCACGATGTCGGTGAGCGCCAGGCGCCAGGACTGCGCGGCGGGCGCGGGACGGAGCAGCGTCATGCGTCGGCGCCGCCCTGGTCGCGACCCTCGGTCATGCCGTCCTGGCTCCGCTGCAGCATGGCTTGCTCGATGCGGTCGAAGACCGACACGCACAGCGCCCGCTCGCTATCGCTGACGCCGGCGAGCAGTTGCGCGCCGACCGCTTCGGCGACCGCGTAGACCTGCTGGTAGAGATCGGTCCCGGCCGGAGTGATTCGTATGCGCTTCGACCGGCGATCCGCCGGATCGCCGATGCGCTCCACCAGGCCGCCCTGCTCGAGCACATCCAGCAGGCGTACCAGCGAGGTGCTCTCGATATCCAGGGCACGGGCAAGGTCGGTCTGCCGGGCGGGCGCTTCGATCTGCCCGAGCATCAGGATCGGCCGCCACGTGGCCTCGGTGAGCCCGAAGCGGCGCAGGCGATGATCGACCTCGCGGCGCCAGGCGGCACCGATGCGCGACATCCGACGCCCGAACTCGACAAGTCCGATCGTGGGGTCCTGCTGGCCGCTGGCGGCCGGGATGTCGGGTTGAGGTTCTGCTGGCACGACGGCAGCGTTCTATCGCGCCGACTGGCAAGCATCCATACAATTCGGATGCTCTTCATCACGGGTTGCGGTGCCGGCGCTTGATCTTTGGCCGCTCAGGCCTATCACAGCAGCCATACCTGACGGAGCCCACGATGCGCAGGATCCTTGTGCCGCTGCCCGGGCCGGAGGAGGCCGGGACGCTGCTTGACATCGCGTTGCACCTCGCCGCTCCGACCGGCGCACAGATCGATGTCGCCTACGTGCCCGATCCGCTGGACGAGGCGGCCGAGGCGGAGGAGGGGCTCGACGAGGCCGGGCTGGAGCTGCCGCGGATCTACGAGGGATGGGCGCAGGAGGTGGCCGGACGGCATCGGCTGGCGACCGCCTGGCACGAGATCCCGGACGGGGTGGTCTATGCCAGCGCCTCGCTGGGTCGCGCCTGCGATCTGATCGTGACGCGCTCGGCCGGGCGGCTGGTCAGCGAGGACGGCATCCTGGCCTCGACGCGCGGCGAGCGCGGCTTCCGCGACGCCCTGCTGGCCTCGGGCCGCGCGGTGCTGCTCGCCCCGCTGGCGCGCTTCGACCCCGCCGCGTTGCTGGAAGCCGTCGTGCTGGCCTGGGACGGCAGCGCCGGGGCCACGCACGCCCTGGCACAGGCGCTGCCGCTGCTGGCGCGGGCGCGGCGGGTGCGTGTGGTTATCATCGGCCGCAACACCGTGGGCGAGCAGGCGCGCGAGGCGATCGCCGCCTACGCCAAGCTGTGGAACGACGACGCCGCGCTGCTGGTGCAGGACAATGCGCATCGCCAGACCGGCCGCGCCCTGCTCGACACAATCAGGCGGGAGCAGGCGAGCCTGGTGGTGATGGGGGTGTGCGGCCGCTCGCATCCGCCGGGCAGCACCGGCACGGCACTCGGCGGCACGCTGCTCAAGGTGATCGAGGATGGCCGGATCCCGATCCTGACGGCGACCTGACTTGGGAGCCTATGCCGGCAGCAGGCCGGCCACGCGATAGCTGTCGATCAGCGTGTCGTAGAGCGGCAGGTCCGCGCGGCTCCTTGCCATCAACTGGGCGCCAACGACGGCGGCGTAGATGGCGCGGGCCCGCGTCTCGCTCTCCGAGGAACCCACGACACCGGCTGTGACCAGCTGCCTGCCCAGCCAGGCTATGTTGACGTCGGCAAAGGCCTGGACCTCCCGCTTCACCGGGCCCGGCAGGTCATCATACTCGGCCGCCATGAAGCTGCAGAGGCACATGCGGTTGTCACTCTGCAGCGACTTGCGGAAGATGTCGGGATAGCGGCGCAGGGCAAGTGCGGGATCGGCTGCTCCGGCCGAGATGGCCTCTAGGTCGACCGCTATATCCTCCCGGTAGCGCTTCGCCACCGCAGCGCCGAGGTCGGCCTTGCTCGGGAAGTGGTGGTAGATGCTCGGCGCCCTGATCCCGACTTCCGCCGCGAGATCGCGAAAGTTCAGACCGCCGTAGCCATGCGCCATCGCCGTCCGTTTCGCCGCCGAAAGGATCGCTTCCTTGGAACTCGCACTCATCACGCAGCCTCGACTAGTTCATAGCCTACCAACTGGGAGATAGGCGTTGACGGCACGGATTTATAGCCCTAATCATTCCCTACCAACTGAAAGGTAGGAACACGACCATGACCTCCGGCACCCTAGTTTCCACCGGTTCAACGACGCTTCGCCTCTTCACCTCGCCGTCGGCCTTTCCCAACCCGCAGCGCCTGCGCCTGCTCATGCACGAAAAGGGGATCGCCGATAAGTTCGAGGAGTGCATCTACGACATGTCGCCGGTCGGCGAGCAGCGGCAGTGGCCGCACCTGAAGATGAATCCGTGGGGCGAGACGCCCACGTTGCAACTTGCCGACGGCACCACCCTCGCCGAGACGAACGCCATCGCGCGGTACCTCGACCAGTCCTATCCCGGGCGGAAGATCATGGGCGAGACCGCCTTGCAGCAGGGTCTCGACACGATGTGGAACAACCGCATCTGGGTGCACATCCTCTACCGGATCGTGACCGCGTTCCATGTCCTGCATCAGGGGCTCGGCCCGAAGCTCGAGCTGACCAGCAACCATTCCTGGGGCGAGCATTGCCGCAAGGAGGCGCTGGCGCATGCGGGCCTGGTCAACCAGCACCTGTCTGACGGACGCGACTGGATGCTCGGCGGCGACGCGCCGACCTTTTCCGACATGACTCTGGCGACCGCGATCGCGTTTTCAAAGTTTCCTGTCAACGCAACGCCGCTGGACGAGCGCTTCGAGCATCTGGACGCGTTCTGGCGCCGCTGGCAGCGTCGTCCCGGCTTCCAGGCTGCGTACGCCGACCGCCAGAGTGGCGTGCCGGAACTGGATAACGCCTGAGATCGTCACAGGCCCGATCACTCGGTTCTGCATCAAGGGAGACTGTCATGCCCGTTCGCACGGATTGATCTGGCCAAGGGCACAACCGCCGAATAATGCGCCGCCGTGGCGGAGGTCGTCTACCAGGGCATTGTCGGTGTCCTGAAGGCGCCGGAAGGCGACCGCTTCATCGTCGTCGGCGAGAATGCGCCCGAGAACCTGATCTGCGATCCCGCTTTCCTCGGCATGCAACGCTCGCCCGACTTCATCCTGATCCAGGTGACCAGCACCGTCGGCAACACAAGGAGGCTAAGCTTGCCTTCTTCCGCTGCATCTTCGACGAGTTGAACAGCAAGCTGGGCGTGCGCCGTGACGACGTCATGATCAACCTGGTCTTCGTCCAGCGCGAGGACTGGTCGTTCGGCAGCGGCGACCCCTGGAACTGACGGTACTCGGGCTGCCGTCATCACCAGGGGACGGTGCGCCCGAGATAGTCGAGATACTGCAGCCCGGCATGGCCCTGCACGCCGACGAGCACGTCGACCACGCCTGGCACGCTGTCCTCGATCGCGAGGCGCCCCTCCGGGCCGCCAAGCTCCGTGCGGACCCAGCCGGGCGCCATCAGCACCATCGCCCGCGGATCGTCCGCATGGCGCGCCGCGAAGCTGCGCATGAAGGTGTTCAGCGCCGCCTTGCTGCCGCGATACACCTCGCGCATCCCGTTCGTGTTGTTGGCCACGCTGCCCTGGCCGGACGACATCACCCCGATCGTGCCGGTGGGCGGAACCAGGTCCTGCAGCGCTTCGACGACCCGCAGCGGGCTCAGGGCGTTCGTCACCATCACGCGCACGAACTCCTCCGTCGAGACCTCGGCGACCGTGTTGTCCGGGTTGCTGTTGGTGACGCCGGCATTGACGAACAGGACGTCGAACCGCCTCTGCGCCAGCCGGGCGCGCAGCGTCGCGACCTGCTCCGGAACATCGATGTCGACCGTCTCGATCTCGAGCCTGCCGCCGGACCGGTCCGCGAGGGCATGCAGCCCGGTTCGGCGGTCGCCACGCACGGTGCCGACGACCTGCCAGCCACGGTGCAGATACTCCTCCGCTATCGCACAGCCGAGGCCACGCGACGCGCCGATCAGCAGGATGGTCTTCATCGGGTTGGTCTCCGGCATGGTGAACTCTACTTCTGGCTGGACGCATCCTGCGCGGGGCGCCTGGCGCCTATCTGGTGGCCGGCCGCCACGGCCGCGAAGCACAGCACGACCGAAAGTGCGACGTTCAGCAGGGCCAGGCTCGCGCGGCCGCCGCGCACCAGCTCGAGTGTCTGCAGGCTGAACGAGGAGAACGTCGTGAAGCCGCCGCAGAGGCCGACCATGACAAAGGCGCGCAGGGCCGGGCTGTCCGGCAGCATTCCGCCTTCGAGTGTGGCGGCGCCGACCAGCCCGATCAGGAAGCTGCCGGCAATGTTGATCAGGATGGTGCCCCACGGGAAGCCACTGCCCCAGGCGGCGACCGTCGCCAGCCCGATCAGGTAGCGCAGCACGCTGCCGGCGGCGCCACCGACCGCCACGAGCATGATCATCGGCAAGGTCATCATCCGTCTCCGGCAGGCTAGAGCATCATCCGATCGCCTGACCTGTCGATCGGATAAAGATGCTCGTCAGTGGACAGGGTTATCGTGCCAGCCTACGGCAGACCAACCAAGCCGCGCACAGGAGGCCGCATGGACGAGCAGGCGCCGCCTCTTCAGACTGCCACAGCCGGCCAGTGGCGGTTCTGGATCGATCGCGGCGGCACCTTCACCGATATCGTCGCCCGTGATCCTTCAGGCACGCTGCGCACCGCCAAGCTGCTGAGCGAGGATCCGGCGCGCCATGCCGATGCGGCACTGGCCGGGATCGCCGGCATGCTCGGTCTGGCCGGGACCGACCCGATCCCGCCCGGGCTGGTCGCCGAGGTCAGGCTCGGCACCACGGTCGCCACCAACGCCCTGCTGCAGCGCCGGACCGCGCCAGTGCTGCTGCTGGTCGATGCCGGCTATGCCGACGTGCTGCGTATCGGCGACCAGACCCGTCCGGACCTGTTCGCGCTCGAGATCCGGCTGCCGGCGCCGCTGGCCGGGCGCATCGTGGAGATCGCGGGGCGCACCGCCGCCGATGGCAGCATCGTGGCGCCCCTGGACGAGGCGCAGGCCCGCGCGGCGCTGGCGTCGGCCCGCGCCGACGGCATCGAAAGCTGCGCCATCGCCCTGATCCATGCCTGGGCGCATCCCGCCCTGGAGCAGCGCCTGGCGGCGCTGGCACGCGAGGCGGGCTTCACCCAGGTCTCGACCGGGCACGAGGTGAGCCCGTTGCTGCGGCTGATCCCGCGCGCGCAGACGGCGCTGGTGGATGCGGCAGTCTCGCCGATCCTCCGCCGGCATACCGCGCATCTGGCGGACGCACTCCCCGACACCCGGCTGCTGTTCATGCAATCGAGCGGGGGTCTCGCGGACGCGGCGCACTTCACCGGCTGCCAGGCGATCCTGTCCGGGCCGGCCGGCGGCATCGTCGGCGCCGCGCGCACCGCGGAGGCCGCGGGGCTGGGGCGCATCATCAGCTTCGACATGGGGGGCACCTCGACCGATGTCGCGCTGTACGACGGCAGCTTCGAGCGCAGCTACGAGACCCACATCGCCGGCCTCGGGCTGCGCATCCCGGTGCGGGTGCCGATGCTGGCGATCAACACGGTGGCGGCCGGCGGCGGCTCGATCCTGCAGTTCGACGGCACCCGGCTGCGCGTCGGCCCGTCCAGCGCCGGCGCCGCTCCCGGACCCTGCGCGTACGGAAGCGGCGGCCCGCTGACGGTGACCGACGCCAACGTCCAGCTCGGCCGGCTGGTGCCGTCGCAGTTCCCGCGCCTGTTCGGACCCGATGGCGACGCAGCACTCGACGACGGGGCGGTGCGTGACCGGTTCGAGAGGCTGGCCTGCGAGGTCGCCGCTGCGACCGATACGCCAGCGGATGCGGATGCGCTGGCCGAAGGGTTCCTGCGCATCGCCGTCGACAACATGGCCAACGCGATCCGCGAGATCTCGGTGCGCCGCGGCCAGGACCCGCGCCACTTCGCGCTGCACTGCTTTGGCGGCGCCGGCGGCCAGCATGCCTGCCTGGTGGCCGCGGCACTCTGCATGTCGACTGTGCTGGTGCATCCGATGGCCGGCGTGCTGTCCGCCTTCGGCATGGCGCTGGCCGCCCGCGTGGTGTTGCGCGAGCAGGCGGTGGAACGCGCGCTGGACGACGCAGCACTGCCCGGCCTGCGGGCGCTCGCGGACGATCTGGCACGACAGGCCCGCGACGCGCTGGCCGAGCAGGGCGTGCATGAGGCCACCGTCACCCGGCGCCTGCACCTGCGTCGCGCCGGCTCGGATGCGGTGCTGGTTGTTGTATTCGAGGAAATGCAGCAGATCCGGGCGTCCTTCGGCCAGCAGCATCGGGACCGGTTCGGCTTCGCGCCCCAGAGCACCACAGGCACGGCTGCGATCATCGTCGACGCGGTCGCCGTCGAGGCCGCCGAACCCGGCGCGCCGCCGCCCTTCGTGGCCGCCCAGGTGCGCGCGTCCGGCACGGCCCTCGCTCCGGTGCAGCCCGTCACGTTCCGCAGCGGCGGCCGCTGGTGGGAGGCCGGCCTGTTCGACCGGGCGACCCTGTGCGAGGGCGACGTCGTGCCCGGCCCGGCGCTGGTGAGCGAGGCCAACGCAATGACGGTGATCGAGCCGGGCTGGAGTGCCGCGATCACCGGACGCGGCGACATGGTGCTGACCCGCGCCGTCCGACACGATGGAGCCATGGGACCCGCGCCGGACGATCCCGACCCGTTGCGCATCGCGCTGTTCAACAACCTGTTCATGACGATCGCGCAGCAGGCCGGCAGCGTGCTGCGGAACACCGCGCAGAGCGTCAACATCCGCGAGCGGCTGGATTTCTCGGTGGCGCTGTTCGATGCCGACGGACGCCTGGTCGCCAATGCGCCGCACGTGCCGGTGCATCTCGGTGCGATGGGCGAAAGCGTGCGCACCGTGCTGCGGAACCGGGGCGCGAGCCTGCGGCCGGGCGATGCGATCGCGCTGAACAATCCCTTCGACGGCGGCACGCATCTTCCGGACATCACCGTGATCACGCCGGTGTTCGACGACGCCGGCGAGCGCCCGATCTTCTTTGTCGGCTCGCGCGGGCACCATGCCGATATCGGCGGCATCACCCCGGGTTCGACGCCGGCCTTTTCCCGCCGGCTCGACGAGGAAGGCGTGGTGATCGACGATTTCCTTCTGGTCGGCGACGGCAGGCTGCGCGAGCAGGAGTTCCGCGACCTGCTGGCAGGCGGCCCGTATCCGGCGCGCAGCCCGGACGTCAATGTGGCCGATATTACCGCCCAGGTTGCCGCCAACGAATATGCGGCGCGCGCGCTGCGTGCGGCTGTCGGCGCGCATGGTCGGGACACCATGCTGCGTGCGATGCGCGACGTGATGGCGAACGCCGAGGAGAGCGTACGGCGCGCGATCGACCGTCTTGACGACGGGTGCTTCGCGTATCGCATGGATGGTGGCGCGTGCCTGCGCGCCGCGGTGCGCATCGATCGCGCGCGACGCAGCGCGGTGATCGACTTCAGGGGCACCGACGCACAGCATCCAGGCAACTTCAACGCGCCGCCCGCGGTGGTGCGCGCGGTGGTGCTGTACGTGTTCCGTTGCCTCGCCGGCGATGACATCCCGCTCAATGACGGCTGCCTGGTGCCGCTGGAGATCGTGGTGCCACCGGGCACGTTCCTGTCACCGGAACCCGGGGCCGCCGTGGTGGCGGGCAACACCGAGGTCTCGCAGGCCGCCTGCGTGGCACTCTTCGGCGCGCTCGGGCGCATGGCGTGCAGCCAGGGCACGATGAACAACCTGCTGTTCGGCGATGCCACCCGGCAATACTACGAAACCATCTGCGGCGGTACCGGGGCCGGCCCGGATTTCGACGGCGCCAGCGCCGTGCAGAGCCACATGACCAATACCCGCATGACCGACCCGGAGGTGCTGGAGCTGCGTTATCCGGTGCGTCTGGAAGCGTTCTGCGTCCGGCATGGCTCCGGCGGCGCGGGTGCGCGGCGCGGCGGCGACGGTGCGGTGCGCCGGCTGCGTTTCCTGCAGCCGATGACCGCCGTGCTGGTCTCCTCGCGACGCGAGCAGGGACCGTTCGGCCTGCAGGGCGGCGAGGACGGCGCACCGGGCGTGCAGCATGTCGAGCGGGCCGACGGCACCATCGAGACGATCGGCGGCATCGCGCAGATGGAGCTCGGCGCCGGCGACCTGCTCTGCGTCGAGACGCCCGGCGGCGGCGGCTATGGGGGCACGCAATGAGGATCGACGTAGCCCGCGGATTGTCGATCGACGAGGCGGAGATCGGGATCAGTTTCATCCAGGCGGGCGGCCCGGGCGGCCAGAACGTCAACAAGGTCGCGACCGCGGCCCAGCTTCGCTTCGATGCCAGGCACACCCTGTCGCTGCCGAACCCGGTCAAGGCGAGGCTGCAGGCGCTGGCCGGGCAGCGGGTGACGCGCGACGGCGTCATCGTCATCACCGCCCGGCAGTTTCGCTCGCAGGAGCGCAACCGGCAGGACGCGATCGAGCGCCTGCTCGCCCTGATCCGCGAGGCCGCGCAACCACCGGTCATCCGCCGCGCCACCCGCCCCTCGTTTGGCGAGCGGCAGCGGCGCCTGGAGACCAAGAGCCATCGCGCCGCGACCAAGCGCAACCGCACGGTCCGGGATGCGGACTAGGACCTGAGTTGGGCAGAATACGGCCGGCATCCCCGGCTTGCTGTCAAATCGTTACGCAAATAATGATGACTGATGGATCAGGCGGTTCCGGTCCGGGAGGCGCGGGAGCGATGGCGCAGGCCGGTCGCCCTCGCCGTCGCGCTCTGCCTGCTCGTCGCCATCGCCATCCTGGCGCTCTCGTTCGACAATCGGCAGACCGGTGCCCACAACCCGCAGACTGCCAACGCCTATGTCGGCGGCGACACCACCCCGCTCTCGGCGCGGGTGACGGGATATCTCCGGCAGTTTCCCGTCACCGACAACCAGGTGGTGCAGGCCGGCCAGTTGGTGGCGGTCATCGAGGATGACGATTATCGCGCCCAGGCCGGGCAGGCGGCGGCCCAGCTCCAGGCCGCGCAGGCCAGGCTCGCGGCGCTCGATGCGCAGCTCCGGCAACTGGCAGAGGAGACCGCGCAGGCCCGCACAGGCGAGGTCGCAGCGTCCGCCGATGCCGGCCGCGCCTCTCCCGAGCTGCGCCGCCAGATCCTGTTGCTGCATACCGATCTCGGACAGCAGCGCGCCCTCGACCAGGCCCGCGCCGACCAGAGCCGCTACGACGCCGACATCACCGCGGCGCGTGCGCTGACCCAACTTGCGGAGCGCCAGGCCGACGAACTGGCGGCGCAGCGCGACGAGCAGGCCGGCGTGGTCCGGGCACGGCAAGCCGACCTGCGCCTCGCCCGCATCACCCTTGGCTGGACCCGGCTGTCCGCCCCGGTCGCCGGTACGCTGGGTCCGCGGCTGGTGCGCAAGGACGACCTGCTGACCCCCGGCACCACGCTGGTCGTGCTCACACCGCTCGACGGCGTCTGGGTGGATGCGAATTTCACCGAGCGGCAGATCCCGGACATACGCATCGGCCAGCGGGCGCGACTGGTGGTGGATGCGTTCCCCCGCCAGCCGCTCGAGGGACGTGTGACCGGCCTCTCGCCCACCACCGGTTCGGCCCTCAGCGCGATCCCTGCTGACAACACCACCGGGAACTTCACCAAGGTCGCGCAGCGGGTGCCGGTGCGCATCGCCATCCGCTGGGACCGCAGCCCGCTGCGCGGCCTGGTGCGGCCGGGCATGTCGGTGATCGCGACCGTTTTCACGAACGGCTCGCCATGACGTGCACGCACGGATCGCCATGACCAAGAACATGGTCTCGCACGCCATCGTCGTCGTGCTGATCGTGCTGGCCGCGTCCGCGTTCCTGATCGACTGGAATGTCCTGCTGGCACCGATCGGCGGTCGCTGGACCAACGACGCCACCCTGCAGGGCGATCCGACCACGCTCGCCAGCCGCGCCACCGGATACCTCGTCGCGGTGCCGGTGCGGGACTACGCGCGTGTGCACAAGGGCGAGTTGCTGTTCGCCGTCGACGACAGCGACACCCGGGCCCGGCTCGACCGCGCCGACGCCGATGTCGCGACCGCGTCCGCCGCCATCGAGGCGGCGCGGACGGCCATCGCCCTGCAGCAGGCACGGATCGAGGCGGACGCCGCAATGGTCGAGGGCGGCGAGGCGGAGCTGAAGCGGGCGCGGCTGGAACGCGTCCGGC
>CAXTVI010000006.1:42033-96386 GCA_964247695.1 uncultured Acetobacteraceae bacterium
ATGGTCGAGGGCGGCGAGGCGGAGCTGAAGCGGGCGCGGCTGGAACGCGTCCGGCAGGGCCGGTTGCGGCACACCGAGAGCTACCTCGCGCGGGACTGGGAGGATGCCGTCGCGGCCGAGCAGCGCCAGACCGCCACCGTCGAGGGCGACCGTCGCGCGCTGGCGGCGGCGCAGGCCGCCCTCGGAACCCTGCAGGCAGGCCTGCGGGGCAGCGAGGCGGATCTCGCGGCCCGGCAGGCGGCGCAGCAGCTGGCCCAGGTGCGGCTCGGCTACACCCGCGTCATGGCACCGTTCGACGGCGTGGTGACCAGCCGGCTGGCACGGCTCGGCGAGTATGTCTCGCCGGGGCGCGCGCTCATCACCCTGGTGCCGCTGCACGATGTCTGGGTGGTGGCGAACTACCGGGAGGTGCAGCTCAACCGGGTGCGGGTCGGGCAGCGCGCGCGGGTGCACGTGGACGCCCTGCCCGGCGTGACACTCGCGGGCCATGTCGGCAGCCTCGAGCCGGCCAGCCAGGCGGTTGGCTCGACCTTGCCGCCGGACCGCGCCACCGGCAACTTCACCAAGGTGGTGCAGCGCGTGCCGGTGAAGATCGTGCTCGACCCGCGCCCGGACGTGCTCGACCGACTGCGTCCGGGGCTGTCGGCGGAGGCGCGCATCCTTACCGCATCGCCTCCCTCATGATCCTCGCCCTCCTCGCACCGAGGCCTCCGCCGCCCGGGCCGGATGGCGCCCCTCCCGCCGGGCCGCCGCCCCTGACCTGGCTGACCCTGCTCGGCCTCTCCGGAGCCGTGCTCGCCGCCTTTGCCTCGTACCTCGCGACCCGGCTGACCAGCTTCGCGCTGGCCGACCTCACCGGCGGCTTCGGCGTCGGCCCGGACGAGGCGGCGTGGGTCGCGAATGCCTACAACGTCGCCGAGATCGCCGTCGTGCCCCTCGCGCCCTGGCTCGCGAGCATCGTCTCGCCACGCCGCGCCATCGCCTTTTCGATCGCGCTGCTGACCGTCGCCAGCGCCGCCTGCCCCGGAGCCGGGGATTATCGCGGGCTGATCGCGCTGCGCTTCCTGCAGGGCCTGGGCGGCGGCGCTCTGATCCCGCTGCTGCTCGGCACCGTGCTGCGCTTCACCCCACTGCACCAGCGCGTGGTGGGCTTCGCGTTCTACGCCCTGGTGACCACTGCGACACCGCTGCTTTCGGAGACCCTGTCCGGCATCGTCACCGAGACCCTCGGCTGGCAGCCGGTCTACTACCTGAACCTGCTGATCTCGCCGCTTGCCCTGGTGCTGGTGCTGATCGGGCTGCCGGTCGAGCCGCTCAAGCCCGAGGGCCTGGCGAGTGCGGACTATCCCGGCATGCTGCTGCTGGCGGTGTGCGCGTCCACGCTGACCACGGCGCTGGATCTCGGCCAGCGGCTCGACTGGTTCGACAGCTCGCTGATCACCGCGCTGTTCGTCGCCTCCGTGCTGCTGCTCGCCGCCTTCGTGGTCTGGGAGCTCAGCATCGAGAAGCCGCTGATCCGCCTCAGCCTGTTGCGCGGCCGCAACCTCGTCTGCGGCCTGCTGCTGATCATCCCGTTCAGCTTCTCGCTGCTGGTGACATCGAACGTGGTGGCGCAGTTCGGCATCCAGGTGCGCGGCTACCGGCAGTTGCAGGTCGGCGAGATCCTGCTCTGGGCGGCCCTGATCCAGCTCGCGGTGTGTGCCGCGACCCCGTTCCTGATGCGCCGGATCGACGCGCGCGTGGTGCTCGGGTGCGGCCTTGCCCTGGTGGCGCTCGGCTGCCGGCTCGCCACCTTCATCGACAGCGACTGGAGTGTTCCCGACCTGCTGCCGTCCTCGATCCTCGTCGCCTGCGGCCAGCCGCTGGTCATGGTGGGGCTGCTGCTGACCGCTACCTCGACCCTGCAGCCGCAGGACGCGCTGGCCGGCTCGACGCTGTTCAACATCGTGCGCACCATCGCCGGCACGGTCGGCGGCGCCATCGTCGGCGCGGTGCTGACGGTGCGCGAGCGCGTGCACTCGGCGGCGCTGGCCGACCATCTGGTCCGTGGCGCCCAATCCACGCTGGCCGGCGGCAGCCCGGCCACGCTGGCGGCCCATCTGCGCACGCAATCCACCGTCATGGCGACGGCGGATGCCTACGGCATGCTGGGCACGATCGCGACCGTGGGGCTACTGGTCTCGCTGGCGATCGCAGAGATCCGGATCGCCCGGAGGCCGGCATGAGCGTGATCGGCAGGTGGTGCGCAATGGTGCTGGTTGCGGCCTGCAGCCTGGCGTTGCCGGCCCGGGCAGCCCCGCTCGATGCGCCGTTCGCCGATGCCCTCGCCGAGGCCTACCTCACCAATCCGCAGCTCGCCACCGAACGGCAGCGCCTGCGCGAGATCGACGAGGGGGTGCCGCGCGCCCTGGCCGGCTGGCGTCCGCAGGTCGCCATCACGGCCGACGCCGGCGCCTCCGCGCAGTTTGACAATCTCGACACGCAGCACGATCCCGAGCGCCGGCTGCCACAGGCGGCAATCGGCTCGATCACCCAGCCAATCTATACCGGCGGCCAGGTGCGGGCGCAGGTGGCGCAGGCCGAGGCGCTGGTGCGGGCGCAGCGGGCGGCGCTGCAGGCCAGCGAGACCGCGGTGCTGCTCGCCGCCGCCACCGCCTATCTCGACGTCGCGCGCGACCAGATGATCGTCACCCTGAACCGGCGTCAGGACACCGTGCTGGAACGATCGCTGCATGCGAGCGCGCTCGCCGCCGCCGCCGGTGCGTTGACCGAGGCCGACGTCGCCCAGGGCCGTGCCCGGCTCGCCGACCAGCGCTCGGCGACAGCCATGGTAGAGGGCGAACTGGGCCAGTCGCGCGCGGTGTTCGAGCAGCAGGTCGGCCGGCCACCAGGAGTGCTCGCGATCCCGGCGCTGCTGCCGGCGGTGCCGGGCGAGGCTGCCCGTATCCTCGACCTTGCCGCGACGGCAAACTTCGACGTGGCCGAGGCGCGCCTCGCGCTGCAGGCCAGTGAAGCCGGCATCGACATCGTGCGCGCCGGGCTGCTGCCGAAGATCTCGATCGTCGTCGAGGGCGAGCGGTTCCGGGAGATCGACGTCCAGCAACTGCACCAGCGCGACAACATCGCCGAGAGCCTGCTGGAGCTGACGCTGCCGCTGTACCAGGGCGGCGGCGTCGCCGCCGACACGCGGCGCGCCAAGGAGGCGGCGCAGCGCGGCGTCCTGCAGGTCGACACGGTGCTGCGCATGACCCGGCAGCAGGCGATGACCGCCATAGATCTGGCCGCGGCAGCCGACCGGCGGGTGGCGCAGCAGCAGGTCTCGATCGACGCCAACATCGTGGCGGAGCGCGGCGTCGCGCGCCAGCAATCGGTCGGGGCACGGACGGTGATCGAGGTGCTGAACGCGCAGCAGGAGTTGCTCGCCGCCCGCGTCAACCTGGTCAGCGCGCTGCGCGACCGTGCGGTGGCGCGGCTGCAGGTGCTCGCGGTCACCGGTGGCCTCAGCGCCACCGGTCTGGACCTCCCGGTGCCGCTCTACGACCCGGAGGCGCACTACCGGCGCACGCGAAACCGCTGGTACGGGACCGAGCCGGCTCGTTAGAGCTTCAGCGCGGCAGCACGATGCCGGCCAGCGCGTCCAGCGCCTGGATGCCCGGCAGGACCTTGCCTTCCAGCCATTCCAGGAAGGCGCCCCCGGCGGTCGAGACATAGGACATCTTGTCCATCACCCCGGCCTGGCGCAGTGCCGAAACCGTATCGCCACCGCCGGCCACCGAGCGCAGCGTGCCGGCTTCGGTGAGGGAGGCGACTACCTGCGCCAGCGCCTTGGTGCCGGCATCGAAAGGCGGGGTCTCGAAGGCGCCCATCGGGCCGTTCCAGACCAGGGTCCGCAACTGGCCGATGCGCCGGCTCAGCAGCGCCACCGTCTCCGGTCCGCAATCGAGGATCATCGCATCCGCCGGCACCTCGGCGATCGGCACCGTGCGGGTCGCGGCGTGCGCCTTGAACTCGGTCGCGGTGACGGCATCGACCGGTAGCAGGATCTCGCAGCCGCGGGCGCGGGCCTGCTCCAGGATCGAGCGCGCGGTGTCGTGCATGCCCGGCTCCTGCAGCGAGCGCCCGACCTCGATGCCCTGCGCGGCAAGGAAGGTGTTGGCCATCGCGCCGCCGATGATCAGCACGTCGACGCGCCCGAGGATGTTGCCGATCAGGTCGAGCTTGGTGGAGACCTTGGCACCGCCGACGATGGCGCCGACCGGCCGCTCCGGATGCTCGAGTGCCAGGGTCAGCGCCGTCAGCTCGGCCTGCATCAGCCGGCCGGCATGCGCGGGCAGGTGGCGCGCCACCCCCTCCGTGCTGGCATGCGCGCGATGCGCCGCCGAAAATGCGTCGTTGACGTAGAGATCCGCAAGTGCTGCCAGCGACCGCGCCATCTCCGGATCGTTGGCCTCCTCGCCGGCATGGTAGCGGGTGTTCTCCAGCACCAGCACGTCGCCGTCCTGCAGTGCGGCCACCGCCGCCTCTGCCTCCGGGCCGATGCAGTCGGCGGCGAAACGCACCGGATGGCCGAGCACGCCGGCCAGCGCCTCGCCGATCGGCGCAAGCGACATCGACGGCACCCGCACGCCCTTCGGCCGGTCGAAATGGCTGACCACGATGACACGCGCGCCCTGGTCGGCGAGTTCGCGGATCGTCGGCGTCAGCCGGTCGAGGCGGGTGAGGTCGGTGATCCGGCCGTCCCGCACCGGCACGTTGAGGTCGGCGCGCAGCAGTACGCGCTTCCCCTTGCAGTCGAGCTGGTCGATGGTCCGGAACGCGGCCTTCTTCTCCTCCGGAACAGTGGGAGTGGCAGGATCGGGCACCATCAGAGGCTGCCGAACACCGCGGCGGTGTCCGCCATGCGGTTCGAGAAGCCCCACTCGTTGTCGTACCAGCCGCACACCCGCACCAGCTTGCCGCCATCGATCAGCGCGGTCTGCGTGGCGTCGAACGAGCAGGACGCCACCACGTGGTTGAAGTCGCTGCTGACGCAGGGATCGGTGCTGTAGACCAGGATGTGCTTCATCGCACCCTCGGCGGCGTCGCGGAACAGGTTGTTCACCTCGGCGACGCTGCCCGGCACCGTGCGCGGCACGAAGTCGAGCGACACCAGCGAGACATTCGGCGTCGGCACCCGGATCGCGGTGCCGTCCAGCTTGCCCTTGAGCTGCGGCAGCACCAGGCCCACGGCACGCGCCGCCCCGGTGCTGGTCGGGATCATGTTGAGTGCTGCGGCGCGGGCGCGGTGCGGGTCCTTGTGCAGCGTGTCCACCGTGCGCTGGTCGCCGGTGTAGCTGTGGATGGTCACCATGTAGCCGCGCTCGATGCCGTATGCGTCGTCCAGCACCTTGGCCATCGGAGCGAGGCAGTTGGTGGTGCAGGACGCATTCGAGATGACCGTCATCTCGCGGGTGATGGTGTCGTGGTTCACGCCGAAGACGATCGTGGCGTCGACGCCGTCCGCGGGTGCGGAGACCAGCACCTTGCGGGCGCCCGCGGTGATGAGCTGCGACGCGGCCTCCTTCTTGGTGAACAGGCCGGTGCATTCCATCGCCACGTCGACGCCCTGGTACGGCACCTTCTGCGGGTCACGCTCGGCCGAGACCTTGATCGGACCGTAGGTGCGTCCCTGCGCCTCGATGGTGATGGTGTCGCCCTCGGCGCTCACCTTGCCCGGAAACCGGCCATGCACGCTGTCGTAGCGCAGCAGGTGGGCATTGTCCGACACCGAGCCGAGGTCGTTGATCGCGACCACTTCCACGTCGGTGCGGCCGCTCTCGACGATGCCGCGCAGAACCAGGCGGCCGATGCGTCCGAAGCCGTTGATGGCAACCTTCACAGGCATTGCGTTGAACCTTTCAGTGCTGGTCGAGCCTCGTGCGGCTCGACGATTGGTGTCCTGCCGGCCTCCGGTCGTCCGGATGCCCGCAGCCTGCGATGCACACGCTCCGCCACCGCCTCCGGGGTGATGCCGGACTGCCGGTAGAGCTCGTCCGCCGCCGCTGGCACGCCGAACTCGTCCATTCCGATGAAGACGCCGTCCGCCCCGAGCCAGCGCTCCCAGCCGAAGCCCGACGCCGCCTCGATGCCGATGCGCGGCGCCGTGCCCAGGATCGCCTCACGATAGGCCGGGCTTTGCCGCGAGAACAGCTCCCAGCAGGGCAGCGACACCACGGCGGCCGCAATCTGCCGGCGCGCGAGGCGCAGCCGGGCGGCGAGGGCCACCGTCAGCTCCGGCCCGGTCGCGATCAATGTCACGTCCCGGCGCGACGCATGCGTCACGGTGGGCCTACCGGTGTCGCGCGCGTCGGCCTCCGCCACCACGTAGCCGCCGCGCGCGCAGGCATTGCCGGCACTCCGACGCGGCGTCGCCGCCCGGTCGCGGTCGGCCGGCGCCGCGATCACGCTCGGGCCGTCGGTGCGATGCAAGGCGAGGTCCCAGCACTCCATCAGCTCGATCGCGTCGGCGGGCCGGAACACCGCCACGTTCGGCATCGCGCGCAGGCTGGCCAGCTGCTCCACCGGCTGCCAGGCAGCGCCGTCCTCGCCCAGCGCCAGCCCGTCATCGGTCAGCAGGTGGATGACCTGCCGGCGCATCAGCGCGCCGAGCCGCAACGCCGGCCGCATGCGGTCCACCGAGATGAAGGAGGCGGTGCCGCAGGCGATCAGGCCGCCATGCAGCGCCACCCCGTTGAGCAGCGCGGCCATCGCGTGCTCCTGGGTGCCGAAGCAGAGCCGCCGGCCGATCTGCAGCGCCGGCTCGCTGCGCTGGCCGCCCGGCGCGGAGGAGGCGCCGACGAACTCCGGCAGCAGGTCGAGCAGGGCCTCGACCGAGCCGCGCGGCGATCCGGGGCCGCCGGTCAGCGGCTCCTCCAGGTGCCGGAAGGCGCCGCGCCAGTCGCGTCGCCAGTGCGGCGGCAACTGCCCGGCGATGACACGCTCGAATTCCTGGCGCTGGCGGTGCCGCACCAGGCGCTTGAGCCAGCTCCGGCGCGCCGCAGCACCCCGGCTGCCGCATTCCCGCCACACGCGTGGCGCGGCCGGCGCAGCGCTCTCCCGCTTGGCATTTCTATCTTCGCCCACCCGGCAGGCGATCAGGTTCGGCCGCCGGCTGCGCAAGGCGCCGGCCAGCGCCTGGGCCAGCGCCTCCGGATCATGCCCGTCGATGCTGCGCACCGACCAGCCGCAGGCCGCGAAACGAGCCATCGGACCACCGGTCTCGCTGCCGGCGGCACCGGCCGCGTCCATCTCGAACAGCACGCAGAGCCGGTCGAGACGGAGCTGTCCCGCGAGTGCCGCGGCCTCCAGCGCGACACCGGCGGCGAGGTCGGTCTCGCACGCCAGCACCCAGGTGCGATGATCGACCAGCGAGTGGCCGAAGCGGGCAGCCAGCAGCCGCTCGGCCAGCGCCATGCCAGCCCCGGTCGCGATGCCCTGGCCAGCCGGTCCGACCGCCATCTCCACCCCCGGATGCTGGCCGAAGCCGAACATTGGCGCGTCCGACGCCACCTGGTCGCCGGTCAGGCCGAGGAGGGCGCGCAGCAGGGGTGCGAAGCGGGCGCCGGACACGACGAAGCGGTCGCGGTCCGGCCAGTGCGGGTCGGCGGCGTCGAACCTGAGGACGCGGCTCCAGAGCAGGCTCGCGACGTCAGCCATGCCGAGCCCGGGCGCCATCCCGGGACCGGTGCCGGCCTGGCCTTGCGGCTGGCGCGCCACGGCGAGGCGCAGGGCCGCCGCCAGGGCTTGCGCGTTGGCGCCGGCGTCCCGGGCGATCCTGTCGCCGAACTCGTCCGGGATCTTGCCCGGCGCCTTGGAACGGTGCTCCAGGAGCAGGTCTGCATCCATGCCCTGTCGTATAGGTGGCGGGCCCCGCGCCCGGCAAGCCGGGCCCTTGTGAGGCGCTCCGGCTTCCTGCAATTTCGGCCACGACATGCCCGGCATCCCCGCTCCATTCCGACGATTCCGCTTCCTGGCCGCCGGCCTGCTGTCCCTGAGCCTGCCGGCAATCGGCCTGCTGGGGGGCTGCAAGCTGGTCGACCAGCGCACCTTCGACCGCAATGCCGGCCGCAAGCCGGTGGCGCATGCGCCGGTGGTGGCCAAGGCCGGGCCGCCGCCGGTGCCGCCGCTGCTGGTGGTGCCGACCCGGGAGCCGCCGGAGGACTGGCAACCGCGCCTGAATGCCGCGGTGCACGAGGCGCTCGCCCGCAAGCCGAACGTGCTGTTCACCGTGCAGAGCGTCGCCCGGGCCGAGCCGGGCTCGGATGCGCAGGCGCAGGCGACGGCGCTGCGGGCGGTGATCGACAGCGAGGGCAGGGCAGTGGCGCAGGCCATCACCGCCGATGGCGCCTCCGCCGTGCAGGTCGAGATGAGCGCACTCGTCGATCCGGCCGCGAAGGACGCCGAGGTCCGGGTGTTCGTCAGGTGAGCCTGGTCCGGTGAGCCCGGTCGGATGAGCCCGGTCGCATGAGCCTGGCGGCTCCGGCCGGGCTTCCGCGCAACGCGGCTTTGCTATCCGGCCTCGACCTCGCGCGCCTGCAGGGGGTGGAGGTCGGCCCGCTCGACCGCCCGGTGGTGACGCCGGCGCAAGGACGCATCCTCTATGTCGACCATTTCGGGACCGACTCGCTGCGCACCAAGTATGCCGGTGATCCCGGGGTGCGAACGGAGGCGCTGGCTCCCATCGGCCATGTCTGGGACCAAGGGGGCCCAGGATTGGACGGATGGTGCGAGGCGCACGGCCCGGTCGACTACATCGTGGCCTCGCATGTTGCCGAGCATGTCCCCGACCTGATCGGCTGGCTGCGCGCGCTCGCGCGGGCGCTGTCGCCTGATGGCGAGATCAGGCTCGTGCTGCCCGACCGGCGCTTCTGCTTCGACCATCACCGCGCCGAGAGCCGGCTGTCGGATCTGCTGGCGGCCGATGTCGCCGGCTGCGTGCGGCCGCCACCGGCGCGTGTCGCCGACCAGTTCCTGAATGTCGTGACGGTGGACCTGGCGGCCCTCTGGCGCGGCGAGCGTCCCGCGTCGCCCGAAATCGATGCCGGGCGTTATCGTTGGGCAGAGGCGACCTGCCGGGCCTCGATGGCGGACGGCGCCTACGAGGACGTGCATTGCTGGGTGGTGACGCCCGGTCGCTTCTGCCTGCTGCTCGCCGACCTCGCGGAGTTCGGCGTGCTTGGCCTGCGCTGCAGCCTGTTCCGCGATACCCAGCCGGGCGAGGAGGACTTCATCGTCGGGCTGGCGCCCTGCAACGACCGCACCCCGGCGGCATCAAGTTGGCGGAAGGCGGCGGCACTGGCGGTCTCGGCGCCCCGCTCCGTGGCCACCGTCTCCCGGGCATACCGGCTCGGCAAACGGCTGGGCCGCTCGCTTCCGCCGTCGCTGCGCCGCCTGCTTGCCGGAATGGCGGACGGCGTGGGCGGATAGCCTACTGACGCAGCGGCGACGGGCCGAGCTCGTCCATCAGCTGGCCCATGCGGGCATAGGCGTTGTTGCGGTAGGCGATCAGGCCGGCGAGCTGCTCCGGGGTGAACTTGCCGGTCAGGCCCTCGCCGCTCTTGGTGCCGAACTTGCCCTCCGCCACCAGCGTCTTCAGGATTTCCGGCGTCGCCAGGCGGTCGCCGAACGCATCCTCGAAGGTCTTGAAACAGTTCGCATAGACATCGAGCCCGGCCATGTCGGCGATCGCGAACGGACCGAAAAAGGCGAGCCGGAAGCCGAACGTGGTGGACACGATGGTGTCGACGTCCTCGGGCGATGCGATGCCCTCCTCGACGATCGACATCGCCTCCTTGAGCAGCACGTACTGCAGCCGGTTGAGCACGAAGCCGGGCGTGTCGGCGACCTCGGCACCCCGGCGCTTGGCACGCGCCAGCATGTCCTTCACCACCGGCACGACGGCCGGGTCGGTCGCCTTGCCGGAGACCAGCTCGACGCCCGGTATGAACGGCGCGGGGTTGCTGAAATGCACCGTCAGGAAGCGCTCGGGATGGGTCACGGCGGGGGCCAGCGTATGCACCGGCAGCGTCGAGGTGTTGGTGCCGATGATCGCGTCCGTGCGCGCCGCCGCGCAGATGCGCTTCAGCACCTCGTGCTTGATCGCCGGGATTTCCGGCACCGCCTCCTCGATGAAATCCACCCCGGCGACGGCTTCCTCGATCGACTCCGCCGCCTTCAGGTTGGCGCGGATGGTCTCGGTGGCCCCCTTGGGGAACAGACCCTGCTCCTCGAACTGCGCGCTCTCCTTGAGCAGGCGCTCGAGCGAGGCGTGCGTCGCCGGCGCCGAGACGTCGGCGAGCGTCACCTGCATGCCGGCGAGGGCCAGCGACTGCGCGATGCCGCCCCCCATGTAGCCGGCCCCGACCACGGCGACGGTATGGATCTTTTCAATCATGGTCTGCCTCTTTCGATTTGGCGGCAATGGAACCGGCTTCCGCGAGTACCGTCTTCAAGGCGTCGATATCGTGTGCGAAACGGCCGAGGAACAGCCCGTCGACCGCATC
This sequence comes from uncultured Acetobacteraceae bacterium, assembly GCA_964247695.1. GTDB lineage: Bacteria > Pseudomonadota > Alphaproteobacteria > Acetobacterales > Acetobacteraceae > Lichenicoccus. The sequence goes on from CAXTVI010000006.1 coordinate 52,575, forward strand.
TTCGAGGGTGCCGAGCAGGCCGGGGCCGGCGCTGCCGCCATAGATCAGGCGGGCGCCGGAATTTGGTTCGAGATGTCGGCGCAGGCCCCGCGCCACGGCACGGATGTAGGGGGCCGCGGCGGGACGCGGCGCTCCGATTGCCCAGACCGGCTCGTAGGCGATGACGATCTCGCTGTCGGCCGGGATGCCTTCCAGCGCCGCGTCGATCTGCAGGGCGCAGGCCGCGACCGCGGCTTCCGGCTCGCCCTCGACCACTTCGCCGACGCACAGCACCGGCACCAGCCCGGCGCGAACGCTGGCCTTCACCTTCAGCGCCACATCGGCGTCGGTCTCGCCGAACAGGGCGCGCCGCTCCGCATGGCCGATCTCGACATAGCGGCAACCGGCTTCTGCCAGCATCGGCGCCGACACCTCGCCGGTATAGGCGCCGGCATCCTCCCAGAACACGTCCTGCGCGCCGACCGAGACCCCGGTGCCGTCTAGCGCGAGGACGGCATCGGCGATCGACAGGAAGCTCGGGATCACGAACAACCCGACCGGCGCCGGTGGGGCTGCGCGCACCATGCTGGCGAGATCCGTCATCCAGGTCCGCGTGCGGGCCAGCCCCATGTACATCTTGAGGCTGACGCCGATGAGCGCCCGCGCTTGAGCTACCACGAGTCAGCCATCCAGCCGGTCCAGCACCGACCGCGCCGCCATGGCGAGCGAGATCGCGCCGGCGTCTGGATGTCCCTTCGAACGCTCCGCCAGCGGCCGCGCGCGTCCGAGCCGTGGCACCAGGTCGGCGGTCTGCTTCGCCGCCTCGGTCGCGGCGTCGGCGGCAGCGTTCCAGGCGTCACGGACCGTGCCGCCCTGAGAGACTGCCGCCTCCAGCGTGCGGACGAACGGGTCGAGCGCATCCACCAGCGTCTTGTCGCCCGGCTTGGCGCCGCCGAGACGGGTTATCGCGGCCAGCGCCGCGGTCGCGCCGGCCGCCAGCCGCGTCGCATCGATTCCAGCCTCGTCACTGAGCTCCTGGCTCCAGGAACGCAGCCCGACACCCCAGATGGCGCCGGAGGTGCCTCCGGCGCGATCCGCCCAGGCGTCGGCCGCGGCCGCCAGCACGCTGGCGGCACCGGCGCCCGCGTCGGCCGCTTCCTTCGCCGCCGCGGCAGCGGCGGCGGAACCGCGCGCCATGCCCTGGCCGTGATCACCGTCGCCGGCCTGCGCGTCGATCCGGCCGAGCTCGGGCTCGGCGTCGCGCAGGATGTCCGCGAGATGCGACAGCACGCCTGCGATGCAGCGTCCGCCGGCCTGTCCCTCCGGCGAGGCCTGCGGCCAGCTCTGCGCTGCCGTTACCGTCTCGGCCAAGGCCGGCGCCGGTTCCGCCTTGATTGTGGCGCCCCGACGCAGCACGGCGGAATCGCAGGGCGCCAGCCAGCAGGTCTCGAGGTCTGCATCGAGCCAGGTGAGGGTGAGCGAGCAGCCCTCCATGTCCAGGCTGGTCACGAACTCGCCAACCTCGGGCGCAACGACCGTCAGGCCGGCCTCCCGCAGCAGGTCCGAGACCGAGGCCCACAGCACGAACAGCTCCTCGTACTTGGTGCTGCCAAGGCCGTTCAGGATCGCCGCCACCCGGGACCCGCCTTCTGCCGGCGCTTCCGACAGCAGCCGGTCCACCAGCAGTTTCGCAAGGTCTGCCGCCGGCATGATCGGCAACTCGTCGATGCCGGGCTCGCCATGGATGCCAAGCCCGATCGCCATACGACCCTCGGGCACGGAAAACAGCGGCTGCTTCGCCCCCGGCAGGGTGCAGCCGCCGAAGGCCACTCCGAATGAACGCGTGCGCGCATTGGCGAGACGCGCGATGCGCTCGACCTCGTCGAGAGGCTGGCCGGCTTCCGCCGCCGCTCCCGCGATCTTGAACACCGCAAGGTCGCCGGCGACGCCACGCCTCCGCTCATGCTCGGAAGCGGGCGCGCTGGCGACGTCGTCGCTGACCGCCAGCACCCGCACGTCGAAGCCGTCCCCGCGCAGCCGTTCGGCGGCGAGGCCGAAATTCAGCACGTCGCCGGCATAGTTGCCGAAACCCAGCAGGATGCCGCCGCCGCGATGCGCGCGCGCGCCGATGTCGCGGATCGCGCGCGTCGAAGGCGAGGCGAATACGTCGCCGGCAACCGCGGCGTCGGCCAGGCCCGGACCGACATAGCCGGCAAAGGCCGGGTAGTGGCCGCTGCCGCCGCCGATCACCAGCGCGACCTTGCCCTCCGGTGTCGCGGTCGAGCGCTCAACGCCGTCCGGCACCGCGCGCACGAACTGCGCAAACACGTCGCAATAGCCGGCGAGAGCCGTCGCCGCGAACGCGGTCGGCTCGTCATGCAGGTGGGTCATGGCCCGGCTCCCGTCAGGTCGCGATGATCAGGCCGGAGCAATCGACTTCGGCAGGATGCGGCGCAGGTATTCGCGGTTGGTGGCGCAGACGCTGAGACCGTCGCCGCCGTAATGCTCCAGGCAGAACGCGCCACGGAAGCCATGCCCGATGGCCTGCTTGACGGCGACCCGGTAGCTGATCAGGCCCAGTTCCAGCGGCGCCGGCGAGGTGGCGATGAAGCCGTCCGCCTCGACCTCGTCACGGAAATAGTTCTTGGCGTGCCAGTATTTCACATACGGCATGGTCTTCTCGACCATCGACTGCCAGCGCTCCATCGGGCGGTGCAGCCGGATCAGGTTGCCGATGTCCGGATTAAGCCCCACCGCCGGATGATTGATGTCGTGAAGGAACTTCACCGCGCCGTCGGCCGAGCCGACATAGGTGTCCTCGTACATCTCGAGCGCGATGTCGACACCGACGCTCTCGGCATGCTTTCCGAGTTCCTGGTAGCCCTCGACGGCGCGCTTGTAGGTCGCCGGATCGTCCGGGTTCCTGACCCCGTCCACGGTCCAGAACCACGTCACCTTCTTCTGCGCGTCGGTCAGCGGCCCGAACAGCCCGAAGCTGACATGCTTCGCGCCGATCTCGGCGGCGACGTCGAGCAGGCGGTGGCTGTATTCGAGATAGGCCGGGCCGTGCTCGGGGTCGATGATGCTGCGCCGCGCGGTGGAGATCGCCGGGATCGTCAGGCCGTGATCCTTCAGCACGTCGAGGAATTCGCGGCGGCGGACGGGAGTCAGGTCGGCGATCCGGATCCAGCTATCGGTCGGGTCGATCTCGGTGAAGCCGGCGCCGCTGACGTCCGACACGGTCTCGGACCACTGCTCGGCGGACTGGTCCTGCACCGAGCTGCCATCCGGCAGGATGTTGGCGTACTGGATCATCGCGGCCGCAATCGGCCAGTTCAGGTTGGTGAGCGTTCGAGACGTGTCTGATGGCATCGTCATGATCCTCCCGAGTTCAGGTTGCGGCTCGCATCTCGTTCCGGACTGGATGCACCGGCAGGCAAGGCGGTTGGTCTAGACAGCGCTACCATAACCGTCCAATCACGATTGCGGTCCGACCCATACCCAGGCTGGTATGGCTCGGACTACCGGCCCCAGCGCAGCACCAGCGGATCCAGCCGCCGGGCGATCTCGATCAGGCCGGCTCGGGTGTCGGGATGCAGTGGCAGCAGCGGCGGGCGCGGCGCGTCACAGGCGATCACGCCGCCCTCGCGCATCAGCGCCTTGGCTGCCAGCAGGCCGCATTGCCGGTTCTCGTAGTTGATCAGCGGCAGCCAGCGCTCATAGCCGGCGATGGCCGCGTCGCGGCGCCCGGCCAGGAAGTCATGCACGATGGCGCCGATCGCGTCCGGAAACCCACCGCCGGTCATGCTGCCGGTGGCCCCGGCATCGAGGTCGGCGAGCAAGGTGATCGCCTCCTCGCCGTCCCACGGCCCCACGATCGCATCGCCGCCAAGTGCCACCAGCTCGCGCAGCTTGGACGCCGCCTGCGCCGTCTCGATCTTGAAGTAGGACACGTTGCGTATGTCGCGCGCCATGCGGGCGAGCAGCGACGCCGGCAGGGCGGTGCCGCTGACGGGCGCGTCCTGGATCATGATCGGGATGTCGATTGACTCCGACACCACCCGGAAGAACGCCTCGATGCCGGCTTCCGGCACCCGGATGGTGGCGCCGTGATAAGGCGGCATCACCATCACCATCGCGGCCCCCAGCGCCTGCGCCTCGCGCGACCGCTCGGCGCAGATCCGTGAGGAGAAATGCGTCGTGGTGACGATCACCGGGACCCGTCCACGTACATGCTCGAGGATGCTGCGTGTCAGCAGCCCCCGCTCGTCGTCGGAGAGCACGAACTGCTCGGAGAAGTTGGCGAGGATGCAGAGCCCGTCGGAACCCGCGTCGATCATGAAGTCGGTGCAGCGGCGCTGCCCGTCGAGATCGAGCCCGCCCGCATCGTCGAAGATGGTCGGCATGACCGGGAAGACGCCGCGATAGGCGGGCGTGGCAGCCATGGTCACATCACCGCGCCGAGCTGCCACGGCACGAACTCGTTGCTGCCATAGCCGAGATCCTCGCTCAGCGTATGCTCGCCTGAGGCCACCGCCAGGATGGTGCGGAAGATGCGCTCGCCGGCTGCCGCGATGGTATCGCTGCCGTCGATGATGCCGCCGGTGTTGACGTCCATGTCCTCCGCCATGCGCTCGTACATCGGCGTGTTGGTGGCGATCTTTATGCAGGGCGCCGGCCGGAACCCCGAGGTCGAGCCGCGCCCGGTGGTGAAGCAGATCACGGTGCAGCCGCCGGCGACCTGTCCGGTCACTGCGACCGGGTCATAGCCGGGCGTATCCATGAACACGAAGCCACGTGCTGTGATCTTCTCGGCGAACTCGTACACCGCCTCCAGCCGCGCGGTGCCGCTTTTCGCGACTGCCCCCAGCGACTTCTCCAGGATGGTGGTCAGGCCGCCCGCCTTGTTGCCGTGCGACGGGTTGTTGTTGAGCTCGGCCTGATGGCGCTGCGCGTAGTCGCGCCACCACGCGATGCGCGCGAGCAGGTGCTCGGCGACCTCCGGGCGCGCCGCCCGGCGGGTCAGCAGGTGCTCGGCGCCGTAGATCTCCGGCGTCTCGGCCAGCACCGTGGTGCCGCCATGCCGCACCAGCAGGTCGGAGGCGTAGCCCAGCGCCGGGTTGGCCGAGATGCCGGAATAGCCGTCCGAGCCGCCGCATTCGAGCGCCAGCACCAGGGCGCTGGCCGGCTGCGGCGTGCGTCGTGCGGCGCCCACCACGGGCAGCATCTCGCGCACCATGGCGACCGCCGCCTCGATGGTACGCCGCGTGCCGCCGGTCTCCTGGATGGTCATGCTGCGCAGCGTGGCCCCCTCGATGAGCCCGTGCGCCTGCATCAGAGCCGGGATCTGGTTGGTCTCGCAGCCCAGCCCGATCATCAGCACGCCGCCGACATTGGGGTTGGTGGCGTAGCCCGCGATGGTGCGGGTCAGATACTGGTAGCCTTCGGTCTGCATGTTGAGCGCGCAGCCGCCGCCATGCGTCAGCGCGATCACCCCGTCGACGGTCTCGAACCCGTCCAGCGCGTCCTTCCGGTTGAAATGCTCCGCCACCGCCTGGCAGACCGTGGCCGAGCAGTTCACAGACGAGATCACCGCGATGTAGTTACGGGTGCCGACACGGCCGTCGGGCCGCAGATAGCCCTGGAAGGTGGCTTGCTCGGCGTCGGGCAGCAGGTCCGGCGCCACCGCGTCGACGCAGAACTCGTGCGTCAGCGCGAGGTCGCTCATCGCCATGTTGGTGGTGTGCACATGGTCGCCCGGCTCGATCGGCGCGGTCGCGAAGCCGATCACCTGGCCGTACTTGCGCACCGGCTGGCCGAGCTCGATCGCCACCAGTGCGACCTTGTGGCCGCGCGGGACCGGCATCCGGATGGCAAGCCCGCTTGGTGCCAGGCGCTCGCCCACGGCCAGCGGACGCCGCGCCACCGCGACAGTGTCGCGCTCGTGCAGCAGGGTGATGGCGGGAACGGCGACGTCCATGGCAGGCCTCGGCTCCAGGGGTCGTTGAAGATTATGCCTGCCGCGGGTACGGCGCAATTTCCGGGCGGGTCGCCCGGACGGCCGCCCTTGCCGGCCGGGTGATGCCCGCCCCTCCGCTCAGGATCGATGGCTCACCGGCAGCAGCAGTGCCTTCTGCGCGCCCGTCTCCGGCAGCGTCGGCAGGTAGCGCGGCTGCTGCCTGATGCCGGCCGCCGCCTCGTAGGCGGCGCCGAGCTCCAGCAGGCGCTGCTCGGACCAGCGCGGCCCGATGAAGGATAGCCCGACCGGCAACCCGTCGACATTTCCCATCGGTACCGTCAGATGCGGAGTGCCGGCCACCGCCGGCAGCGTCGAGGCGCTGCCGCCGTCATGGTCGCCATTGACCAGGTCGACCACCCAGGCCGGCCCGCCGGTGGGAGCGACCATGGCGTCGAGATCGTTCTGCGCCTGCAGCTTGTCGAGCCCGTCCGGTCCGGCCATCCGGCGCGATTGCGACAAGGCCGTGCGATAGCCTGCATCCCCCAGTCCCGCGGTGGCCTGCGCCTTGAGCATCAGGTCCTGGTTGAACAGGCCGAGCTCTCGGTCGTGCTGCGCCTCGTTGAGCGCGATCACGTCTGCCATCGTGCGCGTCTTCACGACCGGCGGTGTGCTGGCAAGGTAGCTGTCCAGGCCGGCCTTGAACTCGGTCAGCAGCACGGTCATCTCGGCGGCACTGATGGCGTCGAGGTCCGGGCCGTCCTTGATCTCGACCAGGATCGCGCCGGCGTCACGCAGCCGGTCGAGTGCTTGGCCGAACACCATGTCGGTCGCGGCATGGTGCCCGGCCAGGAAGCGCAGCACGCCGATCCGCTTGCCCTTCAGTGCAGCGGCGCCATCGCCGACCGACCCCGCCGGCCGATGCGCGTCGGCATCCACCGTCGCCGGGTCCGCCGGGTCGCTGCCGGCGAGCACCGAGGCCAGCAGCGCCGCATCGGCGACGCTGTGCGTGATCGGCCCGGCGGTGTCCTGGCTCGCCGAGATCGGCACCACGTGGGTGCGCGACACCAGGCCCACCGTCGGCTTCAGCCCGACCAGTCCGGTCAGCGAGGCCGGGCAGGTGATCGAGCCGTCGGTCTCGGTGCCGATCGCGGCCGGCGCCAGCGACGCCGCCACCGCGGCGGCACTGCCCGACGACGAGCCGCAGGCCGAGCGGTCGAGCGCGTACGGGTTGCGGGTCAGGCCGCCGACACCGCTCCAGCCGCTGATCGAGGTGGACGAGCGCATGTTGGCCCACTCCGACAGGTTGGTCTTGCCAAGGATGATCGCGCCCGCCGCGCGCAGACGCGCCACCAGCGGCGCATCGCGATGGGTGACGTTCTCCGCCAGCGCCAGCGAGCCCGCCGTGGTCGGCATCGCGTCCTCGGTTTCGATATTGTCCTTCACCAGGATCGGCACGCCTTCAAGCGCACGCATCGGCGCGCCGGAATGCCGGCGCTTGTCGCTGGCCGCGGCTTCGGCTTCCGCTTGCGGGTTCAGCGCGATCACCGAATGCAGCGACGGCCCGGCATGATCGACGGCTGCGATGCGCTCGAGATACGCCCGCACCAGCGCCGCGGACGTCACGTGCCCCGCCTGCATGTCGCGTGCGACATCGGCGATTCCCTTGTGCTGCACATCGTAGCCAGCATGTGGGTGGTTCGCAGGCGGCATGGCGGCGGCTCCTGTCACGGCGATGGCGCCGAGCAGCAGCAGCGCGCGCGGCAGCGTGGTCTTGGAAGGTGTTTGCATCAGGCCTCGAAAGTCCGGAGTTAGGGCAACAGTTTTCCGGGATTGAACAGCCCGTGCGGATCGAGCGCCTGCTTGATCCTGCGCATGGTGTCGAGCTCGGCGCCGCCGCGCCAGTCCGGCATCATGTACGGCTTGAGCCGCCCGACGCCGTGCTCGGCGGAGAACGATCCGTCGAGTGCCCGCACCACCGCGCATACCGTGTCCATGATCTCGTGGTCGCGCGCGAGGAACACGTCGCGCGCCATGCCCTCGGGCTGGACCACGTTGAAATGGATGTTGCCGTCGCCGAGATGCCCGAACGGCGCGATGCGCACGCCCGGCATCAGCGCGGCACAGGCCTCGGTGGCGCGTGCGATCAGCTCCGGCACACGTGATACCGGCACCGAGACGTCGTTCTTGACGCTTGCGCCCGCGCGCTTCTGGGCCTCGGAATGCTCCTCGCGCAGCCGCCAGACCGCAGCTTGCTGCGCGCCGCTCTCGGCGATCACCGCGTCCAGCACAGAGCCGTTCTCGAGCGCTGACGCCAGCACCTCCTCGAGCAGCTCGCGCAACCCCGCGCTCTCGCGGCCGGAGGCCAGCTCGACCAGAACATAATGCGGCGCCGGCTCGGCCAACGGCAGGCTCGCGCCCTCGATCAGCCCGGTGACCAGCGCCATGCCGGTGCCGGACATGAACTCGTAAGCCTGGATCGCCGACGGATCGCGCCTGCGGAACTCGGTGAACAAGGCGAGCGCCGCCTCCGGTGACGCGATGCCGCACAGCGCCACCTCGACGCTGTGCGGCTGTGGTGCGAGCTGCAGCACGGCGGCCGTGATGATGCCGAGCGTGCCTTCGGAGCCGACCAGCAGGTGGCGCAGCGCGTAGCCGGTATTGTCCTTGCGCAGCCGACGCATGCCGTCGAACACGCTGCCGTCCGGCAGCACCGCCTCGATGCCCAGCACCAGCTCGCGCGCATTGCCGTAGCGCACGGTGTTGTTGCCGCCGGCGTTGGTGGCCAGCACGCCGCCGATCTGCGCCGAGCCTTCCGACGAGATCGACAACGGCAGCAGGCAGCCGGCCTCGCGCGCGGCGTCCTGCGCCGCCTGCAGGGTGACGCCGGCCTCGATCGACAGCGTCATGTCGACCGGATCGATGTGGCGGACCCTGTTCAGCCGCGACACGCTGAGCACGATCTCGCTGCCGTCCTCGTGCGGCGAGGCGCCGCCGACCATGCTGGTATTGCCACCCTGCGGCACGATCGCGATCCGATGCTGCACGCACAGCCGCACCGCGGCGGCGACCGCCTCGGTGTCGGCCGGCCGGATCACCGCCATCGCGCGGCCCTGGTAGAGCCCGCGCCAATCCTCGCAGTAGCCGTCGGTGTCATGTCCGGTGAGCACTCCGGCGTCTCCCAACCGCTCGCGCAGTGCCGCAAGCAGTGCGGTGTCGACCGGTCGGAGCTTGGGGAAGGCAGGGTCTTGCATGACGCCCAGGGTACCGGCTCCGGCGCGCTATGGCGACTGCTGCAGCGGTGACACATCCGTGCCGCGCGCCGGCATCAGGTCGCCCACCACCGCGCTGCCGGCGATGCCGACCAGGATGCCGCAGGCCAGCGTGAGCACCAGCAGCATCACGCGCGGCCGGCTGGCTTCGGCATGCGCCTGCAGCAGCGCCTGCTGCGCCTCGGCGCGGGCCCGCCGGGTCAGGTTGAGTTCGGAGCGCACGGACTCCGTGCGCGAGACGGCTTCGCGCAGCTCGAGGTCGAGGCGGTTGAGATCGGCGGTGAGCTGCGAGATCCGCGTCCGCGCCGCCTGCATCTCGGCAGGCGCCGCGGCGGCCTTCGTGGCCCGGCTGCGCGGTGCGCGTGGCGCCGGCGGATTCGGCGCGATGGCGACGAACAGGTTCTTGAGCGCGCCGCCGGTCACCGCGTTCTTGCGCGCCCGCGCCCGGATCGCCTCAAGCGCGCTGGCGGACTGGCCTGGCTGGTCCTCCAGCACCAGGGCGAGGATGTCCGAGAGCGTCTTCAGCTCCTTCGGATCGAACACCTGGCTCATCCGGCACCTTGAGCCGAAGCCGGGGCGGCATCACGGGGTGCCGCGGCGCGGGCAAGCCGGTCGCGGATTGCCGGCGCCAGCCCGGCTCCGGGCACCGACATCGCCGCGATCCCGCGCAGGCCGAGCCCGATGCCCTGGTCGTCGAGCGCCCGCAGGCCGGCGAACAGGCGGCTGGCGGCCTCGGTGGTGTCACCGGCAGCGCTCAGGTTCCAGGTCAGCCCCGCCCCCGGAAGCGGCGCTCCGAACGCCAGCAGCGCCTCGTCGGCCGCGACCGCCCGCGCGTCGAGGCGCAGCGGCAGGCGGGGGGCGTAATGCGAGGCCAGCATGCCGGGCGATGCCGGGCGCGCGGCGGAGGTGGCCTCGCCGGACGGCACCGGCAGCCCGGCGCCGGCCAGTGCGGCGGCGACGGCCTCGGCGGGGACGCCGCCTTCGCGCAGCAGGCGCGGGCGCGTTCCACTCAGATCCACCACCGTGCTCTCCAGCCCGACCGGGCACGGCCCGCAATCCAGCACCGCATCGATCCGGCCGCCCAGGCCCTCCAGCACGTGGGCCGCCGTGGTCGGCGAGATGCGACCGGACGGATTGGCGGACGGCGCCGCCACCGGCCGGCCGGCCGCGCGCAGCAGGGCGAGCGCGGTGGCACCGGCCGGCACCCGGATCGCCAGCGTCGGCAGTCCGGCAGCGGCCCCGGCGCAGACGGTGCTGCAGGCCCGGCGCGGCAGCACAAGGGTCAGCGGGCCCGGCCAGAACGCGGCGGCGAGAACGGCGGCGCTCTCAGTCCGTACCACCTGCGCGAATGCGGCTTCGGTGTCGGCCACATGCGCGATCAGCGGATTATGCGCCGGCCGCCGCTTGGCCTCGTACACCGCGCGCACCGCCGCCGGATTGGTGGCATCGGCGCCGAGGCCGTACACCGTCTCCGTGCCGAAGGCGACCAGGCGCCCGGCCTGCAGCAGCGATACGGCCCGGGCAACGCCTCGCGGTCCGGCGTCCAGGGTCTCGGTCACCAGCATGCGCCCTGCTCGCCATCCCTTCCGTTCACGAACCGATCGAATCGACGGATCAGGATTCGACGATAGCAGGATGCAGGCTGCCTCATGCACCGCGGCAGATGAAGTGCGGGTTCTCCCAGCCGGGCTTGGCGTAGCGCAGCGGGCTGCCGTCGAACAGGCAGACGCTGCCGCCGGCCGCCTCCACCACCGCCTGCGGCGCCGCGGTGTCCCACTCCATGGTCCGCCCGAGCCTCGGATAGAGGTCGGCGCGGCCCTCGGCGACGCGCACGAACTTCGCCGCCGAGCCGATGTTGCCGACGCTGGCGACGCGCTGGCTGCCGAGCCAGGCGCGCAGGCGCTCGTCGTTGGCGTAGTGCCGCGACGCCAGCACCGCGAGGCCCTCCGGCGGCGGCGAGCGCACCTGGATCGCCTGCTCTCGGGATGCATCGCGCCGGGTCGCGCCGGTCCCCACCAGACCGAGATAGAGTTCGCCATAGGCCGGCAACGCCACCGCCCCGAGCACCACGCGCCCGTCGCGCACCAGGCCGATATTGACGGTGAAATCGTCGCGCCCGGCGGCGAACTCGCGGGTGCCGTCCAGCGGATCGACCAGCCAGAAGCACCCGTCATGGCGGACGGACTGCCCGGCCGCCACCTCCTCCTCGGCGATCACCGGGATGTCGGCGGCAGCCCGCAACCCCTGCAGGATCAGCGTCTCGGCGGCGTGGTCGGCCTCGGTCACCGGGCTGTCGTCCGACTTCGTGATCGTCGAGAAGCCACGGCCGCGTATGTGCATGATGGTGTCCGCCGCCTGGTGCGCGAGGGCGGCGGCGAGGGCGAGCAGGTCGGTATCATTCATCGGCGATGACGTAGCGGTCCCGATCTGCCGAGGCAAAGGGCTTGCTGCTAGGGCAGGGCCCCACGCATGCCGCCTCTGGCGATCACCTGCGCGATCACATACCTACTGATCGCCCTGCCGTCATACGCAAGCCCAGCCGGAGACACCGCCCCATGCTCGAGATCACGTTCGCCGAAGGCCGCCTGGAGGTGCTGCCCGAGGGGGCCGCGGTGGCGCTCCTGCTCACCGAGGAGGCCGGACGGCCGGCCCTGTTCACCGAGATCGACGATGCCACCGGCGGCGCGCTCGCGCGTGGGCTGCAGGCGGCCGAATTTGTCGCCGGCCGGAACAAGACCTGCATCCTGCACGGTCCCGGCGCCGGCCTCTCGCGCGTCGTGCTGGTCGGTCTCGGCAAGCGGGCCGAGCTCGACGCCCGGGCACTGGAGGCGGCAGGGAGTGCCGCCGTGACCGCCCTGCGCACCAGTCCGGCGGCATACCTGTCGGTCGACGGGCTGACCGGCGAGCAGGCGGCGCATGCGGCACTCGGGGCGCGGCTCGGGGCGTATCGCTTCGACCGCTACCGCACCCGGGAGACCGCCGAGGACAAGCCGCGCCTGGCCGCACTCACGCTGCTCGCCAGCGAGCCCGACATCGTGCGCGTGGCCGGCGGCGCGTGGCCGGCGCTCGAGGCGGTGGCGCATGGCGTCGCCCTGACCCGCGACCTGGTCAGCGAGCCGGCCAACGTGCTCAGCCCGCCGGTGTTCGCCGAGCGGATCGCAGCACTCGCATCGCTCGGCCTGGAAATCGAGACACTCGGACCGGCCGAGATGCAGCGGCTCGGGTTCGGCGCCCTGCTCGGCGTCGCGATGGGCAGCGACAAGGAGCCGCGCACCGTCATCATGCGCTGGAACGGCGGCGCCTCGGATGCCGCCCCGGTCGCCTTCATCGGCAAGGGCGTGACGTTCGATTCCGGCGGCATCTCGATCAAGCCGGCCGGCGGCATGGAGGACATGAAGTGGGACATGGCCGGCGCCGGCACCGTGGTCGGGCTGATGGCGGCGCTCGCCGGCCGCCGCGCGCGGGTGAACGCGATCGGCGTGGTAGGCCTGGTCGAGAACATGCTGTCGGGCAGCGCGCAGCGGCCGGGCGACGTGGTGACCAGCCATTCCGGCCAGACCATCGAGGTGCTCAACACCGACGCCGAGGGCCGGCTGGTGCTGGCCGACGTGCTCTCGTACACGGCCGAACGGTACAACCCGCGCTTCATGGTGGATCTCGCGACGCTGACCGGGGCGATCATCGTGGGACTCGGCCATGAGCATGCCGGCCTGTTCTCCAATGACGAGACCCTGGCGCAGCACTTGACTGAGGCGGGTCTCGCCACCGGCGAAGCGGTCTGGCGGATGCCGATGGGCGACGGCTACGACAAGCTGATCCGCTCCGACATCGCCGACATGAAGAATATCGGCGGCCGTCCGGGTGGCTCGATCACCGCGGCGCAGTTCCTCAAGCGGTTCGTGGGCAGCGTGCCGTGGGCGCATCTCGACATCGCCGGCATGGCCTGGAGCAGCAAGGACGCCCCCGGCATCCCGAAGGGGGCGACGGCCTTCGGCGTGCGGCTGCTCGACCGGCTGGTGGCGGCGCAGTACGAGGATGCCCCTGTCGCGAAGGGCTGACGAAGCTGGCGGAGGTTGGTTTCTACCACCTGACCCGGAGCAGCGCGGAACAGGCCCTGCCGCGCCTGCTCGGCCGCACGCTGGAGGCCGGGCGCCGCGCGCTGGTGCTGTGCCGCGACGAGTCGCGTGTCCAGGTGGTCGACGAGGCGTTGTGGAGGGCGCCCGAACCGGTCTGGCTGCCGCACGGCTCCGCGAAATCCGGCCACGCCGCACTGCAGCCGATCTGGATCGCGCCCGCGTCGGTGGATGACCAGCCGGCCGCGGCGCCGAATGCGGCGAGCTACCTGTTCCTGCTCGATGGCGTGACCGCGCGGCTCGACGGCTACGAGCGGGCGTTCGACCTGTTCGACGCCTCCGACGAGCAGGCGGTGGCGGCGGCCCGACGACGCTGGTCCGGCCTGAAGACGGCAGGTCACGCGCTGGCCTATTGGCGGCAGGATCCGAGGGGCTGGACCCGCGCCGGCTAGCCTGGCGCGCAACCGCTGCCACATCGTTTGGTTGAGGACACTGAACGGAGACCGCACCATGAGCGACCAAGCGTCCAAGCCTGCAGGTCCAGACACCAGGCGCCAGCCTCCGCCCGACGAGCCGGGTGGCCACCAGGAAACCAACCGGCCCGGCATGACCAACGGGGTGCCGGACGAGACCCAGCAGGGCAGCTCGACCGCGCATCCGACCAGCGACCGCGAGCAGAGCGAGACGGCGGCCGGACAGCAGCAGCCGCCCGAGCCATGAGCGGCATCCGGCACGCGCGGCTGTCCTGCGGGGTCGAGGTTCCGGTCCTCGGCCAGGGCACCTGGAACATGGGCGACAGCCGTGCGGCGCACGACACCGAACTGAAGGCACTGCGTCTCGGTCTCGATCTCGGCATGACGCTGATCGACACCGCGGAGATGTATGGCCATGGCGCGTCCGAGCGCCTCGTGGGGGAGGCCATAGCCGGTCGCCGGGACGAGGTGTTCCTCGTCAGCAAGGTGCTGCCGTCGAACGCCTCGCGCCCCGGCGTCGCGCGCTCCTGCCGCGAGAGCCTCAAGCGGCTCGGCACCGACCGCCTCGACCTCTATCTGCTGCACTGGCGCGGCTCCGTGGCCCTCGGCGAGACCATCGACGCGTTCGAGATCCTGCGACGCGAGGGGCTGATCCTGCAGTGGGGCGTCTCGAACTTCGATGTCGACGACATGGCGGAGTTCGTCGGACGGGTGCGTCCGGGCGGCTGCCTGGTAAACCAGGTGCTGTACAACCTCGAGCATCGCGGCATCGAGCACGACATGATCCAGTATGGCGTCGAGCAGAATGTCAGGCTGATGGCCTATTCGCCGGTCGGGCAGGGCGGCGCGCTGCTGCGCCATCCGGCGCTGCGCACGGTGGCGGATCGGCATGGCTGCAGCCCCGCGCAGGTGGCACTCGCCTGGAGCATCCGCCATCGCGGCGTGATCAGCATCCCCAAGGCCGGCACCGAGGTCCATGTGCGCGAGAATGCCGCGGCCGCGGCGTTGACGCTGCAGCCCGAGGATCTTGCGGAGCTCGACCGGGCTTTTCCGCCACCGACCCAAAAGCAGCCGCTCGCGATGCTGTAGGCGTCATACATGTAACTCCAGGCCGTCTTCAAACGCATGATCCGGTACGGGCCGCCGTCCCGGCGGCTGAAGGCACAGGGTGACCGGATGAGGCCGCGACGGGGACTATCCGCCATGATCGGCATGATGATGCTGGCCGATCCGGTCGCGGCAATGGCCGCGGATTACGCCCATCCCACCGTGGTCGAGCTGTTCCAGAGCCAGGGCTGCTCGTCCTGCCCGCCGGCCAACGCCAACGTGCTGGCGCTCGCCGGCCGGGCGAACCTGCTGACACTGTCCTGGCAGGTCACCTACTGGGATCATCTCGGCTGGACCGACAGCTTCGGCAAGCCGGAATTCACGCAGCGCCAGCGCGACTATGCCAGCGCGTTCCATCGCGACCAGGTCTTCACCCCGGAGGTCGTGGTGAACGGACGAGCCGATGTCGTCGGCAACCGGCGCGACGAGCTGGACGCGTTGATCGGTCGCGCCGATCGTGGCGAGGCCGGCCCGCGGATTGCCTTGACAGGATCGGACGTCGCCGTCGCCGGCGCGCAGCCGGGGGCGCTGGTGCTGCTGGTCCGTTACGATCCGAACCTGGTGCAGGTGCCGATCGCGCGCGGCGAGAATGCCGGCCTCACCTTGCCACACCGCAACGTCGTGCGGGACCTGGTGCTGCTGGGTCGCGCGGACGGACATCCCGCGCGCTTTGCGCTTCCGCCAGCAAGCCGGCCGGGCCTGCGGTCGGCGGTGCTGGTCCAGGCCGGGCCGGGTGGGCCGATCCTGGCGGCCGCCCGCGAGTGACCGCGCGGGCCGACGGCGTGGGCGGCAAGCCGGCGACCGGTGGCCTGCGTCCGGTGGCGGCGCTGCTCCTCGCCGTGATGTTCCTGGTGTTCGGAACCAATCTGCAGGGCATCCTGCTGCCGATGCTGGGCCATGCGCGCGGGTCGAGCATGATCGCCATCGGGCTGTTCTCGGCCGCCTGGTCGGCCGGCTTCGTGCTCGCGTGCCTGTGCATCGGCCAGATGCTCGGCCGGCTCGGCCACGGGCGCAGCTTCATCGCGCTCGCCCTGTTGTCGGCCGCCGCCGCCGCGCTGCTGTTCGCACTGCCGACCGACCGCGCCTGGATCGGGCTGCGGGTCGTGACCGGATTCTGCTATGGCGGCCTCTCGGCGATCGTCGAGGGCTGGCTGGTCGAGCGGGCCGG
This sequence comes from uncultured Acetobacteraceae bacterium, assembly GCA_964247695.1. GTDB lineage: Bacteria > Pseudomonadota > Alphaproteobacteria > Acetobacterales > Acetobacteraceae > Lichenicoccus. The sequence continues at coordinate 68,603 of CAXTVI010000006.1, forward strand.
AGCCGGTGTCGCCTTTGCCAGCTACATGATCGTCAACCTGCTGGCCTCCCTGGCCGGCACGTTGAGCCTGAACATAATCCGGGCGGCAGGTCCGGCGCCCTTCGCGGTCGCTGTGGCCGCCACGGCGCTCGCAATCGTGCCGGTCGCCTTCGGCGGCATCCCGAGCCCGCCGCCGCCGCCGCCGTTCCGGCCACACCTGGGAACTCTGATCCGCCGCTCGCAAATCGGCACGCTCGGCTGCGTGGGGGTCGGCATCATCACCGGCGCGATTGGCGGGCTCGGCCCGGTGTTCGGCATGATGTCGGGCCTCACCATGCACGACACCACCCTGATGCTGGCCAGCAACTCGGTCGGCGGCGCGCTCGCCTACCTGCCCCTGGCGGCGCTCGCAGAGCGGCTGGACCGGCGCGTACTGCTGGGCGGGGTGATCGTGCTGGGCCTGCTGATCTGCGCGCCGATCATCCTGCTGCCGCTGTCGGCCCCTTTGCTGATCCTCCTGCTCGGCGCGTTCGGCTTCGTGCAGTATCCGCTCTACGGCCTGTGCGTCGGAATCGTGAACCGCGCCTGTCCGGAGCGGCCTCCGGCCCATGTCGCCAGCGAGCTGGTGCTGCTGTTCGGGCTCGGCGCCATCCTGGGCCCGGTGGTCGGCTCGAAGTTCCTGCAGCACGGCACCTCGCCGCTGTTCGCCTTCATCGCGATCGTGCTGGCGGCGATGCTGGCGCTCAACCTCGCCCCGGGACGGCGCTCGCCCGCGCCGAGCGTCGCGGCCTAGCCCTTTGGCCTGACGCGCGGCGATCAGCTTTCGCAGACAAGCTCAGCCGGACCGCCTAAACCAGGTTCACTGGCTTGCGGCGGACCGTCTTTATGGAAATGATCTGGCAGCGCACGGTCCCATGACGGCAGGCGCGCGCAGGCTGCTGACCCTCTTGGGTGACACCTTCTGGCTGCTTCCAGGTGCGCTGGTCTTGATCGGCATCGCGGGCGGGCTGGGGATGGTCGCGATCGATCGCAGCGGCGCGGTCCCGCACTGGCTGATTACCAGCTCGTGGCTGTACAGCGGCGGCGCAACCGGCGCGCGCACCCTGCTGGGGGCGGTCGCTTCCTCGACCATCGGGGTTGCCGGTACGGTCTTCTCCATCACCATCGCCGCCTTGTCGCTCGCGGCCGGGCAGATGGGACCGCGGCTGCTGCGCAACTTCACCCGAGACCGCGGCAACCAGGTCACTCTCGGCGCCTTCCTGGGCACCTTCTGCTACGCCCTGATGGTGTTGCGCAGCGTACGCACGCAGAGCGAGGGCGCGTTCATCCCGCACCTCGCGCTGACCATCAGCATCCTGCTCGCCTTCGTCTGCGTGGCGACCCTGGTGTTCTTCGTCGGCCACATGGCGGGTCGCATCAACGTCGACACGGTGGTGGATCTGGTCAGCGCCGAGGTTCGCAGTGCCGTCGAGCGGCTCATGGTTGCCGAGGCGCAGCCGATCCCGCCGCCGGCGGCCTTCTGGAGCGGCGCCGTCCCGGTCACCGACCCGCGCCGCGGCTACCTCCAGCAACTCGACGAGGACGGGTTGGCCAATTGGGCGGTGGCGCATCATACCGCGATACGGCTGTTGATCCGTCCCGGTGACTACGTCTTCCCTGGTGCAACGGTCGCCGTCCTGACGGTGCCGGTCGCCGGCGCCGACGCTGCCATCCGCAACGCGACCGCGCTGGGTGCGCAGCGGGTCAGCTCGAGCGACCTGGAGTTCGCGATCCGGCAACTGGTCGAGGTCGCCGTCCGCGCCTTGTCGCCCGGGATCAACGACCCGCACACCGCCATGAGCGTGCTGGTCCGCCTTGGCGCGGCACTCTGCGATGCGGTGCCGTTGCAGCTGAAGACAGGCGTGACCCTCCGCGACGCGCGGCCAGTCCTGGTCCAGCCCAGCATCGACTACGATGGCCTGGCGGACTCCATGTTCCACATGATCCGGCAGAATGCGGCGGGCAGCACCGCCGTGCTCATGTGCATGCTGGAGGTCCTGGTCGCTGTCGCCGGATGCGAGCGCGAGGCCGCCCGGCTCGCGGTCCTGCAACGCCATGCCGACCTCGTGCTCGGTGATGCGGAGCGCGACGTCAAGACGCCCGCGGACCTCGCCGACGTCCGCGAGCGTCACGTCTGCTTCGAACGCGTGCGCCGACACGGCCCGCTGGCTCACCTCGTATCCGCGACCAGTCCTCGATGAGGTGCGCAACGAGGCCTAGCTTGGCCAGGGCGACACCCAGAGCATGATCCGATCGTTCATGCTCTGCTTCCGTCGGATAGCTCTAGCCGGCCGTGGCGGCCTCCTCGGCAGGGTCCTCGTCCGGAACCTCTTCCTGCAGCGCCTCGGCATCGGCCTTCAGGCGGTGGAAGCTGCGCCGGCTGAACGGCAGCATGACCAGGTAGATTACGCCAAGTCCGGCCAGCGCCGCCCAGGGATCGGCGACCAGGACGGCGGCGAAGCCGCAGGTCCCGAGCAGCAGCGGCAGCACGAATTCCGCCGGCACCTTGAAGTTCTTGAACGACCAGACCGGCAGGGTGGAGACCAGCAGGAACGCGACGCCGGTCAGCATCACCGCTACGAAGGCCGGATGGTTGACGGTGGTGTAGAGCCAGAGCCAGTCGGTCTTGCGGGCCTCGAGGCCGGCGAACAGCGGGAACAAGGCGAGGCCGGCTCCGGCCGGCGCCGGCACCCCGGTGAAAAAATTATAGGCGTAGGTCGGCGTCTCGGAGGGACCGACGATGGCCGCGTTGAAGCGCGCGAGACGCAGCGCCATGCAGACCGAGAACAGGATGCAGGGCAGGAAGCCGTAGCGGCCGCCATTATGCAGCGACCACATGTAGAGGATGAAGGGCGGCGCCACGCCGAAGCACAGGAAGTCTGACAGGCTGTCGAACTCCGCGCCGAACGGGCTGGTGGCGCGCAGCAGCCGGGCGATGCGGCCGTCGAGCCCGTCGATGGCGGCTGCGAGCAGCAGCGCCACCGCCGCCTGGCCGTAATGCCCGTCGAGGCCGAACCGCATCGAGGTCAGCCCGGCGCAGAGCCCGACCATGGTCAGCAGGTTGGGGATCAGCCGGTTGAAGGACTGTCCCCGGAAGCGCGGGCGGGCGCGACGGCCGAGCCGGCGCAGTCGCTTCAGCCGCCTGCGCCGTACCGGCGTCTGCCCGCCGGATGCCTGGCTGCCCTGGGCCGGCAGCGGGTCAGAGGTGGGCAACTACCGTCTCGCCACCAATCATGGTCTGGCCGGTGGCCACCAGCGGGGCGACGTCCGGCGGCAGATAGAGGTCGGTGCGGCTACCGAAGCGGATGATGCCGAAGCGCTCGCCGGTGGCAAGCGCGTCGCCTTCGCGGACACTGCACAGGATGCGCCGCGCGATCAGGCCGGCGATCTGCACCACCGCCATGGTGCGGCCGTCGGCCAGCTGCAGGCCGATGGCGTTGCGCTCATTCTCGTCGCTCGACTTGTCCAGGCTGGCATTGAGGAACCGGCCTTCGTGGTAGGCGATCCGCGTCACGGTGGCAGCCACCGGCATGCGGTTCACGTGGACGTCGAGTACCGACAGGAAGATGCCGATACGCCAGCGCGGTTCGGTGCCGATATCGAGCTCGGGGGGCGGCGGAAGGAACGCGATCGACACGACATGCCCGTCGGCAGGCGCCACCACGGTGCCCTCGCCGGGCGGCGGGACCCGTTCGGGATCGCGGAAGAAATACAGGCAGAACCCGACGAACAGCAGGCCGGCGCGGCTGACAAGCCGCAAGCCGGACCAGCCGCTGGCCCGGCGCAGCAGCCAGCCGGCGATAACGGCGCCGGCGCCGGCCGCGAGGAACGGGCGCCCGGCCGGATGGGGAGGGGCCAGGACGAGCTTGAGCGATTTGATGATCGAGGACATGCGCGCCCGTTCATGGGGGGTTCACCAATATCGGTCAAGCTGTGCCCAGCAGGTGAGCAGGGTCGATCGGACCAGGCTTTGGAAAGGTGCAGCGGCCATGAGCGAGACGTCGGATTGCAGCAACCCGTTGGTGGCCTTGATGGGCGATCTCGGTTTCTTCGGTTTCGACGGCTTGGGGAGGCTGCGGCCGAACCCTCCCGACGCCAAGCCGGTGATGGCGTGCCGCTGGCGCGGACGGCCGATCTCGACGACGCTTTGGGAACTGCCCGGCGGCACCGGGATGATCGCCTTGAAGGCGCAGGTCGGCCGGGTGCCGAGCAGCCTGCACGCCGCCGCTGCCCGGCCCGGCGCGCTGGCGCTCGCGGCGAACTTGCCTGCGCTGCTGCCGCGCGGCTGGACCCTGACGCTGGCCTGCGATCACACCCTGCATATCCATACCGAGCAGGAGGTGCCGATGCCCGCGCTGATCAGCGACCTGCTGGTCCCAACGGTGCAGTTCTGTCTGACCGCGGCGCCCTACCTCGACCTGCTCGACGAGAACGCCCTCGGCCTGGAGCAGTAGAGGCCGCCCGTTCCTCTCAGGCAGCCTGGACCAGTACCCGCCGCACGGCACCGCGCGCCGTCGGCATCGCGGCATAGACATCCTTCACCGCCTCGATGAGCAGCACGCCGGAGAGCTGCGGCGCCAGCCGGGCGCCGGTGCGCTCGACGGCGCGGCCCAGGCGCAGGACCGGTCGGATGTCGGCCGGCGGCATCCAGAGCGCGCCGCTGCTGCGCTCGATGCGGAACAGCTGGTCCTTCAGCAGCCGGTCGATCTGGCCGCGCGACCAGGGCGCGCCCTGGCCGAACGGCGTGCTCTCGCGATGCGCCCACAGGCCGCGCCGGTTCGGCACCATCAGCATCAGCCGCCCGTCATCCTTGAGCAGCCGCCACACCATGCGCAGCAGGCGCGGCGCGCTGGGCGAGGTCTCGAGGACGTGGCTGAGCAGGATGCGGTCGAAGCTGAGGTCGGGGAACGGCAGCTCCTGCTCGTCGACGATGCAGGTGGCCGAGGCGAGATGCTGCGTGTCGGCGGCCAGCCAGGTCTCGGCGGCGATGCAAAGCGATGCATCATGCTGCCAGAGCGACAGGAAGGGCTGCGCATGGCCCAGCCCGAGCACGTTCAGGCGGCCGAGGTCAGGCCACAGGACGGCGAGCTGCCGGCGCAGCAGGCGCGCCGCGACACGTCCGCCGCGGCTGGCATAGAACTCCGTCACCACCCGGAAGTCGTCACCCATGAAAGCCACCATAGCACGGCGCGGCGTCGTCGGCATCGGCTGGGCAACCGCGCCTGCCTGGTGCAGGTTATGGAGAATGCGGCGGCGGGAGGCCACAGATGGGACTAGCGATCCGGGCGGTGCCGATCCTGTCGGACAACTACGCCTGGCTGCTGCGCGATCCGGCGACCCAGGACCTTGCAATCGTGGACCCAGCCGAGCTGGCACCCGTGCTGGCGGCCATCGAGCAGGAGCAGGCCTCTGGCGGCCGCCTCTCGCTGATCCTGCTCACCCACCACCATGCCGACCACATCGACGCGGCCGAGGCGGTGCGCGAGCGGACGGGAGCTGCGATCGTCGGCGCCGGCGCCGACGCCAGGCGGCTGCCGCGGCTGGATCGTGCCGTGGCCGCGGGAGACGAGGTCCGGCTGGGCGACAGCGTGGCGCGGGTGATGGAGACCCCCGGCCACACACGGGGGCATATCTCGTATTTTTTCGCCGAGACGCCCGCGCTGTTCTGCGGCGACACGCTGTTCAGCCTCGGCTGCGGACGCCTGCTGGAGGGCAGTCCTGCCGAGATGTTCGAATCCCTGGGAAAGATCGCGGCGCTGCCGGTGGACACGCTGGTGTGCTGCGGCCACGAATACACCGAGTCGAACGCCCGCTTCGCCGTGGCCGCAAGCCCGGACAACGCGGCGATCGCCGCGCGTGCTGCCGAGGTCACCGCGCTCCGCCGGGCCGGCACGCCGACCCTGCCGGTGCGGCTGGGACTGGAGTTGGAGACCAACCCGTTCCTGCTGGCGCCCGATCTTGCCGGGTTCACCCGGCTGCGGAGCTGGAAGGACAGCTTCCGCTAGGCCTGCCACGCCACCGCAGCCGGAAGGCCGCGGCGGCGGACCGGATCAGGCGGCGGAGTCGAGCGTCGCCATGTCGATCACGAAGCGGTACTTCACGTCGCTGCGCAGCATGCGCTCGTAGGCCTCGTCGATCTGGTCCATGCGGATCATCTCGATGTCCGAGGTGATGCCGTGCTCGCCGCAGAAATCCAGCATCTCCTGGGTCTCGGCGATGCCGCCGATCAGCGAGCCCGCGAAGTTGCGACGCGGGTTGATCAGGCTGAAGGCCTGCACCGCCAGCGGCTTCTCGGGAGCGCCGACCTGGACCAGGGTGCCGTCGCGCTTGAGCAGGGCGAGGTAGGCGTTGATGTCGTGATCCGCGGCGACCGCGTCGATGATCAGGTCGAAGCTCTTCGCGACGGCTTTCATCGCGTCCTGGTCCTTCGAGATCACGACGTGGCCGGCCCCGAGCCGGCCGCCATCCTCGACCTTGCTCGCCGAGGTGGTGAACAGGGTGACGTCGGCACCCATCGCATGCGCCAGCTTGACCGCCATGTGACCGAGGCCGCCGAGTCCAACCACGCCGACCTTCCTGCCGGGCCCGGCATTCCAGTGGCGCAGCGGCGAGTAGGTGGTGATGCCGGCACACAGCAGCGGCGCCACCGCGGCCAGCTCCAGGTTGGTTGGGACGCGCAGCACGAAGGACTGGTCGACCGTCACCGCGCGGCTGTAGCCGCCATAGGTTCGCAGCCCCGGGGTCTTGCGGTCCGGATCGTTGTAGGTGCCGGTGAAGCCGTTCTCGCAATACTGCTCCAGGCCCTCCTTGCAGCTGGCGCAGTGGCGGCAGCTATCGACCATGCAGCCGACACCGGCCAGGTCGCCCTCGCGAAAGCGGGTGACGTTGGCGCCGACCCTCGTCACCCGGCCGACGATCTCGTGCCCGGGCACCACCGGGAAGACGCTGGCGGACCACTCGTTGCGGGCCATGTGCAGGTCGGAATGGCAGACGCCGCAGAACAGGATCTCGAGCAGCACGTCGTCGGCGTCGGGATCACGCCGCTCGAAGCGCAAGGGTGCGAGCGGCTTGTCGGCGGCGTGGCTGGCATATCCGGTACAATCGAACATAGTCTCTCCAGGTGTGCGGACGGGATCGCTTAGATGCGGTGGCGCTCCCGGAACCACAAGACTGCCAGGGTCGGAGAGGACGGGACTTGGGATGCCGGGCGATTGGGTGATATGCAAACCGCCACCGGGACGCCCGGCTGCAGCGCGTGCTAGCTTGAGTGAACGGGGTCGCAGCAGACCGCCATAAGTCCCGGATGGGAGGACGTCTTGTCGGAAGAGGATCGCCCGCTACCGCCGGTCGTGGTGAAGAAATACGCGAACCGACGTCTCTACGACACCGAGAGTTCGATCTACATCACCCTGGACACGCTGGCCGACATGGTACGGCGGGGCCGTGACTTCGTGGTCTACGACGCCAAGACGGGCGACGATATCACCCGCGCCGTCCTCACCCAGATCATCATGGAGGAGGAGACCAGGGGCCGGAACATGCTGCCGACCTCCTTCCTGCGCCAGTTGATCGCCTTCTATGGCGACAGCATGCAGGGGCTGGTTCCCGAGTATCTCGAACGCATGATGGACCAGTTCGCCGTCCAGCAGGCGCAGGTTCGCGCCGCCGTGCAGGGCCTGGTGCCGGTCTCCGGCCCGGCGATCCTCGATGAGGTCGGACGGCAGGCCGTCCAGCCCGCTTCAGGCCCGAATGTCGCGGTAATGGAGCGCGCGACCGGCCTCTATGCCCCGTTCCATCGACCGGGGCAGGATGCCGGCGGCGTCACCGGATCCGTGCCGCCACAGCCGGTGCGCCCGGTGGGCGATGCCGCCGAGGTTGTCGCGCTGCGCGAGGAGGTCGCCCGTCTCAGGGAGGAGCTGGCGCAGGCGTCTGCCAGTCTCGCCGAGATGCCGCTGCGCTCGCTGGCGCGCGGTGGCGCCCGGCACTGACCTAATCCCGGATACGGACCGGGATTCGCTTGCAAACTGTTACGGTAGCTTTGAAATAGCCTGCACACGGCAGCCTGATGCTTGATCTCGCCGGAGCGGCGGCCACGTCTCAGACGGACCGACCCGGCCAGGGGTCGTCGGTGAGGCGTGGGGAGGCTGCATGGCGGACGGTGACCAGGGTTTGATGCCGACGCGGCGTGGAGTGCTCAAGGGAAGCGCCGCCAGCCTGACAGCCGGTGCGGTCGGCGTGCTGGAGGAGCGGCCGGTTGCGGCTTCGGCCCATGCCGCATCACGGTCCGTGCCGGTCCAGGCCGAGCCGGGTACCGCCATTCCGGTCGCACTCGAAGTCAACGGTGTCCAGCACGCGCTGGTGCTCGATCCCCGTGTCACCCTGCTCGACGCGCTGCGCGAGCACCTGCTGCTGACCGGCACCAAGAAGGGCTGCGACCACGGCCAGTGCGGCGCCTGCACGGTGATGCTGAACGGGCACCGCATCAATTCATGCCTCTCGCTGGCCGTGATGCATGACGGCGACGCGATCACAACCATCGAGGGACTAGGCCGTCCGGACGCGCTGCATCCGATGCAGGCGGCGTTCGTGCGGCATGACGGCTACCAGTGCGGCTACTGCACCCCGGGCCAGATCTGCTCGGCGGTGGCCATGCTCGCCGAGCACCGTGCCGGCATGCCGAGCTACGTCACCGAGGATTTGCAGGCGTCACGGCACGAGCTGACCGACGCGGAGCTGCGCGAGCGCATGAGCGGCAATATCTGCCGCTGTGCCGCCTATCCCAATATCGTGGCGGCGATACGCGACGCGAGCGGTAACGTCGCATGAGGGCGTTCACCTACGAGCGGCCGCCGCACGTGGCGCAGGCGGCACACGCCGCCGCATCGCGGCCTGATGCCGCCTTCATCGGCGGCGGCACCAACCTGCTCGACCTGATGAAGCTCGATGTCGAGCGGCCCGGCCATCTCGTCGATGTCAACCGGCTGCCGCTGGAGACGATCGAGGTGCTCCCCGATGGCGGCCTGCGCATCGGCGCCCTGGTCCGCAACGCGGCCCTCGCCGCAGATCCGCACGTGCGCCGGCATTACGCCGTGCTGTCCCGCGCGCTGCTGTCGGGCGCCACCGGACAACTGCGCAACAAGGCGACCACCGCCGGCAATCTGCTGCAGCGCACCCGCTGCTACTATTTCACCGACGTGTCGAAGGCCTGCAACAAGCGGGTGCCGGGATCCGGCTGCGAGGCGATCGGCGGCTACAACCGCATCCACGCCATCCTCGGGGCGAGTGCATCCTGCATCGCGACGCACCCGTCGGACATGGCGGTCGCCATGCTGCTGCTCGACGCGGTGGTCGAGACCGACAGCCGCCATATCCCCATCGCCGCGCTGCACCGGCTGCCGGGACAGACGCCGCAGATCGAGACCATCCTGCAGCCCGGCGAGCTGATCGTCGCGGTACGCCTGCCGCCGCCGCTGGCTGGGCGGCACCTGTACCGCAAGGTGCGCGACCGGGCGTCGTATGCCTTTGCCGCCGTTTCGGTGGCGACGGTGGTGGAGATGCGGCACGGCCGGATTAAGCAGGCCCGGTTGGCGTTTGGCGGCCTTGCGCACAAGCCCTGGCGTGACCGCGAGGCGGAACGGCTCCTTGTGGACGAGGCGCCCTCGCACGTGCTGTTCGAGCGTGTCGCCGACCAGGTGCTGACCGGGGCCGTCGGCCAGGGCGGCAACGACTACAAGATCCCGCTGCTGCGGCGCACGCTGGTGGCGACCCTGCGGCAGGCAACGGAAGGCTGAGCCTGATGCAATCCCAGCCAGCCTTAAGGCCGAGCCTCTTCGACACTCCCGCCGGCCCGAATCCACTCGACCAGGAGCACCTGCTCGGCCGCGGCCTCGCCCGCGTGGACGGACCGCTGAAGGTGAGCGGGCAGGCGCCGTATGCCTACGAGGTGCAGGATCCGGCGGGGCCGGCGCTGGTCGGCGTTCTGGTGCTCGCGACCGTCGCCCAGGGCAGCATCAGGCGGCTCGACACCCAGGCCGCCGAGCAGGCCCCGGGGGTCCGGCTGGTGATGACGCACCGCAATGCGCCGCGCCAGGGCGCCCCCGCCTCTCAATACTGCAAGCCGCAGATGGCGGATGCGATCATCCGGCAGAACGGCCAGGTGGTGGCGCTGGTGGTCGCCGACAGCTTCGAGCAGGCGCGGGGTGCCGCCGCGCTCGTGGTGGTCGAATACGACGCGCAGCCCGGGCACTTCGATCTCGCGGCCGGGGTGCCGCAAGCCACCACGCCGCCGCCGCGCAGCCCGTCGCAGCCCGTCGATACCCATGTCGGGGACTTCGCGCAGGGGTTCGCCGACGCTGCGGTCCGGGTGGATGCGACCTACACCACGCCGCACCAGGCGCATGCGATGATGGAGCCGCACGCCTCCATGGCAGTCTGGGACGGCGGCCGGCTGACGCTGCACACCTCGAACCAGATGCTCGCCGCGTGCGTGCAGACGCTGGCCAGGACCCTGATGCTGCAGCCGGACCAGATCCGGGTGCTGTCGCGCTATATCGGCGGCGGCTTCGGCTCCAAGCTGGTGACCTATGCCGACGCGATCCTGGCCGCGATGGCGGCGCGGCAGCTCGATCGCCCGGTCAAGATCGCGCTGAGCCGGCCGCAGGTGTTCCGGCAGACCACGCATCGCACCGCGACCATCCAGCGCGTGCGCCTGGGCGCCGACGCCGATGGCACGCTCCGCGCGATCGGCCATGAGAGCTGGTCCGGCAACCAGCGGGGCCAGTCCTTCTACGAAACCGCCGCCAACCAGACCCGGCTGCTCTATGCCGCGCACGACCGGATGACGGCGCACCGGCAGGTACGGCTCGACCTGCCGCTGGCGGCCTCGATGCGCGCGCCAGGCGAGGCGGTCGGCCTGCTGGCGCTGGAATGCGCGATGGACGAGCTGGCCGAGCGGCTGCGGATGGATCCGGTCGCGCTCAGGGTGAAGAACGATATCCAGTACGACCCGGAGCATGGCCCGTCGCGGCCATTCTCCACCCGTAGGCTCACCGACTGCCTGCATGAGGGAGCGGCGCGCTTCGGCTGGGAGCGGCGCTCGCCGCTGCCCGGGCAGCGGCGCGAGGGCCAGTGGCTGGTCGGCATGGGCATGGCGTCCGCCATCCGGAATGTGGCGCTCAAGGCGTCGAATGCCGAGGTGCTGCTGGACGCGCGCGGCCTCCTGACCGTCGGCACCGCGATGACCGACATCGGCACCGGCACCTACACAGTCCTGACGCAGATCGCGGGCGAAATGCTGGGCCTGCCGCCCGATCGCGTGGTGATGCAGCTCGGCGATACCGACCTGCCGGAAGCCTCCGGATCGGGCGGCTCGTTCGGCGCCGCGAGTTCGGGCTCGGCGGTGTATTACGCGTGCGCCCAGTTGCGTATCGCGCTTGCCCGTCGCGCCGGTTTCGATCCGCAGACGTCGCAGTTCGCGAATGGCCAGATCATCCAGGATGGTCGCGCGATCCCGCTCGCCTCGCTGGCCGGCACCCAGGGCATCGCGGCCACCGGCGGGATCAAGCCCGGCGACCTGCTGAAGCACTACGCGCAGGCCTCGTTCGGCGCGCATTTCGCGGAAGTTGCGGTGGACGCCGACACCGGCGAGGTGCGGGTGCGACGGATGCTCGGCGTGTTCGGCATCGGCCGCGTGCTGAATGCGCAGACCGCGCGCAGCCAGGCGATAGGCGGCATGGTGTTCGGTATCGGCGCGGCGCTGATGGAGGCCGCGGTGCCGGACCGGCTGCATGGCGACTTCGTCAATCACGACCTCGCCGAATACCATGTGCCGGTGCATGCAGACGTACCGGCGCTGGAGGCGTATTTCGTGGAGGAACTCGACCCTGTCGCCAACCCGCTCAAGGCGAAGGGCGTCGGCGAACTCGGGATCTGCGGCGCCGGCGCCGCGGTCGCCAACGCGATCTACAATGCGTGCGGCGTGCGCATCCGCGACTATCCGCTGACCCTGGACAAGGTGCTTGCGGGGTTGCCCGCGCAGGTCTGACGCCACCGCGCCATGGCCAGCCACGCCGCCCTGCTACGCGCGGTCAATGTCGGGGGAACGGGCCGGCTGTCGATGGTGGACCTGAAGGCGATCTGCGAGCGCGCCGGTTGCCGCTCGGTGCGGACCTATATCGCCAGCGGCAACGTGGTGTTCGACAGCGGCGCGAGCGAGCCCGACCTGAGGCAGGCTCTCGAAGCCGGCCTGCAGGTGCACATGGGCAGGCCGACCGGAGTACTGCTCCGCACACGGGCGGAACTCGCCGGCGTGCTGGCTGACAATCCATTTCCGCAAACCCCCGGCGACCGCGTGATGGCGCTCTTCCTGACCGGTGCCGCGACACAGGCGATGCTGGAGGAGATCAGCGGCCTCGGTGCGGACGAGGAGCTTTGCCTGGGATGTCGCGAGATCTATGTCCGATACGGAAGCGGTATGGCTGCGACGAAACTGCGCATTCCGGCTGCGGGTGCTGGCACTGCTCGAAACCTGAACACGGTGGCGAAGCTCGTGGCCATGATGGACGAGGTCCCGATGCTCCGTCGTCAGTAGCCGCCACCGGCTACCGGCCGCTTGTGCCGCCTTGGATCGAGAGAACGCTTCACCCGAGCTCGCTTCACATGATAGTGAGGATTGTCCCTCTCGAAGCCCGGCTCTCCCCCGACAGTGTCTCCGATCCTGCCAGCCGCTGCAGTGCGGTCTTCGATGCGGCCGGAGCGGCCGGGATTTTGGCGCATCGCCGTGGCGCTGCTGCTGGCCGCCCTGGTTGCGGCGGGGATTGCATCGGTGCGGCAGTGGCCGGATGCGGTCTCGCGCCTGATCGACCAGGCCGCGGACGTCGAGCGCGGCATCGGCGCGGCCGGCTGGGTGCTGGCGGCGCTGATCCAGGTGCTGATCGCGCTGTGCGGCATCCTGCCGGCCTCGGTCGGCGCGCTGGCGGCGGGCCTGGCGTATGGCATCGGCGGCGGCTTCTTGCTCTCGGCGCTCGGCACGATGGTCGGTGCGGCGCTTGCCTTCGGACTGACCCGCTCGCTGTTCCGCCCGCTGATCCTGCGGCTGCTGCAGCGCCACCCGGCGATCGCCCGGCTCGACCAGGCGGTGGCGCAGGATGGCTGGCGGCTGGTGTGCCTCCTGCGGGTGTCTCCGGTGATGCCGTTCGCGGTCACCAGCTACGCGCTCGGGCTGACCGCGCTGGAGTTCCGCAGCTACGCGCTCGGCACGCTGGCGTCGCTGCCGGCGCTGCTCGGCTATGTGGTGCTCGGACATCTGTCGCGAACCGGCCTGGACGCCCTGGCGGCGCACCGGACCGACTGGCTGCACTGGAGCCTGCTGGGCGTTGCGTTGGTGGCGAGCGCGTTGCTGACCCTGAAGCTGGGCGGGATCGTGCGCAGGGTGATGCGTCTGCCGGCAGCGGCACCCGGTCCTGGACCGGGAACCAGCCGGATGCCCCGGTGGCTGGCGTAATCATGCGGCGGCTGGCATTGCGCGACGAACGCGGGTCGTTGTCCGTGCGCCTGAGGGGTTATTTCCGCACCGCGCCCTACGCCTGCGACGGTGACGCAGCGCCTGGAGCGCGCGCGGTGTTCAGCGTGCGCCAGCGATGGATGCTGCTGGTGGGCTTCGCGCTGCTGGTAATCTTTCGCCTGCCGCATGCCTGGACGCACGGGCGCTTCCAGGATGAGGAAGCAACGGTCTTCCTCGCCTATGCTTGGCACCGGCCGTGGCTCGATGCCTTGTTCCGGCCTTTCGCCGGGTACTGGAACCTCGCCGCCAATGCGACGACATTGCTGATCGTCTTGCTGGTGAAAGCCGGCATCGTGCCGCTGGAACGCGCGCCCTACCTGACGATGACGATGGCGCTCGCCGTGCAACTGCTGCCGGCCATGCTGATCCTCACCGGTCACGCGCGCTGGCTCTGCGGACGTCTGGCGGTGATTGCAGCATTGCTGATCATCGCGATCGCACCCTCGACCGAAGAAGTGTTCCTGAACGTCCTCCACATCCAGTTCCACCTGGCGCTCTGCGTCGCGCTTGTGCTGGCGCTGGACGTGCCCCGGCGCAGGATCGTGCAGGTCGGCTATGGTGCGCTGCTGTTCCTGGCGCCGCTGTGCGGACCGGCCGCGATCATGCTGGTGCCGCTGGTCGCCCTGCGCGGGCTGATCGATCGCGAAGCAGGGCGACTGGTGCAACTCGCGGCCCTCGCGGCCGGGGCAGCGATACAGATGCTCCTGTTCTATGGCCCGAGCCCGATCCGGGGCCACTGGCTCGATCCGGGTACGATCGCGGCGGCGATGTTCGTCCGCCTGATCGCGCTGCCAGGTCTCGGCTTCTGGAATGGGCTGGGGGTCGGAGCCATGATCTATCTGTCGCAGACCAGTGGCGGCCATGGCTGGTGGTGGTCCGTGGCGGGGAGCGTCATTCTGTTCGGCGTCCTGATCATGCAAGCGGCACGGCGAAGCGACGGCGCGACCTGGTTGATACTCTCCGCCATTCTGATCGCCACGGCGTCGTTCGGCTTCGGCATGATCATCATCAACCGCTTCTCTCCGTTCAACATCGCTGCGGAGCGCTACCACTTCCTCCCGCTGGTTCTGCTCGGCCTGGGGCTCGTCGCGCTGGCGATGCGGCCGCGGTTCCCGGGCAGGCCGGTTTGCGCGGCACTCTGCCTGCTCATGCTGTTCACGGGCGCGACCCGTTACCTGGAACCGTGGAACCCTCTCAGCCAGGGACCGTCATGGGCGGCCGAGGTATCGGCCTGGCGGCACGACCATCATCATCCGCTGGCGGTCTGGCCGCGACCATGGACCGCCGATCTTTCCGACGAGACGCATCCCTGCTCGCCGGTGAGCCGCGATCTGAGCCAATCGACGGATCCTCGCTATTGCGAGAGTGGCTGGGTCGCCGGCTTCTTCCGGCCGCCTTAGATCGAGGAGGCCTGGAAGATGACACTCCCGCCGGAAGCGCCACGCCTCCCTGAGCACCTGCTGCGAGGCTCCACCCTGCTGGCCGACCGGGAGGCGATCCTGCCCCTGCTGCCGAAAGCGGCTGTCTTCGCCGAGGTGGGCGTGGGAACCGGCGGCTTCACCCGGACGGTGCTTGCGGCCTGCGCGCCGAGCCGGTTCGTCGCGATCGATGAGTTCCGCCTGCACGAGTTGCCCGAGCTCTGGGGGCAGCCACGCGAAGCCGTATTCGGCGACGGCACCCATCTCGACCTCTATCGCGCGCATTTCGCCGGCCCGATCGCGGCCGGCAAGATGCAGGTCCTGCAGGGCGACAGCGCGGATTGCCTGGCACAGCTCGACGACGCCAGCCTCGACATCGTCTACATCGACGCGGACCACCGCTACGAGGCGGTGCGACGTGATCTCGCGCTCGCGCGACGCAAGGTGCGCGCGGAAGGATGGATCATCGTCAACGACTACCTGATGGTCGCCGAACTCGGCGCCGCGCTGCCGTATGGCGTCGTGCACGCGACCAACGAGTTCATGATCGAGCAGGACTGGGGCCTGCAATACATGGCGCTGCAGACGCGGATGTTCTGCGACGTGGTGCTGCGGCCGCGGCGGCTGATCCGTGACGCGGCGACCGAGAATGCCGCCCTGCGGGCGGAGGTCGGCCTGCTGCGCGGATCGACGTCCTGGCGGATCACGCGTCCGCTTCGCGCCGTCGGCTCGCTGCTGTACCGGCGCATCAGCCCAGGATGATGCGTTTGAGGCCTTCGGCCACGACGCCGACGGCGATCACGCTGGCAGCCCAGATGCCGACGAACCAGAGCATGCGTATGGCGAACGACCGTTGCGGCTGAGCCATCGGATACGGCTCCATCAGTGGTAGTGCGTCTCGACGCCGATCTTCCCGCGGAAGACCCAGTACGAATAGATCGTGTAGGCGAGAATCGTCGGGATCAGCACGCTGGCGCCGACGAGCAGGAAATATTGGCTGCTCGGCGGCGACGAGGCCTCCCAGATGGTGATGCCGGGCGGCACGATGTACGGCCAGACGCTGATGCCAAGCCCGGTGAAGCACAGGAAGAACCAGCCCAGCGCGCAGGCGAGCGGGGTGATGTGGACATCCTCGCGCGCCAGCCCACGCCAGAACAGCACGCCGAGGAGCGCCACCAGGATCGGCACCGGGCTGACGAACAGGATGCGTGGCCAGACATACCAGTGCCGCAGGTAGTGGCCCTGCAGGGTCGGCGTCCACAGGCTGACGGCCACGATCAGCGCCAGCGTGCACAGTCCGAGCGTGCGCGAGTGCCGGCGGCAGCGCGCCTGCAGCGGCCCGTCGGTGCGCCAGACCAGCCAGCAGGACCCGAGCAGCGCGTAGCCGGTCACCACGCCTACGCCGCACAGGATCGAGAACGGCGTGAGCCAGTCCCACCAGCCGCCGGCATAGGCCTCGTCCGTGACCTTGATGCCCTGGATCAGGCCGCCCAGCGTCAGCCCCTGCGCCAGGGCTGCCACCAGGGACCCGCCGAAGAAGGCGAGGTCCCACAGGAAGCGGCCGCGCTGCGACCGCGCCTTGAAGCGGAACTCGAAGGCGACGCCCCGGAAGATCAGCGCCAGCAGCATGGCAATGATGGGGGGATAGAGCGCCGGCAGCACGGTAGCATAGGCGACCGGGAACACCCCGTACAGGCAGGCACCACCCAGGATCAGCCAGGTCTCGTTGCCGTCCCAGACCGGCGCCACGGTGTTGACCATGACGTTGCGGTCGTCCGGGCGATACTCCGCGGCGAACAGCAGCCCGATGCCAAGGTCGAAGCCGTCGAGCACGATGTAGGCGAGGATGGTGAAGGCGGCGATGCCGCTCCACAGCACCGGCAGCCAGTACGCCTGGCCGTGCAGGATCTGGCCGTGCGCCATGGCTGTCATTGGGGCGGTCATTCCGCGGGATGCGGCGCAAAGCCGCCAGGATGCTGGTCCAGCACCCGCTCGCCGGGGCCCTGCGCCGGGCCCGGATGGATGCCGGAGGTGCGGATCGGCTCGCGCGGGTCGGGGCCGGTTTCGCCAAGCTCAGGTTCGTGCGCCATCATCCGCAGCAGGATCACCAGGCCGGCGCCGAACACCACGAAATACACCACGACGAAAGCCGCGAACGAGGTGGCGATGCCGGGCAGCGCGATCGGCGAGACACTCTCTGTCGTGCGCAGCAGGCCATACACCGTGTAGGGCTGGCGGCCGACCTCGGTGGTGACCCAGCCGCACAGCAAGGCGATGAACCCGGACGGCGCCATAACAAGGGCGAACCGGTGCAGCCAGACGTTGCTGTAGAACGTCCCGCGCCAGCGCAGGAACAGCGAGAGCGCGCCGAGCAGCGCCATCAGCATGCCAAGCCCGACCATGATCCGGAAGGTGAAGAAGATCAGCGGCGAATAGGGCCGGTCCTGCGGCTTGAACTGCAGCAGGCCGGGAATTTTGCCGCTCAGGCTGTGCGTCAGGATCAGCGAACCCGCGAGCGGCACCTCGATTTTGTAGTCCGTCCGCTCCTGCTTCATGTTCGGGATGCCGAACAGGATCTCGGGGGCGTGGTCGCGCGTCTGCCAGTCGCCTTCCAGCGCCGCGATCTTGGCGGGCTGGTACTGCAGCGTATTCAGGCCCTGGGTGTCGCCCGCGAGGATCTGCAGGGGGGCGATGATGGCGGCCATCCACATCGCCATCGAGAACATGGTGCGCACCGCCTGGGAAGGCTGGCGACCGAGACGGCGGTCGCGCAACAGGTGATAGGCGCCGACCGCGCCGACCACGAACGCCACGCACAGAAAGGCCGCCAGCCCCATATGCACCAGCCGGTACGGGAATGACGGGTTGAAGATGATTGCCCACCAGTCAGCCGGCAGGAAGCGACCTGTCGCCTTGTCGATGGTGTAGCCGCGCGGCGTCTGCATCCAGCTGTTCGAGGCCAGAATCCAGCTCATCGAGATCAGGGTGCCGATCGAGACCAGGCAGGTGGCCAGGAAGTGCAGTCCGCGTCCGACGCGGTTCATGCCGAACAGCATGACACCGAGGAAGCCCGCCTCGAGGAAGAAGGCAGTCAGCACCTCGTAGGCGAGCATCGGGCCGAGCACCGGGCCGGCCTTGCGCGCGAACACCGACCAGTTGGTGCCGAACTCGTACGACATCACGACGCCCGACACCACGCCCATGGCGAAGCCGACCGAGAAGATCTTCACCCAGTAGCGCCACAGGTCGAGATAGACCTGCCGTCCGGTTTTCAACCACAGCCCTTCCAGCACCGCGAGGTAGGCGGCGAGGCCGATCGAGAAAGCTGGAAAGACGATATGGAAGCCGACCGTGAAGGCGAACTGGCCACGGGCGAGGGCGAGTGCGTCGATGCCGAACATGCGTTCCGAACCTCAGGCGAAGCGCAGCAAGACAGCTTGCTGCGTTGCAACATAAAGATGGGAAGGGTCGCCGAATTTTCACCGGGCGATCACGGCGAAGGCATTGTACCAGAGCTCGTTGCAGGACGCGGTACGAGAGCCGGGAGCTGCAGCAGCGGGATGCGGCCGAGCGCCAGCGTTCCGGCATGCAGGTCGAGGGGGAGGGTCAGGCTGCCGCCCTGCCGCGCGTCGGTTGACGACGCGATCAACCCCAGGATGGCGCGGATCGATGTCGCCTGACCGGCACTGGCAAAACCTGCTCTCACCGATCTTTCCACCAACGCGTTGATCCCGACCAGGTGCAGGCTGAAGGCGCCGTCGGAACGCAGTTCGGTGTCCAGCGCGGCATTCCCCGCGAGCGCGACGCCCGCGTCCGGCCACTGCAGGACGGCTCGTGTGACGATAAGCCGACCACCCTGGTCCCGCCAGGCCTGCAGCCGGTCCGTCCAGCCGGCACCGCTGGATCGGAGCGGCCCGACCAGCGAGACGTCCAGGGCGCCGCTATCGGCATCCAGTCCGGGGGCGCCCGCTGCCAGCTCGAGATCCTGTGCCGAGACGCCGAGGGCGACCGCGGCGCCGGTCCAGCGCACGGTGCCTTCGAGGTGGCCGACCCGCAACATGGCCGGCCCGAGGGCCGCCGGCGCCAGGACGCGCAGGCGCGCCGCATCGATCCGGACCTGCCCGGGGTGCCCCTCGAGCGGCAACGCCAGCGTGATGTCGTCGCCCCGGAACCGCACGGCCTGGCGCACGGCCTGCCGCGAGTTGGTCGTCGAGATCGCCTGGCCGCCGCCGAGGCCGATCCTCATCTCGCCCGGATGCAGGATGGAGATCGCTGCGGTGAGGCTGCTGCCGGTCCAGCCGTCAGCCGCAAAGGCAGCCGGCCGGCCGGCCGGATGCAGGCCGGGATCCTCGTACCGGCGTGTCGCGGCCAGCGGCCAGCCGCCGCGCGCGACCGATGCAGCGGTGAACCGCCAGCCGGCAGCGGAGGCTTCGGCCTGCAGCCGCTGCAGGTGCCGGTCCAGCACATGCTGGGCATACAGCCAGCCGAGCGTGTCGGCGCAGAGCAGCAGGACCGCGAAGCCGAGCGCGGTTCGCAGGCGGTCGAGGCGGCGCTTCATCGCGACCCCGGGCGCCCTGGCGGCCACAACTCACACATCACGTCGAACCCCTGGCAGAAGGTGTTGAACTGCTTTGTTTTCAACTGCTTTGACGATCGGCTTGGAAAACCATCCACATGATGCGAAGCCGGTGTTGCGACGGCGATCCGGGCTGTAACAGGGTCGTGTTCGCAGCCCTGAATGACGGTCAACCGGCTTGTGCCGATGCAGAGTTTCAGCCTGCATACAAGAGAGTTTCGATCGGCTGCCACGCCGGAACCGTATGTCGGCAGGTCCGGTGCGGCCCGGAGGGCGTCGGGTCGCACCCTGGTGGCACCTGGACATGCTTTCGATCAGATCCGTGCCGACCGGCCGCCCACAGAGTTATCCACAAGGTTGCGCCGCAGCATGGGGTAGCAGTTCGTTTCATCTTCCATGCGCCTCTTCTCCGCCTGCCAGGAGTCGCGGATGGCATCGAGCAGAGCCTGCCGCCGCAGGCCGGCCGGCAGTGGCGGCGCGATGGCGATGCGTATGGTGCCGGGCCTTTTGACGAAGGCCTGCCGAGACCAGCACCGGCCGGAATCCGTCGCCACCGGCACCACCGGCAAGCCGGTATGCGCCGCCAGCGCCGCAATCCCCGGCTGCAGCGCCACCGTGCCGCCGGCGGCGACCCGGGTCCCCTCCGGAAAGATCACGATCTGCCTGCCCTCCTCGACGGCGCGGGCGGTCTCGCGCAGCAACCGGCGGAGGGCCGTGGCGCCGGCCTCGCGATCGACCGGGATCATGCCGGCCAGCAGCAGCATCGGGCCGACCAGCGGCAGGCGGGTCAGCTCGCGCTTCATCACGTAGGCCGGTCGTGGCAGCAGCGTCAGCCAGACAAGCGTGTCGAAGGCGCTCTGGTGCTGGGAGGCGATCAGCACCGGGCCGGCTGGCAGATGTTCGCGGCCGGTCAGCACGATGCGGATCCGGCAGATGCGCTGCAAGCCGGCGACGGACAGCCGGCACCACAGGGTCGCGTAGCGCAGGGCGTGCCGGCGCCCGAACAGCCTGACCCAGAAGGCAAGCACACCCATGCCGAGGGTCAGCAGCACGAAGTACAGGTTGAACAAGGCGGCCCTGAACAGGATCATGTGGTTGCCCGCGAATGAATGGCGGCGTGGTCGATCTCGACGGCCAGCCATTTCAGGTACTCGGTCAGCAGCAGGCGCAGGGTGCCGGGCGAGGCTGGGCGCAGCAGCGCCGGCGGCAGCACCGGACAGGCGGCGAGCCGCACACCCGGCAGCGCCGCGCCGATCTCGAGCAGGGCGCGCCGCATATGGTAGCCCGCCGTGACCACGATCAGGCTGTGCAGGTGGTTGGCGCGGGCCCAGGCGGCGGCTTCCGAGGCGTTGCCCGTGGTGGTGGTCGCCGTGTGGCCGAGCGAGATGGCGCCCGATGCCACGCCGGCGGGAACATGCAGGCCCGACGCATAGGCCAGCCGCGCAAGATCGAGGCTGGGATGGACACCGGAGATCAGCAGCCTGCCGGCATGGCCGGAGGCGAGCAGCGACAGCGCCACCTCGATGCGGCCGCTGCCGCCGGTCAGCGCCACGATGCCGTCGGCCTGTCCGGCGGGTCCCGGGGGCTGCAGCGCGTCGTGCGCGAACCAGAGGAAGCCGCAGCCCCAGGCGAGGCCGAGACCGAGCAGCAGCGCACCGAGGACCGGGCGCCAGATCCGGACAGTACGGGCGGGGCGGGCCATTCCGGAGGCCGCCGGGCTCACGGCAGCCTGCGCAGCCAGGCGCGCACGGTCGCCTGCGCGGTGAGCCAGCCGATCAGTCCGGTGGCGAGCGGCAGTGCCGGCAGTCCGACCAGGAGCGGCACCGGCAGGGCGTCGAGCAGCAGGCCCGGCAGCAGGCCGGTCTGGCTGCCGATCACCGCTCCGGTCAGTGCTCCGGCGTGTCCCCCCGGGGGCGCCTGGCCCAGGTCGCCTGCAGCGAAGGGTGCCGCAAGCCGGGAGAGCTGCGCCAGCACCGGCAATGCCACCAGCGCCCCCGCGGCGCCGCCGACCAGCGCGAGCCAGCCGGTGCGTCGGGCGAAGCGCCCGGCCACATAGCTGTCGGTGCCGCCGAGGCCATGCACCAGCTCGATCGCCCCCCGCCTGCGGGCGATGCCGGCCCGGGTCGCCAGCGCCACCACCCAGCCGGCCACCGCGGCCACCGTCAGGAGCGCAAGCCCGGCGCAGGCCTGCAGGCTGTAGGTCAGCGCCAGCAGCCGGCGGCTCCAGTCGGCGCTGTCTTCCACGAGGGTGCCGGGCGCCGCGCGGTCGAGGCTTCCGGCCAGGGTCGCCGGAAGGGCCGCGCCGGGCCGCAGGCGCACCTGCACCACGGCCGGCAGCGGCAGCGCGAGCAGCTCGGAGCGGGCGCCGAGCCAGGGCTGCAGCAAGGCCTCGAGCTCGTGCTCGTCGAGCCGGTGCCGGCTTGCGATCGCCGCCGTTCCGGCGAGCGCTGCCAGCACCGTGTCGATGCGGCTGCCGGCGCCAGTCGCGCCCGAGGTAGCGCCCGTCGTCGCGGCCGGTGCCTGGGGATCGGGCACCTGCACGGTGACGATCGCGCCGGCTCCCTGGCTCCAGCGCGTCGCCAGGGCATGCGCGCCGACCGCGCCGGCAAAGGCGAGGGCGGCGAGGAACGCCATCGCAGCGACCACGCTCGGCAGCACGCGGTCAGGAATGGCCCGGCGCAGGCCGAGACCGTCGGCCGGGCGCGCGGGTGGCCGCATGGTCTTCACGGCGGGACCGCCCCGCCGCCCTCGCCATCCCCAACCAGGCGCCCGCGCTCGAGCCACAGGGCCGGCGCCTTGAAATGCCGCACCAGCTGTTCGTTGTGGGTCGCCACGATCACCGTCGAGCCGAGCTGGTTCAGCTCCATCAGCAACTCCATCAGCCGCAGCGCCTGCGGTGCGTCGAGCGACCCCGTCGGCTCGTCGGCGAGCAGCAGCGGCGGCCGCAGCACCACCGCGCGCGCGATCGCCGCGCGCTGCTGCTCGCCGCCGGACAGCTCGCCGGGCCGCGCCTGCAGCCTGCGGCCAAGGCCGATCCAGCTCAACATCTCGCTCACCTCGGCTTGCACGCGCGGCTCCGGAACCTGCGCCAGGCGCATCGGCAGCGCCACGTTGTCGAACACGGTCAGCTCGGGCAGCAGCCGGAGGTCCTGGAACACCACGCCCATGCGGCGCCGCAGCCGCACCAGCTGGCTCCGCCGCGCCCGCTGCACGGCGGTGCCGAACAGCTCGAACCGGCCGGAGCTTGGCAGCACGGCCAGTTGCAGCACACGCAGCAGGCTGGACTTGCCCGCACCGGAGGGGCCGAGCAGCCAGCGGAAGGCGCCGGCGGGCACCTCGAAGCTGATCGCCTGCAGCACCTCGGGCACCCCCTGGCCGGGCCGGCCCCGGCGCCCGGCGAGGAGAGTTCGTCCTGGCCAATTCGATCCGCGTCCGATACGAAGTGACACGTCCTGCAGCCGGATCATGATCGAGCGCCGCCGCCCGCGGTGGCTCGGCACGCGGGCCGGCCCGGGTCAGGAAGGGAATGCGGCGCATGGGCTCGAGGCGGATCACCTGTCCGGACTGTGCCGCGGCCTACGACGTGCCCCAGGCGCATGCCCGGCCTGGCCGGCAGGTCCGGTGCGCGGCCTGCGGGACCCAGTGGGCGGCGTTCGACGAGGCCGCCGCCGTGGTGCTCCCGATGCCCGCGGCGGAGCCGGCCGCGACGGTCGAGACCGAGGCACTCACCGGAAGTCGCAGCATCGCGGCCAGCCTGAAGCAGCATTCCCTGCCGGTGCCGGCTGTTGATGAGGACACGCCCGAGGCCGGACCCGATGCCTCCGATTGGGCGGATGCCGAACTGCCCGATTTCGCCTCTCCTCACAACGACCTTTCGGCACTCCCGCAGGCGCCGTTTCCGGAAGCAGCGCCTCCTTCGACCCTGCCACAGCAGGCGACAGGCGCGCGCGCCGCCTGGGTCGCGAGCGTGCTGCTGCTGGTGGTGGTCGGCTTCGGCGGCGTGCATTGGCGCGCGCCCATCATGCTCGGTTGGCCGCCTTCGACCAGGCTCTATGCGATGTTCGGCACGCCTCACATGCCGCGTGCCGCAACCGCCGACAGCGTGGCGCCGGCGGCCGCGAGCGCCATCAGCAACAGCCCGTCCATGATCAGGCCGCCCGGCGTCAGCGAGTGACCCGCCAGGACGATAACGTGCGGGATGGTGCCCGAGACGCTGTTGAGGATATCGCGGGCCTGCTGGTCGGCCGTTGCCTCGTGCGTGGTGATGGCATCCACCAGCCGCGGCAGCGCCCACCAGCCCAGGCCCAGCACCAGCAACAGCGGCGCCAGCAATTCCGCCACCTGCTGCAGGAAGTAGAACGCGAAGTGCACGATGCTCCACAGCGTCAGCCGGAGTGCCCGCAGGACCGCGCCGTCCCGCCGCAAGTCGACAGCCATCTGATCAGGTCTCCATCGTGCGTGTCGCCCTAGGCAGCGTCCGGATACGCGATCCAGTACGCGATCCCGGGTGCGATCCGTCTGTGTGCGATCGGTCTGGGGCGGAACTAACGCGCGCGGCGGGCCGCGACAAGGCGCAGTCTCGGCCAGGCAAGCCCGGCGGCCTTACGCGCGGCCGGCTTCGGCGGCGCCGGCCTCGCCCGGGACGGGCGGCACCGATACCCGTCGCAGGCCTATTGCGGCCACGAGGCAGGCGCAGGCGGCCAGCATGAATGGTGCCCCGGGCACATGCACGGGTCCGTGCGGGCGGGTCGCGGCCTCGAACAGGCTGCCCATGACCAGCGGACCGAGCACCATCGCGAGCCCCTGCAGCGAGGCCAGCGCACCCTGGATCTCGCCCTGCTTCTGCGGCCCCGCCGCCGCCGACAGCAGCGACTGCACCGGCGGGCCGGAGAGCGCGCCGAGGGCGAGGATCGGGATGCCGCTGACCATCGCCCAGGGCGTGGCGGCGAAGCTGTAGACGAGGTAGCCGGCGACCGCGAACAGGCAGCCCACCATCGCCGTCTCGCGGGCACCGAACCGGCCGATCGCCCGGCGCACCAGCAGGCCCTGCACCAGCGCCTGCGCCGCCCCGCCGAGCGCCAGCGCCAGCCCGTTATCGAAGCTGTTCCACCCGAAGCGCATCTGGTTGGACAGGATGAAGCTGGTCTGCTGCGCCCCGAGCGCGAACCAGGTCGCGAACCAGGCGAAGCCGAGCCGCAGGCTGGCGGGATCGAAGCCGAGCCGCAGCAGGGACGCGAACGGATTGGCTCGCCGCCAGTCGAACGGCCGCCGGCGATCGGGCGGCAGGCTCTCCGGCAGCACGAACACCCCGTACAGCACGTTGCAGCCGATCAGGCCGGCGCTGACCAGGAACGGCAGCCGGATCCAGTACGTGCCGAGCAGGCCGCCGAACACCGGGCCGAGGATGAAGCCGAGGCCGAACATCGCGCCGATCAGGCCGAAATAGCGGGCGCGCTGCTCGGGCGGGGTGACGTCGGCGATGTAGGCCGACGCGGTCGGCACGTTGGCGGCGAACAGGCCGGCGAACACCCGCATCACGAACAGCCAGCGCAGGTCGTCGACCCAGACCCACATCAGCGAGTTGATGCCGAGCGCGCTGAGCGAGGTCAGCAGGATCGGTCGGCGACCGAACCGGTCGGACAGGCCGCCGAGGATCGGCGCGCAGACGAACTGGGTGAGCGAGAACACCGCGAACAGCGCGCCGAGATAGAACGAGGCCTGCGACGGCGGCTCGCGCGACACCTCGCGCACCAGGTCCGGCAACACCGGGATCACGATGCCGAAGCACAGCGCATCGAGGGCGACGGTGAACAGGACGAAGGTGGCCGAAGCGGCCCTGCCGCCGGTCGGTCGGGAATGCATGGGATTGGGACGCCACAACGGGGGGGCTGCGTCAAGCGCTGGCGCGGCGTCCGGTTCCCATGCCGGCGGCGCGTGCCGGGGCTGCTGCCAGCGGCACCAGGCTGGCCAGGAACATCTCCGCGCAGGCGCGCCAGCCGAACCCCTCTGCGTGGGCCCGCGCGTGGTCGCGGCTCCCTTTGAGCGCCGAGAGGCAGGCCGCGCACAGGTCGTCGGACACCGCGCCGACTTCGCCCGCGGCGCCGCGCAGGATGTCGCGCGGCCCCATCACGTCAAAGGCCGCTACCGGCACCCCACAGGCAAGCGCCTCGAGGATCACCAGGCCGAACGTGTCGGTCCGGCTCGGGAACACGAACACGTCGGCGCCGGCATAGGACTGCGCCAGCGCCCGCTCGGCCCGCGGGCCGGTGAACACCACGTCCGGGTAGGCCGCCTTGAGGGGGGCCAGCATCGGGCCGCCGCCGACCACCACCTTGGAGCCGGGCAGGTCGAGCTCGAGGAAGGCGCCGATGTTCTTCTCCACCGCGATGCGTCCGACATACAGGAACACCGGCCGGCGAGCGTTCCAGTCGCCGGTCCAGTCCTCGCGTGGCTCCGGCCGGAAGCGCTGCAGGTCGACGCCCCGGGTCCAGGGCCGCAGCCGGGTGAAGCCGCGCGCGGCCAGGGTCTGCGACAGGGTGTCGGTGGCGACCAGGGTGGCGCTGCCGGCATTGTGGAACCAGCGCAGCAGGGCGTAGGCGAGGCCCGGCGGCAGCCCGGTGCGGGCCTGGATGTATTCCGGGAACCGGGTGTGGAACGAGGTGGTGAACGGGGCGCCGCGCCGGATCGCCCAGCGGCGGGCGGCAAGCCCCAGCGGGCCTTCGGTGGCGACATGCAGCGCGTCCGGCCGGAAGGCGGCGATCATGCGCGCCAGCCGGCGCTCCGGCAGCACCGACAGGCGGATGTCGGGATAGGTCGGGCAGGGGATGGTGAAGAACCGGTCCGGGCCGATGATCTCGACGACGTGACCAATGCGGCGGAGCTCGGCGGCCACGGTGGACAGCGTGCGCACGACGCCGTTCACCTGCGGCATCCAGGCGTCCGAGACGATCAGAATGCGCATGGCGGGCAGAACACGCATCAGGCGGGGAGCGGCAGGCGGCGCTGCATGAACGACAGCCGGTTGCGCTCGGCCCAGTCGATCAGTTCCAGCCCGCCATCGTCGTGCTCGACCAGCGCGGTGCAGCTCTCAACCCAGTCGCCGTCATTGATGTAGAGCACGCCGCCGATGTCGCGCATCTCGGCATGGTGGATATGCCCGCACACCACGCCATCGAGCCCGCGCCGCCGGGCCTCGGCGGCCAGCGCCAGCTCGAACCGGTCGATCGCCTTGACGGCCCCCTTGACCTGCCGCTTCAGCCAGGCCGAGAGCGAACGGTACGGCAGCCCGAGGCGCCGACGCATGACGTTGAAGTAGCGGTTCACCACCAGCGCCCCGCCATAGGCACGATCTCCGAGGAGGGCGAGGAATTTCGCGTAGCGCACCACGCTGTCGAACTCGTCGCCATGCATGACCAGCAGCCGGCGTCCGTCGGCGGTGACGTGCACCGCATCCTGGCAGAGCCTGATGCCCGCGATCTCCAGTTGCAGCGGCAGCCACGCGCGGAACATCTCGTCGTGGTTGCCGGGGATGTAGACCACATCGGTGCCGTTGCGGGCCATGCCGACGATCACCCGCAGCAACTCGTCATGCGCCGCATCCCAGTGCCACGACTTCTTCAGCCGCCAGCCATCCACGATGTCGCCGACCAGGTAGAGCGTGTCGCACGCGCTGCCGCGCAGGAAGTCGGCCAGGAAATCGCAGCGCGAGCCGCGGGTTCCGAGATGCACGTCCGACACGAACACGCTCCGGTAGCGTGTGCGCGGGCTCGGCTGCGCAGATCCCATCGCTCATCGTCTCCAGGACCGGTGAAGCATCCGACGCGGATATACATGTCCCGCAACGAGTCTCCGCGTGACGGTTGCATGATGAATTGCAATCGATGCCGAAACACGTCCGTCATGACCTCGAATCGCGATATTGCTGTCGTTGCACCGGTCGATCAGAAGTCGGAAGTGTCATATGCTTGTCATCTACAATCCGACCGCCGGCCGCCGCCGGGTCTGGCTGCTCTGGAGCGTGCTCGACGTGCTGATGGCGCATGGCGTGCGTCTGGACGTGGTCGAGACCACCCATGCCGGCCATGCCACCAGGCTTGCGCGAGAGGCGGTGCAGCGCGGCGTCCGGCTGGTGGTGGCGGCAGGCGGCGACGGGACGATCGCGGAAGTGGCCGAAGGCCTGGGCACGGAAGTGGCCGAAGGCCTGGGCACGGA
>CAXTVI010000006.1:96486-114061 GCA_964247695.1 uncultured Acetobacteraceae bacterium
TCGCGGAAGTGGCCGAAGGCCTGGGCACGGAAGTGGCCGAAGGCCTGGGCACGGACGGCGCAGGCGCGTGCCGTCTCGGCATCATTCCGCTCGGCACCGCCAACGTCCTCGCGCACGAGCTGGGCCTGCCGGGAGCGGCGGCCGAGGTGGCCTCGGTGCTGGCGGCCGGCCGGTCGCGGCTGCTCTGGCCGGGGGTGGCACATGGGCCGGAGGGCCACCGGCTGTTCGTGCAGATGCTGGGCATCGGCTTCGACGCGCATGTCGTGCACCACATCTCGCGGCCGGTGAAGCGGGCGCTGGGCCGCGGCGCCTATGTCGTCCAGACGCTGCGCGAGCTGACGCGCTACGGCTTCGGGCGCATGCAGGTGACTATCGACGGCGTGCCGCACGAGACGGGCGGCATCATCATATGCAAGGGCGGCCTGTACGGCGGCCCGTACATGCTCGCCCCCGAGGCGGTGCCGGGAGAACGCGGCTTCTCGGTGGTGCTGTTCGAGCACGCCTCGATCGTATCCGCCATGCTCGCCGGCGCGGCGCTGCCGCTGAACATGATGCAGCGCCTGCCCGGGCTGCGTCGCCTGCGCGGGTACGAGATCGCGGTCAGCACCGATGTCGGGGCCGGCAACGGGGTCGCGCTGCCGGCGCAGTCGGACGGCGACCCCGCCGGCAGCACGCCGCTGCGCGTGGTCGATGCGCAGGCGCCGATCCAGGTGCTTGCCGGTCCGGGCACAGGGTCGCGGCAACCGGCCTCGCGCCTCGGTGTTTGAACCAGGAAGCCACCCGGGAGATGCCAATGTCCGAGATCACGCTGTGGGGCTTCGACGGCTCCACCTATGTCCGCACCGTCCGGATGCTGCTCGCGCAGAGGGGTGTCACCGACTACCGGCAGGTGCCGCTCAACGTGCTCAAGGGCGAGCCGAGGCAACCCGAGCACCTCGAACGGCATCCGTTCGGCAAGGTGCCGGTGCTCGACCATGACGGCCTGCGCATCCTCGAGACGTCCGCGATCGTGCGCTATCTCAACGACGTCCTGCCGGGCCCGTCACTGGTCCCCACGGCCCCGAAGGATCGTGCCCGAATGGACATGGTCGTCGGCCTGATCGACAGCTACGGCTATGGCAGCCTGATCGGGGTTGCGGGCTACCACCTGTTTCCCGATTTCATCGGTGGCCGGAACGAAACCGTGCGGCAGCAGGGGATCGACACCGGCCGCAAGGTCATCGAGTTCGCCATGCAGACGCGCGGTGCGTCACCTTTCATCGCCGGCGAACTGAGCCTCGCCGACCTGTATCTCGCGCCGATCGCCTTCTACCTGTCGCTGACGCCGGACCGCGACCGGCTGTTCGACGTGCCGGGCTTCAACGACTGGTGGAGCCGCATCCAGGCGATGCCCTGCTTCGAGAAGACGCAGCCCGACCTCGGATGATTTCGATCGTTTCTGCATCCGGCACAATGTTTCCTCAGTAACTCCTCGGAACCTGCCTCCTGCAGGTTGCAAGAGGAAACATCCAATGAAGATCCGCATCGTGCCGGCTGTGCTGACGGCTGTGCTGCTGGCTGGCTGTTCGGAGACCATGACGCCGAACGCGGGATCGCCGACTGCCGGCATGCAGCCCGCAATGACGGCGTCCGCCGATCCGATGGTGGGCGGCGCCGCCATGTATCCCAGCAAGACCATCGTGCAGAATGCGGTGAACTCGCCGGATCACACAACGCTGGTGGCCGCGGTCAAAGCCGCGGGCCTGGTCGATACCCTGAACGGCCCGGGCCCGTTCACCGTGTTCGCCCCGACCAACGAGGCGTTCGCGATGCTGCCGGACGGCACCGTGTCCACACTGCTGAAGCCCGAGAACAAGGCGATGCTGACCAAGGTGCTGACCTACCACGTCGTTGCTGGCGACATGGACAGCAAGGCGCTGATGGCGGCGATCGCGGCCGGAGGCGGCAAGGCGACGCTGACCACGGTCGCGGGCGAGCCGCTGGTGGCGACGATGGGCGCGCCTGGCAGGATCACGCTGACCGATGCGAAAGGCGACGTGGCCACCATCACGATCGCCGACGTCTACCAGTCGAACGGGGTGATCCACGTTATCAACCACGTCCTGCTGCCGGGCTGAGCCGACCCCGCTATCGCTCCGGGAACGGGTGTTCCCGGAGGATTGCGCAGACCTGATCCCGCAGCCATGAATGCCGGGATGAAGCTCCCGGTCGCCCCATTCCTCCTTGCCATCGCCCTGGCCGTGCCCGCAGCCGCTGCCGCGACACCGCTGCACCTGTTCCGGAGCGTCGCCATCTCGCCGGACGCACGCGAGGTCGCGAGCGTCGAGACGGATGACCTGCCGGCCGAAACGCAGCCGCCCGCGCGACTGCTGATCCGCGACCTCGACGGCGCCACCCACGCCGTCGACTTGCCGTGCGCCGGGCAACCGGGCTGCGTGCCATCCTCGCCGACATGGTCCGCGGACGGGCGGACGCTCGCGTTCCTGCTGGACGAGCCGGACGGCATCGGCACCGACATCGAGACGGTGGCCGACACCGGCGGCAGGCCACAGCGCCTGCTCGCATTCGCGGGACCGCTCGATGGATTGCGCTACGGGGCGGGCGGGCGGCTCGCGGTGCTGGCGACCGCCAACGCGCACAAGCGGGTCGGCGCCACCCAGGCGGCGGCGGCCATGCAGGGCGAGATCGGGGTTGCGTTCGACGAGCAGCGCATCGCCGTGGTGGAACATGCGGCGTTGCGCTTCGTCTCGCCGCCCGACCTCTATGTCTACGAGTACGACTGGCGCCCGGATGGCGGCTTCGTCGCGACCGCAGCCCACGGCAACGGCGACAGCAACTGGTGGGTGGCGCGGCTCTATGCCTTCGAGCCTTCGGGCGCTGTCCGTACCCTGTTCACGCCTGGCCCGCGCGAGCAGCTCGCCGCCCCGGTGGTGTCGCCGGACGGACGCAGCGTCGGCTTCATCGGCGGCTGGATGAGCGATTTCGGCTCGACCGGCGGCGACGCGTTCCTGCTGCGCCTCGACGCCTCCGGCGCGAAGCCGGTGGATCTCACGCCGGGGCTGCATGCCACCGTCACCTCCATCGACTGGCATTGCGGTGACGCCCTGACCGCCACGACGCTCATGGCCGGGCGCAGCACGGTGGCGACGTTGGGCGAGGGCCGCGCGCCGCGGGTGCTGTGGTCGGGCGAGCGCATGCTGTCCGCCGGCGGCTGGAACCTCTCGCTGTCCTGCAGCCGGCAGGGTTCGGCGGCGGTGTCGGAGAGCTTCGCCGACGCCCCTGAGATCGTGGCTGGGCCGATCGGCGCCTGGCGGCCGCTCACGCACGCCAATGCCGGGCAGGTGGCGCCCGGGATCGCGCGCTCGATCACCTGGAGGAATGACGGGCTCGACGTGCAGGGCTGGCTGATCGAGCCCGTGCAGGGCTCCCGCACGGCCCGGCGGCCGATGATCGTCGATGTGCATGGCGGCCCGGAAGCCGCGGCGACCCCGGCCTTCCCGTCCTCGCGGGGTGCGCTGCGCGGCTGGCTCGAGCAGGGCTGGGACGTGTTCGAGCCGAACTATCGCGGCAGCTTCGGCGAGGGCGAGGCGTTCGCGGCCGGCAGCATACGCGACATCGGCGGCGGCGACTGGCGCGACGTGCTGAGTGGCGTCGATGCGGCCGAGCGCAGCGCCCGCATCGACGATGCGAGGCTCGGCATCACCGGCGGTTCCTATGGCGGGTACATGACGATGTGGGCGGTGACGCAGACGCACCGTTTCCGTGCCGGAGTCGCCGATGCCGGTGTCTCGGACTGGCTGTCGATCGAGGGCGAGGCTCCGCAGGCCGGCTCGGACGAAGTGAATTTCGGCGGCTCCGTTTATGACAATCCGAAGCCGTATCTCGACGCATCGCCGATCATGCACATGCGCGGGGTTTCGACGCCGGTGCTGGTCGCGGTCGGCGAGCGCGATGTCGAATGCCCGATGCCGCAGAGCCAGGAATTCTTCACCGCGTTGCAGGCCCTGGATGTGCCGGCCAGTTTCATCGTCTATGCCGGCGAGGGCCACGCGCTGGTGCGGGAAGCCGATCGCGAGGATCTGCGCCGGCGCAGCACCGACTGGTTCCGGCGATGGTTCGCCGGCGCGCAGAGATAGGACTACTGCAGGCCGATGGTCTCGCGTGTCCTGGCGTCGATGACCTGCAGCGCCTGGTAGGCGGCACTGCCACGCGCGGTCCGAACCAGCCGCACCGCGACCGGATTGGCGGCGAGCGCGGTATTCCCGACCAGATAGTCGTGCTGGCCGTTCCTGAGCGCGTCGATGCCGAAGACGAGGCCGCTGCGCGGATCGTCCTCGTCGTGCAGGATGCAGAGATTGTCGCGTTGGCAGGCGATGCGCCCGGGACCGACGAGCAACTCGGTCCCGGGCGGGATCGTCGTCGCCTCCGACAGCACATCGGAGACCGTCTCCATGTGCCGGCCCTTCGGCACGGGCCGCACGTCGGCAACCGGTGGCTGCTGGCCGACGGTGGCGGAACTGATCGCGGGCGACGGGTTGGCGCCCGCGAGGGAGAGCATGCCGGCGGCGACACCGAGCAGCACAGCCCATGGCAGCGGACGGCGCAGTCGGACGAACGACATGGTGGCGGAACCTGTTTCCTTGACGACTACATCATGTCGCTGGCGATATGTCCGTAAAAGCAACGAGATCGTGAACCAGCTGCTTTGACGATCTGTTACTGATCTTGGATTGATCAATACTTGTTCGAACGGCTCGGTAACGTGTTGTTGTCGACGCGTCCCGCCTGGCGACCGGTTATTACAGTCGCTCGACGGAACCCAGCCGGTTCTCACCAGGGCTGACGCCGGCGCCCGCTCCCGGCATGATGCCGCCCGGCAACCGGGAGAACCGCCATGTCAGAACCCACCGCCTCCCGTCCGGCTTCCTCCGGTGCGGCCGCATCCTCGGGCGTCGCCCGCGCGGCCGCGATCGCCCCCCGCCGGGGGGCGCAGTTGCTGCTCGAACTGCTGGACAGCGAGGGGGTCGAGTACATCTTCGGCAACCCCGGTACCACCGAGTTGCCGCTGATCGACGCGCTGCTGTCGACGACGCAGATCGACTACGTGCTGGCCCTGCAGGAGGCGAGCGTGGTCGCGATGGCGGACGGCTATGCGCAGGCGGCGCGGCGGCCGGGCTTCATCAACCTGCACACCGCGGGCGGTCTCGGGCACGGGCTCGGCAACCTGCTCAACGCCTCGATCTCCGGCACCCCGCTGGTGGTGACCGCGGGCCAGCAGGACAGCCGGCATGCGCTGATGGACCCGCTGCTGTTCGGCGATCTCGTCGGCATCGCGGCTCCCAGCGTCAAGTGGGCGCGCGAGGTCACGCATGTCGACCAGTTGCCGATCCTGGTGCGGCGCGCCTTCCTCGATTGCGCGGCCGCTCCGTCCGGGCCGGTGTTCCTGTCGCTGCCGATGGACATGATGGAGGCGATGACGAGCATTGCCGTGCCCGAGCGCTCGAGCATCGACACCGCTTCGGTGGCGGGCTCGCTCGACCGCATGGCCGACCTGCTGGCCTCGGTGGCGCCCGGCCGTCTCGCCCTGATCGCGGGCGACGAGGTCAGCGCCCGGGGGGCCACCGACGAGATGGTACTGCTGGCCGACGCGCTCGGAGCACCGGTGTATGGCTCGTCCTGGCCGGCGCACCTGCCGTTCCCGACCGCGCATCCGCTCTGGAGCGGCAACCTGCCGACCCGCGCCAACGAGATCGCCGAGGTGCTGTCCAACTACGACGCGCTGTTCGCGCTCGGCGGCAAGTCGGTGATCACCATCCTCTACACCGAGGGTTCTGCGGTGCCGGAGAGCTGCCGGGTGTTCCAGCTCTCGACGGATGTGCGCGACCTGGGCCGGTCATATCCCACGGAGCTGTCCCTGCAGGGCGACATCCAGGCCTCGCTGCGCGTGCTGGTGCCGATGCTGCGCCAGCGGGTGGCGCCGCGACGCGACGCGCACGATCGGGTGGCGGCGGCGCATGCGGAGGCGATGCGGGCGCGCCGCGAGGCGCTCGCGGCGCAGGCCGACCGCGAGGCGGGCCAGCCGGTGACCACCCCGCTGGTCGCGGCGCGCGAGGTGCTGCGCGCGATCGGGCCGAAGATTCCGATCGTTGACGAGGCGATCGCCACATCGGGGCACCTGCGCTCCCTGCTCTACAGCGAGAGCGTGCGGCAGTACGCCTTCCTGCGTGGCGGGGCGCTGGGCTGGGGTCTGCCGGCCTCGGTCGGCTACAGCCTGGGCATCGGCCGCGAGCCGGTGGTGTGCCTGGTAGGCGACGGAGCGGCGCTGTATTCGCCGCAGGCGCTGTGGACCGCGGCGCACGAGAAGCTGCCGGTGACCTTCGTGGTGATGAACAACCGCGAGTACAACATCCTCAAGAACTTCATGAAGGGGCAGGCGCACTACCTGTCGCGCGCCTCGAACCGCTTCATCGCCATGGACCTGGTCGACCCGCCGATCGACTACCTGGCGCTGGCCGCCTCGATGGGGGTCCCGGCGCGTCGTGTCGAGCGAGCCTCCGACATCGCCGCCGCGGTCGAGGCCGGCATCGCATCCGGCCTGCCGAACCTGATCGAGGTGCCGATCTCGGTCTAGGCTATTACCAACTGGGCCACAGACCGGGTGTCGCCAGTTCGAGCAGGCTCCGATCCGGATCGCGCACGTACAGGCTGATGCCGCCGCGGGGCCAGGTGATGCGGCTTTCCACCGGAATTCCAAGACGGGCGAGATGCGCCTCCCAGGCCGTGATCTCGCCGAGCGGGACGGCGAGGCAGAGATGCACCGCGCCGCCGCCGTCATGCGGCGGGATCGCGCCGCCGCCATCGGTGGGCGTCGGGCGTGTCGAGGCGCCGCGCAGGAACAGCAGCAGGATGCTCGATCCGGGAATGGCGAGGCCGGCCATGCGATCGTCACGCAGGAACAGCTCGAAGCCGAACACGCGCCGGTAGAAGGCCTGCGCCAGGTCGAGGTCGGCGACATAGACCGAGGTCTCGAGCAGGTGGCTGACCCTCGGATGGCGCGGTCCCGGCTCCTGGGGCTCGGGCTTCGCAAACTCGAGCTCCGGCGGCGGAGTGTTCATGTCCCATCCTCCTGCAACCTCGGAACGAGCGAGGCGCTTAACGCTGCAATATTGTAAGCGGCGTGCCGGCTCGGGCTGAAGGGATACGCGATGTGCGACCTGTTGTTGCTCGACGACGATCCGCTGGTGCGGAGCACGCTCGGCGATGCCCTGCGCGATGCCGGTCTCGGCGTCAGGGAGGTGGCCAGCGAGTCGGAGGCCCTGGCGGTGCTGCGCGACGAGCCGGCCAAGCCAGATGTCCTGATCACCGACCTGGATCTGCGCACCGGCCGCAACGGGTTCGTGGTCGCCGCAATCGCCCAGGCGCTGCTGCCGACGATCAAGGTGGTGTACATCACCGGCCGGCCGGACGTGCTCGAGGGCCGCGTGCTGCGTGCCGGCGAGCGGGTGCTGGCGAAGCCGTTCCGGCCGAGCCAGCTGATCGTGCTGCTGCGTGAGCTCGGAGTCGTCGACGCGGGTTCCGGACCGCGGCAGCCCGGCGGTTCCGCCTGAGGCGCATGCTGCTTGCGCGGCCGGCGGGACTGACTATCTAACCGCCATCATGCAGACACATCAGACGACCGGCCACGACCCCATCGGCTGGCACGGCACGACCATCCTGTGCGTCCGGCGCGGCGCCCAGGTCGCGATGGCGGGTGACGGACAGGTCACCCTCGGACAGACCGTCATCAAGGGCAACGCCCGCAAGGTGCGCCGGATCGGTCCGGGCGGCACCATCCTGTCGGGTTTCGCCGGCGCCACCGCCGATGCCTTCACTCTGCTGGAGCGCCTGGAGGCCAAGCTCGAGCGCTATCCGAGCCAGCTCGAGCGCGCCTGCGTCGAGCTTGCCAAGGACTGGCGCACCGACCGCTACCTGCGCCGGCTGGAAGCGATGATGGCGGTCGCGGACGAGACCCGCTCCTTCACCCTGACCGGCAACGGGGATGTGCTCGAGCCCGAGGACGGGGTGATCGCGATCGGCTCGGGGGGCAACTACGCGCTCTCGGCGGCGCGCGCGCTGATGGATGTGGACGGGCTGACGGCGGAAGAGGTGGCGCGCCGGGCGATGCGCATCGCCGCCGACATCTGCGTCTATACGAACCATTCGCTCATCGTCGAAACCCTGGACACGTCGGGAGGCTCACGCTGATGGACGTCCCGACCTATTCCCCGCGTGAGATCGTCTCCGAGCTCGACCGGTTCATCGTCGGACAGACCGACGCCAAGCGGGCAGTCGCGATCGCGCTGCGCAACCGCTGGCGCCGTGCCCAGCTCGCGGACGACCTGCGCGAGGAGGTGGTGCCGAAGAACATCCTGATGATCGGACCGACCGGCTGCGGCAAGACCGAGATCGCGCGGCGTCTCGCCAAGCTCGCCCAGGCGCCGTTCCTCAAGGTCGAGGCGACCAAGTTCACCGAGGTCGGCTATGTCGGCCGCGACGTCGAGAGCATCGTGCGCGACCTGGTCGAGGTCAGCATCACCATGCTGCGCGACATGCGCCGGCGTGACGTGCAGGCCCGCGCGGAGCTCGCCGCCGAGGACCGGCTGGTCAATGCGCTGGTCGGCGAGACCGCGAGCGCCGACACCAAGGGCAAGTTCCGCCGCATGCTGCGCGATGGCGAGCTGGAGGCCAAGGAGGTCGAGGTCGCCATCGCCGATCCGCAAGGGCAGCCGATGGGGGGCATGGACATTCCCGGCATGCCGGGCGGCAGCGTCATCAATCTCGGCGAGATGATGAAGGGCATGTTCAACAAGCAGGCGACGCCGCGCCGGATGACGGTGGAGGCGGCCCGGACGGCGCTGCAGCGCGAGGAGGCCGACCGGCTGCTCGACAATGACAGCCTGACCCGCGAGGCGGTGGCGCACGCGCAGGACCATGGCATCGTGTTCCTCGACGAGATCGACAAGGTATGCGCGCGCTCCTCCGAGGGCGGCGGCTTCCGCGGCGGCGACGTGTCGCGCGAGGGGGTGCAGCGTGACCTGCTGCCGCTGATCGAGGGCACCACGGTCTCCACCAAGTATGGCCCGGTGAAGACCGACCACATCCTGTTCATCGCCTCCGGGGCGTTCCATCTTGCCAAGCCGGCCGACCTGCTGCCCGAGCTGCAGGGCCGGCTGCCGATCCGCGTCGAGCTGGCGCCGCTGTCGCGCGACGACCTGCGCCGCATCCTGACGGAGCCGGAGCATTCGCTGCTCAAGCAGTATACCGCCCTGATGCGCACGGAGCGGCTGGCGCTGGATTTCAGCGAGGACGCGATCGACGCGCTGGCCGACCTCGCCGCCGACATCAACGACCGGGTCGAGAACATCGGCGCCCGGCGGCTGGCCACCGTGCTGGAGCGGCTGCTGGAGGAGGTGAGCTTCACCGCCAGCGACCGGCCGGGCGACACGGTCCGGATCGATGCGGGCTACGTCCGCGACAAGGTGGCGCCGCTGGCCCAGAAGGGCGACCTCAGCCGCTTCATCCTGTAGGCTCGGCGCGATGCAGGACACCGACAGCCCGAGCGACCCGTTCGTCGTGCCCGAGGAGGCGACCGCCGCCGGGGCGATCGCCGCCATCGGCGAGGAACTCGACGTGTTCGACGACTGGATGCAGCGCTACCAGTACATCATCGAGCTGGGCCGCAAGCTGCCATCGTTCCCCGAGCGGTGGACCGACGACGCGCACCGGGTGCCGGGCTGCCAGAGCCGGGTCTGGATGGAGGCGGCGCTCGCGGACGGGGTGCTGCGGCTGGCCGGCGCCTCGGACGCTGCCATCGTCTCGGGCCTGATCGCGATGCTGCTGCGGGTCTATTCGGGCCGTACGCCTGCCGAGGTGCTGGCCACCGACCCGGTGTTCCTGAGGGATCTTGGGTTGCTGGAGGCGCTGTCCACCAATCGCGGCAATGGCATAGCGGCCATGGCGCGGGCGGTGCAGCAGGCCGCGCGACAGGCCGCCGCCGCCTGATCCTTGGCTCCAGCGCCGCGGCGCAGCATGATTTGGCACGTTTGATGCTGGCCCAGCGCGGCCGGGGGTTCTATGGTCCCGCCGTTTTGCGGACCTGTCCGCCGGACCTGGACTGGTCTGCCTGGCTCGATGGAGCGCGTAGTGAAGAACAACAAACCCCGATGGTTGCCGGGTGCGGGCGCACTCGGAGCATTATTCACGCTGGGCGGCTGCCAGCTCGACGTGCTCGACCCGATGGGCAGCATCGGACAGCAGGAAAAGAGCCTCATCATCCTGGCGACCTGGCTGATGCTGATCGTCGTCGTGCCGGTGATCACGCTGACCCTGGTGTTCGCCTGGCGCTACCGGGCCACCAACACCAACGCCACCTACATGCCGAATTGGGCGCATTCGCGTCCGGTGGAGACGGTGGTGTGGGCGGTGCCGATCGCCATCATCGCGGTGCTCGCGGTCATCACCTGGAAGACCACGCACGACCTCGACCCGTACCGGCCGCTGACCTCGAGCCGCAAGCCGGTGGTGATCGACGTGGTGGCGCTCGACTGGAAGTGGATGTTCATCTACCCCGCGCAGGGCATCGCCACGGTCAACGAGATCGCCTTCCCGGTGAACACGCCGGTCGAGTTCCACATCACCTCCGACAGCGTGATGAACTCCTTCTTCATCCCACGCCTGGGCAGCCAGATCTTCGCGATGGCGGGGATGGAGACCGCCCTGCACCTGATCGCGGACCATCCCGGGAAGTATTTCGGCGAATCCGCACATTTCAGCGGCGCCGGGTTCTCGGACATGCATTTCAACGCGATCGCCACGACCGACGCGGGCTTCAACGCCTGGGTGGACAAGGTGCGGCATTCGGGCCGCAGCCTGGATGACGCGGACTACTCCCGTGTCGCAGCA
The DNA here is from genome assembly GCA_964247695.1 of uncultured Acetobacteraceae bacterium. Classification (GTDB taxonomy): domain Bacteria; phylum Pseudomonadota; class Alphaproteobacteria; order Acetobacterales; family Acetobacteraceae; genus Lichenicoccus. The sequence goes on from CAXTVI010000006.1 coordinate 107,428, forward strand.
CCCAGCGAAAAGGTGCCGGCCACCTATTTCGCGACGGTCCAGCATGGGCTGTTCGACCAGATCATCGCGAAATACCGGGGCAAGGCCCTCCACTTCAATTCCGGCATGAAGGCAGAGTGACGACGATGCTCGGCAAGCTTACCTGGGCGGATATCCCGTTCGACAATCCCATCGAGATGGGCGCCGTGGTGTTCATGGGCCTCATGGTCGCCGCCGTGCTCGGCCTGGTGACCTGGTACCGCCAGTGGCCGTACCTGTGGCGCGAGTGGCTGACCTCGGTCGACCACAAGAAGATCGGCGTGATGTACATCCTGCTGGCGCTGGTCATGCTGCTGCGCGGCTTCTCGGACGCCATCATGATGCGCGCGCAGCAGGCGATCGCGCACGACGGCGCACCAGGCTACCTGCCGCCGCACCATTACGACCAGATCTTCACCGCGCACGGCGTCATCATGATCTTCTTCATGGCGATGCCGTTCATGATCGGGCTGATGAACATCGCGGTGCCGCTGCAGATCGGCGCCCGCGACGTGGCGTTCCCGTTCCTGAACTCGATCAGCTTCTGGCTGACCGCGGTCAGCGTGGGCCTGGTCAACCTGTCGCTCGCCATCGGCGAGTTCGCGCAGACCGGCTGGCTGGCGTATCCGCCGCTGTCGGAGCTGCAGTACAGCCCGGGCGTCGGCGTCGACTACTATATCTGGAGCCTGCAGATATCGGGTATCGGCACGCTGCTGACGGGGATCAACTTCTTCGTCACCATCCTCAAGATGCGCGCGCCCGGCATGAACTACATGAAGATGCCGGTCTTCGTCTGGACCGCGCTGTGCACCAACGTGCTGATCATGGCGGCCTTCCCGATCCTGACGGTGACGCTCGCCCTGCTGACGCTCGACCGCTATCTCGGCATGCACTTCTTCACCAACGATGCCGGCGGCAACCAGATGATGTATATCAACCTCATCTGGGCGTGGGGGCATCCGGAGGTCTACATCCTGATCCTGCCGGCGTTCGGCATCTTCTCGGAGGTGGTCGCGACCTTCTCCAAGAAGCATCTGTTCGGCTACACCGCGATGGTCTACGCGACCGTCTCGATCACCGTGCTGTCGTTCGTGGTCTGGCTGCACCATTTCTTCACCATGGGCTCCGGTGCCGACGTCAATGCCTTCTTCGGCATCACGACGATGATCATTGCGATCCCGACCGGCGTGAAGGTTTTCAACTGGCTGTTCACGATGTTCCGCGGGCGGATCGAGCTGAACCCGGCGATGCTGTGGACCATCGGCTTCATGGTGACCTTCACCATCGGCGGCATGACCGGCGTGCTGCTCGCCGTGCCGGGCGCCGACTTCGTGCTGCACAACTCGCTGTTCCTGATCGCGCACTTCCACAACGTCATCATCGGCGGCGTGCTGTTCGGCTACCTCGCCGGCTTCAACTACTGGTTCCCGAAGGCGATGGGCTTCAAGCTGCACGAGGGCCTCGGCAAGGCAGCCTTCTGGTTCTGGCTGGTCGGCTTCTACGTCGCCTTCATGCCGCTCTACGTGCTCGGCTTCATGGGCATGACCCGGCGCATGAACCACTACGACAACCCGGCCTGGACCCCCTGGCTGCAGGTGGCCGCCATCGGCGCGTGCCTGATCATGGTCGGCATCATCCTGCAGGTGACCCAGCTCGTGGTCAGCATCCGCCGCCGCGAGGAGTTGCGCGACGTCACCGGCGACCCCTGGAACGGCCGCACCCTGGAATGGTCGATGTCCTCGCCGCCGCCGTTCTACAACTTCGCGGTGACGCCGCACGTGCATGCGCTCGACGAATTCTGCGACGCCAAGGAGCGTGGCCGGATCGCCAGGCATGAAGGGGCCTACGAGGACATCCACATGCCGCGCAACACGCCGGCCGGCCTGTTCATCGCGGTGTTCGCGGCGATCATGGGCTTCGCGCTGATCTGGCACATCTGGTGGATGGCGGCCGTGGGCTTGCTCGCCATGGTCGCGACCTTCATCTGGCGCACCTGCGACGACGACATCGACTACTACGTGCCCGGCGCCGAGGTGGCCCGCATCGAGGCCGAGTATGAGCACCGGGTCGAACTGGAGCGGGTCGGAGCGCTGAAGGCTGGGGCGGTGCGGGTCTGATGGACATCACCCACGAGAGCCTCGCCGCGCACCCGGAGCACGGCGAGCATCACGGGCCCGGGCCGAACACGGTGTTCGGCTTCTGGCTCTACCTGATGACCGACTGCATCCTGTTCGCCACCCTGTTCGCGGCGTTCGCGGTCTCCCGCCGGCAATATGCGGAAGGCCCGACCGGGCACGACATCTTCGACCTCAAATACGTGGCCGTGGAGACGTTCCTGCTGCTGGTCAGCAGCTGCACCTACGGCCTCGCGATGCTCAGCGCCTACCGCGACCGCATCAACGGCCTCGTGCTGTGGCTCGGCGTCACCTTCCTGTTGGGCCTGGGCTTCATCGGCATGGAGGTGAACGAGTTCAGCCACCTCGTCGCCGAGGGCGACGGGCCGGACCGCAGCGCCTTCCTGTCGGCGTTCTTCACCCTGGTCGGCACGCACGGCCTGCACGTCACCTGCGGCCTGATCTGGATGGTGGTGCTGACGGCACAGATCCTGATCAAGCGCAACGGGATCCCGAGCTCCTACATGAACCGGCTGATGTGCCTCAGCCTGTTCTGGCACTTTCTCGACATCGTCTGGATCTGCGTGTTTACCTTCGTCTACCTGATGGGTGTGCAGTGATGGCCGACCTGAACCGCGCCTATACGGGCGAGAGCCACGGCAGCGTCGGCTCGTACGCCATCGGCTTCGTGCTCTCCATCGTGCTCACCGCGGCGGCCTTCGGGCTGGTGATGGTGCCGGTGCTGCCGCATGTCGCGACCCTGTTCACCATCGCGGGCCTCGCCGCCGTGCAGGTGTGCGTGCACCTGGTCTGCTTCCTGCACATGAACAGCTCGTCCGAGCAGCGCTGGAACGTGACCGCCTTCGCCTTCGCGGTGCTGACCGTTGCGATATTGATCGTGGGTTCGCTCTGGATCATGCACAATATCAGCGTGCACATGATGCCGGGCGCCCCGAAGACGACAATGCGGATGGACATGTAGGCATCGGAAGCAGGCGGGCATGATCGAGGCGGCGCAGGCGCTGGCGGCGATCGGGTTGCTGCCCGATGCCGAGATCGATCCGGCGCCGGCCGCCCTGCAGCTGGCGCGCCTGGATGCTCCGGGCAGCGAATGGCTGGAAGCCTCCGCGCATCTTTCCGACCTGGCGCGGGAGGCGGCGGCGATCGGCAGCCTGATGTCGGGACGGTCGGCGGAGGCCAGGGTCGGAGCGCTGGCTGGGCTGATCCATGCCCGGCACGGCTATCGCGGCGACAGCGAGACTTATGACGACCTCGACAACGCCAACCTGATCCGGGTGATCGAGAGGCGCCGCGGCCTACCTGTGGCGCTCGGCGTCATCTGGCTGCACTGCATCCGGGCGGCGGGCTGGGACGGGTTCGGGGTTGATTTCCCATACCATTTCCTGGTTGCGATGACGGTGCGCGAGGGCGGTGCGCCTGCCGAGGCGCCGGACAGCGAGGACGATGCCGAGGCGGTCGTGCTGTTGGATGCGTTCGCCGAGGGCAACACCCTCGGGGCGGGCGACCTGCAACGGCTGCTGGGCCGGCTTGGCGCAGCGCCGGTGTCGCTGCATCCAGACATGATCCGACGCATGACCGGCCGCGAGGTGCTGCTGCGCCTGCAGCGCAACCTGGTGCAGCGCCGGCTGATGGCCGGAGAGCCCGAGGCGGCGCTGGCCTCACTGGGCGGCATGCTGCAGATCGCGCCGGATGTCGCGGCGAACTGGCTGAACGCCGCCGATCTGAGCCGCCAGGTCGGCCACATGCAGGCAGCCATGGACTGCCTGGAGCGGTTCCTGACCCTGGTTCCCCGTGGGCAGGTCGCGGACAAGGCGCGCGCCGACCTCAGCGAGTTGCGCGGGCAGGCTCAATAACACGCGATACATGCGTGGTTATAGAGGCTGTGTTGCAGACCCGGTGAAATCCGGGACGTATACCCCATATCTCCGCTCGATGGTGCAGTGGAGCAACCCCGATGAACGCCAATTCTGATCTTGCTGCCGATCCTGAAGTGCTCGTGTCCCAGGCACGCGGCGACTCCATGGTGCGGGCCAGCCTGAACTTCATCGGGACGAGCGACGGCAAGCCGCACACCTACAACCACGAGCCGCCGCCGGGCGTGCCGCCGCAGAACTTCACCAACGAGGCGCATGAGGTGCAGGTCCACGACCTGCGCGGCCGTGCGGGCTATGTCTCGCTCGACGGCGAGGGGTTCGCGGTGCTGAACCACCACAGCGCAGAACGCGACTTCGTCGACGAAGCTGCCATCGTCGGCGCGTATTACGCCGAGACCGACCGCCTGCTGCGCGAGGCGACCGGTGCCAGCCGGACCTTCATCTTCGACCATACGATTCGCCGCCGCCTGCCCGGGCAGCCGGATCGGGCGGGACAGCGCCAGCCGGTCGCCCGCGTGCATGTCGACCAGACCATCCGGTCCGGTGCCGAGCGCGTGCGGCGGCACATGGGGGCGGAGGCCGAGGCGCTGCTGCAGGGCCGGGTGCAGGTGATCAATCTGTGGCGTCCGATCCGCGGCCCGGTGCTGGACAGCCCGCTGGCGGTCGCCGATGGCTCGAGCCTCGGACCCGACGACCTGGTGGCGACCGATCTGATCTATCCGCAGCATCGTGGCGAAGTCTATTCGGTGCATCACAGCGCCGGACAGCGCTGGCACTATCTCTCGCGTATGATGCCAAACGAGGTGCTGCTGCTGAAGTGCTATGACAGCCTCGCAGACGGCCGCGCCCGCTTCGCGCCGCACACTGCCTTCATCGATCCGACCGCGCCCGCGGATGCGCCGCCGCGCCAGAGCATCGAAGTCCGGGCGCTGGTGTTCGGGGCGACTGCCTGAACTAACCGGCGATCCGGCGGCGGTGGCGTGTTTGTGGGCAATGCGATAGACAGAGGCTGCTGTCCGGGGGCGCTCACAACGAGCGCCCACCAGAAGAAAAGCTTCTGCCCATGCAAATTGGTGCGTCGGAAACGACCGAGCGCCGGGCCTCGGCCGGTCGGGTTGAGACTCTGCCGCGATCGGACTTGAGGTCCTACCAGGGCGCCATCTTCGGCAAGGCGGCCTGGCAGGCCGGAACGGCGTTCACCCTGTATTTCGCGTTGCTCGTCGCGATGTACGCGGGGCTGAGGGTGAGTGTCTGGCTGACGCTGCTGCTGGCGATCCCGGCGAGCGGCCTGATCGTGCGAATCTTCATGCTGCAGCATGATTGCGGTCATGGCTCGCTGTTCAAGTCGAGACGCCTGAACGGCATCGTCGGCGCCGCTTGCAGTCTCGTCACCCTGACGCCGTTCGCCTACTGGCGTCGCCTGCATGCGCGCCATCATGCGTCCTGGAACAATCTCGACGGGCGCGGCGTGCCGGCGGATTTCTTCTCCGATTGCCTGACGGTCGCCGAATATCGCGGTCTCGGCGTGATGGCGCGACGGCTCTACCGCGTCACGCATCACCCGGCGCTGGTGCATCTGCTGCTGCCGCCTGTGGTGTTCTTCCTGCTCTACCGGCTGCCGTTCGACACCCCCGCGTCCTGCCGGCGCGAGCGTCTCAGCGTGGCCCTGCTGGACCTGTCTCTGGTGTGCCTGTTCTCAGCGCTGGTGGCCCGGATGGGCTGGGCCGAGGTGGCGCTGGTGCATCTGCCCGCCCTGGCGCTGGCCGCCATCATGGGCATCTGGCTGTTCTCGGTGCAGCACCGCTTCGAGGACAGCCAATGGGCGCGGACCGGCGACTGGACCTTCGAGCACGCCTCGCTGCACGGTGCGTCATACCTGAAGCTGCCGCGCGTGCTGCAGTGGTTCAGCGGCAATATCGGCCTGCACCATGTGCATCACCTGCGTCCCGGGATTCCGAACTACCGGCTGCAGGCCTGCCACGATGCCTGCCGGCAGGTGACACGTCACGCAACGATCCTGACCCTGCGAGACGCCCTTGGAGCTCCCAGCTTTGCGTTGTGGGACGAGGACCGGCGCCGGATGACGCCCATCCCCCGCGGCTCCGGATAGGACGCGAAGGATCAGCCGCCCACTTCGTGGTAGGTGCGGTCGAAATAGATCAGGCCGCCGGTGCGCTCGCCCAGGGTCACGGTCTGCACCTCGCAGAACAGCACGCTGTGGGTGCCGATCTGCATGCTCTGGGTGATGCGGCAGTCGAACGAGGCGGTGGCGCCCTTGAGCACCGGCGCCCCGGTCGCCAGCGTCTCCCACTCGCCGGACGAGAACTTCACCTCCATTTCGTCGCGGCCGGCGAACACCGTGGAGATCTCCTTGTGGTCGGGCGTCAGCACGTTGACGCAGAGCGAGCCGCCGATGACGAAATGGTCGTGCGAGCGCGAGCTGCGGTTGATGCAGACGAGCAGCGTCGGCGGCGTGTCGGTCACCGAGCAGACGGCGGAGGCGGTGAGACCATGCGAGCCGGCTTCGCTCGTCGTGGTGATGATGTTCACCGCCGCCCCCAGTCGCGCCATGCCGTCCCGATAGAGTGTCTGACTGACCGCCATGCG
>CAXTVI010000007.1:0-53973 GCA_964247695.1 uncultured Acetobacteraceae bacterium
TCGAGATCTGCGACGAAGGATTGCTTTGGCTCGATCCAGCCTTGCAGAAGAAGAACTATGCCGACGCCGAGGCCTATCTCCTAGCTCGTGCCAGCCAGTTGCATAGCGCCGAATCGCTCGACCTCACGTCACCCGCGACTTTCTACGAGGACCCGTTCGAGAACAGCCGGGTGCCGGATCGCATCACCGTCACCGACCACGGCGTGATCCGCACCGGTGGCAGCCCTGCCCCAAAACGGGACCTGCTCCGAGCGCTTTCTCAGGGTCCGACTTTCCTGAACTTAAGGACGAAATTGTCGGCCTCGCCGATCGCCAGGTATTTCGCCCGGTCGACCTGGCCCAGCGCCAGCACCGGCGGCAGCGTCCACACGCCTTTCGGCCAGTCGGCGGTATCGCGCGAGTTGGCGTCCATCTCCGATGTGCCGACCAGCTTGAACCCGGCCTTCTCGATCAGCGCCGTCGCATAGTCCTGCCGCACATAGCCGTTCCCCGCCTCCGGGTCCTGCGGCGTCCTGGTGTTGGCGCGATGGTCCTCGATCCCGAGGATGCCGCCCGGCTTCAACGCGCGGCGGATCGCCTCCAACATCTGCGGCGCGTCGCCCGCTCCCATCCAGTTGTGCAGGTTGCGGAAGGTCAGCACGACGTCGGCGCTCCCGGGAGGCGCCAGATCGGGATGATGCGCCCCGAACACCGTGAGCTTCACGCGGCCGTACACCTCCGGGTTCTGGTCGAGCATCTGCCTGAAGGCCGGCTTCAACTGGAACGCGGCCTCGTCCTTGTCGCCGTCCGCGGCACCCATGGCGACGTAGTAGGTGCCGTGCGGGTGCAGGGCAGGGGCGAGGATCTGCGTCCAGTAGCCGCCGCCCGGCCAGATCTCGACCACCGTCGAACGCGGCTTCACGCCGAAGAAGGTGAGCTCCTCGACCGGGTGGCGGGCATCATCCCGCGTCTTGAACTTCTCGCTCCGGGTCGGGGCATCCACCGCACGCTGCAGGAAGCTCTCCGCGGCCGCGGCCGAGGTGCTGAGAAACGCGACCGCCCAGGCGGCGAGAATTCCCTGCCGCCTGGAAATCGGCATCACAGGCTGCACTCCGTCACGGTGCGACGCAGGGCGCCGGATGCGTCCCGCTGCATCAGGACGACCCGATAGAGCCGGCCGGGGCGTCTGTTCCCGAACAGGCCTGCCGGTCCATTGCCCGCGGTGACGGCGACCGCGGGCCCCGCCACCACTACGTCCTGCGGCGCAGACGCGTGCGTTGGCGTCGGCATGGCAGTGGGAACCAGCATCATCGTTGTCTCCTCGCAGTAATTACGCACGCTACACGTGCCCGACGCGGCCGATGATGGAGCGCGTATGAGGATTTTGTCACTGGCAGGCGTGCCTAGGGCTCAGGCCGCCTCGCCGGCGACCCAGCCGCTCGCCCAGGCCCATTGGAAGTTGTAGCCGCCGAGCCAGCCGGTGACGTCCACCGCCTCGCCGATAACAAACAGGCCCGGCACCGCATCGGACTGCATGGTGCGCGACGACAAGCCGCGCGTGTCGATGCCGCCGCCGGTGACCTCCGCCTTGGCGTAACCCTCCGTGCCGCTCGGGGTCAGGCGCCACGCGGTAAGCAGGGCGGCGAGCTGCTTCAGCAGTCGGTCCGGGATGTTGCCGATCTCCAGCGCCGGCAGGTGGCGCGCGGCGAGCGCCTGCGCCAGCCTAGCCGGCAGCAGCTCGGCGAGCACCGTCCTACCCTCGGCACGCGGCCGGGCACGCTTGCCGTCCAGCAGGAGCCGTGCGGCGTCCGGCAGCAGCTCGAGCGCGATCGGATCGCCCTCGCGCCAGTACGACGAGACCTGCAGGATCGCCGGACCCGACAGGCCACGATGGGTGAACAGCAGCGCCTCGCTGAAGCGGGTCCTGCCGCAGGACGCCGTCACCGGCAGGGACACGCCGCTGAGCGCGTGCATGATCGCCCCGTCCTCGCCGCCGAAGGTGAGCGGCACCAGGGCCGGCCGGATCGGTGTCAGCGCCAGCCCGAAGCGGGCTGCCACGTCGTGGGCGAAACCGGTTGCCCCCATCTTCGGGATCGACAGGCCGCCGGTCGCCAGCACCAGGCTCGCGGACGTCACGCTGCCGGTCTCGGTCTCGATGCGGTAGCGGTCGCTTCGGCTGATGTCGGTGATCCGGCAGCCGCAGCGCACGACGACGCCGCCCGCCTCGCACTCGGCCAGCAGCATCGACACCACCTGCCGGGCGGAGCCGTCGCAGAACAGCTGGCCGAGGGTCTTCTCGTGCCAGGCGATGGCGTGCCGCTGCAGCAGTGCCACGAAATCCTCCGGCCGGTAGCGGGCCAGCGCCGAGCGTGCGAAATGCGGATTGCCGGAGAGGAAGTTGTCCGGGCGCACCTCGCGGTTGGTGAAGTTGCAGCGCCCGCCGCCCGAGATCAGGATCTTCTTCCCCGGCTCGCCGGCATGGTCCAGCAGCAGAACGCGCCGGCCCCGCCGCCCGGCACTGATCGCGCACATCAGGCCCGCAGCGCCCGCCCCAACGATCACGACGTCGAACGCTTCCATCATCGTCCCAAGCTCATCCGCGTCAGCCGATCCGCGTTCCACGTCGACACGGCCGGCGGCCCTGCCATACTGGAACGTGGATCGGCCTGCCACGGGAGACATCATGACACCGCACGACGTCCTGCCGCGCGATCACCAGACCGCCAGCCTGCTCGGGCGGCTCTTTGACCCCGCGCTTGGCGGTCCCTGCATGGTGCATCTGCGTGGCGACCGGCTGGTCGATGTCACCGCGGCCGGGCCAACGGTATCCGCGTTGCTGGAGCATGCCGATCCGGCCGCCGCCATCGCCGCGATCCCGGATGAACGCGCCTTCCCGCTGGCGGAGGTCATCGCCGACAGCCTCGCGCGCCGTGACGACCGGCCGCACCTGCTGGCGCCGTGCGACCTGCAGGCAATCAAGGCATGCGGCGTCACATTTGCCCGCTCCATGCTCGAGCGCGTCATCGAGGAGCGCGCCAAGGGCGACTACCGCGAGGCCGCCGCCATACGCGAAAAGGTGAGTGCTGCCATCGGCGGAGCGCTGGGCGAGGTCAAGGCAGGCTCCGAGGAAGCCGCCCGGGTGAAACAGGTGCTGATCGAGGGCGGCTACTGGTCGCAATATCTCGAGGTCGGGATCGGGCCGGACGCCGAGGTGTTCACCAAGTCTCCGGTGCTGTCTTCGGTCGGGCTGGGTGCCAAGATCGGCGTGCTGCGCGCGTCCTCGTGGAACAATCCCGAGCCGGAAGTGGTGCTGGCGGTGAACTCGCGGGGCGAGGTGCGTGGCGCCACGCTGGGCAACGACGTCAATCTGCGCGACATCGAGGGCCGCAGCGCGCTGCTGCTCGGCAAGGCCAAGGACAACAACGCCTCCTGCGCACTCGGCCCGTTCATCCGGCTGTTCGATGCGGGCTTCGGCATCGACGACGTGCGCCGCCTTGAACTCGAGCTGACCGTCACCGGCCAAGACGACAACTACATCCTGAACGGCAGCAGCTCGATGCGCGAGATCAGCCGCGACCCGCTCGACCTCGTGGCGCAGTCACTCGGGCGGCACCACCAATATCCGGACGGCATGGTGCTGTTCCTCGGCACGCTGTTCGCGCCGACGCAGGATCGCGACCTTCCCGGCCAGGGTTTTACTCATAAGCCGGGAGACCGGGTCGAAATCGCGTCAGTGCCGCTCGGCCGGCTCGTCAATGTGGTGACCTACAGCGACGAGGCGCCCCCCTGGCAGTTCGGCATCGGCGCGCTGATGCGCAACCTTGCGGCGCGCGGATTGCTCGCGGCATGAGCAAGGATCTGGTCAGATCATCGGTTCTCCTGACCGATGACCTTCAATTCGGGATATTGGAACGTTGCTTCGATAAACTCTCAGAGAAGCGTTTCGTCGACCGAGCGTGACCGAATCGCGCTGAGCCTCATGGACGTTTCAAGGCTCTTGTTCGCTGGATATCTATCGGATGCCTTGTTGATCACATCTGTATGTCTTGCATCATGATCAAACGCAGCGGCGGTCGCAGCGCGCGAAGCTCGTCAAGCCCGAAGTTGTCGGAAGGGCCGGGGCAAATGAGTAAGCTTGCGCGATGCTCATGCAGTTCTCTTGTCACGACCGGAAGCGCTGATTGTCGTTGACGCGGGGATGGCTCCCTGGGCCATGATGGGAACTGCGGCCAAGGAACACACCATGAGCACGAGGGTCGATCCCTTCTCGGTTCCGTCGGCCCGTGCGGCGGCAGAACCCGAACGTCGATACAATCCCACCGCGCAGGCGCTGCACTGGATCACCGCCCTGCTGATGTTCATCGTGGTCCCGCTGGCCTGGGTCATGGTGGCGCTGCCGGACGACGCTCCGTGGGGCGACACCTTGTTCACGCTGCACAAGTCGGTCGGGCTGACGATCCTGGCGATCGTCGCCTTCCGGCTGGCCTGGCGTGCGACGCATCCGGCACCTCCGGAACCCTCGAGCCTGGCGCAGTGGGAGCGTGCCGCCGCCCGCCTGTCGCACTGGCTGCTCTACCTAATCCTCGTCGGCATGCCGGTGAGCGGCTATGTGATGTCGGCGGCAAACGGTCATGTGGGCACGTTGTTCGGCCTGTTCCCGCTGCCCGATCTGCCGAAGAGCAAACCGGTCTCGCATGCGGCGCACTGGGTGCATGTCGCCACCGGTCAGTGGGCCGTCTATGCACTCATCGTGCTGCATCTCACGGCGACTGTCTGGCATGTCGTGGTCAGGCGCGACGCCGTGCTCGGCCGGATGCTGCCACCAGTGGAGCACGATAGCGTCTGAGCCTGCGGCGGCTCAGGCGATCTCCAGCCAGCGCCGCTCGCGGGATGAGCGGATGGCGGCCTCGATGATCTTCTGGACTTCCCAGGCCTCGCGAAAATCCGGACCATTCGGCGCGCCCGAGCAAATGCCGGCCAGGAATTCCGCGACCTCGATCGTCTTGAGGTCGTTGAAGCCAAGCTGATGGCCGCCGGCGATGCAGAACAGGCTGTATGGCGTGTGCGCCGGTCCCGCCTCGATGCGCGTGAAGCCGGACCGGCCCGGCTCGCCGCCTGCCTTGAAGACCTGCAGCTCGTTCAGCCGCTCCTGGTTGAACGCGACCGATCCGCGGCTGCCGCTGATCTCGAAGGCGAGCTGCATCGAGCGCCCGGTCGCCGACCAGTTCGCCTCGATGCTGCCCGCCATGCCGCGCTCGAAGCGCACCAGCAGGCGCGCCGCATCGTCCACCTCCACGGCACGCATCTCGCTCGATCCGAATGCCACCGGACGCTGCTTCACCATCGTGTCGAGATCGGCCATCACCGCGCTGACCGGCCCGAGCAGATAGCACGCCATGCCGATGATGTGGCTGCCGATATCGGCGATCGCGCCGCCGCCGCCGGCTGGATCGAGCCGCCAGCTGTACGGGATCGCCGGGTCCGACATGAAGCCTTCGGCATGGATACCGCGAAACCCGGTGATCTCGCCGAGCTCGCCCTGCTCGATCATGTCGCGGGCCAGCTTCAGGATCGGGTTCTTGATGTAGTTGAAGCCGGTCTGCGTCCGTATCCCCGCAGCTTCCGCCGCCTCGGTCATCACGCGCGCATCCTCGACGGACGGGGCGAGCGGCTTCTCGCAATGCACGTGCTTGCCGGCGGCGATCGCGGTCAGCGCCATCTCCCGGTGCAGCCTGTTCGGGGTGGTGATGGATACGATCTGCACCCGCTCGTCGGCCACCAGGGCGCGCCAGTCCGTGGTCGCCCGCGCGAAACCGTATTGCTGCCGGGCGCGCTCGGCAGCAACCCCGTCGATGTCGGCGACGACTTCCAGCACCGGCTGCGGCAGGTTCGGGAAGATGCCGGCGGCCGCGCGGTAGGCCAGCGCGTGGGTGCGGCCCATGAACCCGGTGCCGATGATGCCGATGCCGATCTTCTGCATGATCCTGGAGCCGCCGACCTGTTCTATTCCGGCATGAACTCTACCGAGCTCAGCCAGATGCCGAAACGCCGCGGGTCCGGCGTGTGGCCGAGATCGAGCGTGCTGGAAAGCGGGCCGGTGCGCAGCTCGACGATGACGGCGTGCTTTCGCCTGATCCAGTCGGCGGGCACCACCGCCTCGAACTCACCCATGGCGCGCCCGAGCGACCAGTCGGCAATCTTGCTGCCTCCCGCCCAGACCGACACCGCGCGCCGCGGCGATGCGAGGCCGAGCCAGATCCGTGTCGGCATCGCGAGAGCCTCGATGCGGATGCGCACGGCTCCCGTCGGCTCCGGCTGCAGCTGGCCGCCCAGCAGTGCGGAGGACGCGTTGCTCCACAAGCCGGGAGCGCCGGGGAACGGCGCGCTCCAGCCGGACAGCAGGGCGCCGATCCCCGCTTCGCCGGCGCGCATCGGCAGGATCGTCGACATCGGCAGCGATCCGGGTTCGGTGGGCGGCAGCCCGTCGAGCAGCGATGACTGCCGGCTGCATACGATGAACGGCGCGAGCCTGCGGCAGTCCGTCCGGCTGTCGGGCAGCGCCACCACCAGCCTCTCGAAGCCCGGCAGGATGACGCGCACCTCCCCCGTCGCCGGACGGCTCCGCAGGGCGACCTCCGGAACACAGGCCTGTTCCCGCGACATACGCGCGGAATACATCGAGGCGATGGCGAGCCGCGACTGCGCCGCCAGCCAGAGCACGTCCATGTTCGATGCCAGGCCGCCACCGTTGCAGGGGAAGGTCGGCAGCACCGTAAGCAGGTCATGCGCGCGAAGGATCGCCGACAGACGCTGCTGGTCGAACGGATACGCCACCGGCTGCACCAGGCTGTCGCGATCGACCCGGCGCAGTTCGCTGCCGTCGGCGACCTGCAGCAAGGCTGCCGCCAGCACCAGGGGGATGCCGGCGCGCGGCAACAGGCGCAGTACCGCGAGCGTCGAGCCGATCAGCAGGACGTAGGAGACCGGCCAGAACAGCCGTCCGCTGCCGCGCACCTGCGCCAGCAGCAACGACGGGAACGGGATGTGCAGCAGCCTGGCATGCAGGAAGAAGATCCAGTTGGTGACGGCGACCGCCGCCAGCGTCACGCAGGCGACCAGCAGCCCGGGATGGCGCCGCACGGCCTGCGGCCAGCGGCGGCAGCCGGCGAGAGAAACCGCGATCAGGCCGAGCAGCCCGAGCCCGAGATACTGGTAGCCCTCCGCCTGCCCACCGGTGCCGTCCGCCGGGGTAAACGCGATTCCGGGGAACAGGCCGGACAGGGTCGGCCAGAACGGGCCGGCCAGGTTCATCGAGTAGAAGCCGTAGCCGCCATCGCTGCCGTTGCCCCAGTATCCCAGCACTTGCCCGGCCAGCAGCACCAGCGCGCTGGAAACCGTCCAGCCGAGGAAGCTGCCGCGCCAGCGCGGATCGCCCCGGAGCCACAGGGTGAGCGGTGCCCCCAGCAATACCCAGCTCGCCATCAGCATCAGGTAGGGGTGGATCAACAGCAGCACGACCGGCAGGGCGCACCCCGCCACCCGCGCCGCCCGGCTGCCGCGCACGATCCGGAAATAGAGCCCGAGCGCCACCAGCAGAACCCAGTGGGCACTCAATCCAGTGTGCCAGAGCCTGTGCAGGAAGCTCGGCATCGAGGCCGCCGTGAGGGCCACCGCCACACCCGGAAGCCAGCGCCGCTCGCCGGCGCCGCGTAGGGCGAACAATGCCGCGACAGGCTGCAGGAGCCAGCTCATCGCCTGGAACAAGGTCAGCGATTGCGCGAAGGGCGGCAGCAGCGGCCTGAGCAGCTTGCAGAACACGGTCAGCAGCGGAATGCTGTCGGTCAGCGCGATGTTGACGCCGCCCGGGGCATCGAGGCCGCGCGCAACCAGCAGCGTGCGCAACGACCGGAAGGAGAAATCCCCGGGCTGTGCGAAGAACCACGGCTGCGCGAAGAAATAGATCTGGCCCATCGCGTGCTGCGCGAAGTCGGGTTCGGGCGGGGCTCCCGGCGGCAGGCTACCGGCGAGGGCCCAGTGCGGGAACACCTGCAGCACGAAGGCCGACCCGATCAGCAGCGCCGTCAGGTAGGCAGCAGGCCGCCTAGTCAGGATGAGATGCGCGCCCGCCAGCTTCCGCTACGCTCCTTCGGTGGGCCGCCCACGACATGACCGATGGCGGTCAGGCTGTCGACATGGTCACAGAAGATCTTGAACACCGCCAGCAGCGGCACGCTGAGGAACGCACCCGGGATTCCCCACAGCCAGTCCCAGAACATCAGCGAAGCCATCACCAGAACCGGGTTCAGCGTGAAGCGCCGCGCCAGGAGCATCGGCGTTATGGTCTCGCCCTCGAGGAAGTGGATGCCGAGATAGACCGCCGGGGGCAGCAGCGCGTGCAGCAGCGAGGGGAACGCGAACAGGCCCACGCAGAAGTAGATCACCACGCCGGTCAACGGCCCCAGGATCGGGATGTAGTTCAGCAGGAAGGCAACCACGCCCCAGAGCAGCGGATTGGGCATGCCCAGCAGCCAGCACTGGGCAAGGTTGGCCACGCCGACCAGCAGGTTCATGCCGGTGATGGTGGCGAGATACAGCGAGACGTTGCTCTCGATCTCGGACACGATCTGCACGGTACGTCGCTTGTCGGCCCAGGTCGGCATGATCTCGACGAAGCGGCGCAGCAGGCTGTCGCCCTCGTAGAGCAGGAAGAACAGCATCAGCAGCATGGTGAAGACTTGTCCGAGGAAGAACCGCGTGCCCGACAGCAGCGACGATCCGACGCTGGTCAGGCCGCTGGTGTTGCTGGACTGCACCTGGATGATCTCGGTTCCGGCGACATGCGGTCCGCTGGTCTGGTCCATCAGCGCCTGCAGTTTCTTCATGCCGTCCTGCGCCGCCTCGATCGGGGCATGCAGGAAGGCGAGCTTGGCCTGCAGCGCCGGCAGGCTCTGCGGCGCCTTGCTGATCCAGCCCGATGCCGGCACCGAAATCGCCGCCCCGATGCCGCCGACGATGCCGAACAGCACCAGGATCAGGAGCATGGCGGCCAGCGGCTTGGGCACCCGCAGGCGCCCGTTGAGGAACCGCATCGGCCCGCTGAGCAGCAGGTTGAACACGCCGGCCAGCACGAACGGCAGCACGATCGCGCTGGCGAAATACAGCGTGTAGAAGGTCGCCAGCACGCTCAGCAGCGTCAGGCAGACTGAAAGGGTGGTGAGGGCGCGCGCACGCGCCGCCTCGACCGCGATGCCGGCCTGGCCATCCTTGGCCAGCCACTGGCGTATGAGTTCGGCATCGACATGCGCCTGCACGCGCTCCCGCTCGGTGATGGCGGCGGCGGTGGCATCGATGATGGTCTGTTCCGACATGATGCCCGTCCTGTCTGCCGCTCGACGAACGCGGGGGTGCTCCGGTCGTTGCCAGGCATGATCCGACCGATCATGCGCCGCTTGTCCTTCATGCATCACGCCGGTTTCGGCAGCAGCACCACGAAGCGCGCGCCGAGCACCCGGCCTTCCGCATCCTCCCGGTTCTCCGCAGAGATACGGCCGCGCAGCGCCTCGACGATCTGGCGGCTGATGGACAGCCCGAGGCCCGAATGCTGCCCGAAATGTTCGCTCGACGGCCGCTCCGAGTAGAAACGGTCGAACACGCTGTCGAGCCGGGCCTGCGGAATGCCCGGCCCCTCGTCGCTGACCGACAGCTCCACCATCGCGCCTGCCTCGGCCGTCGCCAGGATGATCCGCCCCCGCGGCGGCGAGAAGCTGACCGCGTTGCCGATCAGGTTGCGCAGCACCTGGACCAGGCGATCCTCGACCGCCAGCACCACGACCGGTCCCATGCCCTGCACTTCCATCACGGGGGCCTCGTCGTCACGGGTCGCCTGGTGGATCTCGACCAGCGCCGCCAGGATCGGCAGCACGTCGACCGGCTCGGCGCGGGCGCGCGACAGTTCCGCGTCGACGCGGCTCGCATCCGAGATGTCGGTGATCAGGCGATCCAGACGCCGGACATCCTCGCCGATGATGGTCAGGAGGCGGCGCTGCTGGTTGAGGTCCTCGATGCGCAGCAGCGTCTCGATCGCCGACCGGATCGAGGAGAGCGGGTTCTTGATCTCGTGCGAGACGTCGGCGGCGAAGCGCTCGATGGCGTCCATCCGCGCCCACAGCGCCCGCGCGCTCTCGTCCAGCGCCTTCGCCAGTTCGCCGATCTCGTCGCGGCGGTTGATCAGCCTTCTGGGAACGCTGCCGCTGCGGCCAATGCCCTCGCGCATGACATGCGCCGAGCCCGCCAGCAGCAGCAGCGGGCGGGCGATGGTGAGAGAAAGGTACCACGACAACAGCACGGTCAGCACCAGCGCCACGCAAAACAGCAGCAGGATCGAGAAGCGCACCGCGAACAGCGACCGGTCCACGTCGCGCGCCTCGCGGGTGAGCTGGATGATGCCCACCGTATGCCCGTCATGCATGACGGGTTCGGCCACCGTCACCAGCAGCCGGTGATCTGCGGTGCGCCGGATATAGGGCGGCGTGTCAGACGGGTCGCTGTCCCCGATATGCAGTTGCTGGCGCTCGTCGCCGTCGCCGCTCTCGGTGTCGGGCGGCTGCGCATCCGGATCGGCGTTGGCGCCGAGGGTCGCGACCCGCAGCCGGGTCTCCGGCAGCAGGCTCAGCAGCCGGTCATAGACACGTTGCAGGATCGCACCGAAATCCCGGCTGTCATGGCTCGCAGGCGGCCGGCCCGGTGCGCCTGCAGTGCCTTGCGCATCCGGCTCGGCGCGGCTGTCGGCGATCTGCTGCCCGTCCGGGGCGAACAGGCGGGCCTGCGCGCTCGGGCTGGGCTCGGTCAGGCGCAGCAGCAGCGGCCGGACCAGGTCGGGCACCAGGACGGTGTTGTCGTCCACGTCGGGCGCAGCCGGATGGGTTGCCGGATGGGCCGCGTTTCCCGGGTGTGCGCGCAGGCGGCTGTGCAGCGGGGGGCGGGAATGCGGTGTCTCGGACGCGCCGGCGGCCCGCTGTCCGACCGCACTCTGTCCAAGGGCGCCAGCATAGATCCGGGCCTGCTCGCGCAGCGCGGTGACCTCGGCTTCGAGCAGGCTGTTCTGGAACTGGTTCAGGTAGAGCAGCGTCGCGACCAGCAGCGCCAGCGGCAGGGCGTTGACCAGCAGGATCCGCCGCATGAGCGGAGAAACCCAGCGCCGGCGGGAGCGGCGGGGCGGTGAGGCTGCCTTCGGGGCGGTCGCACGCGGTGCAGACTCGGGCGCCCCCGCTTTCGCCGGAAGGGTGTCCGGCACCGTGCTACTCCTCTTTGTAGCGGTAGCCGATGCCGTACAGCGTCTCGATCTGGTTGAAGTCGTCGTCGATCTGCCGGAATTTCTTGCGGACACGCTTGATGTGGCTGTCGATGGTGCGGTCGTCGACGTAGATGTTCTCGCCGTAGGCGGCGTCGATCAGCTGGTCGCGCGACTTCACCAGGCCAGGACGCGCCGCCAGCGCCTTGACCAGCAGGAACTCCGTTACCGTGAGCTGGATGTCGGCGCCGCGCCACAGGCACTGGTGCCGGGTCTCGTCGAGCGACAGGTCGCCGCGCACGACGCTGCTGGGAGCGGGCGCACCCGACGGATCACCGCGGTTCGCATCGTTGCGCCGGAGCAGGGTCCGGATGCGCTCGAGCAGCAGGCGCTGCGAGAACGGCTTAGTGATGTAGTCGTCGGCACCGAGGCGCAGGCCCATGAGCTGGTCCACCTCCTCGTCCTTGCTGGTCAGGAAGATCACCGGCATCTGCGACTTGCTGCGCAGGCGCTGCAGCAGCTCCATGCCGTCCATGCGCGGCATCTTGATGTCGAGCACGGCGAGGTCCGCCGGCTTGGCGGTCAGGCCCTGCAGCGCGCTCTCGCCGTCGGTGTAGGTGCGGACCTGGTATCCCTCGGCCTCCAGCGTCATCGACACCGAGGTCAGGATGTTGCGATCATCGTCCACCAGGGCGATCGTCTGCTTCATCGCGTCCAATCGTGTATCTCCTGGATGGCTGAGGTCCGCGCGGGCGGCATGCTTAGCCGGTAGCCAGTCGATAAGACTAGTGTCCACTGAGAAGGTGAAGCCTGAAGGACTTCAGGTTCGGGACACCAGGGGGAAATAAATGAAATCGGACGCCGGCGCGGTTCGGCTTGCACGCGACATCCTTCGCTCCAGCCGCTCGGCGAGCCTTGCGACGCTCGCCGACGGTGCGCCGTTCGCCAGCCTGGTCACCCCCGCGACCTCCTGCGGGCTCGACCTGCTGATGCTGGTGTCGGGCCTGTCGCGGCATGCCCGGCACCTGCGGTCCGACCCGCGCTGCGCGCTCCTGGTGGCGGGCAGCTCGGAGGCGGCCAACCCGCAGACGATCCCGCGCCTCACCGTCACCGGCATCGCCGAGCCGGTCGAGCCGGACGATCCGCAATCTGGCCTGCTGCGCGATCGCTGGGTGCGCATCCACCCTTATGGCGCTCTCTATTCCGGGTTCGGCGACTTCACCCTTTGGCGGCTGCGTCCGCAGGCGATCCACATGGTGGCCGGCTTCGGTCGCACGCATTCGCTCAGCGGGGCGATGGTGCAGCCCGGAAACAATTTCCCGGAGCAGGAACGCGCGCTGCTGGAGCAGGCGCAGGCGCGCTGGCCGGGCGCGCAGATCGTCGCCGTTGACGCCGACGGCTTCGATACCGGCCCGGCGCCGGGCCCCAATCCAGACGGTACCGCCGTCACCCGGAGAACCGCCTTCGATGAGCCGGCCGAATCACCCGAGGCGGCGCTCACGGCGCTGGACAGGATCCTCAGGTCGGGCTGAGCCGCCGGGCGGCTTTACCGCTTGTCCCTGGTCGGCGTCTCACCTACGTGGACGCAAAGAACCGCGACGATGGGACCTATGTCAGCACACTCACCCGACCCGCACGAGACCGAGGCCGACACCGCCCGCGCTGTGCCCCACGCCGGAGCGCCGGGGGACCTGCAGGATGGCACGGCGCAGGCCGACGGATCGGAAACGGTGATGCAGGCCGCGACCGCGCGCATCCGCGAGCTGGAAGCCAGTGTCGAGGAGGTGCGTGACAAGTGGCTGCGCTCCGAGGCCGAGATCCAGAACGTCCGCACCCGCTCGCGCCGCGAGGTCGAGGACGCGCGCCAGTATGCGGTGCAGAAGTTCGCCCGCGACGTGGTCGAGGTCGCCGAGAACCTGCGACGCGGCCTCGCCAGCCTGCCGCCGGCGTCGGAGGGCGACAACCCCCTGACCAGCAAGCTGCGCGAAGGCTTCGAGAGCGTCGAGCGGTCGTTCCTCGGCATCCTCGAGCGCAACGGCATCACCGGCACCGATCCGACCGGAGCGCTGTTCGACGCCAACCTGCATCAGGCGATGGCGGAACAGCCGAGTGCCGATCATCCGCCCGGCACCGTGCTGCAAGCCTGGACCTCGGCCTGGACGCTCAACGGCCGGCTGCTGAAGCCCGCGATGGTGGTGGTCGCCAAGGCGACTGAACATGACGCGGTGCATCCGCGTGCCGACAGCGCCACGGAAAGTCTCGACAAGACCGTCTGAGCCCGCCACTTTACACCGGTCGAGGTTTCTGCCCGCATTTTGTGCAAAAGGGCGGAGACTCTGCGTTCCAAGCAAGGCTAGGGGCTTGTCGGCGACGACGGCCCTCAATACATCAAATGACATCCAATGGGCTGGGACCGGTGCTTCGGGCCGGATCCGGCTGCTGACAAGGAGAGTTGCATGAGCAAGGTTATCGGCATCGATCTCGGCACCACCAATTCCTGTGTGTCGATCCGCGAAGGCGACGACAACCGGGTGATCGAGAACAGCGAGGGCGCCCGCACCACACCGTCGATGGTCGCCTTCACCGAGAACAATGAGCGCCTCGTCGGC
The DNA here is from genome assembly GCA_964247695.1 of uncultured Acetobacteraceae bacterium. Taxonomy (GTDB): domain Bacteria; phylum Pseudomonadota; class Alphaproteobacteria; order Acetobacterales; family Acetobacteraceae; genus Lichenicoccus. The sequence goes on from CAXTVI010000007.1 coordinate 13,879, forward strand.
CAGTCCGCCAAGCGCCAGGCCGTTACCAACCCGACCAACACCCTGTATGCCGTCAAGCGCCTGATCGGGCGCCGCTTCGAGGATCCGACCGTCGAGAAGGATCGCGGGCTGGTGCCGTACACCATCGTTAAGGGCGAGAACGGCGATGCCTGGGTCGAGGCGCGCGGCCAGAAATATGCGCCAAGCCAGATCAGTGCCTTCGTGCTCGGCAAGATGAAGGAGACCGCGGAGACCTATCTCGGCGAGCCGGTGACACAGGCTGTCATCACGGTCCCGGCCTACTTCAACGACGCCCAGCGCCAGGCGACCAAGGATGCCGGTCGCATCGCGGGCCTCGAGGTGTTGCGCATCATCAACGAACCGACCGCGGCGGCGCTCGCCTACGGCATGGATCGCAAGAACGGCGGCACGGTCGCTGTGTACGATCTCGGCGGCGGCACCTTCGACGTGTCGGTGCTGGAGATCAGCGACGGCGTGATCGAGGTGAAGTCGACCAACGGCGACACCTTCCTCGGCGGCGAGGATTTCGATGCGCGGATCATCGATTACCTGGCGGACGAGTTCAAGCGCGAGCAGGGCATCGATCTGCGCAACGACAAGCTCGCCCTGCAGCGCCTCAAGGAAGCCGCCGAGAAGGCGAAGATCGAGCTTTCCTCCTCCAAGGAGACCGAGATCAACCTGCCCTTCATCACCGCCGACGCCACCGGGCCGAAGCATCTGGTGCTGAAGCTGAGCAGGGCGAAGCTCGAGAGCCTCGTCGACGACCTGATCCAGCGGACGCTCGGCCCGTGCCGCGCGGCGCTGAAGGATGCGTCGGTGACCGCCGGCGAAATCGAGGAGGTGATCCTGGTCGGCGGCATGACCCGCATGCCCAAGGTCATCGAGATCGTGAAGCAGTTCTTCGGGCGCGAACCGGCCCGCAACGTGAACCCGGACGAAGTGGTCGCCATCGGTGCCGCGATCCAGGGCGCGGTGCTGAAGGGCGACGTCAAGGACGTGCTGCTGCTCGACGTGACGCCGCTGTCGCTCGGCATCGAGACGCTGGGCGGCGTGTTCACCCGGCTGATCGACCGCAACACCACCATTCCCACCAAGAAGAGCCAGACCTTCTCCACCGCCGAGGACAACCAGTCCGCCGTGACCATCAAGGTCAGCCAGGGCGAGCGCGAGATGGCGGCCGACAACAAGATGCTCGGCCAGTTCGACCTGATGGGTATTCCGCCCTCGCCGCGTGGCGTGCCGCAGATCGAGGTGACGTTCGACATCGACGCCAACGGCATCGTCTCGGTGTCCGCCAAGGACAAGGCGTCGGGCAAGGAACAGCAGATCCGCATCCAGGCGTCCGGCGGCCTATCGGACAGCGACATCGAGCGCATGGTGCGCGAGGCGGAGGCGAACGCCGAAGCCGACAAGGCCAAGCGCGAGGGTGTCGAGGCGCGCAACCAGGCGGAAGGTCTGGTGCACCAAACCGAGCGCACGCTCTCGGAGAGCGGTGACAAGGTTGCGGCGTCCGATCGGAGCGAGGCCGAGGCGGCCATCGCGGCGACCAAGTCGGCGATCGCCGGCAGCGACGTCGCAGCGGTCAAGGCCGCCTCCGAGAAGCTCGGCCAGGTCGCGATGAAGATCGGCGAGGGCCTCTACAAGCAGGAACAGGCCGGTGCCGGCACGGCGGGTCCCGGTGCGGGCATGGGTGCCGGTCCGGGCTCGGCTGGCCCCTCGGCCGGTCCGGGTGGCGAAAAGGTGGTCGACGCCGACTTCGAGGACATCGACGACAAGAAGAAGTCCGCCTGAACCGGGTCTGACGACGAGTGACACCGCACCTGCCATAGGCAGGTTCGGTTCTATCCAGGCGGAGGCGCCCGTGCTTCGTGAGAAGGCGGGCGCCTCTTTGTCATGACGACCACGCGGTCCGGCGCGGGACACGTGTTGCGCCGATGAGGACAGGATGGCGAAGCAGGACTATTACGCGACCCTGGAAGTCGCCCGAGACGCCAATGCGGATACGCTGAAGAAGGCCTACCGCAAGCTCGCCATGAAGTACCACCCGGATCGCAATCCGGGCGACAAGTCGGCCGAGGCCCGCTTCAAGGAGCTGAACGAGGCCTACGACATCCTCAAGGACGACCAGAAGCGCGCGGCCTATGACCGCTTCGGGCATGCCGCGTTCGAGGGAGGTGGACCGGGCGCGGGCGCGGGCGGCTTCGATTTCGGCGGCGGCGGCCTCGGCGACATCTTCGACCAGGTGTTCGGCGACATGATGGGCGGCCGTCGCGGCGGCGGACGCCAGCGCGCCGGCTCGGACATCCGGGCCCAGGTCGAGATCAGCCTGACCGACGCCTTCACCGGGTCCAAGGTGCCGTTGCGCGTATCCACACGTATTGCCTGCGAGGCCTGCGCCGGCACCGGCTCGGAGAACAAGGACCGCGCGGCCGAGACCTGCCCGACTTGCCACGGCGCCGGCAAGGTGCGGGCGCAGCAAGGCTTCTTCCTGGTCGAGCGGGCCTGCCCGACCTGCGGCGGCAACGGCCGCGTCGTGCGCAACCCGTGCAAGGTCTGCCAGGGTGTCGGAACCGTCGAGCGCGAGCGCAGCCTGAACGTGCAGATCCCGGCCGGCGTCGAGGATGGCACCCGGATCCGGCTGTCGGGCGAGGGCGAGGCCGGCGGCGCGGGCATTCCGGCCGGCGACCTTTATGTGCATGTCGGCGTGCGCCCGCACGAGATCTTCCAGCGCGATGGCGCCAACATCTTCTGCCGGGTGCCGCTGCGCATGACGCAGGCGGCGCTGGGCGCGGAAGTGGAGGTGCCGGTCATCGATGGCAGCCGGACCAGGGTGAAGATCCCGGCCGGCACCCAGACCGGCGAGCAGTTCCGGCTGCGCGGCAAGGGCTTCTCTGTGCTCCGCTCTGCAGCCCGCGGCGACATGTACATCCAGGTCGCGGTCGAGACGCCGCAGCATCTGAACAAGCGCCAGCGCGAGCTGCTGGAGGAGCTGGAGGGCGAGGCGGCGGCGCATGCGCGGTCGAGCCCGGAGAGCGATGGCTTCTTCGCCAAGGTGCGCGACTTCTTCGAGGGCAAGGTCTAGCTCTGTGGCATGACGGCCACTTCATCATTGTAGCAAGTGCGTGACAACGAGTTGCCTCTTGACAGTGTTGTTGAAACCACTCTCGGGAGGTCGTAGTTAATGGAGTGCCCGCGGTGACGTCCCCCCCCCACCCGCATCTCGGGCAAGTACAGGCGGCGCGGCCCATGTGGTCGCGCCGCCGCTTTTTGTGCGCGGTCGCTGAGTGAGGCGTATCGGCATCGCGGGCATCCGCGGGCGGGTCGGCGGCCTGCTGGTCGATGAAATCCGGCGTCGTGGCGACCTGCTCTCAGGCGGCCTGGACCGACCGGGATCCGGGCGCGGGGCGCCGGCGCCGGACATCACGCTGTTCGGGAGCATCGATGATCTCGCCGCGATCTCGGATGTGGTCGTCGACTTCACTATCCCCGCGGCTGTGCCGGCGCACGCCCAGGCCCTGTCGCAACACCGGGTGGCCTGGGTGCTCGGCACCACGGGCTTGTCGGAGGCGGCGCAACTCGAGGTGGCCCAGGCGGCGCGGCACGTTCCTGTCGTGCAGGCCGCCAACTTCTCGGCCGGCGTGACGCTGGTGCTGGAACTGGCGGCGCGCCTGGCAGCGGCGTTGCCGGCCGACGAATACGACGCCGAAATCGTCGAGATGCATCATCGCCAGAAACTGGACGCGCCATCTGGCACCGCGCTGGCAATCGGCCATGCTGTTGCCGCCGCGCGTGGCGTACGCCTTGCTGATGTGCGCGAGAGCGGCCGTGATGGCATCACCAGTGCCAGGGACGCCGGTGCGATCGGCTTCGCGTCGCTCCGTGGTGGCCAGATCGTCGGCGAGCACACCTTGCTGTTCACCGGGTCCGACGAGCAACTCGGCCTGACGCACCGCGCCTTCGACCGCCGCACCTTTGCCGCCGGAGCGGTCCGGGCAGCACATTGGACCGCCGGCAGACCGCCCGGCCTGTACGGCATGAAGGACGTTCTTGGACTGGAATGAAGTTCGGAGGCCGCCGAGCTCATTCCGGGCCGCGTTATCCTTGACCCGACCAGCCAATTCCGCCAAATCTCCGGCGCCCAAATGTCGCCGGAACGATACTCCCGTCGCGGCGGGCAAATATGCGGCGAGAGGCATACCATGCGCGACAAGGGCGAGTTCCTGTTCACATCGGAATCCGTTTCCGAGGGACATCCGGACAAGGTGGCGGACCGGATCAGCGACACGGTGCTCGATGCGTACCTCGCGGCCGACCCCGAAGCTCGTGTCGCCTGCGAAACCATGGTCACCACCAACCGGATCATTCTGGCGGGCGAGGTCCGCGGGCCGGAGGGCGTCAACGAGACGCTCGAGCACGCCGTGCGCGAAGCGGTGCGGGACATCGGCTATGACCAGAAGGGCTTCTCCTGGCGCCACGCCGAGTTCCACAACTACCTGCACGAGCAGTCCGCCGACATCGCGGTCGGGGTCGACAGCGCCGGCAACAAGGACGAGGGCGCCGGCGACCAGGGCATCATGTTCGGCTTCGCGACGCGCGAGACGCCTTCGCTGATGCCGGCTCCGCTGCACTACGCGCACGGCATCCTTGCCCGCATCAACACGCTGCGCAAAGCCGGCGACCCGCGCGCGCGTGGCCTGTTGCCGGACGCCAAGAGCCAGGTCACCCTGCGCTACATCGACGGCAAGCCGGTCGGCGCCACCAGCGTGGTGATCTCGACGCAGCACGAGGAAAGCCTGACGCAGCCGGAGATCCGCGAGGAGCTCACCGCCATCGTGCGCGACGTGCTGCCCGAGGGCTGGATGTGCCCGGATGACGGGTTCTACACCAACCCGACCGGCATCTTCGTGATCGGCGGCCCGGATGGCGATGCCGGCCTGACCGGACGCAAGATCATCGTCGACACCTATGGTGGCGCGGCACCGCATGGCGGCGGCGCGTTCAGCGGCAAGGACCCGACCAAGGTCGACCGCTCGGCTGCCTATGCCTGCCGCTACCTCGCCAAGAATATCGTCGCCGCCGGCCTCGCCGAGAGCTGCACGCTGCAGATCTCGTACGCGATCGGTGTCTCGCACCCGCTCTCGGTCTATGTCGACCTGCACGGCACCGGGCATGACGTCGAGGAGGCAAAACTCGAGGCGGTGTTGCGCGACGCGATGGACCTCACGCCACGCGGCATCCGCAAGCACCTGCGCCTGAACCGTCCGATCTATGCGTCGAGTGCCGCATACGGCCATTTCGGCCGGACGCCGGATGCAGCCCGCGACGACTTCACCTGGGAGAAGACCGACCTCGCGGCGACCTTGGCCAACGCCTTCGGGCGTTGACAGGAGTTAAACCGCCGCCCTCCCGGCTCTACGGCCGCCAGCGCAGTCATCCACTGCGGCCGCGGCAGCAGAAGCTGCTCGACGAGACCCTGCCGCGCCTGCGCTTCGCGCCCGAATCGGCCGCCAACCCGGCAGCCGCCTTTGGACAGGCGCCTGCGGCATTGTGGCTCGAAGTCGGCTTCGGTGGCGGCGAGCACGCATTGGCACAGCATGCCGCACATCCCGGGGTCGGCCTGATCGCCTGCGAGGTGTTCGAGAACGGGCTCTGCTCGCTGCTGACCCGTCTGGTGCCGGACGGCGAGGAGGCGACCGCGCCGCTGCCGGACCTGCTGCGGCTGTGGGACGACGACGCCCGCACATTGCTGCAGGCGCTGCCGGATGGCTGTCTCGACCGGATGTTCCTGTTGTTTCCCGACCCCTGGCCAAAAACGCGGCACGCCAAGCGTCGCTTCGTGCACCCGCAGGCGATCCCGCTGGTCGGCGCCAAGCTGCGGAACGGTGCCGAGTGGCGCATCGCCAGCGACGACCCGACCTACCAGGACTGGGTCCGCGAGGTGATGGGCGCCCAATCGCTGTTCACCGGCACCGAACCCGCCAGCGTCCGCCCCGGCGGCTGGCCGCCGACGCGCTACGAAGCCAAGGCCCTGGCTGCGGGACGGATGCCGTTGTACTGGAGCTTCGTCCGAACCGGCTGATCTTCGGGAGACCGCCGCAAGATGCTGCAAACGCTCGTTGCCCTGTTGCTCGCGAGCGTGGTGATGGTTCCGATCTCGCGCCGCCTGGGCTTCGGCGCGGTGCTGGGCAACCTGATGGGCGGCGCGATCATCGGCCCGCTCGGGCTCGGCCTGATCCGCAGTCCCGGCCAGATCGAGAGCGTCTCGCAGCTCGGCGTTGTCATGCTGCTGTTCCTGATCGGGCTGGAGCTGCGTCCGCAGCGGCTCTGGGTGATGCGGCGCGCGGTGTTCGGGCTCGGGACGGCGCAGGTCCTCCTGACCGCCGTGGCGCTCGCAGCCCTGATGGTCTGGCTGCCCGGACTGCGCCTGCACCCCGGGAGCTGGGCCGGCCCGATCGTCCTCGGGGTCGGCCTCGCCTTGTCCTCGACCGCAATCGTGCTGCCGATGCTGGGCGAGCGCGAACTGCTCGGGGGTCGCGCCGGCCGCGATACCTTCGCGGTGCTCTTGCTGCAGGACGTCGCCTTCATCCCGCTGGTGGCCCTGGTGCCGCTCCTGGCCACCGGCACCCCGTCGCTCTCCCATGGGATTACCCACGCCATCCCCTGGCAGAGCGTGTCGCTGGGAGGCGCCGCGATCGCCGTGATCCTGGTCGGCGGCCGCTATCTGGTGCCCGCCCTGTTCCGGCTGATCGGCGGCGCGCGCTCCCCGGACGTGTTCACCGCCATGGCGCTGCTGACCGTGCTGGGCACTGCCTGGATCGCGAGCCTGGTTGGGCTGTCGATGTCGCTCGGCGCCTTTCTGGCGGGCGTGCTGCTGTCGAACTCGACTTGGCGGCACGAGATCCAAGCCGATATCGAGCCATTCGAGGGCGTCCTGCTCGGGTTCTTCTTTCTCTCCGTCGGCATGGCGGCGCGCCTCGACCTGCTGCTGACCGCGCCGGTCACCATCCTGCTCGCCACCTTCGGTCTGATTGCCGTCAAGGCGCTGGTCGTGTTCGTGCTCGGTCGGGTTGCCGGGCAGCCGGCCAAGGAGGCGGCGCGCTTCGCGATCGCATTGCCGCAGGGCAGCGAGTTCAGCTTCGTGCTGTTCGCGGCCGCGATCGGAGCCGGGGTGCTGGCGCCGGCGCAGTCCGACATGGCGACGCTGGTGATCGCGCTGTCGATGGCGGCGACGCCGGTGCTGTTCAGCCTGTCGGAGCGGCTGCTGATTCCGCGCCTGGGCCGGTCCGCCGAGGCGCCGGTCTATGACGAGATCGATGGCCAGGATGCGCCGGTGATCATTTGCGGCGTCGGCCGGATGGGCCAGATCGTCGGTCGCGTGCTGCGCACCCAGGGCATCCGCTTCACGGCCCTGGACCAGGACCAGGACCAGATCGAGATCCTCCGCAGGTTCGGCACCAAGGTCTATTACGGCAATCCGTCGCGACCCGACCTGCTGCGCGCCGCCGGTGCCGAGACCGCCAAGCTGCTGGTGGTGGCGCTGGCAGATCCCGAGGAGAGCGTGCGCGTCGTGGAGATCGCGCGGCGCAACTTCCCCGACCTGCAGATCCTGGCGCGCGCCCGCAACCGGCGACATGCGCACCTGCTGATGCAGCTCGGAGTGCACGGCCTGGTGCGGGAGACCTTCCACTCAAGCCTGCGCCTGACCGAGCAGGTGCTGGATGGGCTCGGCTACGGGCGCGCCGTCTCACGACAGTTGGTGGCACGGTTCCAGGAAGCCGACGAGCGCATGCTCGTCGAGAGCCTGGCCTATTTCGACGACGAGAAGCGCCTGATCCAGAACAGCAAGCAGGTCACCGCCGAGCTGAGCGGGCTGCTGCAGGATGACACGCAGGCGCAGGGTCGGCGTTCGGGCACGACTGCCAAGCCCGGGACGCTCCCGATGCCGGAGAAGAGTGTGAGCTCTCGAAACTGATCCCGATGCCGGACAAGAGCGTCAGCTCTCGAAGCTGATCCCGATGCCAGACAGGAGCGTCAGCTCTCGAATCTGATCCCGATGCCAGACAAGAGCGTCAGCTCTCGAAGCTGACGTGCGTCAATTGCTCCGACAATGTCCAGAGGCGGGTGGCGACGACCGGGTCGGCTGCCTGCGGCATGATCACCGATGGCCCGACAGGACCACGTGTCTCGCCGAGGCCGGTCGGCCCGTAATAGCCGCCGCCCTTCGCATCCGTTGCAAGCGCCGCGAACAGCGACGGCAATGCACCGTCGCGGGCGCTCTGCGCCAGGGTGTTGAAGCTGAAGGCCATCAGCTTCTCCTTCAGCCCGGGCGCGCCCTGGCCGGGGCCGTTGAAGACGATGTCGGTGCGCGACCAACCGGGATGCGCCGCCACGCTGAGCAGGTTCCAATGGTGCTCCGAGGCGCGGCGCTGCAGCTCGATCGCGAACACCAGCATGGCCAGCTTGCTGCGGCCATAGGCGCGGAACGGGTTGTAGTTTCGTTCGGACTGCAGGTCGCCGAGATCCAGCGTCGCGCGGCGGTGCGCAAGGCTGGAAACGCTCACGACGCGGCCGCCACCCTCGGACTTTTCCAGCGCATGGCGCAGCCGGCCGGTCAGGGCGAAGTGCGACAGGTAGTTCACGCCGAGTTGCCGCTCGAAGCCGTCCTCGGTCAGCAGACGCTCGGGAAAGCCCATCACCCCCGCATTGTTGACCAGGATATCGATGGCCGGATGCGCCGCCAGGATGCCGTCGACGAAGCGCGCCACCGAGCTCAGGCTGTTGAGGTCGATCATCTCGAAGCGTGCATCGGCCGAGGGTATGGCGCGCTTGATGCGCGCCACCGCTTCGGCACCCTTGGAGGGGTTGCGCGCGGCGAGGATGGTGGTGGCCCGCCGGCGCGCCAGCCCGAGGGCCGTCTCGTAGCCGATGCCGCCGGTGGCCCCGGTGACGATGGCGACCTTGCCGTCCAGGCTGGGCGCATCCCCAAGGGTCCAGCCGTCTCTCGTGCGCGCCATGATCCCGCTCCCGCTTCCTTGCTCACAAACACGGCCGGTCTGCGGCAGTTGCCCGAACCCGGAAGCGGTCCGGGCGCTGCACCGCCATGGATTACGACGACATCAGGATCGCCCACATGCGCCAGGCCATCGCGCTGGCTGAAGCGGGACGGACCGCGCCCGGAAGCTCGCCGATCGGCTGCGTGATCGTGCTGGATGGCCGCGTCGTCGGCGAGGCGCATAACGAGGTCGGGCTGCGGCACGATCCGACCGCGCATGCCGAGATCGTCGCCATGCGGCGCGCCTGCGAAAGCCTGGGACGCGACGACCTGCGCGGCGCCACCCTCTACTCCACGCTGCAGCCCTGCGGCATGTGCAGCATGGCCAGCGTCTGGAGCAGTATCTCCCACATCGTGTACGGCGCACGGCGCCAGGACGTGCACCGGATGTATTTCGAGGACCGCCATCTCGACGTGATGGACATCCTGCACGACGCCTTCCGAGACGACATGTCGGCCACCGGAGGCGTGTTGGTCGAAGAATGCGCGGCCTTCTACTACAAGCCGGGCGACGCGCCACCGCGTGACGAGCAGGCGAACGTCTGATCGTCGCGTCGGGTGGCGATTTGAGGCAAGGCGGGAACCGGCTATATCCTGGCCCGAAGATGACCATGTCTGCACTCCAGCCGTGAATGACGCTGGAGCGAGGGAGAGTTCTGGCTGTGTCCGAGCGTGAAGCGATGGAGTTCGATGTCGTGGTGGTGGGAGCCGGCCCGGCGGGTCTCGCGGCCGCGATCCGGCTGAAGCAACTGGCGCCGGATGCCACCATCTGCGTGGTCGAGAAGGGCTCCGAGGTCGGTGCCCACATCCTGTCCGGCGCGGTGATCGAGACCCGGGCGCTGGACGAGCTGATCCCGGACTGGCGCGAGCGCGGCGCACCGCTGAACACGCCGGCGACAGAGGACCACATGCTGTTCCTCACCGAGACCGGCTCGTACCGGGTGCCGATGCTGGGCACGGTGATGCCGCACATGGACAACCACGGCAACTACATCGTGAGCCTCGGCGAGGTGTGCCGCTGGCTCGGGCGGCAGGCGGAGGAGCTTGGCGTCGAGATCTATCCGGGCTTCGCGGCTGCGGAGCTGCTCGAGGACGAAGGCCGCATCGTGGGCGTCGCTACCGGCGACATGGGCGTGACCCGCGACGGCGAGCACGGGCCGAACTACGCGCCTGGGATGGAGCTGCGCGCCACCTACACCCTGTTCGGCGAAGGCTGCCGCGGCTCGCTTGCCAAGCAGCTCATGACGCGGTTCGACTTGCGCTACGGCGTCGACCCGCAGACCTACGGGCTCGGCATCAAGGAGCTGTGGGAGATTCCGGGCGCGCAGCACCGGCCGGGCCTGGTGCAGCACAGCTTCGGCTGGCCGCTGGACCGATCCACCTATGGCGGCTCCTGGCTGTATCATTTCGGCGAGAACCTGGTGTCGTACGGCTTCGTGGTCGGGCTCGACTACGCCAACACCTGGCTGTCGCCGTTCGACGAGATGCAGCGCCTGAAGACGCATCCCTCGGTGCGGCAGCATCTCGAGGGTGGCAAGCGGCTCTCATACGGCGCACGCGCGCTGTCTGAAGGTGGCCTGCAATCGATACCGCGGCTCAGCTTCCCGGGCGGTGCGCTGCTGGGCGACAGCGCCGGCTTCCTCAACGTGCCCAAGATCAAGGGCACCCATACGGCCATGAAGTCCGGCATGCTGGCGGCCGAGGCGGTGGCCGACGCGCTCGCCAACGGCCGGCCGGCGGAGCCGCGCTCCTATACGAAGCGGGTGCGAGCGTCCTGGCTGTGGACCGAGCTGCGCGACGTGCGCAATGTGCGCCCCGCGTTCGCGAAGTTCGGCACGCTGGGCGGCGCGCTGTATTCCGGCTTCGACGCGATGGTGTTGCGGGGCCGGGCGCCGTGGACGCTGCGGCACCGGCATGCCGACAATCAAGTGCTCGACGATGCGTCCGTGTCGCCGCCGATCGCCTATCCGAAGCCGGACAACAAGCTGACTTTCGACCGGCTGTCCTCGGTGTATCTGTCCAACACCAACCACGAGGAAAACCAGCCGGTACATCTCCGGCTGCGCGATCCGGACCGCTGGACGAGCGTGAACTGGGACCGCTACCGTTCGCCGGAAAGCCGCTATTGTCCGGCCGCGGTCTATGAGGCGGTGGACACCGAGGTTGGCAGCGCCTCCGGTCCGCGTCTGCAGATCAACGCGCAGAACTGCGTGCACTGCAAGACGTGCGACATCAAGGACCCGACGCAGAACATCGACTGGGCCGCACCCGAAGGCGGCGGCGGCCCGAACTATCCTGGCGGCATGTAAGAACTTCCGAAAGCGACACCGAGCCCATGAAACTCCTCGTCCCCGTAAAGCGCGTCGTCGACTACAACGTGAAGGTACGTGTGAAAGCCGACGGCTCCGGCGTGGAGACCGCAGGCGTCAAGATGTCGATGAACCCTTTCGACGAAATCGCCGTCGAGGAAGCCGTACGCCTCAAGGAGAAGGGTTTCGCCACCGAGATCGTTGCGGTGTCGATCGGCATACAGCAATGCCAGGAGACGCTGCGTACAGCACTCGCGATGGGTGCGGATCGCGCGATCCTGGTGCTCACCGAGGAGAGCCCTGAGCCGCTTGCGGTGGCCAAGCTGTTGCGCGCCCTGGTCAAGCGCGAGCAGCCCGGCCTGGTGATCATGGGCAAGCAAGCGATCGACGACGACATGAACGCGACCGGGCAGATGCTGGCCGGCCTGCTCGGCTGGTCGCAGGGCACCTTCGCCAGCAAGGTCGAGCTGTCGGAGGGCACCGCCACGGTCACCCGCGAGGTGGATGGCGGGCTGGAGACGGTGGCGCTGACGCTGCCGGCGATCGTCACCGCCGATCTGCGCCTGAACGAGCCGCGCTATGCCTCGCTGCCGAACATCATGAAGGCGCGCAAGAAGCCGCTGGAGACGGTGGTGCCGGGCGATCTCGGTATCGATGTGGCGCCCCGGCTGACCACGTTGAAGGTCACCGAGCCGCCGGTGCGCCAGGCCGGCATCAAGGTGGGCTCCGTCGCCGAGCTGGTGGCAAAGCTACGAACCGAGGCAAAGGTGATCTGACCATGACCGCTCTCGTCCTGCTCGACCATGTGGACGGCCACGTCACGCCGGCCTCGCGTTCCGCCATCACCGCCGCCGCCGCACTCGGCGAAGTGCATGTGCTGGTGACCGGCGCCGGAATCGGTGGCGTCGCCGAGGCGGCCTCGAAGATTTCTGGTGTCGCCCACGTGCTTCGCGCCGACGCGGAACTCTACGACCGCGCGCTGGCCGAGCCGTTGGCGGCCCTGCTGGTATCGCTTGCGCCCACCTATGACCATGTGCTGGCGGCCGCCACTGCATCCGGCAAGAACGTGATTCCGCGCGCGGCTGCACTCCTCGACGTGCAGCCGATCAGCGAGATCGTTGCAGTTGTGGATGCCGAAACGTTTGTGCGACCGATTTATGCCGGCAACGCGCTCGCGACCGTGCGCTCCGCCGATCCGAAGAAGCTGATCACCGTACGCGCCGCGAATTTCGATGCCGCTGCCAACGACGGTGGCAGTGCGACGATCGAGGACGTGCAGGCAGGCGAGGCGCCGGCGGCAATCTCGCGCTTCGTTTCGACCGAGTTGTCGAAATCCGAGCGTCCGGAACTGGCGTCGGCGCGGGTGGTGATCTCCGGCGGCCGCGGCATGCAGAATGGCGAGAACTTCAGGCTGATCGAGCCGATCGCGGATGCGCTCGGCGGTGCGATCGGTGCGTCGCGCGCGGCGGTCGATGCCGGCTACGTACCGAATGACTACCAGGTCGGGCAGACCGGCAAGATCGTGGCACCGGACCTGTATGTCGCCATCGGCATCTCGGGCGCGATCCAGCATCTCGCTGGCATGAAGGACAGCAAGGTCATCGTCGCCATCAACAAGGATGCCGAGGCACCGATCTTCCAGGTCGCCGATTACGGGCTGGTCGCCGACCTGTTTACCGCCCTTCCGGAGTTGCAGGCGGAGCTTGCGAAGGCCGGCTGATCGGGTGGCCGGCCTCTCCAGCGTCAAGGAATGACGCGGTTCGCCTTCAGCGTGGCGAACAGGTCGAAGAACGAATCTAGGGTTGGCTGGTAATCGAGAAAACCCAGGCGGCGGCTCTTGCTCATGTCGGTGACGACCTCGAACGGGCGTCCAAGATCCGCATCGGTGTGCCAGGGTGACACCAGCCGGTCGAGCACAGGCTCGATCAGGCCGTGCCGGGCGGCGATCCGCGACCAGGCCTCCGCGTCGTGCTGCATCTGGGTCTCGAGCGGCGCCGGCTGGCTCGGATAGGAAGCCGCCTGCACACCGAAATACTCGGCAAGGCGCTCCCACATCCAGTTCCAGCGGAAGATGTCGCCGTTGACTACGTTGAAGTCCTGGTTGCGTCCGGCTTCGCTCGTCGACGCCCATTCGAGATGGCGGGCCAGCAGGCGAGCGTCGGTCATGTCGGTCAGGCCGCTCCACTGTGCGGCCGAGCCCGGGAACAGGAACGGATGGCCGAGCTCGCGGCACAGGCTCGCATAGACCGCGAGCGTCACGCCCATGTTCATCGCGTTGCCGAGCGCATAGCCGATGATGGTGTGCGGACGGTGCACGCTCCAGCCGAAGCCGCGCGCCGCTGCGGCCTCGTATACCGCGTCCTCCTGGATGTAGTAGAAGTTCTCGACCGGCAGCCGGCCCTGCTCCTCGCGGAACGGTGTCGGCGGCAGCGCGCCTTTTCCATAGGACTCGAACGGCCCGAGATAGTGCTTGAGACCGGTCACCAGGGCCACATGCTGCAGCGGCGCGTCGGCCAGTGCTGCGAGCAGGTTGCGGACCAGGGCGCCGTTGACGATGCAGTTCTCCGCCTCGGTGGCCTGCCGCATCCAGGTGCTGAAGAACACGTGCGTCGGCCTGACATCGGCCACAGCGGCGCGCAGTGCCTCGGGTTGCAGCAGGTCGGCGGCAACCGGGAGCACCCCTTCGATGTCGGTGCGTGGGCGGCGCGCCAGGCCGTGCACGGTCCAGCCCCGGTCCGCGAGGTGACGGGCGAGGGTCCCGCCAACGATCCCGCTGGCTCCGACCACCAGGGCAGTATTCGGCATGCGGCGTGTCTCCATTGATCCAGTCGGCAATTGGGGCCGAGGCAGCGCTACGTCGAGAGGCCGGGCGTGCTTTCCCGCGGCCGGTCGAGCTTGCGGCAGACCAGCAGCACGGTATCGACGCCATCGAGATCGACGAGTCCATCGACGAGGCGCAGAGGTTTCGCAAAGCGCAGTCCGAGCGGCATGAAGATGCGGTTGTACCACCACATCGAGCGCGACCGGTGGCGTTCAAGGTAGCGCATGCCAAGGCTGACCAGGCGCGGGTTCCTCGGCTGCATGCCGAAGATCGCACTCTGTCGGATCTCGAACCACGCCTGGGCAAGCCGCTCGAGCAGCCGCGCCGGTTCGTAGCGCCGATGATGGCCGACCATGTCGTCGAACGGCGTCCACGCCTTGGGATGCAGCGGCACCGATAGCAGCAGGACCGCACCCGGCGCTGCGACCCGTGACAGTTCGGCAAAGGCGGCCGCGTCGTCATCCACGTGCTCGACGATGTCGAGCGCGCAGAGCAGGTCGAACGCGCCGGTGGCCATGGGCAGGTCGGTGACGAGCCCGCAGGCGACATGGGCGCCGGCGGCACGCAGTTGCCGCAGCGGCGGCAGGCTGAGATCGACGAAGCTGGTGCCGGCGATCGGCAGGCGTGGTCGCAGGCCGGGGGCGATTTCCAGGCGGCGTGTTGCTCGCGTCGCCAGATCGGCGACGAGCGGCCAGGAGTTGAAGCGCTCCGGTGGCACCAGACGCGCGTCCGCCCAGAGCGTGTCGTAGAAGCGCCGATTGGCGTCGCGCAGCGCGGCGCCGGACAGGCGGCGCCGGCCGGCCGATGCCGGCATCCAGGCTTCCCGCATTCAGGCTTCCTGGGCGTTAGCCGCCTGCTCGGCATCGTGCGTCAGTCGGGCCTCGTTGCGCTTGAGGAACACCAGCGCCGCGATGACGATGACGGCCGCCGCGATGCCTACGGCGATGCCGAGTGGGCCCGAGATGCGTTGGGCCTGGCGACCGAGGAAGTAGGCAGCGAAGCCATAGCCGCCAGCCCAGCCTATGCCGCCGAGCGCGTTCCAGACCAGGAAGCTGTGCCAGGGCATGCGGTTGGCGCCGGCAAGCAGGGCGGCGAAGGTGCGCAGGACGGCGATGAAGCGGCCGAAGAACACCACCTTGCCACCATGCACGCGGAACAGGTAGCGGCCGAGCTTCAGGCGCCGGTCGTTGAGGCCGATATGCCTGCCGTAGCGGGCGAGGGCCCGGAAGCCGAGCGAGTGACCGATCAGGTAGCCGAAATTGTCGCCCATGATGGCGCCGACGATGGCCGTGACCACGACCCAGACGATATCAAGCCGATGGGTCGTCGCGCAGTAGATCGCGGTGCCGATGATCAGGCTCTCGCCAGGAAGCGGCGCACCCATGCTCTCCAGCATGACGATCAGGCCGATCGCGCCATAGCCGTACTGCTGCAACAGGTGGTCGAGATGGTGGAGAAGAAACATCGTTCCCGCCCGACGAACGACAGCCAACCCGTCGCGCTGTTGCAGGAACCGCCTGGGGCAGGCCATGTCAAGCGGAACGGCAACGAAGCAGGACGCCTACAATGGCACATCTGGACGCCATTCCGCCGGGGGCCGATGCACCGGGAGCCGATGCGGCCGGGGATGACAGGCGGGCGGCACCTTGCGGAAGCTGGCAGTCGCCGTTCGGCATCGAGATGGCGGCGGGCGGCCTGCGCGTCCTGTCGTCGCTGCGGGCCGATGCGGGCATGCTCTATTGGCTCGAGGGACGTCCGGACCAGGGACGCACCGTCCTGTGCCGATGCGGCCCCGATCCGGGCAGCAGTATCGAGGACGTGACCGGCGACCGGTTCGATGTCGGCTCTCGCGTGCACGAGTATGGCGGCGGCGGCTACGCGGTGCAGGACGGGCGCGTCGCCTTCAGCCACCGCATCGACAGCTCGGTCTGGTTGATCGAGCCGGAGAGCGAACCCCGCAGGCTCGTGGCGACGGGCGGGCTGCGCTATGCCGACCTGCGGTTCACGCCGGATGGGCGGAGCCTGCTGGCGGTGCGGGAGGATCATCGGCCACCCGGCGAGCCGCGGGCGAGCATCGTGCGGGTGCCGCTCGACGTTGCGGACGACATGGCGGAGGGCGAGGTCCTGGTCAGCGGCCCGGATTTCCTCTCAAGCCCACGCCTGGCGCCGGATGGCGACCGGTTGGCCTGGATCGAGTGGGATCATCCGGACATGCCGTGGGAGCGCACGCGGTTGCTTACTGCGATGCTCAGTGGGGTTGGCGAACGCACCGTTTTGTCCGGACAGTCCTGCCTTGCCGGTTTCGATCGTGCGGAAGCTTTGCTGCAGCCGGAATTTGCGCGGGACGGCGTGCTGCACGTCTGCTCGGATCGGAGCGGCTGGTGGAACCTCTACCGGTTCGACGGCGACACGCTCGTTGCCGTCTGCCCGATGCAGCAGGACATCGGCGTGCCGCCCTGGGTCTTCGGGCAGCGCTCGTACGGGTTCCTGCCGGACGGCAGCATTCTCGCCGCTGCCATCGAGAGCGGCCGGACGCGTGCGGTGCATGTCGTCGATGGGCGGCCGCATGAGGTTACGGTGGGCGCGGTCGCGGAATGTCCGGTGGTGCTGACGTCGGGCGCGGACGGCGAGGTGCATCTCGGATGGCTTCGGGCCGCCCCGGCGCAGCCGGCCGCCGTAATGCGGGGCACCTTGCGCGGCACGGGGTCGGTGGTCACGCAGGCGCACAGCCTGGATGTCGGCGAGGCGGATGTCTCCGTGGCAGAGGTGCTGCGCTATCCGACCGCACAGGGGGGTCGCGGCCATGCGTTCTTCTATGCGCCTGCCAGCAGCCGGTTCAGGAAGCCGGCCGGCGAGCGTCCACCCCTGATGGTGATCGTGCATGGCGGCCCGACCGGGATGACCAGCGACGCGCTGTCCCTGCGCGTGCAGTGGTGGACCAGCCGCGGCATCGCCGTCGTCGACGTGAACTATGGCGGCTCGACCGGATTCGGTCGCGGCTATCGCGAGCGGCTGGATGGCCAGTGGGGCGTGGTCGATGTCGATGACTGCATCGCCGCCTGCGGCGCCCTCGTCGATGCCGGGCGGGTGGACGCGTCCAGGATCGCGATCCGCGGCAGCAGCGCGGGGGGTTTCACCGTGCTCGCCGCGCTCGCCCGTTCGAAGATGTTCGCGGCAGGAACCTGCATCTACGGCATCGGCGACCTGGCGACACTGGCCGCGGAAACCCACAAGTTCGAGGCGCACTACCTGGACCGCCTCATCGGACCGCTGCCGGAGGCGGCCGCAACCTACGCGGCCCGCTCGCCGATCAACCAGCTGGACGCCCTCGCCTGCCCGGTGATCTTCTTCCATGGCACCTCGGACAAGGTGGTGCCGATCGGCCAGGCACGCGCGATGGCGCAGGCGATGCGGGACCGCGGCATTCCGCATGCGCTGCATGAGTTCGAGGGCGAGGGCCATGGCTTCCGCCGCGCCGAAACCATGCGCCGGATGCTGGAGCTGGAACTCGCATTCTACGGCGAGATGTTTGGCTTCACTCCGGCGGCGCGGTGAAGCCGAGGGCCGACAGCATGGCCTCGGTGGACTGGCCCTTGGGAAGCACCAGGAGGCGCTGCGGTTCGGAGCCGCGCAGCGTCACCACGCCGCCCTTGGGACAGACTCCGAAGCATCCGGTCTCGACGATCCGGGTCTGGCGTCGGCGACCGATGGTGCGCAACCCGTCCTGCAGCGCCCGGCGCAGCTCGTCACGTCCCTTGTCGCCGAAGCCGCCTTTCAGCTTGCGGCTGCATTTGCGGCAGATGACGAGAACGTCGAGCCAGGGCGTCGGTCGGATGACGGCCTCGGCCGTGATTACTTTCGACTTTTTTGCCACCGGACGTCAGGGGTGGGTGCGACTCAGGAAGCGCACCAGTCGCGTCTGCACGCCCAACCTTTCGACGGCGGCGGCGAACACCTTGTAGTGCGGCGTCGTGAGGTGGTGGTCGAAGGCGGAACGGTTGTCATAGACCTCGTACAGGATGACGTCGCCGGGAGCCTCGTCGGAGGTCAGCGTGTCGAACTGGCGGCAGCCGGCCTCGTTCGTCACCGAGCCGAGGCCATCGAGGCGGCAGGCTTCGAGGAATTCGGCCTTGTGCTCCGGAGCCACCTCCAGCTCCGCGATGAGGGTGAAGGGCGGCGTGTTGCTGCTCATGGCGGAGAACTCCGGAAGACAGGCGTATTTAAAAGGCTGGACAGATCTAGCCCAGGCTGCGGGCTGCGACCACCCGCGAGCCTCGGCGCATGACTTCAACGCTTCCGTAATGAATGGCTGGGAGGTTCAAGGACTGCGGCTTGCCTTTACCCGGGGCGGCGTCTGCTCTCGTTCCAGCCACGGCGCCTGCTTGGCGGCGGCCATCTGGGATTGGAGGTGAAGGCGATTGGCATGACGGGAACGGCTGGGCCAACTCGGCCGACCTCGTTCCGACCTCCGCGGAGAGCAGCCTGGTGGCCGAGCTGTGGCGAACCTCCCTGGCTGCGAGCTGCGAGAAGCTACGCGCACTGCAGCAACGAGGGCTCGAACCCGGTCCGGTGACCCTGAAGGTGGGCGAGACACTCGCGGACGCAAGCCTGTAGGGGCCGGCCGTCAGGGAGCGGGCGATGGCGCATGCCGGCAAGGCAGGCTACTGAGCGACGATCCGGAGCGCTTCAGTCCCGCGCCAGCCGCTGCATCCCGGCTGCGATTGTACGGGGAAGATTCCCGCCAAGCCCGTCCGGCAAGCGCGGCATCACCACCCAGTCCGCACCGGTCTCCGCCGCCATCGCGAACGAGATCACCCGGCGTGCGATGACCCGGGCGGAGTCGACGTCGAGGTCTGCCAGGGCATCCGGGCGCAACGCGACGGCGGCATAGGCGTGCCGCATCGCTGCCCGTTCCCACAGTTCGACCCCGCTGCTGCCGGGACCATCGAGCCGGGACAAGACCGACCGGCTGCAGGCGGCTGCATCCTGCGCGACACTGAGCGCCTGCGCCCAGGGCGCTCCGAGCGGACCGGTATAGCCGACATCGAGCGCCTGCAGGTGCCGACGCCACCACCAGTCCTGTGCCAATGCGAGGGTCTGCGTTGTCTGCTCGGCCTGCGCCGGCTCAATGGCCATTCGTTTGGCGGAGACGCTCCAGGCAGCGAAGCGGCAGGCACCGATCAGGAGCAGCTCCGGCTCATCGCTCCGCTCCAGGCCGACGGCGCCCAGTTGACTGAGGGACTGCATGCACAGAGCGGCGCTCGCAGGATCGAACTGGGGAAAGCCGCTGCGCACCCTGACCCATTTGTCGCGGAAGATATCGGCGACGACGACCGGACCGCCGCGTGTTCCGCCCGCGAACTCGCCTCGAGGTACGAACGGCTTGTGGTTTGCGTTCCAGTCCTTGAGCACTGCGAGTACCGTCGCCACCGCGGCTCCCACCGGTGATGTCTCGCGACCTGGAACTGTGTCATGCAACCGCCGGCCGTAGAGCTCGGCACCGGCTGCCATCTCGCAGGCAGGCTTTCCGTCGAGTGTCTCGAGCAGGTCCGGATTGAGAGCAATCGCGAGGAACGCTGCGGCGGGTTTTGCGGTGGGCTCAGCCTGCTGCCAGTCGGCGAGCGGATTGTTGCTCTGGTGCCGTTGCCTGAAACGCCGGAGCATGATTTCCGCAGCCGTCGAAGCAGCGAGGGCCTGTTCATTGGCGCCGATGAGAGGAGCTCCTGGACCCGCCGGATCCGTTCCTCCGACCGGCTGACCATACCCGATCGGTTCGATACTGTCACGAATTGCTCGTTTGCCGCATCAGCGGCATGGAAGCGGGCAGGCGGTGGTTCCAGTACTTTCACCGCCGCGGCCGCTGCCGGAGACGGCGCGTCAGGCTGCCCGATCCGATCGCTCCTCCAGCGCGCGAAGCGCGCTCGAGACCAGCGGCCGGGTCGCTGCATCCTCGGGAAAGGCAACACCGACTATACCGCCGCTCTCCACACGCACGACCCGGGCCTTTATCGTCCCTCCGGCCCCGACGAGCTCGAGCGCAACCTCGGCGTGCAAGAGCAGCGGCAGGCTGCTGCGCAGGCGCGCGCCGCCAAGCGACAGATCGAGCAGCCTTATCTGCTGCGAGATCCCGGCGGCCGCGAGCTGCGCCGTGACCGAGCCCGCCTGGAAGCGTTCGAAGCGTCTCCGCTCGCTCGTGTCGGAGTGGACGACGACGAGGAAATGGCCCACCTCGTCGCGCAGAAGCGTGGCCTCCGTCCCGATGCCCTGGGCGCCGACGAGCACCTCCTGGCTGCTCTGTCCGGCTTGCCCGGCGACCTGCACGACCTGGCTCATGGCACAAGCCGACGCCACGGTGGCTGCCGCGACCGTGCCCAGTCCACCCGCGATCTCGCGCGCGACCGCGCTCTGTTCCTCGATGGCAGCGGCCATCGACGTCGAGGCGCTCGACATCTCTCCAATCATGCCGGAGATCTCGTCGATGGCGGCGACCGTCGCCTGCGCGGCACCCTGCACCGTGGCGACGTGACGGGTAATGTCCGCGGTCGCCTTCGCGGTCTGGCCGGCAAGTGCTTTGACCTCGCTGGCGACGACGGCGAACCCCTTGCCCGCCTCGCCGGCACGCGCCGCTTCGATTGTCGCGTTCAACGCCAGCAGGTTGGTCTGGCTGGCGATATCGCCGATGATCTTCAGGACCTCGCCGATGCGCGTGCTGGCCTCGACAAGCCCGACGATCGTGTCCTGACTCGCATGGGCACGCTGCACTGCCTCGCGGGCGGTGGTGGCCGCGGTGGCCACCTGGCGCGCAATCTCCGAGAAACTGGCTGTCAGCTCCTCGACCGCGGCAGCGGTCGTGCCGAGATCCAGGGCCGATCGGTTGGCACCCTCCGATGTCGCGGTCGCCTCATCGTGCACCGTGACCGAGGCGCCGCTCATCGTCTCGGCGGCGTGTCGCATGGTCTCTGCGGCCATCGCGAGGCGCCCAGTGGCCGCGGTCATCGTGGTCGTGAAGACCTTGGTGTGGGCCTCCATCTCATCCTGCCTGACCTTCCGGGCATGCTGTGCCGTCTGCTTCTCGGCGGCCAGGAGGTCGGCCTCGATCATGTTGTCCTTGAACACCTGCATGCCTCGCGCCAGGCTGCCGATTTCGTCACCGCGCGCGCTGCCGACGATCGACACGTCCAGGTCGTGAGCCGCCATCCTGAGCATTGTCAACGTCAAGGCCCGCAGCGGGCGAACCGTCCCGCGTTGGACGACGAGCAGCACATAGAGCAGTGCCGCGAGGAACAGGGCCACCGCGACTGCGCCGGCGCGCCACTCGGCATTGCGCAGTCCGCTGATGCGCCGCTCCAACAGATGCCGGAGCTCTCCCGCATCGGCCACGCCCGCCCGGGTCAGGGCGTCGAGCACCGGCGCCACGAGCGCCTGGGCCTTCGTCGCCTGGGACGGATCGGCCAATTCCAGAAGGACAGTCTTACCAGCCTCTGCGACGCGGCCAACTTGACCGGTCACGGCCGCACCGACGGTGTGGTCCGGGTTTCCCTCGACCGCACTTGCGATGTCCGAAGCAAGGCCGTCGAGCGTGGGTTGCAGCGCACCGACCTGCACGCCGATATTGATCTGCTCCGATATCGACTGGCGATGTCCGGCAGTCGCGCCGACGGCCGCGGTCAGCGCCGAAAAGCCGGCGATCGCGCTTGGTATCTTAACCGTCAGCGCATCCTGCGTGTAAAAGCTGTCGAGATCGGGATCCAGCGTCAGGTTCGAGCCATCGGCCGCCTTGCCGATCAGATCGGCGGCCGCCTGTACCGAGGCGGCGCGGCCGATCTGGTCATCGGAGCCGGACAGCGCCTTGAGCATCGCGACGACGCTGTCGCGGGTCTTGAGACCGCCTCCCAGCCTTTGCTCAGTGGCGGCAATGCGGGCTGACTGCGTAGCCATTCCGGCACCACGCGCTATCGCATCCTGCACGTTGCGGACCTCGGCGATGTAGCGCACGCCGACAAGCTCCTTGCGCGCAAATCCAATATTGACCTGCCGATCTTGCACCATCTCGCAGCCGAGGTAGGCGATCGGTGCCAGGAACAAGCCGTAGGCGATGATCAGCTTGGATGAGATGGTGAGGTTCAGTTGCATGCGTCCGATCTAGCAACCAAAGGTTAAAGTCCCCTTAGCCGGCTCGGACCTTGATCCGGCATTCGTTTCCCTACTGCGGCGTCAGCTTGCTGCCCAGATGGAAGCCGAACTGAGAAGCGCGCTCGGCGAGTCGCGCGCGATCGGCCATCGGATGCCAAAGAACGTGCGAGGTCAGCGGCTGCTGGATATCTGCCCGGACGTGATCGAGGTCATCCTTCGCATTCTGTACGAACGAACCTGCGACGTCCGCTGGTTGGCTACCGACCCTGCAGTGATCGCCGTGACCAGCCTCGCGCCCCAGCCGATTTCCGGGGCGGCGGGACACCACTCGGTTAGAGTCTCGGCCGTAACAACCTAACCGGCCATCGCTTAAAGCTACGCTAAAGACTGCAGGCAGACACAGCCCCTGTCCTGCAAGCCATCGAGACAACTAGAAACGGAACGCAGGGAGGTGGTGGAGCCAGGCGGGTTCGAACCGCCGACCTCCTGAATGCCATTCAGGCGCTCTCCCAACTGAGCTATGGCCCCGGTGCTCCGGTCAGCCCTCCCTGAGGAAGACGCTTGGGTCGCGGCGATATAGTCCCGGGAGCGCCCCGAGGCAAGTCCGATCAGGCGACCAGCGCTCCTAGCTCGCGCAGGCAGGCCAGCAATGCAAGCATCGGCAGCCCCAGTATCGCCGCATGCTCTCCGTCTACGCGGTCGAAGAGATGGATCCCCGGCCCTTCAACGCGGTAGGCGCCGACGCTGGCAAGCAACCGATCGCCCTCGACTGCCAGGTAGGCGTCGAGGGTAGCGTCCGGAAACTCGCGCATGGTCAATACCGGTTGCGCGACGTGCGACCAGATCAGCCTGTCGTTACGCAGCACGCAGGCAGCCGTGTGCAGGACGTGTCTGCTGCCGCGCAACGCCAACAGGTGTGATCGGGCTTCCTTCATGTCTGAAGGCTTGTCGAACCAGCGCTGCCGGCTCACCAGCAACTGGTCGGCGCCGATGACGAGCATGTCGGGTCGCCACGCGGCCACCTGCCGCGCCTTGGCGATGGCGAGCAGCAAGGCTGTTGCCTCAGGCGTATGGTGCGCCGCGCGCGCCTGCTGCTTGAGGGCACCTTCATCCACCGTTGGCGCAACCACCTCCGCGACGATGCCGGCGCTGCTCAGCAGGGCGGCCCTGGTCGCCGATCCGCTTGCGAGCACAAGACACGGTTGGGCGTTCTGCAAGCTACGCGCTGCAATAACTACTGGGAAAGAATCGGGCCGTGACATGCAGTCCAGCATATCGGGGTACTTGGGGATGAAAAGCAGTCACGTTCCGAGTGTACCGAGTCGTGTTGATGAAACGCCGCAAGCCTCGTACGGGGGGTTGTACACAGCCCCCTGTCGGCAATTTCTGGATAATCCCCGACTTGGCTGACGTCACAAGCGGCCTGCATCTGTACACCCTGTGGGAAAGTCGGGGTACGTTTTTCGCAACGCGGGTACCCCGTCTTCCACAGGGATCTACACCTACCACTCCATTTCTTTCTTCTTCTTTCCTGGTTAGAGAAGAGGCAAGCTGTTGGGGACGAGTGCAACGCGATGACCACGAAGCGATTGCTGCGTGCGCTAGGCGGTGAGGCCGTTTGGCCGCCGCCGGTCTGGCTGATGCGGCAGGCCGGCCGGTATCTCCCAGAATTCCGTGCCATGCGGGCGCAGGCGGACTTCATCACCCGCTGCATGACACCTGATATTGCTACCGAACTGACTTTGCAGCCAATCCGGCGCTATGGAATGGACGGTGCCATCCTGTTCAGTGACATCCTGATCCTGCCCTGGGCCATGGGTCAGAGCCTGCACTTTGTCGATGGGACAGGGCCTGTGCTTGAGCCGATCCGAAGCGAAGCGGACCTGGCCAGGCTGGATCCTCGACGGGTCGCCGAACGGACCGCGCCGGTCATGGAGACCTTGAGACGTCTCCGCGCGGCGCTCGATGACCCCGCAGGCGTCGGAGTGGCCGCGGGAGGCGAGACGACCCTAATCGGTTTCGCAGGCGCCCCGTTCACGGTTGCCTGCTACATGGTCGACGGTGGCGGATCCCGCGAATTCGCACACACACGCCTGATGGCCTATTCGGAACCGGCTTTGTTCGCGCGGTTGATGGACCTGCTCACACACTCGACCGCCGACATGCTGTGCGCACAGATCGAGGCGGGCGCTGAAGCGGTCATGCTGTTCGACAGCTGGGCGGGTTTGCTTCCTCCGGGAGAGTTCGCCCGGCACGTCATCGCTCCCGCCCGGGCGATCGTCCAGTCCATTCGCGCCAAGCATCCCGCCATCCCGATCGTGGGCTTCCCGCGCCTGGGCGGTGTCTCTATTGGCCGGTATGCCGCCCGGACCGGTATCCAGGCGGTGGGACTGGATACCGGGGTCGATCTGGACGTGGCGGCTACGCTGCTTCCGCCCGGCGTCACGACACAGGGCAATCTCGACCCGCTTGCGCTGCTGGCAGGCGGTCAGGCGCTCGATGAGGCCGTCGAGGCGGTTCGCTGCGCGGTGCGGGGACGGCCGCACGTCTTCAACCTTGGCCACGGGGTTCTGCCGCAAACTCCGCCAGAGCATGTCGGGGCGCTTGTCAAAGCTGTCAGGCATGCTTGAAGGGCGCCTGACGCAAGGGCCGTTGCAGCTCGTGATCTTCGATTGCGACGGCGTGCTGATCGATAGCGAGCCGCCTGCGAACCGGCTGGTCGCCGCCGAGATCCGCGCCCACGGGTCGACTGTCACGGATGTCGCGGCACAGCACCGGTTCGCCGGCAAGGCGCTTTCCATGATCGCGGCGGAACTCGCTGCTATCGATGGGATCATCCTGCCGATCGACTGGCCGAAGCAGATGCATCGCAAACTGGTTGCAATGCTAGCCGAGGAGGCCACCTTGATGCCAGGAGCGAGAGCCATGCTCGACGCCGTGCTGGGGCTGGATGTGCCAGTCCGGGTTGCTTCCAACTCGTCGCACGAGGAAATGACAGTGAAGTTCCGTCGCACGCAACTGGACCGGCTCCTGGCGGGCCGATGTCATAGCGCGCACGATGTTGCGCGTCCCAAGCCGTGGCCCGATTTGTTTCTCGCGGCAGCACGTGCTGAAAACGTCGAGTCCGAGGCCTGTCTTGTCGTGGAGGATTCCGACACAGGCCTAGCGGCGGCGCAAGCCGCTGGAATGGCCTGTGTCGTTCTGCGTCCAGATGGCGATCTGGCTAGTCCGGCTTTGTCCGATGAGCCTCGCTCCGCCGTGCACTGGATCAGGCATCTCGATGAACTGGCACCTTTGGTGGCGCACGCCCTGCGAGGGAAGGCCGTTTCGTGATTGCTGCGCTTGGGCCCTACCTGCTGTGGGAAAAGTCGCTGCATGTGATGGCGGTAATCGCCTGGATGGCAGGTCTGTTCTACCTGCCGAGATTGTTCGTCTATCATTGTCAGACGACAGCAGGATCAGCCCAGAGCGAACTGTTCAAGACGATGGAGCGACGTCTGCTCCGTCAGATCATGAACCCGGCTTTGGTGGCGTCATTCCTGTTTGGCCTGTTGCTGGTTTTGACTCCCGGAGCTGTCGACTGGCACGCAGGCTGGTGGTGGGTGAAGCTGGGCAGTGCGCTCTTGATGGCAGGCTTCCACGGCGCGTGCGCGCGTTGGCGACGTGATTTCGCCCTGGACCGCAACGCCAGGTCCGAGAGGTTCTTCCGGGTAGCCAATGAGATTCCGACTGTCCTGATGTTTGTCATTGTCATCATGGCGATCGTTCAACCATTTTGATGAGCCACGGGTTCTCGGGCGCGGCCTCAGATGTTGTCGTGACAGGATGGCGCTGTGTCGGAAAGGAGCTCCACGCGGATCGGGTCATTGATCTGCCGGGGAGATGGGCCACCGTTGTTCCGATCATGTCTGGGGATCAGATAGATTCAAATCAGCCTGCGAGAGTAGCCCCGTTCCGGAGACTGCGCCGGCAACCCTTTGTCGTGCGGGTAGCCAAGGCGCGTGCGAGGCATCCGGCTTAAAAGCCGGTGATCCGGAAGGGCGAAGCGAAGCCAGATCCGATCGTGGTGGGCGCAGTAGGGTTCGAACCTACGACCCGCTGATTAAGAGTCAGCTGCTCTACCAACTGAGCTATACGCCCACGATCGCGACCGAAGGCTTGCGAGCAGCGGCGCTCCGGTGGCAGGGGAATTAGGACAGGACCGCGCCAGGCGCAAGTGCCTAAAGCACGGCACGGCTCCGGGATTGCGGCCCGGCTTTGCTCATCGAGGTTCAGCGCCGGTCTTATCCGAAGATCCGGTCTTGGCTTTTACTGGTTCAGGAGCGCCAGCACGCCGTCCAGTTGGTCCAGGTTGTCGTAGGCGATCCTGAGACTGCCGCCTTTGCCGTCGAATGTGATCTGCACGCGCAGGCCGAGTTTCTCCCTCAGGCTCCGCTCCAGGGCTGCGATTTCCGGATCCTTGCGCGTGGCCTCGTCCTGCCGCGATGGCCGATCCGGCAGGAGCCGGGATGCCGTGCGCTGTTCATGGGCCAGCGCCTCGGTCTGCCGGACGGTCAGCCGCTGCGCGATGACCTTCAGGGCAGCCTTCGCAGGATCAGGGTGGCCAAGGAGTGCCCGGGCATGACCGGCGGTTAGCGCACCGTTCTCGACCTCGCGACGGACGGTCTGCGGCAGCTGCAGCAGGCGCACCGTGTTGGCGACATGGCTACGCGACTTGCCGATTGCGCCGGCCAGTTCGTCATGCGAAAGCCCGAACTCGCCGATCAGTCGTTGCAGCCCATCCGCTTCCTCGATCGGGTTCAGATCCTGTCGTTGCAGGTTCTCGACGAGTGCCGCAGCCATGGCGTCGCCATCATCCAGGGCGCGGATGTGGACGGGCACGTCATGCAACCCTGCAAGCTGCGCTGCCCTCCAGCGTCGTTCGCCGGCGATGATCTGGAAGATACCGGCACGGGCCGGATCAGGTCGGGCGAGGATCGGCTGCAGGATGCCGCGTGACCGGATGGATGCCGCTAGCTCCGCGAGCGCCTCCGGCTCCATGGTCTGTCGTGGTTGGAACGGTCCCGCTTCGAGTGCCTCCACCGGCAGGCTATGCACGGCGGGCTCGGCGGGGTCCGCACGCGATACCGCATGCGGCGCGTCACCCAGAAGCGCCGCCAGACCACGACCCAGGCGTGACGGTGGCGGCTCTTTCCGGCGGCTCATCGGGCTATGCCCCGCCCGGCTTGCGTTCGAAGCCGCTCGACAAGTTCGTCAGCGAGCCGCGCATAGGCCAGCGATCCCGCTGATTTCGCGTCGTAGAGCGATGCCGGCTTGCCGTGGCTTTGCGCCTCGGAGATGCGGATGTTGCGCGGGATCAGGGTCTCGAACACTTGTCCGCCGAAAAATCCCCGAGCATCCTCGGCTACCAGTTCCGACAGGTTATTGCGCCGGTCGAACATGGTCAGTACCAGTCCTTGCAGATGAAGTTGCGGGTTGAAGGCTCTGCGGACCCGATCGATGGTCCGGACTAGATGGCTCACCCCTTCGAGCGCGAAAAATTCGCATTGCAGCGGCACCAGGACGCCATCGGCCGCAACCAGGGCGTTGAGTGTCAGCAGCCCCAGGCTCGGCGGACAGTCGATCAGAATGAAATCATAGGGGAGTTCTATGGACCGCTCTGTTGCCAGTGCCTCACGCAGCAGAAATTCCCGGCGTTCATAGGTCACAAGCTCGATCTCCGCGCCCGCCAGTTCGGTGTCGGCGGGCAACAGGGACAGCCGTTCTACAACGGTGTCTCGCACCAAGCCGGCAAGCGGTTGATGCTCGGCGAGCATCGCGTAGCTGCCGGTCCTGCGAGCACCATACTCCAGGCCAAGGCCGGTCGACGCGTTGCCTTGTGGATCAAGGTCGATCAGGAGGATGCGTAGGCCGGTTGCGGCGAGCGAAGTGGCCAGATTGATCGCCGTGGTGGTCTTGCCGACGCCGCCCTTCTGGTTGGCAATCGCGATGATATGGGAAATGGGTGCCTCGCCATTAGCAGTTCATGGGCGCCACACGCCTGATCTGGCTCAGGCTCAGGATTACGCCCTCCGGATCCGTTCGACTCGAGGTGCGCGCGATCATCATGTGCCATTGCGATCTGGCCGCGGTCAATTCCTCCTCGACCTTCCGACCCTTCAGGAAGAGGCACCTGCCGTCGTTCTTGAGCAGGGGCTGCGCCCAGCCCAGCAGCCGGGGCAATGGTGCGAGTGCGCGCGCGGTCACTACATCTGCGGGAGGAAGCCGGGCGTCCTCGATCCGGCTGTTGACGATGGTGACGTGGACGCCGCTGGCGCGGGCTGCTTCGCGCAGGAAACTGCATTTCCGGGCGTCGGCTTCCACCAGGGTGATGGCGCTACATCCACAAATTGCCAGGATGAGGCCAGGGAAGCCGCCGCCGGTGCCGAGATCGATGACAGCCTCATGTTCGGCAATCAAACCGTGCAACTGCACGCAGTCGGCGATGTGCCGGTTCCAGAGATGAGCGACGTCACGGGTCGCCACGAGGTTGATCCGGTTGTTCCAGGTCGCCAGCAGGCCCGCAAATGCGTCCAAGCGGGCGGACATTGCTTCCGGCAGCTCGGACCTAAGCACGCCCCGACTTTGTTTCACGTGAAACTATCCACAATCCCGCGGGGCTCGGTCTGCCTGCCTGAGATGTCCCAGAAGCGCCACCAGAGCCGATGGCGTAATACCCGGGACGCGCTGGGCTGCGCTGAAATCTGCGGGTCGAGCAGCCGCTAGGCGCTCGCGCATTTCCGAGCTGAGACCACCTATGCAGTCATAGTCGAGTTCGAGCGGCACCTTTACCGCTATGTCCAACGCGAGCTGGCGGATCTCTTTCGACTGGCGGCCAAGATACCCGCTATAGCGCGCCTCCGTCTCGACATGGCGCCGGACGCGGGCGGGCAGATCAACGAACCACGGCGCCAGTTTTCGCAACTGCTCGTCAGCAACCGGTCCGCCTGCGAGCATTGCGATCAAGCTCTTGTGGCGGCCGTCGGCAGGTGCCGCGAGCCCCGCGAGGCGAAGCGTGCGGATGTCGTAGCTTTCCGCGGAAGCGCGCTGCATTGCTTCGCCAATGACGCGTTCCACATCCAGGAATACGCAGGAACGTTTACTCCCAACACAGCCGACGGACAGGCCAAGTGGGGTGAGGCGCAGATCTGCGTTATCGGCCCGCAGGGTCAGCCGGTACTCGGCCCGGGACGTGAACATGCGATAGGGTTCGCTGACGCCCTGCGTTGTCAGGTCGTCGATCATGACACCGATATAGCCGGCGCCTCGATCAATCATGATCCCATCGATCCCATCGGCACGTCGCGCGGCGTTGATGCCTGCAAGTATGCCTTGCGCCGCGGCCTCTTCGTAACCGGTCGTCCCGTTGATCTGCCCGGCCAGGAAGATGCCCTTGATCGTCTTGAGCTCCAGGGTTGGCAGAAGTGCCCGAGGATCGACATAATCGTACTCGACCGCGTAACCGGCCTGGACGATGCGGGCGTGCTCCAGGCCAGGGATGGTAGCGACGAGGCGTTGCTGGACGGACAGCGGCAGGCTGGTCGAGATGCCGTTCGGATAGATCAGCTCCGAACCCGGGTTGCCGGGGAGTGCTTCAGGCTCAAGAAAGATCTGGTGACTGTCGCGGTCCTTGAACCGTACGACCTTGTCCTCGATAGACGGGCAGTAGCGTGGTCCTTTTCCGGCTAGCGCCCCACCATAGACGGCAGATAACTGCAGGTTTTCGGCGATAACCGCGTGAGTCGCAGCATTAGTGGCCGTGACGCCGCAGGAGATCTGGCGGTTGGTGATCGAGGCTGTGAGCTGGCTGAATGGCTCGGGCTCGGCATCGCCTGGATCCTCGGCAAGCGAGGTCCAATTGATACTATCGCGGGCCAGTCTCGGCGGCGTGCCGGTCTTCAGCCGCCCCATGGGAAGCGCAAGGGCTTCAAGCCGGGCAGCAAGCCGGGTGGCTGGCGCCTCTCCGATCCGGCCTGCCGGGCTGGCCGAGAGGCCAAAATGCACGACGCCACGCAGGAATGTTCCTGCGGTCAGCACGACTGCTCCCGCACCGAATGCTCGTCCGTCGGCGCACTGCACGCCGCACAAGCCACCTTGCAGGTCGAACCTCAAGTCATCCACTGCACCCTGCCTGATCGTCAAGCCGCTGGTCTGGGCGAGCAGGCTCTGAACCGCCACACGATAGAGCGACCGATCAGCCTGTGCCCGCGGACCTTGCACCGCCGGACCCTTCGAGCGGTTCAGCAGCTTGAAGTGGATCCCGGCCGCATCCGCCGCACGCCCCATGAGCCCGTCCAGCGCATCCACCTCGCGCACCAGATGGCCTTTGCCGATCCCGCCGATCGCCGGGTTGCAGGACATCGCCCCGACGGTGTCCTGCCTGTGCGTGAGCAGCAACGTGCGAGCCCCGACACGCGCAGCCGCGGCCGCCGCCTCGCATCCGGCATGGCCGCCGCCCACGACGATCACGTCGTAATTCCGGTTCGACGCAGCGCTCATCTATCCGCCCTACTTTCCAATGCAGAACTGGCTGAAGATGCTGTCTAGCAGATCTTCGGCATGGACCGCCCCCGTGAGCCGTCCCAGGGCCCGCATAGCCAGCCTGAGTTCCTCGCCGCGCAATTCGGGCCAGGCTGCCGCCTGTGCGCTCGCCATATGCGAAGCGGCCGCTAGGATCCCGGCGCGATGCCTTGCTCGCGTCAATGGCACGCCAGCGCTTGTGCTGGTCAGACGACGCGCAGCACCAACAAGAGCCTCACCGAGGGCCATGAGACCTGCTCCGGTCAGGGCGCTCACGCCCAGGACTCCTTCCTCGGCCGGCTCCTTGTCGACCTTGTTGCAGACAATCAACGTCCGCTCGTCCGCTTCGGGGTGAGCTTGTCCGGCTGTCACGACATGCAGGACGAGGTCGGCCTGCGCTGCATGCAGCCGAGCGCGACGCACGCCCTCCGCCTCGACGACATCGTCCGTGACTCGCAGGCCCGCAGTATCCACGAGGGTCACCAGGACATCGCCGAGCACGCAGCGGATCTCGAGCGCATCGCGCGTGGTTCCGGCGCCGGGCGAGACGATAGCCGCGTCACGCTGTGCCAGACGATTGAGCAAGCTGGACTTTCCGACATTCGGCGCTCCAACGATGGCAAAGACCAACCCCAGACGCACACGCTCGCCAGCTTCGCCGTCCTGAAGATGGGCCTGCATCTCGAGCTTCAGGGTTGCCATGTCGTTCAGCAGGACTGCCTCGACCTCCGCAGGCAGGTCCTCGTCGGGAAAGTCGATCAGCGCCTCCTGCTGCGCCAGCACCTGCCGGAGCCGTGAGGCCCACTCGGCGCACAGCACGCTGAGGGCGCCACCGCTCTGCTGCAGGGCCTGCCGTCGCTGTGCCTGAGTTTCGGCCTCGACGAGATCGGCGATCCCTTCGGCTTCCAGAAGGTCCATGCGGCCATTGGCGTAGGCCCGACGAGTGAACTCGCCGGGATCCGCCGGGAGGGCGCCGAGCTCGACCAGCGCGCCGGCCACAGCGTCCACCACGGCGGGACCCGCGTGCAGATGCAACTCGACGCAATCTTCACCGGTGTAGCTTCCAGGTCCTGGAAACCACAGCACGAGCGAGCGATCCAGTAACTCGCCGGCATGCAGGTCGCGCAACACGGCGAGCCGCGGCGGCGGCCGCCGACCCCGGCACAAGTGATCGAGCATCATGCCGCATCCCGGTCCCGTGATGCGCATCACGCAGATAGCGGCACGGCCCGCGCCCGTCGCGACAGCGAAAATCGTGCGGCCGTTCGTCATGTGGACGTTCCGAAACGCGGCTTTGTGTTCATGTGCGGTTCAAGGGTAGCCTCGGCAGGGCTTCGGATCCCTTGATGTGCCCTTGAGAGGTATCCGGGAGCTTGCCGGAGCCATACTGTGCCGCAACTGTCTCTGCACGGGCCATTGGGGACCTTGACCTTGTCCGAAGAAGAAGAGGGACTGGTGTCTCTCGACTGGGGGTGGGGAGGCGATCAGCAGCAGACCTCCCTGCTTCGCCGCGCGCGCGATCAGGTGCAATCCTACTTCGATCGGCAACTGCATTGCTTCGACCTGCCGCTGGCACCTCAGGGAAGCCGGTTCCAGAAGTCCGTCTGGGGGACGATTGCCGGCATTCCGTTCGGCGCCACGCGCACCTGCAGGGAACTGGCTGAACTCCTTGGCACGGACTGTCGCGCCGTCGGCAAGGCCCGCGCCCTTAACCCGCTGCCGATCCTGATCCCGAGCCACCGGATTGTCGAGACCGGGCGGCTTGGATCCGTGGCGGCCGAAGGAGATGCGACCACCAAGCGCTTCCTGCTGGACCTCGAAAGGACCGATTGATGTCGAAAGCGATCCGCATCCACGAATATGGCGGCCCGGAGGTTCTGCAGTGGGAGGATGTGCCAACCCCTGAACCTGGCGCTGGCGAGGCGCTGATCCGGCAGCATGCCGTGGGCTTGAACTATATCGACATCTATTATCGCACGGGCCTCTACAAGGTCCCTGGTTTCCCCGCCGTGCTCGGCATGGAAGGTGCCGGCATCGTCGAGGCCGTCGGGCCCGATGTCACCAGTCTGGTGGCGGGCGACCGCGTCGCCTATGCCTCGAGCTTCGGCGGCTACGCAATAAGCCGTGTCGTGCCGATCGATCGTCTTGTCCGCCTGCCGGATGATATCGACTTCTCGACTGCGGCAGGAATGATGCTGCGCGGCCTCACCGTGCAGGCATTGCTGCGTCAGGTTCGGCCGCTGCAGGCGGGGGACACCATTGTTGTGCACGCCGCGGCCGGAGGGATCGGGCTGCTGATGTGCCAGTGGGCGCAACATATCGGCGCCAAGGTGATCGGCGTCGTGTCGACCCAGGAAAAGGCGGAACTGGCCCGGGCTCAGGGAGCTTACGAGACCATCGTCGGGCTCGCCGATCTGCCAGCCCAGGTGAA
This sequence comes from uncultured Acetobacteraceae bacterium, assembly GCA_964247695.1. Taxonomy (GTDB): domain Bacteria; phylum Pseudomonadota; class Alphaproteobacteria; order Acetobacterales; family Acetobacteraceae; genus Lichenicoccus. Next base: position 47,184 of record CAXTVI010000007.1, read on the forward strand.
GCGGATCACCGACGGCGCCATGGTTCCGGTGGTCTATGACAGCGTCGGCAAGGACAGCTTCGTGGCCAGCCTGGATTGCCTGGCGCCGCGTGGGTTGATGGTCAGCTTTGGTAACGCCTCGGGCGAGGTGACCGGCGTCAGCCTGAACCAGCTCGCGTCTCGCGGCAGTCTGTTTGTCACGCGGCCGACCCTGATGAGCTTCATATCCAAGCGCGAGGCATTGGAAAAAGCGGCTCTCGAATTATTCGATGTCGTGGCGAGCGGCGCCATCAAAATTACGATCGGCCAGCAGTTCCCGCTTCGAGAGGCCGGCCAGGCGCACCGCGCAATGGAGTCACGGGCCACGACCGGCAGCACGGTTCTCGTTCCGAACTGAAAGGTGCCGCGGGGCCTGTGCCGAAGCCCCGCGCGAGCGTCCTCAGGTGTTCATCGCGTCGAAGAAATCCTGGTTGGTCTTGCTGTATTTCAGCTTGTCCAGGAGGAAATCCATCGCGTCCATCGTGCCCATCGGCGACAGGATGCGACGCAGCACCCACATCTTGGACAGCGACGCCTTGTCGACCAGAAGCTCTTCCTTCCGGGTGCCGCTCTTGGTGATGTCGATCGCCGGGAAGGTCCGCTTGTCGGAGAGCTTGCGGTCGAGAATGAGCTCCGAATTGCCGGTGCCCTTGAACTCCTCGAAGATGACCTCGTCCATGCGGCTGCCGGTGTCGATCAGAGCGGTCGCGATGATGGTCAGCGACCCGCCTTCCTCGATGTTACGCGCCGCACCAAAAAAGCGCTTCGGCCGCTGCAGGGCATTGGCATCCACGCCACCGGTCAGCACCTTGCCCGAGGATGGCACCACGGTGTTGTAGGCGCGGGCCAGCCGGGTGATGGAGTCGAGCAGGATCACCACGTCGCGCTTGTGCTCGACGAGGCGCTTGGCCTTTTCCAGCACCATCTCGGTCACCTGCACATGGCGGGTTGCCGGCTCGTCGAAGGTCGAGGACACCACCTCGCCCTTCACCGAGCGTGCCATGTCGGTCACCTCTTCCGGCCGCTCATCGATCAGCAGCACGATCAGGAAGGCCTCCGGGTGGTTGTGCGAGATCGCGGTGGCGATGCTCTGCAGCATGACCGTCTTGCCGGTCCGGGGTGGTGCCACGATGAGCGCGCGTTGGCCCATGCCGATCGGGGAGACCAGATCGATGACGCGCGAGGTGAAGTCCTTGGTCTGACCCTTCACCGGGATCGGCGCGTTGTCGAACTCCATCTTGAGACGACGATCGGGATAGAGCGGCGTCAGGTTGTCGAAGTTGATCCGGTGGCGGACCGCTTCGGGCGCCTCGAAATTGATGGTGTTGACCTTGAGGAGCGCGAAGTAGCGCTCACCGTCCCGTGGCGCGCGGATCTGGCCCTCGACCGTGTCGCCGGTGCGCAGGCCGAAGCGACGCACTTGGCTCGGGCTGACATAGATGTCGTCCGGTCCCGGCAGATAGTTGGCTTCCGGCGACCGCAGGAAGCCGAACCCGTCGGAAAGGATCTCGAGCGTGCCCTCTCCGTGGATCGCCTGGTCGTTCTCGGCGAGGTTCTTGAGGATGGCGAACATCATGTCCTGCTTGCGCAGGGATGATGCGTTCTCGATCTGCAGCGATTCCGCATAGGACAGCAGATCGGAGGGTGTCTTGGCCTTGAGTTCGGCGAGATGCATTCGTGACGCCTCGAATGGCAGGTCGAGAGGAGGGCTGGAACGGTTGACGCTCAGGGAGGGGGGAACGGGCCGGGAGTATCCTGACCTGAACCGAGCGACTGTCGGGCTGCAACGGGAGAGGCTCCCGCGCTCATGATGTCCGACACGTTCCCAAAGGGAGGGAGATCCGGAACGAGTGATCGTAACCAGAACGCGTGGACCATAGGGCCGCGCATGACGCGTCGTCAACAGTCTTCCTCTACAACCGCCTGACGACGCCCAGGACTGACAGCCCGGACTACGGCATGGCCTGGATGGTATCCCCGGTCCTGGTGAGCCAGTAGCGACCGCCGGTGTCGCCGCTGTCCCACCAGAAGATCTGCCTGATGGACCAACCCCTCTGCCTCGCTCGAGTCGTGATCGCTCCGGAGAGAGTGGTCGATGAGCAGATGCCGTGCAGGACGAAGTCCCGCCCGGCGCCATGATCGTCCGCGAGCCTGACGTTGAGCGTGCAGGCCGCTCCGCCCGGCACGTGCCCCGGCCTGATTGATCCGGTAACGCTGCCCGATGTCGCGGGCTCGCCGGCTGTGTTCGAAAGCAGCACGCGTCCCTGCAGGTGGCCGGCAGGATCAGGCAATTGGAGGACCAGCAGCAGATGCCCCTGAAGGGGTCCGCTCAGGTCTCCGCCATAGCGCAACGGTGCGGTTGCCATGTATCCGGAAGGGCCCAAGGCGTCCGGCGGACTGACGCCCATGGCCATCGCCTGCGCGACGGGCACGGCATTTCCGGCAAGGAGGAAGAGTGCGCAGGCGGAGCCTCGCAGCCAGCATCTCATTGGGTTCCTAGCCATCCTCGTCTCCAGAACCAGATCATCGGCACGATGACCGTGAGCGCCATCAGTGACAGCGCGTAGTAGTAGCCATAGGTCCAGTTCAGCTCCGGCATGACCTTGAAATTCATGCCGTAGAGACTGGCGATGAAGGTGGGGGGTATGCCCACGATGCTGACCACCGTCAGCAGCCGGATCCCGTTATTCTGCTCGATGTTGATGAAGCCGAGCGTTGCGTCGAGCAGGAAGTGGATCTTGTTGCTGACGTCGCTCACGTAGTCGGTGAGACTGTCGATGTCCCTGCTGCAGCTGCTCAGGCGCGCCCGGAGCGTCACATGCAGGCCGTCTCCGCCATGCTCCACCACAAAGAGCGCGATCCGGCCGAGGCCCAGCAGGCTTTCCCGGATGTCGGAAAGGAATCCTTCGGCACGACCGACGCGCCGGAGGCGGTTGCGCAGCTTCTTGTCGGCGCCGCCCTTGCGGTCGCGGTCGCCACGGAAGATATGCCGCGACAACCGGTCCAGCTCCGCGCTCATGCGCTCGAGAAGGTCGGCGAGGCGGTCGATCATGGCCTCGATGAGCATGACCATGACGGTATCGGCCGCACAACTTGCATCGCGTTGCTCGACATGCATGGCCACGGTCTTGAAGACGCTGAAATCCGAATAGCGGATCGTGATGAGCCGGTCCGGGCTCAGCACGAACCCGATCGGGGTTACGAAGGCATTGTCGTCGACCCTGCGCACCAGCGGCATCGAAAGGTAGAACGTGTCCCGCTCCATCGACATGCGGCTGGAGGTCTCGATCTCCTCCAGGTCGGCCCGGCGCGGGATGCGCAGCCCGGTCAAGCGCGAGGCAAGCTCCAGTTCAGCCTCGGTCGGCTCGATAAGGTCGAGCCAGCCGGCCAACTCCGTCTCGTGTTCGTTCTGCACTGCAAGAGGCGGCCGGCCGGCCGCGTGGGCAAGGAACATGGATACTCCGCAAACATGGCCGCCCGGCGCTCGATCGCCTTGCAGATCAAGGCGAATCTGGCGCGATCATCGTGGTGCCGCAAGCTTGTCCGATTTTGGTCAGGCAGGTGACCTGCCGGTCGCGCTGCGCTAGGAAGCTTGCTGAGCCGGAGGCCGATTTGAACACGCAGGTTGATACAGGAACCCGACCGGAACAGGCGCTGCCGGCCGCCGCTTCGGCGCTCGCGGCCGCTGGCGGACCTCAAGGGGTGACCGCGGCTCTCGCAGAGCGAGCCAGCAGCTCTGGGGCCAACAGTCTGCGGCATGGGCCGGACGAGCGCGGCCGCTTTGGCATCTTCGGCGGCCGCTTCGTGGCTGAGACTCTGATGCCGCTGATCCTGGAACTCGAGGCGGCCTACGAGGCGGCCAAGGCCGATCCGGAGTTCCGGCGCGACCTTGACTTCCATCTCAAGGACTATGTCGGCCGTCCCAGCCCGCTCTGGCTGGCCCGTCGCCTCACCGCCGAACTCGGCGGCGCGCGCATCTACCTCAAGCGCGAGGAGCTGAACCATACCGGCTCGCACAAGCTCAACAACGTGATGGGCCAGATCCTGCTGGCCCGTCGCATGGGTCGCACCCGTATCATCGCCGAGACCGGCGCCGGCCAGCACGGCGTCGCCACCGCCACCGTGTGCGCGTTGTTCGGGCTGAAATGTGTTGTCTACATGGGAGCGACCGACGTCCAGCGGCAGCAGCCCAACGTGTTCCGCATGCGCCTCCTGGGTGCCGAGGTGCATGCCGTCAGCAGCGGCGCCGGCACGCTCAAGGACGCGATGAACGAGGCGCTGCGCGACTGGGTCGCAAACGTGCACGACACCTACTACCTGATCGGCACGGTCGCCGGTCCGCATCCCTATCCGGCGATGGTGCGCGACTTTCAGTGCGTCATCGGCGACGAGGCCCGCGAGCAGCTGAACCAGGCCGAGGGCCGGCTGCCGGATGCGGTGGTCGCCTCCGTCGGCGGCGGCTCGAACGCCATGGGCATCTTCCACGCCTTTCTGGACGACCCTGCCGTACGGCTGATCGGCGTCGAGGCAGCCGGCCGCGGCCTGGACAGCGGCGAGCAGGCCGCCAGCATCAATCGCGGGCGTCCAGGGGTGCTGCACGGCAACCGTACCTACCTCCTGCAGGACGGCGAGGGCCAGATCACCGAGGCGCACAGCATCAGCGCCGGCCTGGACTATCCCGGCATCGGTCCGGAGCATTCATGGCTGCATGAGATCGGGCGCGCCGAGTATGTCGCCATCACCGACCAGGAGGCGCTCGACGCGTTCCAGCTCTGCACGCGCACCGAAGGCATCATCCCGGCCTTGGAGTGCGCGCACGCCCTGGCGCACATCGCCAAGATCGCGCCGAAGATGAGCCCGGACGAGATCATCCTGATGAATCTGTCCGGTCGCGGCGACAAGGATATCTTCACGGTGGCCAAGCACCTCGGCGTGACACTGTGATCCACCAGCGCCGGATCCGTGCCCGCTTCGCCGAACTGGCCCAGGCAGACAACGGGGCCGGACGCGGCGCATTGATCCCGTTCCTCGAGGCCTGCGATCCGGACTTCGACACCTCGCTGGCCATCCTTCGCGGCATGCCTGCGGCCGGCGCGGACCTGATCGAGATTGGTGTGCCGTTCACCGATCCGATGGCGGACGGGCCAATCATCCAAGCCGCGGCGAGGCGCGGCCTGCGCGGCGGCTCGACCCTGAGCCGGGTGCTGCAGATGGTGCGCCAGTTCCGCGCCACCGACGACACCACCCCGGTCATCCTGATGGGATACCTCAATCCGATCGAGAGCTACGGCGCGCAGCGCTTCTGCACGGATGCCGCGGCGGCGGGGGTGGACGGGATGATCGTCGTCGATCTGCCGTCCGAGGAGGCGGATCTCCTCGAAGCGCCGGCGGAGGCGTCGGGTCTGGACATCATCCGCCTGGTGGCTCCGACCACGACTGCGGAGCGCCTGGCGGTTGTGCTGCGCGGCGCTTCCGGCTTTGTCTACTATGTCAGCATCACCGGCATCACCGGCACCCGCTCGGCTAGCGACGCGGATCTCGCGGCGGCGCTGCCGCGTCTGCGCGCCGCAACCGACATGCCGGTCGCCATCGGCTTCGGCATCCGCACGCCGGCGCAGGCGGCCGGCGCCGTGCGTGTCGCCGATGCGGCCGTGGTGGCGTCAGCGCTGATCGAGACCCTGGCAGCCTCGCTCGACGAGCACGGCCGCGCCGCGCCGGAGACCGTCGAAAGCGTGTTGCAGCAGGTCCGCACCCTCGCGGACGGGGTTCGCTACGCCCGACACGCCCTCACCTCCACGGAGATCTGACCGAGATGAGCTGGCTGACCGAGTTCGTCCGCCCGAAAATCCGCAACCTGCTCGGCAAGCGCGAAGTGCCGGACAATCTGTGGACACAGTGCGGCGCCTGCAACCAGATGATCTTCGTCAAGGAGCTCGAGCGCACCCTCAAGGTGTGCCCGCATTGCGGCCATCACATGCGGGCGCTGGTCAGCGAGCGCCTGAGCTGGACCTTCGACGAGGGCAGCTTCACCCGCATCGAGCTGCCGAAGGCGCCGGTGGACCCGCTCGGCTTCCGGGACCAGAAGCGCTACACCGACCGCCTCAAGGAAAACCGTAGCAAGACCCACCTGGACGAGGCGCTGGTGGTGGCGCACGGCACCATCACCGGCCATCGCGCCGTGGTGGGGGTCATGGCCTTCGAGTTCCTGGCCGGCACGATGGGCGCGGCACTTGGCGAGGGCGTCGTCGCCGCCGCGAAGCTCGCGGTGCTGCAGCGCGCGCCGCTGATCATCTTCACCGCATCCGGCGGAGCCCGCATGCAGGAGGGAATGATCTCGCTGATGCAGATGCCCCGCACCACGATCGCCGTTCAGATGGTGCGCGAGGCCGGCCTGCCATACATCGTGGTGATGACCGATCCCACCACCGGCGGCGTCACCGCGAGCTTCGCGATGCTGGGCGATATCCAGATTGCCGAGCCGAACGCTCTGATCGGCTTTGCCGGCCAGCGCGTGATCGAGCAGACGGTGCGCGAGACGCTGCCGGAAGGCTTCCAGCGGGCGGAATACCTGCTGCAGCATGGCATGCTCGACATGGTGGTGCCGCGTGGCGACATGCGCGAGACGCTCGGGCGGCTGATCGCGCTGCTGGGCCACCTGGACCATCCGGTCGTAACGTCCCACGATCTCGCCCCGGTCACCCAGGCCGCATGAGCCACGCGCCGGGCCTCGCCTCGGCACTCGGAGCGAGCCCGGAATTCGTTGGCCGCTCCG
>CAXTVI010000007.1:54073-112279 GCA_964247695.1 uncultured Acetobacteraceae bacterium
GCGCCGGGCCTCGCCTCGGCACTCGGAGCGAGCCCGGAATTCGTTGGCCGCTCCGGCGCCGTGCTCGAGCGCCTGCACCGGCTCTACCCCGCCCTGATCGACCTGTCGCTCGGCCGGCTGCAGGGCCTGCTGGAGCGGCTCGACCACCCGGAGCGCAGGCTGCCGCCGGTTGTCCACGTGGCCGGCACAAACGGCAAGGGCAGCACCTGCGCGACCCTGCGGGCAATCGCGGAAGCCGCCGGCTGGCGCGTCCATGTCACCATCTCGCCGCACCTGGTGGACATCACCGAGCGCTATCGCATCGCCGGTCACCTGGTGTCCGATGCCGAGCTGACTTCGGTGCTCGAGGAGATCGAGCGGGTCAACCAGGGCGAGGCGATCACCGTGTTTGAGGTGTTGACCGCAGCTGGCTTCCTGCTGTTCTCCCGGCATCCCGCGGACCTCGCCATCATCGAGGTCGGGCTCGGTGGCCGATACGATGCCACGAACGTGCTGCCCACGGCCGCCGCCTCGGTCATCACCGCGATCTCGATGGACCACGAGGCATTCCTCGGCGAGACGATCGAAGCCATCGCCGCGGAAAAGGCTGGCATCATCAAGCACAGGGTCCCGGTGGTCACCGGTCATCAACCGGCATCCGTCCTGGCCGTGCTGGAGGCGGAGGCCGCGTGCCAGGTGGCCCGCCTTCTGCGGCGCGACCGGGACTGGCGCATCGCACCCGCCGGGGATGGTCTGCGCTACGAGGACGGTGCCGGAACCCTGTCGCTGCCTGCGAGTGCGCTGCGTGGTCCGCATCAGGTCGAGAATGCCGGGCTCGCCGTCGCCGCCTTGCGCGCTACCGGCCTGCAGGTGCCGGATCGGGCGTGGGCCGGCATCGCCAGCACGACCTGGCCCGCCCGCATGCAGCGCCTGTCGGGGACGCTCGCCGCGCGCCTTCCGGCTGGATGGGAGCTCTGGCTGGATGGCGGCCACAATCCCGGCGCCGGCCTCGCGCTCGGGGCAGTCCTGGCATCCTGGCATGACCGGCCGATCGATCTGGTGATCGGCATGAAGCAGAGCAAGGATGCCGGCGGCTTCCTGCGCCCCCTGCTGGATCATGCACGGACCGTCCGTGCGGTCGCAGAACCGCACCAGCATCTGGCGTTGCCGGTCGAGGCGATCATCGAGGCGAGCGGCGGTCGGGCCCGGTCTGGTCCGACGGTGGCCGAGGCCTTGGCTGCCATCGTGCGGGAGTCACCCGAGCCGGGTCGCATCCTGATCTGCGGCAGCCTGTATCTAGCCGGCGAGGTCCTCAAGGCTGACGGCTGGCGACCGGATTGACCGTCGGCAGTCGGCCGCTCATCAAAACCCTGTTGCCACCGAACCTTTGCCGCCGCCCGCACCTGAAGCTGCATTCGGATGAGGACGGCGTCGTCATGAGCATCAAGTCAGCCCTGGGCTTCGGCAGCGACCGCAAGATCCGGTATGGGATCGTCGGCCTGGGCGACATCTCGCAGGAGGCAATGCTCCCGGGCATCAGCCATACCGGCAACTCGGAAGTGACCGCGTTCGTCACCGGAGATCCGGAAAAGGCGCGGGCCCTCGGCGACATGTATGGGGTCGAGGACAGCTACCGCTACGACCAGTTCGACCAGCTCATCCATTCCGGCACCATCGATGCGATCTATCTCGCGACCCCGAACTGGCGCCATGCCGAGTTCATCATTCCGGCGCTGAAGGCGGGCATCCACGTGCTGGTCGAGAAGCCGCTGGAGGTCTCGACCGCACTGTGCCGGGAGATCGTCGACGTGCAGGCGGCCTCGAAGGCCAAGCTGATGGTGGCGTACCGGCTGCATTTCGAGCCCGCGACCCTGGCCACCATCGACCTGATCCGCTCCGGAGAACTGGGCGATATCACCCTGTTCACCTCGAGCTTCGCGCAGATGGTCTCGCCGGAGAACCACCGCGCCCGCAACGGCAACCTGGCCGGCCCGATCCTGGACATGGGGCCCTATCCGGTCAACGCTGCCCGCTACGTGTTCGGCGACGAGCCTGAAGCCGTCGTGAGCGCCGTCGGCAGCCGGCATCCGGAGGCCGGGTTCGGGGATTTCGACGACACCGTCGCTGTCACCCTGCGCTTTCCGGGTAATCGGCTGGCGCAGTTCGTGGTGTCGTATTTCGCCAACACGATCGACAGCTATTTCGCACTCGGCACCAAAGGCTCGGTGCATGTCAGTCCGGCCTACATGTATGGCAAGCCGCTGGAGCAGGTGGTTACCGTCGGGCAGAGCCAGCGCCACGAAAGCTTCCGCAACACCGACCATTTCGGCGGCGAGCTGAAGTATTTCTCCGACTGCATCCTGGGAGATCACGAGCCGGAGCCTGACGCCGAGGAAGGCTATGCCGATGTGCGCGTGCTCGAAGGCATCCTGCGTGCGCTCGAGAGCGGCACGCCACAGACTCTGGAGCCGTTCACACGAGCAAGGCGCATCGATACCGGACAGGTCCAGACCCTCGCTGCAAAGACGCCGCCGGAACTGGTAAAGACTTCGAACCCGGGCAAGGATGTCGAGAAGGCTCCAAAAAACTGAGCCTTCTGCTCCCGCATCTTAGCCAGTCGCGGGCGTCCGCGTTGATGTAACCTGAGGTTCGACATGCGTGCCCGGAACCGGAGCCGCGGTTGCCTTTGCGCCCGCGTCGCGGTTTGCTGACCTGAACAGGCGGGCATGCGTCGCCACCGCCGATCCGAGGAACGCTGATGCGCAAGGTCATCTTTGACACCGATCCCGGCGTGGATGACGCAATGGCGCTGGCGTTCCTGACGCGACGCCCGGAGCTTGAGCTGATCGGCGTCACCACCGTGCTCGGCAACGCCGACATCGAGACGGTCACCCGCAATGCCCTGTTCCTGAAGGACCGGCTCGGCTTTGCAGCACCGGTGGCGCAAGGTTCCGGGGTGACCCTGCTCGGCAAGCACGGCACCCACGCCAAGCATGTGCACGGCCAGAACGCCCTCGGCGATATCCCGATCCCGGACCTGATCCATAGCCGGCCGGACGGCCGGCGCGGTCATCGCATGATGATCGACCTGATCCGGGCCAACCCGGGAGCCGTCACCATCATCGCGGTGGGACGGATGACCAATCTCGCGCGCGCGCTGGACAAAGACCCCGAGATCGCCCGCCTGGTGCAGGGTGTGGTGGTGATGGGCGGTGCGTTCGGTACCAAAGGCCATACCGGCAACGTGTCGCCGGTTGCCGAGGCCAACATCGCCGGCGATCCGGAGGCAGCGGATGCCGTGTTCACGGCGCACTGGCCGGTGACCATCATCGGCCTCGACGTCACCCAGGAGGTGGTGCTGGACGTGCCGCTTCTGGAGCGCCTGCGGGATACCGGCGGCGAGCAGGGCCGCTTCCTGTACGACGTGTCGCGCAGCTACCTCGCCTTCCACCAGAAGACGCGCAAGCTCGACGGCATCTTCGTGCATGACAGCCTTGCGGTCGCCTATGCGGTCGATCCCTCCCTGTTCACCATCCGCCAGGGTCCGGTGCGCGTCATCTGCGGCGGTCTCGCATCCGGGCAGACGATCCAGAAGATGGAGCGTGCACCCTATCCTTCGACGGCCTGGGATCCGCATCCCGCGCAGTCCGTCTGCGTCGCCGTCGATGTGCCTCGCGTGCTCGACCTGATCGCGAACAGCTTCATCGGCATTCCCTGACAGCGCCACTGTCTGCGTGCCGGAGATCCCGGACACTATCCCTCGTCCGGAGAATTGCCTGTCAGCAGCCAACATGGACAGCCGGCACTACTCGACGAATCCGGATCCGGCTCCAGCAATCCATCCACCGCAAGCCGGCGCACGCGCAGCACGACGATGTCGTCGGGGCGACTCGTCGCGCCCTCCTGCCGCTCGGCCAGGATCGACAACCAGTACGAGATGCCCTGGCGTTCGGTCAAGATCACCGGCTCGAACGGACTGGCGACCAGCCCCTCGCGCAGCGCCGCTCCGGCGTCGAGCGGGGTGACAACACAATACAGATAGCTGTCCGGCCGATCCGACGGGCTGAGTGTCCGGTGATCCACCCGCTGCGGCATGACAGGGGTGGGATCAAGCCGCTGTAGCGGAGCATAGGGCGTCGGTGCGGCCGTCATCGGCCTGGGGACCGGCGCACTTGCGAGCGCAGCAAAGAGGTCGTCCTGGGTGGCAACGGGTTGGGCCGCCGCTGCGGGCCGGGCAGCACGCCGTGGCTTGCCCGCCGGTCCGGGAGCCCGCGGCGAGACCGGCTCTAACGGAAGTTCCGGAGCCTGGATCATCGGCTTGCTGCGGCGTGGCGCCATTGCGGGTTCCATCTGCGAGCCCGACATGTGGCCCAGACTGGTGACGATCGACGGCAGGCCGATGCTCCGCCAGTAGCGAGCGCTCGCATCCTGCGGATCGCGCGCAGCGGTGATCCGGCGCAGGACATGGCCTTCGGCATCCTCGATGCGATAGACCATGCAGCCGGAACGCGGGTCGACATAGCCGGACGCGCGCACACGGATGCGTGGGCGATCGACCTTCGTCTGCGGCTCGCTTCCCGACAGGTCAACCAAGGCAGTCGTCGTCAGGCGGCGCAGCGCGAGCACAGTCCTTCGATCTCGATGGTGCTCGCCATCGGCCGGAAGCCGACGCGCCGTGCCGCGTCTCCGATTGCCGTTCCGATTTCGGCATCCTCGAGTTCCAGCACCGTCCCGCAGTGCCGGCAGATCAGGAACTGCGCGGCATGAAGCACCGCATCGCTATCAGCTGGGTGGTCGTGGCCATGCCCGTGCTGGATGCAGCCGATGTACGCGGAGAGCCGCTCGACCTTGTGGATCAGGCCCTGCTCGAGCAGGAAATCCAGCGCCCGGTAGATCGTTGGTGGCGCTGCCCCCTTATGATGCTCGCGCAGCCGGTCGAGCAGGTCGTACGCCGTCGCCGGACGCGCGGTATCCAGGACCAGGGCCAGCACCTGCCGCCGCAGGGTGGTGAGGCGTATCTCGCGGCGGTCGCAAATCCGGGCAGCTACCGCGAGCTGCTGCTCGATCTCAGCCGAGTAGCCGGAACCATCCATCCACCGCTTCCCACATGATACGTTATAATATATCTAGGTTGATGCCGCAGGAGGACAAGATGCGTCGTATGGCCGCTGCCGTCACGGCCCGGTTGCTGATCCCTTTGCTGCTCGCGGTCCTGTCCATCGATGCCGTGTCCCCCCAGGCCGGCGCATCCCCGCCGGCGCCGCGCATCGTGGCCGCGGAGAATGTCTATGGCGATGTTGCCTCCCAGGTGGCGGGACGCGGCGCGCAGGTGGTCAGCGTGCTGTCGAACCCGAACCAGGATCCGCATCTGTTCGAGGCCAGTCCCTCGGTCGCCCGCGCCTTGTCCCGGGCCACCATCACGATCTCCAACGGAGACGGCTACGATCCCTGGATGAGCGGCCTGCTCCGGGTCTCGCCCGCCGCGGCACGGCGCGACATTGTCGTCGGCGACCTGCTCGGGGTTCGCTCTGGCAGCAATCCGCATCTCTGGTATGACCCGCACACCATGGTCGTGTTCGCTGCCGGTCTCACCAAGGTCCTCGATGCCGCCGAGCCTGCGCGCGCCGCGGCGCATGCGGCGGCGCGCGACAGTTTCCTGGCGTCGCTGGCGCCGATCGAGGCGCGCATCGCCGCGATCCGTCACCGCTTCGGCGGAACCAGCGTGACCGCCACCGAGCCGGTGTTCGGGTTGATGTCGAACGCGCTCGGGCTGGTCATGCGCAACGAGCGGTTCCAGGTGGCCGTCATGAACGATGCCGAACCCAGCACCTCCGACGTCGTCGCCTTCGAGGACGACCTGCGCACCCAGCGTGTCGCGGTCCTGTTCTACAACAGCCAGGCCACCGACACGGCAGCGCGGCGACTGCTCGGCCTCGCCAGGAAGGCCGGCATCCCGGTGGTCGGCGTGACCGAGACGGAACCTGCGGGCCTGACGTATCAGAACTGGATGCTCGGCGAACTCGACCTCACCGAAAAGGCGCTCGCGACGGCCGCATCCGGCCATCCAGCCGGTCGGACGCCATGAGCGTTCCTGCATGACCGGCAGGGCATGAGCCTGTCGCCGCCTGCCATTCGCGTGCAGCACGCGTCTCTCGCGGTGGCGGGCCGCGTTGTCCTGGACAGCATCGACCTCAGCATCGAGCCGGGGGAGTTCGTCGGCGTGCTCGGCCCGAACGGCGCCGGCAAGACCACGCTGATGCGCGCGATGCTCGGCCTGCTGCGTCCCATTGCGGGCCGCATCGACGTGCTCGGCGAGCCGGTGCGCCGCGGCAATCCTGCGGTCGGCTACATGCCGCAGACACGCAGCCAGGCGCCGTTTCCGTTGTCCGGCCGCAGCTTTGTCGCCGCCGCGCTGCGGGGCCACCGCTGGGGTCTGCCGTGGATGCGCGAGGGCGACCGCCACGAAGTCGAACGGGTGCTGGCGCTGGTCGATGCGCAGGCGCTGGCCGACCGGCCGCTCGACCGCCTGTCCGGCGGCGAGCGCCAGCGCCTGCTGCTGGCCCAGGCCCTGCTCGGACGACCCCGGCTGCTGCTGCTCGACGAGCCGCTGATCAGCCTTGATCCGCCGCGCGCGGACGCCGTGGTGGCGCTGGTCCGCCGGGTGCAGCAGGCGCTCGGCATCACCGTGCTGTTCAGCGCGCACGAACTCAACCCGCTGCTGCCGGTGCTGGACCGCGTGCTCTATCTCGGTGGCGGCGGCGCGCGGCTCGGCCGGGTCGAGGAGGTGATCACCGGTCCGGTGCTGTCGGCGCTGTATGGCGCCCCGATCGAGGTGCTGCACGTGCGCGGCCGCATTTTCGTGATGTCCGCCGGGCACGATCTCGAGCGTGGCATTCGATGCGGCCCGGGCCATGCCTGCTCCGAGCAAGCGGCCCTGGCGGTGCGTGGGGAGGCGAGCGTCTGATGTTCGCCTACCAATTCATGGACAATGCCTTCATCGCGGCGACCATAGTGGCGGTGGTGTCGGGACTGGTCGGCTACTTCCTGGTGATGCGCGGGCAGGCTTTCGCCGGGCATGCGCTGTCGCATGTCGGCTTCACCGGCGCCACCGGAGCCGTGCTGCTCGGCCTGCCGCCGCTCTGGGGCCTCGTCGGCATGACGGTCGCGGCCGGCGTCGGCATCGGACTGCTCGGCGAGCGGGTGACCAACCGCGATGTCGCCATCGGCCTGGTGCTGTCGCTGGCACTCGGCCTCGGGCTGCTGTTCCTGCACTACTTCACGGCGTTCGCGACGCAGGCGACGGCGCTGTTGTTCGGCAACGTCCTGGCGGTGGACCGGCCGACCTTGTGGAGCCTCGCGGGCCTGAGCACGCTGAGCCTGGGCTGCCTTGCGATCATTGCGAGACCGCTGCTGTTCGCGAGCGTGCAGCCCGATGTCGCAGAGGCGCGCGGGGTCAGCCTGCGCCTGGTCTCGGTCGCCTTCCTGGCCATCGTGGCGCTGGCGACGGCGGAGTGCGCGCAGATCGTGGGCGTCCTGCTGGTGTTCGCCCTGATGGTCGGACCGGCCGCGTCGGCACAGCTTCTGACGGCGCGCCTCGGTCTGGGACTGCTGCTATCGGCGCTGCTGGCGCTGGCAGAGGCGTGGGCCGGGATCGCCATCGCCTGGTACACGGACTGGCCGGTCAGTTTCCTGATCAGCGCCCTCAGCATGACGGCCTACCTGGCCTGTGCCGCCTTCGGCAGACGATCAGCCTGACAGCTCAACCCTGGGCGCTCTGCTCGCGGGCGAACAATTCGAGCTCTATCTGCATGCCGGCAACCTCGAAGCCGCCGACGAACCGCAGGGTCGCGGCCGGGCGCGCTTCTCCGAATGCGTCGCGCAGGTATGGGAAGCAGGCCGGAAAGGCATCGGCGTCGTGCACGAGATAGACCACACGCACCACGTCCCGCATCGAGAGCCCGGCAATGGCGAGGGAGTCTGCGCCGTTGCGCAAGGCCTGCCGGCACTGGTCGGACAGCCGGCGCGAAAAGCCGTTCTGGCCACGGTCGAAGCCGGTGACCTTGCGGATCTGGACCTCGCGCGGCCGACCCTGGCGGTTGCGATGCTCGATCGCTGCGGGCGCGAATGTCCCGGACATCATGGACGTCCGGGCCTTTGGCACCGGCCTCACTAGCATCATGATGAACCTCTAAGGCGGAAGCTCACAAATGCGTCACTTTTAAGGAAACAGCAATCATTTTTTGGGCAAGGGCGACGTTTCGGCAAGCCGGAACCGGCTTCGTCCAAGGCAGGCGACGGGAATGATTTCATGTGTCCGGGCGCTGCTCTAGCTTCGGCCTGTGCGAAGAGAGCTCCATGCCAGCTGTGCGTCCCACGATGGCGCCGCCGTGCTGCTGCTCGGTCCGTCCGGGAGCGGCAAGTCGGACCTGCTGCTGCGCCTGCTCGATCGTGGGTTCTCCCTGGTCGCCGACGACCGGGTCATGGTCGAGGCCGGCATGGCGGCGCCTGCGCCGGGACTCGAAGGCCTGATCGAGGTGCGCGGCCTCGGTATCCTGCGTCAGCCCTATGAAGCGCCCGTTCGGCTGGCACTGGCCCTCGAACTCTCATCGGAGGTGCCGGAGCGGCTGCCGTCCCGGCTGGCAAGGCAGCTCTACGAGCTTCCGCTGCTGGGCCTCAATCCGTGGTCGGCCTCCGCGCCTGCATTGGTGGCGCACGCCCTGGCCTGCCTGCGCGATCCGCGGCTGATGCATACCGGCGCATTCTCATGACGGAGCCTCGCAGCATCGTCCTGGTCAGCGGCCTTTCGGGAGCCGGGAAATCCTCGATCCTGCGCATCCTGGAGGATCTCGGCCACGAGGCGGTCGACAACCCGCCGCTGGCGACCATCGACGGCATCATCCAGCGCAGCACCGGTTCGCTCGCGATCGGAGTCGACGTGCGCACCACTGGCTTCGACACGGCCAGCCTGCTGGGCACGCTGGCGGCGCTGCGGACCGACGCGTCGCTGCGCCCGGAGCTGGTCTTCGCCGTTGCCGAGGAGGCGGTCCTGCTGCGTCGCTACAGCGCCACTCGCCGCCGCCATCCGATGGCGCGCGGCGGGGCAGTCACGGACGGTGTCGCTGCGGAGATCATGCTGACGGCGCCGCTGCGGAGCGAGGCGGATTGGGTGATCGACACCTCGGAACTGCCACCGCCCGAGTTGCGACGCCTGGTCGAGGCGCGATTTGCCGGAGGTTCCGAGGAGGACCAGCAGGGCCTGACGTTGTCCCTCATCTCCTTTGCGTTCCCCGCAGGGCTGCCCCGCGAATCCGACATGGTCTTCGACGCAAGATTCCTGCGTAACCCTTTCTACGACACCAAATTGTCATCCATGACCGGACTGGATGACGCCGTCGTCTCCTATGTGATGACAGACCCCGACTATCAGCTGTTCCTGGACAAGATCCATGGGCTGTTGCGATTGGTGTTGCCGCGCTTCGTAACCGAGGGGAAAAAGTACGCCACGGTTGCGGTGGGCTGCTCCGGTGGTCGCCACCGGTCGGTAGCTCTGGTCGAGGCGCTGGCGCGATTGCTGCAAGGCGATCCTGCCTGCGGCAGTTGGGATGAGAATGAACAACCGGTTCGGGATGAAGCGCTTCGTCATGTCAGGTCGCCGATCATCGTGAGGCATCGTGAGCTGGCCCGGCTGGGTGTGACGTCATGATCGGGATGGTTCTGATCACCCACGGTGAACTCGGCGAGATGATGCGCGCCGCCATGGAGCACGTGGTAGGGCCGCAGAAGCAGGTCGGGACGCTCAGCGTCGGCGCCGACGACCAGATCGGCGGCTGCCGGAAGGCGCTGCAGGCGCAGATCGACCTGGTCGACACAGGCGACGGCGTCATGCTGCTGACCGACATGTTCGGCAGCACGCCGTCCAACCTTGCGATCGCGGCGATGGAGCGCGGTGGCGTCGAGGTCATCGCCGGCGTCAACCTGCCGATGCTGGTCAAGCTGGCCAAGGTGCGCTCGCAGCGCACGCTCGAGGAATGCACCGATATCGCGGAGATGGCCGGGCGCAAGTACATCGCGGCGGCGTCCCACCTGCCCTCGAGCTGCCTGGGCGGCGCTGCGTGCTGCGGCAACAGCTTGCTGAACCCGGAAGCGCCGCCGGTCCTGGCACCCGTCGCAGGCTGAGAAACGCCCGGTGGCCGGCGAGGACGAAGCTGCTCCCGGCGCGTCCGGCCCCGGCTCGTCGGGCGGAGAGGCGGTCCATCGCACCGTGACCATCGTCAATCAGCGGGGCCTGCATGCGCGGGCCGCTGCCAAGTTCGTGACGACCGCGGAGCGCTTCACCGCCGCAATCGAAGTGGCCCGCGAGGGCGAACTGGTGGCGGCGCGCTCGATCATGGGCCTCATGATGCTCGGCGCGGGCCGGGGTTCGACGATCGAGCTGATCGCGGAGGGCTGGGATGCGCGCGAAGCCCTCGACGCGCTGGTGGCGCTGGTCGAGTGCGGCTTCAATGAGCAGGACTGAACCGAAGGCCGCCGGGCGCTCGCGCAAGGCTCCGCCGGAGCGCCGCTATACTGGCGTCGCGATCTATCCGGGCATCGCCATCGGGCCCGTCGCCATGGCCACCGAGGCACCGGCTCCGGCTATCACGGTCCGGATCGAGCCGGGCTGCGAGGAAGCCGAGCAGCTTCGCCTGAACGAGGCGATCGCGCGCTCCCTCAAGCAGCTCGACAAGCTTCGCGGACGCCTCGCGCTGTTGCCCGAGGAGACGCAGCTCGAGATCTCGCCGCTGCTGGATGCCTACCGCCAGATGCTCGGGCCGTCCCGCCTGTTGCGCGGCGCCCGTCGTCGCATCCAGCAGGACCTGTCCAGCGCCGAGGCCGGTGTGCTGGATGAGGCGGAGGCCCTCGCCGAGCGCCTGCAGGCGCCGATCGGAACTGCTGCGGATACCGAGGATGCCGCAGCCGCCAACCGCCGCGCCGACGAGGTGCGCGAGATCGCGCGGCGGTTGGTCCGCAACCTCACCAATGCGCCATACCGGTCGTTCGCCAACCTGCCGCCCGGGTCGGTGCTGGTGGCCGAACAGCTACGGCCGGCCGACGCGGCCCTGATCGATCCCTCGCGCGTGGTCGGTGTCGCCACCGACGAGGGGGGTGATGCCGATCACACCGCGATCATGCTGCGCGCGCTGGGCATTCCGTCCGTGCTCGGGGCGTCGGGTGTCGCCGCCGCCGCACGGGCCGCCGCCTTGCAGGGCGGCGCCCAAGGCGGAACAACGGCCATCATCGATGGTGCTGCCGGCACCGTGGTCATCGATGCGAAACCCGCAACGCTGGCGGAGGCACGGCGTGGCGTCGCCTCCTATGCGCGAACCCGGCAGAAGCTGGCGCGGCTGCGCCGGCTGCCGGCGGAGCTGTCCAGTGGCGAGCGCGTCGAGTTGCAGGCCAATCTCGAGATCCCGGCCGAGCTGCCGCTGATCGCCCAGTCGGGCGCAGCCGGCATCGGGCTGCTGCGCACGGAGTTCCTGTTCATCAATGCCGAGACGCTGCCGGACGAGGCGGCGCAGGAGGCGGTCTATCGCGAAGTGATCGAGGCGATGGGCGAGGATTGCACGACGATCCGGGTGCTCGACTGGGGCGGCGAGAAGCAGAGCGAAGCGCTCGGCAATGCCGGCTTCTTCTCGGGCGACGTCGACCTGAACCCGGCGCTCGGCCTGCGCGGCCTGCGCCTGCTGCTGCTGCATCCGACCGTGCTGGAAACGCAGCTCGCGGCCATCCTGCGCGCCGCGACCGCGGGACCCACGCGTATCCTACTGCCGATGGTCACCTCCCTGAGCGAACTGCGCGCGGCGCGCGAGATCTATGAGCGGTTGTTCCGCCGCCTGCGCCGCAAGGGCGTGAAGCTGCCGGACCGGCCGCCGCCGCTCGGCGTGATGATCGAGACCCCGGCGGCGGCGATCAATGCGGAGGCGCTGGCGCTGGAGGCCGACTTCCTCGCGATCGGCACCAACGACCTCACGATGTACACGCTGGCGGTCGATCGTAGCGCCTCCGCGGTGGCGCGGCTGTACGATCCGCTGCATCCCGCGGTGATCCGATTGATCGCCGACACCACCGCTGCCGCCCTGCG
Organism: uncultured Acetobacteraceae bacterium; assembly: GCA_964247695.1. Lineage (GTDB taxonomy): Bacteria > Pseudomonadota > Alphaproteobacteria > Acetobacterales > Acetobacteraceae > Lichenicoccus. Next base: position 66,174 of record CAXTVI010000007.1, read on the forward strand.
CCTGCGCCGCCCGGTCTCGCTGTGCGGCGAGATCGCCGGCAACCCTCATGTGGTGCCGTTGCTGATGGGGCTTGGGCTGCGCTCCTTCAGCATGAACGCCTCCGCGGTGCCCAGGGTGAAACAGGCGGTTCGGGCGGTCAGCCTCGACGATTGCCGGCGTTTCGCCCGGCGTGTGAGCGACGAGGTCGATCCGGATCGCATTGCGCGGCTGGTCGCGGAGTTTTCCGCGTAGCCGAAGAGCCCTCAGGCGAGCCCGAGCCCGACATCGCAGTCAGCGGGCACTGGCCTGGCTTCCGCCGTTCGGCTGGGTGGCCGCCAGGTGCGTGTTGCCGTGGCCCGGCTGGTCGTCTGAGACCTGCAACGGCAGCCCGACCGGCGTGCATGCGGCCAGCAGGGCGAAGCTGAGCATCAGGGCTACGATCTTCATCGCGAACGGCCTCGCTGTGGATTGCCGGGACAGAAGCCAGGAGTGTTCGCAGCCGCGGGCCTTCCGGGTTAGCCTCGGCAAATACCTATGCGTGCCGTGAGCAGACGGCAGGGTTCTGGAGCCGGCATTTGTGCGGGCCCTCGGCGCGGGATAGATGGCGGGCTTCCTGCGTCACGGAAGGCTGCCCGCATGAACCCCGCTCCCTCCTCGACTGACGCTACGCCCGACATCGTCCCCGTTCGTCGCGCGCTGATCTCGGTGTCGGACAAGGCGGGGCTGCTCGCGCTCGGCGAGGCGCTGGTGCGGCACGGCGCCGAGCTGCTTTCGACCGGCGGCTCCGCACGCGCCCTGCGCGAGGCCGGGCTGCCGGTCAAGGAGGTCAGCGAGCATACCGGGTTCCCGGAGATCCTCGACGGCCGGGTCAAGACGCTGGTGCCGCAGATCCATGGCGGCATCCTCGGGCGCCGCGACCTGCCGACGCACCAGGCGCAAATGGCCGAGCACGGTATTGCCCCGATCGACCTCGTCTGCGTCAATCTCTACCCGTTCGAGGCGACGGTGGCCTCCGGCGCCGCGGCCGGCGACTGTATCGAGAACATCGATATCGGCGGCCCGGCACTGATCCGGGCGGCCGCCAAGAACCACTCCCACGTCGCGATCCTGACCGATCCCGCGCAATATCCGACGCTGAGCGGATCCCTGGCCGCTGCCGGCGGCACCACGCGCGCCGACCGCCTGGACTGGGCGGGTGCGGCCTATGCGCGCACCGCCGCCTATGACGGGGCCATCGCCGCATGGTTCGCACAACAGCGCGGCGAGGCCTTCCCGCAACGGATCAGCCTGTCGGGCACCCGCGCCGAGGAGCTGCGCTACGGCGAGAACCCGCACCAGCAGGCGGCCTTCTACCATGACGGCAGCGACCGCCCGGGTGTTGCGACCGCGCGGCAGGTGCAGGGCAAGTCGTTGTCGTACAACAACCTGAACGACACCGACGCGGCGTTTGAGGCCGCCTGCGAGTTCGAGCGCCCGACCGTCGTCATCGTCAAGCACGCCAACCCCTGCGGCCTGGCGTCGGCGGATACACTGGAGATGGCGTGGGAGGGCGCGTTGCGTTGTGACCCGGTCTCGGCCTTCGGTGGCGTCGTGGCGCTGAACCGGACGCTGGACGAAGCCACGGCCGCACGCATCGGCGCGATCTTCACCGAGGTGGTCGTCGCCCCGGATGCGACCGAGGCTGCATGCGCGCTGCTCTCGAAGAAGAAGAACCTGCGCCTGCTGCTGACCGGCACCCTGCCGGATCCGGCGGCAGGCGGCCTGCTCTTCCGCTCGCTGGCCGGGGGCTTCCTGGTGCAGAACCGCGACAGCGGCCGCATCGATCGCGACATGCTCCGGGTGGTGACACGGCGTGCGCCGAGCCCGCAGGAGCTTGACGATCTCATCTTCGCGTTCCGCGTCTGCAAGCACGTGAAATCCAACGCCATCATCTACGCAAAGGACGGTGCTGCGGTGGGCATCGGCGCCGGACAGATGAGCCGCGTGGATTCCGCACGGATCGCAGCCCTGAAGAGCGCGGAGGCAGCGCATGCAGCCGGCCTCGCGGAGCCGCTGGCGCAAGGCAGCGTGGTGGCCTCGGATGCGTTCTTCCCGTTCGCGGACGGCCTGGAGGCGATTGTCGCCGCGGGCGCCACCGCGGTGATCCAGCCCGGCGGATCGATCCGCGACGAGGAGGTGATCGCCGCCGCCGATCGCGCCGGAGTCGCGATGGTGTTCACCGGCATGCGCCATTTCCGGCATTAGAGTCTCATGATGGATCAGATGATGTCGTATCCGGCGGTTGCCCGGAGCGAGATGGAGGGGCTGGACGGCTCGCTCATCCGGACCGTCTTTGCCGAAGGTGCCGGGCTCGCGGATGTCATCCCGCTCTGGTTCGGCGAGCCGGACGTGGTGACGCCCGGCTTCATCCGGGAGGCCGCCAAGCAGGGGCTCGATGCCGGCCGGACCTTCTACAACTCGAACTACGGCATCGACGAATTGCGTGCGGCGATCGCGCAGTATCAGGCGGGGCTTGGGCGCCGGGCCCGGTTCGAGGGCGTATGCGTGACGGCCTCCGGCGTGAACGCGATCATGCTCGCTTGCCAGGCGCTGCTCGATCCCGGCGACCGGGTGGTGCTGCCGGAGCCGTTCTGGCCCAACCTTGCCGGCATTCCGCGCGTGCTCGGCGCCAACGTGGCGACGGTGCCGTTGCGGCTGCATGAGGCGGCCTGGGCCATCGATCTCGACGAGCTGCTGGCGGCGCTCACTCCCGGCACCCGCATGGTGATGCTCAACGCGCCGTCCAATCCGACCGGCTGGATGCTGTCGCGCGCCGAGCAGGAGGTGTTGCTGGCGCATTGCCGGCGCCTGGGCATCTGGATCCTTGCCGACGACGTCTATGAGCGCGTGGTGTTCGAGGCAGAGGCAGCGCCGACCTTCCTGGACATCGCGCATCCCGACGACCGGCTGGTCTCGATCAACTCGTTCTCCAAGAGCTGGGCGATGACCGGCTGGCGGCTGGGCTGGATCAACGCACCCGCGACCCTGATGCCGGCGCTCGGCAAGATCAGCGAGTTCAACACGTCCTGCACACCGCCCTTCGTGCAACTGGCCGGCATCGCGGCGCTGCAGCAGGGCGAGCCGTTCATCGCCGCCACCATGGCGCGCTACCGGACGATGCGCGACCTGGCCTGCTCGCGGCTGGCGGCCATCCCTGGTGTCTCGGTGCCGGTGCCCGGCGGTGCGATGTACTCGTTCTTCGCGCTGGAGGGCTGCACCGACAGCCTGGCCCTGGCGCGCTCGCTCCTGCACGGCGCGCGGGTGGGTCTGGCGCCGGGACGCGCCTTCGGACCGGCCGGCGAGGGCTGCCTGCGGCTGTGCTTCGCCGTTGCCGAGGATCGCCTGCAGGCCGCCTGCGACCGCGTCGCGGATCATCTTGCCCGCACCGGAGGACGCTGAGATGCGGGTGTCGCGGACCTGCCTGTCGCTGGGAGTTATCCTCGCTTTGAATGCCCTCCTCGTCCTGAGCGCCATGCAGCCGGCGCGCGCCCAGACACCGGTGGCGGCCAGTCTGACGCCGGCCGAGCGGGGCTGGGTGCAGCGCGTGCAGGACACGCTGAACGCGATCACCACCCTGAAGGCGCGCTTCCTGCAGGTCGGCCCGGACGGCCGCACGACGCAGGGCACCGCCTGGCTCGACCGCCCCGGGCGGATGCGCTTCGAATATGCCAAGCCGAGCCCGCTGCTGCTGGTCGCAGGCAACGGCAAGCTGGTGTTCAACGACAGCGAGCTGAAGCAGACCACGGACGTGCCGCTGGACAAGACCCCGGTCGGGCTGCTGCTGCGCGCCAACCTCGCTCTGTCCGGCGACGTCACCGTGACAACGTTTCATCACGCCGACGGCCAGTTGCAGATCACCCTGGTGCGGACCGCGTCGCCCGGCGACGGCAGCCTGACGCTGATTTTCTCGGACCAGCCGCTTGCGCTGCGCTCCTGGAACGTGCTCGATGCGCAGGGCCGCGAGACCCGTGTCGACCTCTACGACATCGTTCTGGGCCAGCCCCTGCCGCAGACCCTGTTCGACACCAACATCGGCGACCAGGGCTGACTTTGAAAATTTCCGGCAGCGGCAGGTAAACCTTCAAATCGTCCCGATCCTTGGCCATCATCGCAGCCATGAAGCCACTGATCGGGATCACCTGCTGCAGCAAGTTGTTCGGCCCGTTCGATATCGAGAACCACGCGGCGTCCGACACCTACGTGAAGGTGACCGACCGCGTCGTGCTCGGGGTCCCGGTGCTGATCCCGGCGAACGGCGAGGCGGTGGATGTTGAGACCCTGATCCACCGGCTCGACGGGCTCATCCTGACCGGCAGCCAGTCCAACGTGTCGCCGGACCAGTATGGTGGCGACCCGCATCTGCAAGGCACGCCAGAGGACCAGATGCGCGACGCGGTGACGCTGCCGCTCACCCGTGCGGCCATCGCGTCCGGCATGCCGGTGCTCGCGATCTGCCGCGGGTTCCAGGAACTGAACGTGGCGCTGGGCGGCTCGCTGCATCAGCGGCTGGCCGACCTGCCGGCCCGGCTGAACCATTCGAACCAGGATCACGAGGATATCGGGATCCGGCAGGGCAAGGCGCACGATGTGGCGCTGGTCGAGGGCGGGCTGCTGTATCGCCTGGCCGGCGGCCACGGGACGACCCGGGTGAACTCGCTGCACAACCAGGGCATCGAGCGCCTCGCCAAGACGCTGAGCATCGAGGCGACGGCGCCGGATGGTGTCATCGAGGCGGTGCGGGTGACCCTGGCGATGGGACTGGCCCTCGGGGTGCAGTGGCACCCGGAATATGATTTCGAGGACGATTTGCTCTCGCGGGCGATCTTCGTCGCCTTCGGGCGTGCCGTGCGGGCCCGGGCTCGCGGCGACGGCTTGCCGGAGGACCTCCGGATCCTGCCCTGCGGCTTGGGCCGGACTGCCGCCGAATAAGCTTGGGATGCAGACCGACGCAACTCGGCCCGGCCAACGGCGTTGACGAACTTGTCTGCTACCTTTGGGAGAGAGACAATGGATAAAGATCGTAGTGCTGGCGTCGGACACCAGGTGAAGGGCGCCCTCAAGGAGGGTGCCGGCAAGATCACCGGGAACGAGCGCGTCGAAGCCGAAGGCAAGGTCGAGCGAGCCGGTGGCAAGGTCCAGGAAGGCGTCGGCAAGGGCAAGGATGCACTTCGAGACGCTGCCGACAGCCTGAAGCGCTGAGGTCAGGGCGCCATCGATAGCCCGATAGAGGTGAGGGCGGCGGCCAGTGGCCGCCGCCCTATTTAATTGCCCGGCTCAGTTCGAGCGCGCGGGCATACACGATGCGACGCGGCAGGTTGGTGGCGCCCGCAACCAGGCTCGCGGCATCCTTAACGGAGTGCCGTTCGAGCGCCAGCAGTAGGTTCTCGTCGAGTGCGGCCGTACCGGTCGCGGCCGCCGGCGCCGGGCCGATCAGCACGGTGATTTCACCGCGTGCCTGCTCCCGCCCGTAATGCGCCGCGAGATCGGCCAGCGCGCCACGCCTGATTTCCTCGAAGCGCTTCGTCAACTCGCGGGCCACGGCCGCGTGGCGGTCTCCGAACACTTCGGATAGGTCCTGCAGCATCTCGGCGAGGCGATGCGGCGCCTCGTGCCAGATCAGCGTCGCCGATAGCCCGGCCTGCTCGGCGGCACGCAGACCTGAAAAGGCCTCGCGACGGGCCGAACCGCGCGGCGGCGGGAAGCCCACGAACAGGAACGGGTGCGGCGGCAGCCCGGAGAGGGTCAGGGCCATGATCGCGGCGTTCGGCCCCGGGGTCGCAGTCACCGGCACCCCTTCGGCGATGGCGGCGCGGGTCAGGCGATAGCCCGGATCCGAGAGCAGGGGCGTGCCGGCATCCGAGACCAGGGCGAGACGCCTGCCGCCCTTCAGCATGTCGATCAGGTGCGGCACCCGCTGCCGCTCATTGTGTTCGTGCAGCGCCTCGAGACGGGTAGCGATGCCGTGCGCCGCGAACAGGCGGCTGGTCACGCGGGTATCCTCGCACAGCACGAGATCGGCCTGCTGCAGGATGGACATGGCCCGGAAACTCAGATCCCCGAGGTTGCCGATCGGTGTCGATACGAGCACAAGACCGCTTGGAAAAACGCCTGGCGGGTGAAGATCGGCCCGATCCGTCGCGCCGGTGCCGATCGGGTCAGAACGTGGGAGAGTCGAGGATGCTTCGTCGGACATGGATGTTCCTCGCGCGTACGGGGACGTCCCGTCCAGTCCCGACCGCCACCCGCGTGGCGGCCGCCGGCCTTGCCGTTACCCGCCTCGTCGCCACCACATCCATCGCGGGTCTCGCCGCCTGCACCACCGGGCCGATGGCGATGTTCGGCGGCGGCGGATCACAGCCGGCCGGGTTCGACCAGGGCAGCCCGGGTGCCGATCAGTCCGCGGCGCGCGGCACCCGGGTCGGGTTGCTGCTGCCCTTGACCGGCGCCAATGCGCCGCTCGGCCAGGCCATGCTGAAATCGGCGCAACTGGCGCTGGACGCGCCGGGTGCCCCTGCCCTCGATCCGCAGGATACCGGCGACGCCCCGGGGGGTGCCGCCCGTGCCGCGCAGGCGGCGCTGGCTGGTGGCGATGGCATCCTGCTCGGCCCGCTGACGTCTGCCGACACCGCGCAGGCGACGCCGATCGCCCACGCGGCCGGCGTGCCCATGCTGGCCTTCACCAGCGACGTGACGCAGGCCCAGCCCGGCACCTGGGTGATGGGAGTCACCCCGGAGCAGCAGGTGCGGCGGCTCGTGGCGGCGGCCAAGGCGGAAAACCGCAACCGCATCGCGGCCCTGCTGCCGGACAATGCGCTCGGCCATGCCATGGCGGACGGGTTGCGCGCGGCCTGCGCGGATGTCGGGCTGCCTGCGCCGGTGGTGGCCCAGCATGGCGAGAGCATGGAGAGCGTGAACGCCGCCATGCGCTCGCTGTCCGACTTCGCCGACCGCCGCGGGGCGATCGAGCAGAAGGTCAAGGACGCCAAGGCCAGCCAGGACCCGGCGGTCCGCGCCACGGCGGCGGCACTCGGCCAGACGCCGATCCCGCCCCCGCCGTTCGATGCGCTGCTGCTCGCCGACACCGGCGTTGGCCTGCAGGAGGTGATTTCCGTCCTGGCCTATTACGACGTCTCGTCGTCCCAGGTGCGGATCATGGGACCGGGGCTATGGGGAGCGTTCGCCAGCAAGCTGCACGCCCTGGAGGGTGCATGGTTCGCAGGTCCCGACCCGCGTGACCGGCGTGGCTTTGCCAATCTCTATGAAAAGAAGTTCGGCCAGCCGCCGCGACCGCTGGCTGACATCCCGTATGATGCGGCGGCGCTGGCGCGGAGCCTGTCGCAGAGCGGCGGCTACAGCATCGACGCCCTGACGCGCGCCGACGGATTTGCCGGGGTGGACGGAGTCTTCGCTCTGCAACCGGACGGCCACGTGCGACGGGGCTTGGCCATCTTCCAGATCCAGCCCGGCGGCGGCGCCAGCATCATCCAGCCGGCACCGGTGTCCCTCGCCGATACGAATACCTAAAGAACCAGTTTCGAGGTTTAGGCGGCGGCTATGGCTCCGCAGGAGAGCACCGGCCGGATGCAGTACAGCGCGGCCTCGAAGCTCGCGAAGCTGCCGAGCTTGTGGTTGCGGACATGGTCGATCACCAGCCAGCGCATCCCCTCGGGACGGATCATGTACGCCGGGTCGGCATTCTCGCGTACCCAGACCAGCACATGCTCGAGTACCACGGCCTCGCGGTTTGACGCCGCACGCGGCGAGACGTCGACATCGCACAGGCCCATGGATGACCCGGCTTGCAGCCAGCGCAGCAGGTACTCGCGGTGGCGGGGCAGGAAGGACAGCCGCAGGGACACGACGTTGGAGTTCGCGGGCAGTTCGAGCTGTGCTGCAGGTCTGGCCATGGGTTAGTCCCTCGCAACTTTGTGAGCCAAAGGTAATTGGTCCACATCGCCGGTGACAAAGGGATTCTGAGCCCGACCCAAAGGCACCTCCCACAGCCAGCACGACTGTGACATTTTAGCCAGGGTCTGTTACGAAATCGCCTCGTTCTTGCGATTCACTCCAATCATTGTGACTCCAGCTTGAGTTTTTAAGCCGTACTCTCTTCCTTCAGGTGTTGCATCAAAGTTTGGGTCCCAGGGATTTAGGCGCCAAAGTCTTTGGCCAACGTCGGTGCAGCCACAGCCAGCTCTCCGGCCGGTCCCGTATCCAGCCCTCCAGAATATCGTTCATGGCCTGGGTCAGCAGCGCCTGGTCACGGTGGCGGTCGCCGGTATCGGGCAACTCCATAGGCGTCTCGCAGATCAGCCGGAAGCGAGCCGGGCCGATCCGCTCGACATGACCCGGGATGACCGGCGCCCGATAGCGTAGAGCGATGGCGGCGAGCGCCGGTGCGGTCATTGCCGGCTGCCCGAAGAAGCGTGCCTCGACACCGTCATTCATCTTCTGGTCGACCAGCAGCCCGAGATAGCCGCCCTTCGCGACATGCGCGAGCGCCGACCGGGCACCGCGTGCGCCCTTGGCGAAGAGCGGGATCTCGGTCCCCATTGCCTGGTTGCGCAGGTCGCGGACCATGGCGTCGACCAGCGGATTGGCGGCAGCGCGATACATCGACGAGAAGCGCATGCCGTAGTGCGCCACCGCCGGCGGCAGCATCTCCCAGTTGCCGATATGGCCGGAAACGAAGATGGCGGGGCCGCCGTGCTCGGCCTGCGCGCGCAGGATGTCCTCGCCGACCATCTCCCAGCCAGGACCGGACGGCGTGTCCTTGCGCAGGCCAGCGATGTGCGGGAACTCGCCGATGGTGCTGCCGAGATTGTCCCACACCCCGCGCACGATGCGCCGGCGTGCCGCACGGTCGAGTTCGGGCATCGCCAGGCGGAGGTTGGCGTGCGCCACGCGCGAGACCGGCAGCAGCGGGCCGATGGTGCGGCAGATCGCCCCGCCCAGGTTCGAGGCCCGCACCGGTCCCAGCGCCCGCATCACCGCCAGCGCCGCACGCGCTGCGCCCGCCTCCAGGCGCATGATGGGGGACAGCCTGCTCCTGTCGCTCATCCTGTTAGTTCCCAGCCTCCAGCAGCCGGTCGAGAATGCACTCGATCGCGGCCGGCTCCGCCCACCGTAACGCCACGCCGAGCACCACGATCTCGTCACGATAGGCAGCAGGCAGGCGAACCGCATCCTTCGGCGTGGTGACCAGCAACGCGCCCGACGCCCGCGCCTGCTCGCGCAGCCGGGCGAGCTCGGGTGGTCGATAGCGGTGATGGTCCGCGAACGCTCTCTCGGCGCGGACATCGAGCCCGAGCGTGCGCAGGGAGGCAAAGAATTTCCCGGGCCGCCCGATGCCGGCAAAGGCGAACAGCCTGCGGTCACGCAACCCTGTGGCTTCCGCCGACATCGCCAGCTCGGCACGCAGCAGCGGCAGGGTCGGCGGCAGTCGGGCGGCGGCATGGTTGCCGTCGGGGCCGATCAGGATCGCGGCCTGCGCGCGCGCGGCACCCGCCGCCACCGGTTCGCGCAGCGGTCCGGCCGGCAGCACGCAGCCATTGCCGAAGCCGACCGCCCCGTCGATTACCATCAGCGTGCAGTCCCGCACCAGCGTCGGGTTCTGCATGCCGTCATCCATCACCAGGCATTGGGCGCCGGCGGCGATGGCGGCCCTGGCCGACGCGGCGCGATCGGAGCCGATCCAGGTCGGCGCGATGGCGGCCAGCAGCAGCGGCTCGTCTCCCACCGCGGCGGCATCATGCCGGGCCGGATCGACCCGGAGCACGCCGCGCGCACGGCCGCCGTAGCCACGCGTCAGCGCATGCACCGCAACGCCGCGCGCCACGAGCCGCGACAGCAGGTCGAGCGCCAGGGTGGTCTTGCCTGCGCCACCCACGGTCAGGTTGCCACAGCACAGCACCGGCACCGGAGCCTGCCAGCCCGGTCGCGCCACCCGTCTCCGGGTCAGGTCTTCCGTCACCCGGACCGCCGGCCAGAGCAGGCGCGCACGCAGACCCGGAGGACGGCTCCAGAAGGCTGGTGCGTGCATCAGGCCGGGTCCATCAGGCCGAGCAGCCGCCGCGCGAGGTCCTGCGGCAGGCTCGAGGCACGCGATGCGACCCTCCGCGCCGCCTCCGCCCGGACCGCCCGCGTGGCAGGATCGTTCAGCATCGCGTCGGCCCACTGGGCGATGGAAGCGGCATCGGATGCGACTGTCACCGCCTCCACCCAATGCAGTGCCTGGAATGCCGCGTTGAAGTTGGAGGTCAGCGGACCGGTGGCGACCAGGCAGCCGAGTCGGGCCGGCTCGAACGGGTTGTGGCCGCCGCCGCCGCCGGTGCGGGCTGTGACCTGCAGGCTGTTGCCGAGAAAGGCGATCGGCGACAGGCGGTACAGCAGCCCGAGCTCGCCGAGCGTGTCGCAGACCCAGAAGTCCTGCGCCGGCTCGGGCAGCTGACCGAGCGCCCGTCTCGGCGCGCCGCCCAGCATGGCGGCGACGGTGGCGCCGCGCTCCGGATGCCTCGGCGCGATGATGGTCAGCAGCCCCGGCTGGCGGCGGCGGAGCAGCGCATGCGCCGCCGCCAGCACCGGCTCCTCCCCGTCATGCGTGCAGGCGGCGAACAGGATCGGCCGGTCGGCGACGGCGGCGCGCACGTCTTCGAGCTCCGCCGCGTCCACCGGCAGCGCCGACGCCGCCTGCTTCAGGTCACCGGCCATGTCCACATCCTGCGCGCCCAGCGTCCGCAGGCGCCGCGCATCCTCGTCGCTGCGCGCGGTGATCCAGGTGAACTGCCGCAGCAGGTGGCGCGACAGGCGGGGCAGGCGCCGCCAGCTCCTGGTGCTGCGGTCGGACATCCGGGCATTCAGCAGCGCCAGCTTCAGCCCGCGCTGCCGGGCCGCGCCGAGCAGGTTCGGCCAGAGCTCGCTCTCGACCAACGCTGCCGCCTGCGGCCGCCAGTGCGCCAGGAACCGGCGCAGCCAGCGCGGCACGTCGAGCGGCACGAACTGGTGCAGCACGCGCGCCTCGAGCCCCATCTCCGGCAATCGCTGGGCGAGCAACCGCTGGGAGGTCAGCGAGCCGGTGGTCAGCAGCACGTGCAGCGCCGGGTCGAGCCGGCACAGCGCATCCAGCAGCGGCAGCACCGAGACCGTCTCGCCAACGCTGGCGGCATGCAGCCAGAGCAGCCGGCCGGCCGGACGTGCCAGGGTGGCGCGCCCGCGCCGCTCGCCGAGCCGCGCCGGAAGCTCCTTGCCGCGCGCCACCCGGCGGCGCAGCAGCACGCGCAGCGGCGCCTCGGCGAGGCTGCCGGCCAGCCACCAGAGCCGGGCGCTGAACGGCGCGACGACCCGGACCGCTGGCTGGTCGTGGTCCAGGGCCTCGAGGGCTTGCCCGATCACCTCTGACGTTGCCTCCCAGCCCCGGCGCGGCACGTTGATCGGCGCACCGCAGCGTATGGTGCCGCGCCCGAACGGCAGCGGCAGCATCATCCGGTCCCATGAGCGCATGCGGCGGCTCGGACGACAGAACACCGCGATCGGGACCACCGGAACGCCGGCGAGCGCTGCCAGCCTGGCACTGCCGGGCTGCATCACCCGCCTCGGGCCGCGCGGCCCATCCGGCGTGATCGTCACCACGCGCCCATCCCGCAGGAGCCCGAGCAGGTGGCGCAGCGCGGCGGCTCCGCCCTTTTCCGACTTGCCGGCGCGGGCTGAGGATCCAGCAATGGCATTGATCCCCCAGCGCCTTATCACGTCCGCGATTAGGCGACCGTCGCGATGCCGGCTGATCATCACGTTGAGCGACAGGTCCGGGTTCTCGCGCCGGGCACGCAGCCAGAGCGCCGTTACCAGTGGCAGGTATTCGTGCCAGAACACCACCACGGCAGTGCGGCCGTCGCGGCCGGTCAGTGTGGCCCAGGTCTGCGCATCCGCCTCCAGCCGCCAGCGCGTCGTGCGGAGCGCGAGGTCGAGATACAGCCCGATCCCCCAGGCCGACACGGCGTGCACCGCCCGGCTGCGCAGCGCGCGCTTCAGCACGTCGCCTAGTCCGTATCTTTGGCCGGATTCTGGGCCCGGTGCCGCAGCAGGTGGTCGGCCAGCACGCAGGCCAGCATGGCCTCGCCCACCGGCACCGCGCGGATGCCGACACAGGGATCGTGCCGCCCCTGGGTGGCGACATCGACCTCGTGGCCCGACCGGGTGACCGACTGCACCGGGGTCAGGATCGAGCTGGTCGGCTTGACTGCGAAGCGTGCGACGATGGGCTGCCCTGTCGAGATGCCGCCGAGGATGCCGCCCGCATTGTTGGAGCCGAACACCACCTGCCCGTCCTGCAGCCGCATCGGGTCGGCATTCTGCTCGCCGCTGAACTCGGCGGCCGAAAAACCCGCGCCGATCTCCACCGCCTTGACCGCATTGATGCTCATCAGCGCCGCGGCCAGGTCAGCGTCGAGCTTGGCGTAGATCGGCGCACCGAGACCGGGGGGGACGCCTTCGGCGTGCAGCTCGATGATGGCGCCAGCCGAGGAGCCGCGCTTGCGCACCGCGCCGAGATACTCTTCCCACACCGGCACAATGCCCGCATCCGGGCAGAAGAATGCGTTGCGGCCGACCTCTTCCCAGTCCCAGCGCGAGCGCTCGATGGCGTGCGGCCCGATCTGCACCAGGGCGCCACGCACGCTGACGCCCGCGGACAACACGAGCCGGGCCACCGCGCCGGCCGCCACGCGCATGGCGGTCTCGCGCGCCGAGGAACGGCCGCCCCCGCGCGGGTCGCGTATGCCGTATTTGAGATCGTAGGTGAGGTCGGCGTGGCCGGGCCGGTAGCGGTCGCCTAGACCGGCATAGTCACGCGAGCGCTGGTCGACATTGTCGATCACCAGCGAGATCGGCGTGCCGGTGGTGCGGCCCTCGAAAACCCCGGACAGGATGCGCACCGCATCCGGCTCCTGGCGCTGGGTGGTGAATTTCGACTGCCCCGGCCGGCGCCGGTCGAGCCATGGCTGGATGTCAGCCTCGGAGAGCGTGATGCGGGGCGGGCAGCCATCCACCACGCAGCCGATGGCCGGCCCATGGCTTTCGCCCCACGTCGTCACCCGGAACAGGTGACCGAAGCTGTTGTGCGACACGCGCGCCCGCCCCTCTCCGGTTCAGGGCCATCCTAGTCGGAGACGGCGGCAATGTCCGGTGCCTTGGGGTTCTTCATCCCCACGGTGTGGTAGCCGCTATCGACATGATGCACCTCGCCGGTGACGCCGCTGGACAGGTCCGACAGCAGGTACAGCCCGGCGCCGCCGACTTCGTCGATCGACACGTTGCGCTCAAGCGGCGCGTTGAGCTGGTTCCACTTCAGGATGTAGCGGAAGTCGCCGATGCCGCTCGCGGCCAGCGTCTTGATCGGCCCGGCGCTGATCGCGTTCACCCGGATGCCGCGGGCCCCGAAATCTGCGGCGAGATACCGTACAGAGGCTTCCAGCGCCGCCTTGGCGACGCCCATGACGTTATAGTGCGGCATCACCCGCTCGGCGCCGAGATAGGTCAGGGTCAGCAGCGAGCCGCCTCGATCCATAAGGGCGGCCGCGCGCCGGCTTACCGCGGTGAAGGAGTAGCAGGAGATGTCGAGCGCCTGCAGGAAGGCCTCGCGCGGCGTGTCGGCGTAGCGGCCGCGCAGGTAGGTCTTGTCGGCCCAGCCGATGGCATGCACCAGGAAGTCGATGCGGCCCCACTCGCGCTCGATGATGGCGAAGGTCGCGTCCATCGCGGCATCGTCCGACACGTCGCACGGCAGCACCAGCGACGCGCCGACGCCCTCCGCCAGCGGCCGCACCCGCTTCTCCAGCGCCTCGCCCTGGAACGTGAAGGCGAGTTCCGCGCCCTGGGCGGCGCAGGCGGCGGCGATGCCCCAGGCGATGGATCGATCATTGGCGACACCCATGATCAGGCCTCGCTTGCCCTGCATCAGCGTGCCGCGTACGGGAAGGTGTTGGGCGCCGTCGGGCATGCAGCCTCGTCCTGATGAGGTAGGAAGACAGGATTGAGCGGGTTGGTCGCTCGCGTGCCGTCCTGGCACACACGCTGCCGAGGGACAAGTGCGGGGCCCCGGCAAGCGCGAGAGAGAGGGGAATCGGTCGATGCCTGACGAGCCGCTGCAGCCTGACGTCGACCCGATCGGGTTGTTCCAGCGCTGGCTTGCCGAGGCGGAAGCCTCCGAGCCGAACGATCCGAACGCGATGGCCCTGGCGACGGCGACGCACGAGGGGCTGCCGTCTGTGCGCATGGTGCTGCTCAAGGGCCTGGATGCGCGCGGCTTCGTCTTCTACACCAACAAGCAGAGCCGCAAGGGGGAGGAGCTGGCGGCCAACCGGCATGCCAGCCTGCTGTTCCACTGGAAGAGCCTGCGCCGGCAGGTGCGCGTTGAGGGTCCGATCGAGGATGTGACGGACGCGGAAGCGGATGCCTACTTCGCCAGCCGCGGGCGGAACTCCCGCCTGGGCGCCATCGCCTCGGACCAGTCGCGTCCGCTCGCCGACCGTGCCGAGCTGGAACAACGGCTGGCCGAGGTGCAGCAGCGTTACCAGGACGACGACGTGCCCCGGCCGCCGCACTGGTCCGGCTACCGGGTGCTGCCCGACATCATCGAGTTCTGGCAGGACATGCCGCACCGCCTGCACGACCGCATGGTGTATCGCCGCGAGAGCGAGGCCTCCTGGCAGACGACACGGCTCTATCCGTGATGGTTCCGTGCTAGTTGGGACGATCGAGTAAGGAGGGAACTCGCCGATGAGCGAGATGCGCAAGATCCTGCTGCCGCTGAACGGCACGCCGAACGGCGAGGCGGCGCTCGCCACGGCCCTGATCCTGGCCCGGCGGTTCGGCGCCCATCTCGCAGCGATGCATGTCCGCAGCGACAGCCGCGAGGTGGCCCCGCTGGCCGGCGAGGGCCTCTCCGGCGCGATGGTCGAGGAGATGATGACCGCCGCAGACCGCGAATCCACCCGGCGCTCGCTGGTGGTGCGCGAGGTGTTCGACCGGCTGGTCGGCGCCGCCGGCCTGGAGGTGCGCGGCGGCCCGCCGGACCCCGACCCGGTCACGCGCCAGCTCCCCGGCCCGAGTGCGAGCTTCCGCTCGATCACCGGCCGCGAGCATGAGCTGGTCGCGTATGCGGCGCGGCTGTCCGATCTCACCGTGGTGCCGCATGCCGATTCCGGTGAGGAGGTGTCGTCGTCCGAGGCCCTGCATGCGGTGCTGTTCGATAGCGGGCGGCCGGTGGTCATCGCGCCGAAGCTCACGCCGCAGCATGTCGGGCGCCGGCTCTGCATCGCCTGGAACGGCACCGGGGAGAGCGCCTCGGCGGTGCTGTCGATCCTGCCATGGGCCAAGCAGGCGGAGGAGGTCCAGGTGCTGCATTCCGAGGACTACCAGCGTCGCGGGCCGGATGCGGCGGCGCTGCTGGACTATCTAGCGCTGCACGGCGTACGCGCGACGCTGCAGTCGTTCCGGGCCATCGACAAGGAAGTCGGCGCCGGCCTGCTCGCGGCCTGCACGAAGTTCGGCGCCGACATGGTGAGCATGGGCGCCTACTCGCACTCCCGCCTGCGCCAGCTCATCCTTGGCGGCGTCACCCGCCACGTCCTCGAGAATGCGCAGCTTACCGTTTTGATGGCGCGCTAGTTTTTAGATGCCTGGCATCTCGTTGACGGCTACCACCCGCCAGGATTGAGGGTGGCGCTCCAGGATCGTCACCGACAGGTTCTGCACCGACAGCCGCAAGGCGGTGTCCGCATCGACGCCGAGCGCATGCGCCACCGCCGCCCGGATCGCGCCGCCGTGGCTGACCGCCACGATGTCCTGCCCGTCATGCGCATCGGCCATGCGCTCGATCGCAGCACCGACCCGCTTGCAGACCTGGACCATGCTCTCGCCGCCCGGAGGCACCTCGTCGGCCGCCAGCGGCCAGAACACGTGCGCGGGTGACTGCAGCCGTTCCGGCAGGTCGCCATGCGGCAGGCCCTGCCACTCGCCCATGTCCTGCTCCAGCAGCCCGGGCTCGATCGCCAATGGCGTCTCCGGATAGCCTGCGTCCTGGATCGCCTGCGCCGTCCGCTGCGTGCGGCTGAGCGGCGTCGCATACCAGACCGGGGTGCGCGGCAACCGGGCCGCGAGACCCCGATACATGCCGGCCTGCGCCACCAGGCTGTCCGGGCACAGCGCCACGTCCATGGTGCCGTACAGCATCAGGCGGGCATTCTGCTCGACCAGGGCATGGCGGATCAGCCAGAGCCGGGTGACCCCGGGTGCCAGTTGCGGGGTATCGAGGAAGGTGGAGCGCTCGGTCATCGGGACCCTATAGCGTCAAGCCGGCCGATCTACAGGCCCACCTGCCGCCCGGTCTGCACGAAATGGTCCCCCGGCAGGTCGAAGCGATCCGCGAAATGCACCGCGTTGCGATACATGAAGGCGAACAGCACCCGCCGCCAGCCAGGCAGGCGGGAGTGTGTGCGGGTCCGGTCGCGCACCACCTCGTCGCGGCCGCCGACAAACAGGGCATCCTGCGGCACCACCGGGCACCCCTTGCGCTGGGCCAGCCCTAGCGCCGTCGGCAGGCTCGGGATCTCCACGAAGCCGTAGCGCGCGACCATGTGCCACAGGCCGCCCTCGTAGGCGTTCAGCGTGATCCGCTCCTCCTGGGGCACCCTGGGTGTCTCCTCGAATTCGACGGTGAGGTTCACGACATGCTGCTGCAATGCGCCGAACTGCGCGACATGCGCCAGCATCAGCGGCGAGATCGGCTCGCGCAGGCGGGTGAGGAACACGATGGTGCCCGGCACGCGCGGGATGCCGCCATCCGCGAGCTGCTGCAGGAACTTCTCGGGCGCCAGCACATGCTCGCCCGAGATCGCGCGCAGGGCGGCGATCCCCCGACGCCACGTGCTCATGATGGTGAACATCACCAGGCCGGCGACGAGCGGGATCCAGCCGCCTTCCAGCAGCTTCATCAGGTTGGCGGAGAAGAAGGCAAAGTCGATGACCAGGAACAGCGCCGCGACCGGCAGCGCCGTCGCCAGCGACCAGCCGGCACAACGCCGCAGGTAGGAATACAGCAGCACCGTTGTCAGCAGCATGGTCGTCGACACCGCCGTGCCGTAGGCGCCGGCCAGCTTCGAGGAACTGCCGAAGCCCGCGGTCACGCCGACGGTCAGCAGCATCATCACCCAGTTCACCGCCGGCACGTAGATCTGGCCGTACTCCTTGTCCGAGGTCTGCCGGATGTTCAGGCCCGGGAACCAGCCGAGCTGGATCGCCTGGCGGGTCATCGAGAACACGCCGGTGATGATGGCCTGGCTGGCGATGATGGTCGCCGCCGTCGCCAGCACCACCATCGGCCAGATCGCCCAGTGCGCGATCGCGGTCGGCAGGATGCCGTAGAACGGGTTGTCCGGCAGCTTCTTCTGGCCGATCAACGACGCTGACTGGCCGGCATAGCAGAGCAGCAGCGCCGGCAGCACCACGGCATACCAGGCGATGCGGATCGGACGCCGGCCGACATGGCCCATGTCGGCATACAGCGCTTCCGCGCCCGTCAGCGAGAGGAACACGCCGCCGAGCACGGCGAGGCTGCCCCACCCATGTTCGCGGAGGAAATGCACACCGTGCCTAGGGTCGATGGCGGCCAGCACCTCGGGATGCCGGGTCAGGGCGATGGCGCCCAGCGCGCCGATGGTGATGAACCAGATCAGCATGACAGGCCCGAAGATCGACCCGATGCGCGCGGTGCCGAAGGTCTGCAGCGTGAACAAGCCGACCAGGATGCCGAGCGCCACCGGCATGATCAGGTGGTCGAGCGCGGGCGTCGCCACCTTCACTCCCTCAATGGCGCTGAGCACCGAGATCGCCGGCGTCAGGATGCCGTCGCCGTACAGCAGCGCGCCGCCGAACAGGCCGCAACTGAGCAGCATGCCGGTCGAGATCCCGCGCCCGGTCCGCGCCCGGCTGCCGGTCACCAGGGAGGTCAGCGCCAGGATGCCGCCTTCGCCGTTATGGTCGGCCCGCATCACGAAGATGCCGTACTTCAGCGAGACGATGAGCAGCAGCGCCCAGATGATCAGCGACAGGACGCCCAGGATGGTTTCGGAGGAGACGTTCCCGCCGGTCGTCTCCAGGATGGTCTGCATCGTGTAGAGCGGGCTGGTGCCTAGGTCGCCATAGACGATGCCAAGCGCTGTCAGCATCGCGAGCGGCAAAGGCGGCTTGGGCTTTTCCACCGGCTGCATCATGCGGGATCCGGACCGGACTGTTCAGCCGGCGGCTCATCGGCAGCCGGCAATGGTGCGTAGCTCGGTTCCGGATCGGCGAGCGCGATTGCCGGCCAGTACCGGAGCAGCAGCGTGATCTTGTCCAGCACCCGGCGCATGTCGGCGATCTCGCGGGCGATGCGGCCGTCGCTGCCGAGGCCGTCATGCGACGGCTCGCCAGACACCACCCTCGCGCCAGCCGAAATCCGCAGCGCCCCGGCCTGCGCGCCGCCCAAGGCCGTATGCGCGACCGGCACCGGCTGGCCGACATGGCACAGCCGCCGCGCCAGGACGCGTTCCTCCGGCGCCGCCTGTTCCGGCAGGGCCTGGGAGACATCGGCATTCAGCCAGCGATACAGCCGGCGTGCGTGGTCCAGTCGCAGGGGACGCCGCCCTTTCCCGCCCGGCTCGAGCACCATGAAGCTCAGGATGGTCTGCAGCCGGTCCCAGGATGCGCCTCCATCGCGCTGCGGCGCCGGCACGTCGACGGATACGAGGTCCGGGTGGGCGGCGATTGCTAGCCGCGTCTCGGTCAGGAAGCGCTCGAGCCGCTGCAGCAACTCGTCGCGCGGCACCGCCTGGAACGCCCGCATCTCGGCCAGTGCGGCCTGCCAGCGCAGCACCAGGCCGTGATTGACGGTGTCCGGCAGGTGACGCCCTGCCGGCACACGGGGCGGCCAGTCGGCACGGCTGCTGTAGGCGGCGAGGCCGGCCGGCAATGCCTCGGCCAGGAGACGGTGCGCCACGTTGTGCGGCAGCAGCAGCGCCCCGCAGAAAGGCGGCCCGGTGAAGAATTTCGATCCGGTGATCATCACCATCCAGCCGCGCGCGAGGTAGTCGCGGATGTGCCCGGGATCGACGCGCGCCTGGCAGGCATCCACCACTACGTCGAAGCGCCCGCTTGGCCGAGGAGCATCGAGGCTCGCCTGCAGGGCGTCGATGGCAGCCGGCGACGGCGCCAGCAGCCCGGTCTTGGACAGGTCCAGCAGATGCAGCAGGACATGGCGGCCCGCTGCATGCTCGGCTTGCGCGAGGCGGAGGCACTCCCCGGCGATGGCAGCAGGGTCGCGCATGCGCCCGCTGTCGTCGCGGATGGCGACCGGAAGCACCTTCGTGCCGTTGCCGAACCCCGCGATCGGATCGCTCTTGCGGACCCGCTGGCGCCCGGAGGTATCGTCGGCGAAGTGCCGCCCCGCTGCGGCGAGCGGCACCCCGGTGCCGGTCTCCTCGGGTGCCACCAGGATGTTGCTGACCGCGGCGCCCGCGCCGGCCATCGCAAGGGCGAGCAGTTCGCAGTCGGTGCCGGAGGCCGCGAGCACGACCTCGCTGCCGGCGGTGCGAGGATCCTCCTGCAGGCCGTAGTGCGAGCCGATCCCCTCGCGCACCGCCTGCGCCTCGGTCGCGAGCGCCGCGCCGGCGTGACCATTGAAGGCGGCTGCCGCAAGACGCAGCCGGGCCACCTCGGCGCCGCCGAAGCCGCGTTCCGACAGCGAGGAGGCGGTCGAGGAGGCAAAGGTGATCGCCCACGGCCTCGGCCGGTGCGAGCAGCCATAGTGGTTCAGGCCGGTCGCCGGGTTGACCGCGAGGCGCTGGTCGCCGCCCTGCGCCATCAGCGCCTCGGCCGGACCCAGCAGGTGCCAGATCGCCGCCAGGCGGCGGACCATCGCCGGGGGCACCGCGCCGTCATCCACCCCGAGGCAGGCCGCGCGCAGCAGGCGGTAGGATGGGCCCTGCAGGTTGCGCACCTGAGCCCAGACACGATGCAAAACGGTTGCGTCCGGCACCTGTCCGGCTGCCATGGCGGCGAGCCAGCTGACCGGCTCGATACGCGTCGCGGCTTCCCCCGACGGTCCGTCGAGCTGCCAGAACAGGGCGGCGGTGCGGGCGGCGCCCAGGCCAGCCAGGATCGGCAGGTCGCACAGCAGCAGCGGGTCGCTCGCCGAGCGCGCGGCGACGTCGAGCAGCATGGAGAGCTCGAGGGCATGGCGGATGTGGAACGCGCAGACCCGGGCAGGCCCGAGGCAGGCCGCACCCAGCACCACTTCGCCGCCGGGATCGGCACGAAATGCGGTGTCGAGCGATGCGTCGAACGCGATCCGGCGCCCCTCCGCCACGACGCGCAGGTCCGGACGGTCGAGCGCCGTCATGAGCTGGGTGTTCAGCTTTTCCGCAAACATCGCTCGAACGTCCGCCGGTTGGGTTGCGCGTCGCTTATTGCCCGCAAACGTATTGCCCGCAAACGGAGCCGGCGAGGAGAATGCCGCGTAACGGAGTGCAGTGTAACCGCGTTGGTTCACATTGTGTTGCTTGACATCGTTGAGGCTGCCAAATTGGCACCACCCGGCATGTCCGACCGGGTGGATGGGACCGCAACATGCGAATTCTCTTGACTGGTGGATGCGGCTTCATCGGATCCGCCGTGGTGCGTCACCTGATCCGTGCGACGGCGCACAGCGTGATCAATGTCGACCTGATGACCTATGCGGCGTCCGAGGATGCGCTCGAAGAGGCGCGCACGCATGAGCGGCATACGCTCGTGCATGCGGACGTCGCCGATCTTGCCGCCATGCAGAGGCTGTTCGCGGAGCATCGGCCGGACGCGGTCATGCATCTTGCAGCCGAGAGCCACGTGGACCGCTCGATCGACGGGCCCGCCGTGTTCATCCAGACCAACGTCGTGGGCACCTTCGTCCTGCTCGATGCGGCGCGCGGCTACTGGTCCGGCCTCGACGCGGCCGGCCGGGCGGCGTTTCGTTTTCAGCACGTATCCACCGACGAGGTGTTCGGCGCGCTCGGCGACGGCGACCCGCCCTTTACCGAGACCACGCCATATGATCCGCGCAGTCCGTACTCGGCGAGCAAGGCAGCATCGGACCATCTCGTGCGCGCCTGGTATCACACCTACGGCTTGCCGGCGTTCGTGACCAACACCACCAACAATTACGGGCCGTGGCATTTTCCGGAAAAGCTCATTCCGCTGGTCACGATCAATGCGATCGAGGGTCGGGAGCTGCCGGTCTATGGCGACGGATCCAACAAGCGCGACTGGCTGTTCGTCGAGGATCATGCGGAGGCGCTGGTGCGCGCGCTCGAGCAGGGCGTGCCGGGCGAGACGTATGCGATCGGTGCGCGCCAGCCGCGTTCCAATCTGGAGGTCGTGCAAACGATCTGCCGCATGCTCGATGAGCTGCGTCCCGATCCCGCCGGTCCGCGCAAGCGCCTGATCCGCTTCGTGACCGACCGGCCGGGCCATGATTTTCGATACGAGATCGATGCCTCGCACGCCGAGGCGAGCCTCGGCTGGGTTGCCGGCCACGATTTCGAGCGCGGCATCCGCCGCACCGTGCAATGGTATCTGGACCACCAGGACTGGTGGCAGGCAATCCGGCGCAAGACATATACCGGCCAGCGGCTCGGAACCGCGGCATGAGCGAGTACCGTGCGGCCGGGGCAGAGACCCCGCAGGCTGATGTAGCAATGAAGGGCATCCTGCTGGCCGGCGGCTCCGGCACCCGGCTGCATCCGATGACGCTGGCCGCCAGCAAGCAACTGCTCCCGGTGTACGACAAGCCGATGATCTACTATCCGCTCAGCACCCTCATGCTGGCCGGCATACGCGACATCATGATCATCTCGACGCCGGCGGACCTGCCGCAGTTCGAGCGCCTGCTCGGTGATGGCAGCCGGTTCGGCGTGCAGTTCACCTACCGCGTGCAGCCGAGCCCGGACGGCATCGTGCAGGCATTCCTGATCGCCGACGACTGGCTGCGGAATGCGCCCTGTGCGCTTGCCCTTGGCGACAACCTGATCTTCGCCGACCATCTCGGCCTGCTGCTGCGTGGCGCCGCCTCGCGCGCCGAGGGGGCGACGGTGTTCGCCTACCAGGTGCGCGACCCGGAGCGCTACGGCGTGATCAGTTTCGACGATGACGGGCGCGCACTCGAGGTGGTCGAGAAGCCGACCGATCCGCAATCGAACTGGGCGATCACCGGCCTGTATTTCTATGACGCACGGGTCAGCGACTATGCGCACCGCATCCGTCCGTCGGCGCGCGGCGAGCTGGAGATCACCGACCTCAACCGCCTCTATCTCGAGGAAGGCTCGCTGCATGTCGAGAAGCTCGGGCGCGGCTGCGCCTGGCTCGATGCGGGAATGCCGGACAGCCTGATGCAGGCGGGCACGTTCGTGCAGACGATCCAGTCGCGCCAGGGCATGCTGGTGGGCTGCCCGGAAGAGGTCGCCTTCCGCATGGGATTCATCGACGGCCTGACGCTGCGCCGTCACGCGCAAGGCCTGAGCAAGACCGAGCTCGGCCGCCTGCTGCTCGAGCTGGCGGACGGTGCGCACAAATAGCACGCGGGAGAACATCGCCTTGCAGGTCGAGCATCTTGCGATCCACGACATCGTTCTCGTCACGCCGTCGCGCTTTGCCGACGAGCGCGGATTTTTCTCCGAGACCTACAACCGCACGCGCATGAGCGAGGCCGGCATCGCGACGGAGTTCGTGCAGGACAACCACAGCCTGTCGACGCAGCGTGGCGTGGTGCGCGGGCTGCACTGCCAGGTGGCGCCGCATCCGCAGGGCAAGCTGGTGCGCTGCACCCGTGGCGCGATCTTCGATGTCGCGGTCGATGCGCGGGTCGGATCACAGACCTACGGCAAGTGGGTCGGTGCGGAGCTTTCCGAGGCGAACTGGTCGCAGCTTTGGATTCCGCCTGGCTTCCTGCACGGCTTCTGCACGCTGACCGACAATACCGAGGTGCAGTACAAATGCACCGATGTCTGGGACCGCGACTCCGAGCGCGCGGTGCTCTGGAACTCGGACGCGATCGGCATCGAATGGCCGATCGCCGAGCACGAGGCGGTGCTGTCGGACAAGGACCGGCTCGCGCCGCCCTTCGCGCAGGCGGAAGGCTGGTTCCGGCTTTGACGCGCCCGATCCTGGTGACCGGCGGCAGCGGCCAGCTCGCCTCGTCGCTGGCTGCACTCGGCGGCGAGCGGGTACATCGTGTCGGGCGACCGGAGTTCGATTTCGACGATCCGGCCAGCATCGAAGCGACGGTGGCCCACGCGGCCCCCTGGCTGGTGGTGAACGCCGCCGCCTGGACCGCGGTGGATGCGGCCGAGACCGACCAGCCCGGCGCGTCGCGTGCCAACTTCGAGGGCCCGCGGCGCCTCGCCAGCCTGTGCGCCGAGGCTGGCATCCCGCTGATCCACGTCTCGACCGACTATGTGTTCGACGGCGACAAGGGCGAGCCGTACCTGGAGACCGACCCGACCTCGCCGACCGGGGTCTATGGCCGCACCAAGGCAGAGGGCGAACGGGCGGTTCTGGCGGCCTGTCCGCGCGCCATCGTGCTGCGGACCTCGTGGGTGTATTCCGCCGCCGGCAAGAACTTCGTCCGCACGATGGTCACAGCGGGAGCGACACGGCCGACCCTGCGCGTGGTCGGAGATCAATGCGGCTGCCCGACCAGCGCCGACGACCTCGCGGCGGCGATCCTGGCGATCGCCGACAGGATCGGGGCATCCGGCTGGCAGTCGCAGTACGGCGGCGTGTTCCACGCGGCGGGGAGTGGCGAGGCGACCTGGCATGCGCTTGCGGTGGCGGCGCTGGAGGCGGCCGCCACGCATGGCCGGCCGATGCCCGAGGTGATCGCGATCCGCACCGCCGACTGGCCGACGCCGGCCCGGCGTCCGGCGGACTCGCGGCTCGATTGCGGCAAGCTGGAGCGGGTGTTCGGCGTGCGGTTGCCGCTTTGGCGGCAGAGCGTTCCCGGGGTGGTGGACCACTTGCTGGCGGCGGGGCAGTAGCCTTCGATACGCCTGCGGGCTAAATAACGCGGGTGCAGCGGCCGGTCGTGATCCTGCTCTCGACCTACGAGGGCGCTCCTTTTCTGCGCGAGCAACTCGCCAGCCTGATCGCGCAGACCCACACCGACTGGATCTTGTACTGGCGTGACGACGGCTCCGGCGATGGCTCGGCGGCGGTAATGGCGGAGTTCGCACGCACCGTCGGCGCCGGACGCTGCGTGGCAATCGATAGCGGCCGACATGTCGGCATCACCGCCTCGTTCCTGACGCTGCTGCGCGCGGTGCCGCAGGGTCATGTGGTGGCGTTCGCCGACCAGGACGATGTCTGGCTGCCGGACAAGCTGGCGCGCGGGCTGGCGCGGCTCGGCGACCCGTGTTCCGCGCGGCCGGCGTTGTATTGCGCGCGCCAGCTGCTGGTCGATGGCGACCTTCAATCGATCGGCCTGTCGCCTTGCATCGGCCGCCTGCCGCCGTTCCCCGCCTCGCTGACGCAGAACCTCGCCACCGGCTGCACCGTGCTGCTCAACCCGTCAGCAGCGGCGCTGGTGGCGGCCAGCGGGCTGCCTGACGGCACCCTGCATGACTGGTGGTCGTACCTGCTGGTCGGTGCCGCCGGCGGCAGCCTGGTGGTCGATCCGGTCGCCGTCGTGCTTTATCGCCAGCATCGGCGCAACGCGGTCGGTGCGCCGCACTCGACGCTCCGGCGCGGCCTGATGGCGCTGAAGCGCGGACCCGACAGCTTCATGCGTCTGTTCCGCCGCCATGTCGCGGCCCTGCTGGCGGATCAGGCGTCGCTGGCGCCGCAGGCCCGTGCGGATCTCGCGGTGATCGCGGCGGCCCTCGACAGCGGCGGTCTGGCGCGGCTACTTGCCCTGCTCCGGCTGCGTGCCCTGGTGCGCAGGACATGGCCGGAGACGATGCTGTTCAGACTCTGGTTCCTGCTTGGGTAGAAGGTGCCGGGATCGTTTTGAAGGTGCCGGGCTTGTTTAGAAGGTGATCGCCGCATGAGCCGAAACGGTATCTTCCTGATCTGGGGCTTCGGCGCACTCCTGGCCCTGCTGCTGATCTTCGCCGGGCCGAACCCGGTGGAGGAGGCCCTGCGCGAGGCTATCGATCGCACCGAGTACCAGCTCGACCGCCTGAGCGGGCCGACCATCGAGGTGGTGCGCGCCCTGGCGGTCGCCCTGTTCTGCGTGTTCCTCGCGCTTTGCGTGGTGGCGCTCCGGCGCGGGCAGGCGGCGCTCGGTCTGGCGATCGTGGTCTCGATCATCTTCCTGCTGCTGGCCGGCTACGATTTCGCCTGGGTCCTCTACCTGCGCCGCCCGCACTGGGTGCTGGCCCTGCTGGTTTCACTGTTCGCGTCGCTGTCGATGACCCGCAGGCTGCTGGCTGGTGCGTCCATGCCCGCCCGTCGGCCCCGCTAGACCTCCGAGCCGGCTTCCTCGCGCGTCAGTTCCGCCATCTCGATCATCGCGGCCTTGGCGCTGACAGGCGGCAGCGGCGCCTCGGGCTGCGCGCGTGATGGGACAACATGCAGCCGCCGGGTCAGCGCGAACGCCGTGACGACGGCCAGCAGCCCGAACAGGATGCCGCCTGCCGCCTGACCGACCAGCACCCCGCGTGGGCCGTAGCGCATGCCGAACAGCACGAACGGGATGGTGCCGAGCGTCGCCCGCCCCCAGTTGAACAGCGTCGAGAGCAGCGGGTGGCCGAGATTGTTGAAGGCGGCGTTGGCCACGAACAGCGCGCCGATGAACAGGAAGCTCGCCACGGTCCAGGTGCAGAACAGGTGCAGCAGCATCGCCATGTCGCCGGTGGCCGAGAACAGGGCGACCACCTGGTTCTGCAGCACGGCGAGCACCGCCCACATCGCCAGCACGCAGGACAGCACCAGCAGCAGGGCGCAGCGCAAGGCCTCGCGCACCCGGGGGAACTGCCGGGCTCCCAGGTTCTGCGCCATGATCGGCCCGACCGAGCCGGTGAGCGCGAAGATGAAGGCGAACGCGACCGGGATGATGCGGTCGATTGTCGCCTGGCCCGAGACCGCCCCGAGCCCGAACTTCGCCATCACATGCGTCGTGTAGGCGCTGCCGACCGGGGTCGCGAGGTTGGTGAGCGCCGCAGGCAAGCCGATGTTCAGCACCGGCCAGGCATGCGCGGGGATCTTTTGCCAGTGCGGCCGCTCCAGGAAATCATGGTGGCGCACGGCGAGCAGGCCGAGCCCGGCGGCAGTCGCGCGTGACAGCACGGTGCTGATCGCGGCGCCCTCCAGGCCGAGATGCAGGCCGAAGATCAGCACCGGGTCGAGGCAGGCGAGCAGGAAGGCGCTCCACAGCGTTACCGTCATCGAGCGGCGGGCGTCGCCCACCGAGCGCAGCAGCGCCGAGCAGCCCATGCCGAGCGCGATCAGCGGCAGGAACGGCGAGATGATCGAGAGATTGCGCGTGGCCGCCGCCAGCACCTCGCCGCGCGCGCCCAGCGCCCGCAGCAACGGGTCCAGCAGCAGCACCGTCCCAAGCCCGATGGCGAGCATGACGGCAACCATCACGGCGAGTGCGGCGGAGGCGATCTGGCGTGCCTCGCCGACATCGCCGGCACCGATGCGGCGCGAGACCGCGGCCCCGAGGCCGATCGAGAGGCCGATCGAGATCGCCATCTGCAGGTAGGACACAGCGCCGATGAAGCCGATCGCAGCCGTCAGCGCGCGATCGTGCAGCATCGAGATGTAGAGCAGGTTGAGCAGGTCGACCGAGAACACCGCCAGCAGGCCGACCGAGCCGGTACCGGCCATGACGCATGTGTGGCGGAGGATGGAGCCGGAGCAGAAGCGCGCGGGTCTGGCAGGGAGGCGAGGTGGGCTGGAGCGAATCACGGCCGCAATGTAGAGCGTTTCCGCCTTGGTTTCAGAGCGGAAATACCATCAATTTCCAGTTGTCACCGATCGGGGAGGAAGCCGCAGGCCAGGAGGGCTTCGAGCATGTGCGGTGGCGGCGGTGCAGTCGCCGCGACCTGCGGCTCGAGCGGCAGCCGGATCGCGCGGGCGAGCAGGTGCAGGTGGCTACCCGGCTCGCCGGCCTCGCCGTACAGCGCGTCGCCGATGATCGGGCAGCCGAGGCTCGCGCAATGCACCCGCGCCTGGTGCGTGCGCCCGGTCAGCAGCTCGAGCTCCAGCCAGCTCGTCGTGCCGGTGCCGCCGAGAACCCGGTAGCGGGTCCGGGCGACCGCCCCCTGCGGATCGGGTCGCATGCTCCAGCCCGCCTGCGCCGTGCTCTGCCTGAGCAACGGCAGGTCGATGATCCCCGTCGGGGCATCGGGCGCGCCGCGCACCAGGGCCCAGTAGATCTTGCCGGCGCGTCCCTCGGCGAAGCAGGCCTGGGCCGCGTGCAGCGCCGCCCGGCGGAGTGCCACCAGCAGGCAGCCGCTGGTGTCGGCGTCCAGCCGGTGCGCGAGCCAGGGGCCGTCGCGCCGCCGGGACAGCAACCCGAACCAATCCTCGACAGAAGGGCCGCCGCCGGGTCCGGGATGCACCTTCAGCCCGGCAGGCTTGTCCAGGACGACGAACCGCGCATCCGAGAACAGCAGCCTGGGTTCTGTCTTCAGGATCTCGCGTGTTCCAGGTTGGGCAGGAACAGGGCCAGGATGCCGATGCCCGGCAGGAAGGCGCAGACCTCGTACACCGCGTCGATCCCGGCATGGTCCGCCAGCACGCCCAGCACCGCGGCACCCAGGCCACCCATGCCGAAGGCGAGGCCGAAGAACAGGCCCGAGACCATGCCGACCCGGCCCGGCAGCAACTCGGTCGCATAGACCAGGATGGCGGAAAAGGCGGAGGACAGCACCAGCCCGATCACCACGCTCAGCGCGATGGTCCAGCCGAAGCCGACATGCGGCAAGGCGAGGGTGAACGGCAGCACGCCGAGGATGGAGCCCCAGATGACGTATTTGCGGCCTATCCGGTCGCCGATCGGGCCGCCCGCGAAGGTGCCGGCGGCGGTGGCGCCGAGGAAGACGAAAAGCTCGACCTGGGCGGTCTGTGCTGACACCCCGAAGCGGTGCATCAGGTAGAAGATGTAGTAGCTGCCGATGCTGGCGAGGTAGAAATACTTCGAGAACACCAGGGCGATGAGCATGGCCAGCGCCGTGCCGGTCTGGCGGCGGCTGAGGCCGGTGGCGTGCCGCACGGTCTCCTTGCGGGCCAGCCGGCTCTGCTGCGAGTACCAGCGGCCGATGGCGCCCAGCAGGGCCACCCCGAGCAGCGCCAGCAGGCAGAACCAGGCGAGGCTGGACCGGCCGTTCGGCAGCACCACGAAGGCGGCCAGCAGCGGTCCCAGCGAGGTGCCGAAATTGCCGCCGACCTGGAACACCGACTGCGCGAAGCCGTGACGGCCGCCGGAGGCCAGCCGGGCGATGCGCGAGGCCTCGGGATGGAAGATCGAGGAACCGATGCCGAGCAGGGCGGCCCCGCCAAGCAGGTGCGCGTAGCTCTGCGCGAGTGCCAGGATCAGCAGGCCGGTCATCGAGACGCTCATGCCGGCCGCCAGCGACCAGGGCACCGGGCGGCGGTCGGTGAACTGGCCAACCAGGGGCTGCAGCAGCGACGCGGTGATCTGGTAGGTCAGCGTCAGCAGCCCGATCTGGCTGAACGACAGGTGGAAGCCGCCCTTCAGCAGCGGGTAGATCGCGGTCAGCAACGACTGGATGGTGTCGTTGAGCATGTGGCAGAGGCTGATCGTGCCGAGCACCAGGCCGGTGCGTCCCTGGGTCCCGCGGCCCTGGACGCGTTTGACGGGCGCGCGCAGGGGAACCTGTTGACCGGCGACGCTCTGGCTCATCGATCTTCCTCAATCCCGCAGGGCCTTCAGGCTCTACGCCGGCCGCGGCACCGGTTCAAACCTCAAGATGCTGAAATGATGCAAGGCAGCATCCCACGGGAGGCAGCGGTCTGGATTTCCCGGCGCCCAGCCTGTAGCGGCATGAGCCATGTCGAGTGCGATCAGCGAGGACCCGCTTCCACAGGCGCCCGTGCTGGCGGACGGCCTGCACGGCCGTCCGAGGCAGCGCGCGATGCTGGCGATCGCGCTCTCGGTGCTGCTGTCCACCCTGGACTACGCCGTGGCCAACGTCGCCCTGCCGACAATTGCGCGCGACATCCATTGCACGGCGGCGGACTCGATCTGGGTCATCAACGGCTACCAGCTCGCCACCCTGATCGGCCTGCTGCCGCTGGCCTCGCTGGGAGAGATCAGGGGCCAGGACCGGATCTGCCGGATCGGGCTGATGGTGTTCATCGTCGCCTCCGCCCTGTGCGCGGCCTCGGACAGCCTGCCCGAGCTGGCCGGCGCGCGGGTGCTGCAGGGGCTTGGCGGCGCCTGCATCATGAGCGTCAACGCGGCCCTGGTGCGGGCGATCTACCCGAAGTCGCTGCTCGGCCGGGGCATTGCGATGAACGGCCTGGTGGTGGCGCTCGGCGTGGCGCTCGGACCCACGATCGCGGCCGCGGTGCTGTCGGTCGCCAGCTGGCGCTGGATCTTCCTGATCAACCTGCCGCTCGGCGGCGCGGCGCTGCTGTTCGCCACGACCAGCCTGCCCGCGACGCTGCGCAGCGCGCGCCGCTTCGATCTCGGCAGTGCGACGCTGAGCATGCTCGCCCTCGGACCGCTGTTCATCGGCCTGGACCGTTTCGCGCACCACGGCGCGATCGGCCTGTCCCTGGTTCTGATCGCGGTGGGCGCGGCCTGCCTGGCCTGGCTGGTGCGGCGCCAGCTTCAGGCCAGCGAGCCGCTGCTGCCGGTCGACCTGCTGCGGCTGGGCGACTTCCGGAGCGCCTTCATCGTCGGCATCCTCGGCTTCGTCTCGTCCAACTTCTTCATCATCGCAATGCCGTTCTTCTTCCAAGTAAGTCTGCATCGCTCGGCGGTGCAGACGGGCCTGCTGATCACGCCGTGGCCGCTGGCGATCGTGGCAATCTCGCCCCTGGTCGGCCGGCTCGCCGACCGGCATTCCGCCGGTTTCCTGTCGAGCGTCGGCCTGCTGATCACCGCCACCGGGTTCACCCTGCTCTGGCAGATGCCCGCGAGCCCGTCAGATTTCGACATCGCCTGGCGCATCGCGCTTGCCGGCAGCGGCTTCGGGTTGTTCCAGGCGCCAAACAACCGGGCGATGCTGACCGCCGCACCCATGCACCGGTCGGGCGGCGCCAGCGCCATGATCCCGGTGGCGCGGCTGCTCGGCCAGACCATCGGGGCGATGCTGGTGGCGCTGGTGTTCGGACTGCTGCCGGCCGAGAGTGCGCGGCACTGTCTGGCGTTCGGCGCCCTGGCCGGGATGATCGGTGCCGTGCTCAGCGCCGCCCGGCTGCTGCCCCGGTCGCGCCGGCGATCCGCGGCATGAGCCATCACACCGGAGAACCCGCAATGCCGCAGCCCGATCAGCAACTGGTGGAGCGTCTGTTCCGCTATCTTGCCGTCACCAGCCAGAGCGACGGTCGCGCGGAAACGCTGCCGTCCACGCCGGGACAGCGCGTGCTGGCCGAACTGCTCGCCGCCGAACTGGCCGCGCTCGGGCTCGAGGACATCCATCTCGATGCGAACTGCGTGCTGACCGCGCTGAAGCGCGGCACCGTGCGCGAGGCCCCCTGCATCGGTTTCGTGGCGCATCTCGACACCGTCGATGTCGGGCTGTCGCCGGATATCCGCCCGCAGCGCCTGCGCTACGAGGGCCGCGACCTGTGCCTGAACCGGACGGCGGAGATCTGGCTGCGTGTGGCCGAGCATCCCGAACTGGAGCCCTATGTCGGCGAGGACATCATCTTCGGCGACGGCACCAGCGTGCTGGGTGCGGACAACAAGGCGGCGATCGCGGTGGTGATGACGCTGCTAGACCGGCTCCGCCAGGGCGATCTGCCGCATGGCGACATCGCGGTTGCCTTCGTGCCGGACGAGGAGATCGGCCTGCGCGGCGCCAAGGTGATGGATCTTGGGCGATTTCCGGCGAGGTTCGCCTACACCATCGACAGCTGCGAGCGTGGCGAGCTGGTCTATGAGACCTTCAACGCCGCAAAGGCGACCATCGCCATTACCGGGGTGACGGCGCATCCGATGTCGGCCAAGGGCGTGATGGTGAACCCGGTGCGCGTCGCGGCCGACCTGATCGCGCAGTTCGATCCGCTCCAGACGCCGGAACATACCGACGGGCGTGACGGCTACTGGTGGGTGAACAACGTGACGGCGAACGGCAACGAGGGGCTGCTGCATCTCTCGATCCGCGACTTCGACGCGGACGGCATCGCAGCGCGCAAGCGGCATGTCGAGGCGGCGGTGCAGACGGTGCGGGCGCTGCATCCGCGCGCCACGATCGAATGCGTCATCGAGGACCAGTACGGCAACATCGCGGACTCCCTCGGCGATGACCGCCGCCCGGTCGAGCTGATGCACGCGGCGTTCGCCGAGGTCGGCATCACGCCGAGGATCATCGCGATGCGCGGCGGCACCGACGGCTCGGCGTTGTCCGCGCGCGGCATGCCGACGCCGAACTACTTCACCGGCGCGCTCAATTTTCATTCGCGGTACGAGTTCCTGCCGGTCAGCGCCTTTCGCGACGCCTACCGGGTGACGGAACGGCTCTGCGCGCTGGCCTCGCGTGCTACGGACCATGACGACAAGGTGGCCTGAACCATGGACCTGCATCTCGCCGGCAAGCGCGCCCTGATCACCGGGGGGTCGAAAGGCATCGGCCTCGCCACGGCCCTGGTGCTCGCCGAGGAAGGCTGCGACCTGGTCCTGGTGTCGCGCGATGCGAGCGCGCTCGCATCGGCCTTAGAGGCGGTGCGGAGCCGCCGGCAGGTCGGCGTGCAGGTCATCGCGGCCGACCTGTCGCGGCATGCGGAAGTCGAGCGGGTGGCGGCGGAAGCCGGCCCGCTCGACCTGCTGGTCAACAATGCCGGCGCAATCCCGGCCGGCGACCTGCAGGCGGTCGGCGATGCCGCCTGGCGGTCGGCCTGGGACCTGAAGGTGTTCGGCTATATCGGCCTGACCCGAGCGCTCTATCCGCGCCTGGCGGAGCGGCGCGGCGTGGTGGTCAACGTGATCGGCGCGGCTGGCGAGTATTTCGACCCGAACTACATCACCGGCAGCACCGGGAATGCGGCGCTGATGGCCTTTACCCGCAGCCTCGGCAAGGCAGCGCCGAAGGATGGCATGCGCGTGGTCGGAATCAATCCCGGCCCGGTCGGTACGGGACGCATCGAGACGCTGCTGCGCGCCCGGGCGCTGCGCGAGTTCGGCGACGAGGAGCGGTGGCAGGACTACACCCGGACCATGGCGTTCGGCCGTCCGGCCACGCCGGAGGAGATCGGCAGCGCCGTCGCCTTTCTTGCCTCGCCGCGCTCCGGCTACACGACCGGCACCATCCTCACCATCGACGGCGGCGCCTGAGGCCCACTGGCAGTCGGGCGCTTCGAAGTCCATATTCGGGTAGCCGGGAGACCGAGAGCAGGAGATCGTCATGGACGTGCAGACCATCGACCAGTCCTACCAGCAGTTGCAGGGGCAGTCGCAGCAGACCGTGCAGGCGCTACAGACGCTCGGCAACAAGCTTCAGGTCGCGGCCCAGGGCGGCGACCAGCAGGCCCGCGAGTGGCTGCTCGACCTGCGCGAGCTGGCCCTCTCCTTCCGGTCCGAGCAGGACCAGGTCAGCAACCTGTTGCAGGCGCTGCACGGCTTCGTCGCCAACCAGGCCCAACTCCAGGGACAGGTCCAGCAGTCGGCACCGCCACCGCCGCAGGGCAACTGGGGCCAGAGCCCGAACTTCGTCCCCCAGCCGGGATATTCCCAGCAGCAGCCAAGCTATGGTGGCCAGCCGGGAGGCTTCATGGGTGGCGCGGGAAGCGGCGCACCGGTCGGCGGGATGATTGGCAACTTCCTGAACTCGGGCTTCGGCCGCGCGATCGAGATGGGCGCCGGCTTCGGCATCGGCGACGACCTGATCAACAAGATCTTCTGACGACCCGCGATGTCCGGGGAGATCAGTCGCCGCCGATCATCGACCTGATCCGGATGGCCAGTGCGTCCAGGGCGAACGGCTTGGTCATCACCTGCATCCCTGGAGCAAGGTGCCCCTCATCGAGGATTGCGTTCTCGGCATAGCCAGTGATGAACAGCACCTTCAGCCCCGAGCGCACCTCGCGCGCGGCGTCCGCAAGCTGGCGGCCATTCATGCCGCCCGGCAGGCCGACATCGGTCACAATCAGGTCGAGACGGTGCTGCGACCTGACCAGCCCCAGCCCTTCGGCCGCGTCGGCTGCCTCGATCGCCATGTAGCCGAGCTCGTCCAGCACCTCGGTGACAAGCATCCGCACGGTCGGTTCGTCGTCCACCACCAGGACGGTCTCGCCCTGCCGCGCCCTGGGTGGCGGTCCCGTTGCGGCCTGCCCTTCAACGGCATCCGGGAGGCCATGATGGCGGGGCAGGTAGAGGCTGACGGTCGTGCCCTGCCCTGGCACCGAACGGATCCGCGCCTGACCCCCCGACTGGCGGACGAAGCCGTAGATCATGGACAGGCCGAGGCCGGTCCCCATGCCGATCGGCTTGGTGGTGAAGAACGGATCGAAGGCGCGGGCGATGACCTCCGGCGTCATGCCGCTGCCGATATCGTCCACCTGGAGCGAGACGTATTCCCCCGTCGGCAGGTCCTGTGCCCGTGCCTCGGCCATGCTGAAGGCATGGTTCACGGTCCTGATCGTCACCTCCCCGCCCTCCGGCATCGCGTCGCGCGCATTGATGCAGAGGTTGAGCAGCGCGCTCTCGAGCTGGTTCGGATCGACCATGCTGGTCCACAGCGTGTTGCAGGCTTCGACCCGCATCGCAACCGAGGGACCCATGGTGCGGCGGATCAGCTCCGCCATTCCGGCGACCAGCCGGTTGATATCGGTTGGCTTCGGAGCCAGCGTCTGGCGCCTGGAAAAGGCGAGCAGCCGGTGGGTCAGGGCCGCAGCCCTGTCGGCCGCGCCGCGTGCGGCGTCGATATAGCGGGCGGCCTGTCCGGCGCGGCCCTCCGACAGGCGCAGGTCCAGCAGGTCCAGGCTGCCTGTGATGCCGGTCAGCAGGTTGTTGAAGTCGTGCGCGATGCCGCCGGTGAGCTGGCCGACCGCCTCCATCTTCTGTGCCTGCCGGAGCTGCTCCTCGGCCTGGGCCAGCGCCTCGGCCTGCTGCTTCTCGGCGTTGATGTCGCGGCCGTAGGCATAGACCAGGTCGCCCTCGACCGAGGTGTTCCAGGAAATCCAGCGCAGGCTGCCGTCGCGATGCCGCCACCGGCTCTCGAAACTGGTCAGGTCACGCCGGGCGGCCGCATCGTCCAGCCCGTCCTGGGCCAGCGTCGCATCCTCGGTCCAGATGAACTCGAGGAAGCTGCGCCCGACGATTTCGGCGGTGTCGTGGCCGAGGATCGCCGTCCAGGCCGGGTTGACCGCGCGGAAGATGCCGTCGACGCCGATCACCACCAGCAGGTCGCGCGAGTTGCGCCAGACCCGGTCATGCTCGGCGGTGCGTTCGGCGACGCGCCGCTCCAGCTCCGCATTCAGTGACGCAAGCTCGGCCGCGGCGACACGCAGGCGCTGCTCGGCCTGCATCTTGGAGGTGGTCTCGACCACGATGGCGATGATGCCCTCGGGCCGGCCGCTCTCGCCGATGATCGGCGAGTAGTCCAGGTTCATCCAGACCTGCTCCGGCTGGCCGCTGCGCTGCAGGGTGAGTTCCTGGTCCCTGTAGGCAAGGGTGCCCCCGGCCAGCCCGACCCGCATGACGTTATCGTTGAAGTCCGCGATCTCGTCCCAGCCTTCGCGAACCCGGGACCCGAGCAGCCTCGGGTGGCGGCCTCCGGCGAAGCCTGAATAGGCGTCGTTGTAGATCATGATGCCGTCCTGGCCCCACAGCGTCACGATCGGGACCGGCGAGCGCAGGATGAGGGCGACCGTGGTGCGCAGGCTCTGCGGCCAGCGAGCCACCGAGCCGAGCGGCGTGGCGCCCCAGTCATAGGCGGCAATCAGCTCCGAGAGCTCGCCACCGCCGTCCAGGAACGCCTCGTCATCCTGTTCCGCATCCTGACGCTCGGCGGTGGTCGGCAGCTTCATGCACACCCATCGGGGTAGTTCGTCCCGGTCGTCATAGCGCACATCCTGCGCGGCAGACCAGGAACACGTTACGACAGCGTATTGGCTAGGCTACTGCCTGAGGGTGGCCGCGACCTGCCGCTCGATCTCGGCCAGCTCGCGCAGGGTCTCGGTGATGGCGTCCTTCATGCTGCTCAGGTGCGCGATCCGCTTGCGGATCGCCTTCAGCAGGCGGCGCTGCTGCTCCTGGTGCCCGGGGTCGACGTCGTAGAGGTCGAGGAACTCCTTGATGTCGCGCAGCGTGAAGCCGAGCCGTTTGCCGCGCAGGATGAGCTGCAGGCGGGCGCGGTCGCGATGCGTATAGATGCGCGCGCCACCGGCCCGCGACGGGTTGATCAGGCCCTTGTCCTCGTAGAAGCGCAGGGCGCGGGCGGTGACTCCAAGGGCCGTCGCCAGTTCGGTCACCGTATAGAGCCGGGTCGAGGCGGCGTTCTGGATCACCTGGTCAGGCATCGGCGCCGACCTGCAATGCTCTCGCGGCCCGGTACTCGCCCAGGAGCCGATCCACCAGTACGGCCGCCGGACGGACAGCATCGATCGCGCCGATGCCCTGGCCGCAGCCCCAGACGTCGCGCCACGCCGTCGCCGCCCCGCTCACCTTGAGTCCGGCGCCGGACGCGCGCGGCAGGTCGTCCGGATCGTGGCCGGCGTTGCGTATGGAGCCTGCCAGGTAGTTGCCGTGCACCCCGGTGAACAGGTCCGAGTAGGCGATGTCGGCGGCGTTGCTCTCGACCACCATCCGCTTGTAGCCGGCGACCGCATTGGCTTCTTCGGTGGCAATGAAAAGCGAGCCGATCGAGACCAGGTCGGCGCCGAGGATGCGCGCCGCCAGGATGGCGCGACCGCTGCCGATCGCGCCCGCCAGCACCAGCGGCCCGTCGAACCATTGCCGCGTCTCGGCGAGCAGGGCGAACGGTGACTGCATGCCGGCATGGCCACCCGCACCAGCGGCGACCAGGATCAACCCGTCGGCGCCAGCCTCGACCGCCTTGTGGGCGTGGCGCTGGTTGGTGACGTCGTGCAGCACCAGGCCGCCTGCCTCGTGCACCGCGGCATTCACCTCCGGCTGCACGCCGAGCGAGGTGATTACCAGCCGCACCCGCCGCCGTACGCAGGTGTCGAGATCGGACGCGAGACGTTCGTTGGTCCGGTGCACGATCAGGTTGACCCCAACCGGACCAGCCGGCACTCCCGCATCCGCCTCGATCCGGTCGAGCCAGTCGTCCAGTGCGCCGGGACCGCGCGCGTTCAGGGCCGGGAACGCCCCGATGATCCCGGCGCGGCACTGCGCGCTCACCAGCGCCGGGTTCGAGACGATGTACATCGGCGCCCCCAGCACCGGCAGGCGCAGGCCGGCGACCAGGTCGTCGAACTGTCTAGCCAGGATGCCCGGCTCCCGTCAGGTATCGGCGCAGGTGGTCGCCGATATCCATCAGCGCGGTGTCCGGTGCCGGCTTCACGATCTTGTAGATGCCGCGTGCCCGGGCTACCGGTGCGCCGTTCGCGCGCAGCAGCGCGGTGGCGAACACCGTGCCGCGCGTGATGCGGTCTATCTCGGGCCGCGCCTCGACCCAGGCGCCGAGCAGGGTCGGGGCCAGGTAGTCCAGCGACAGGCTGATCGTCGGCAGGATCTGTGCGGCGATGGGGCGCGCGAACAAGGCGGCCATGCAGAGATGAACATCGATGAAGGTCGCCAGCATGCCGCCATGACAGTTGCCGGCAGGGTTCAGATGATGTGCCTCGACCCTGAAGCCGCCCAGCAGCACGTCGCCGTCGGCCTTGACCCAGATCGGCCCGCAGAGCGTGTTGAAGCCGTCCCCGCCGATCTGCGGCAGCGGCAGGAAGCCGTCCGGGACGCGCGCGTCGCTCATTCCGCGCGCAGCGCCGAGGCCAGTTGCAGGGCGAGCGTCATGTCGCCGTCCACTCTCAGCTGGCCGGTCATATAGGCCATCGTGGCGTTGAGCCGGCCCTCCATCAGGCGTTCCAGATTGTCGGCGGACAGGCTGATACGGCAATCTGCCGGCGCTTCCTCGTTGCCGACATTGGTGCCGTCGAGATGGATCAGGCCGGTGTCGCCGAGGTCGAGCAGCACCGGCCGCGACAGGCCGGCGTTCTTCTCGGCGGTTTCGCGCACGCGCGCGGTCAGATCGTCCAGGTCAGGCATGGCAGCTCCTAAAAGGCGGCGTCCTCGAGCGCCATGGTGGACTGCTTGCCCGACTTGATCGCCAGGAACAAGGCGGTCGCCTGCGGCAGGATACGGTCGATGAAGAACTGCGCCGAGGCCAGCTTGCCACGATAAAAGCCGGCATCCGGGCCGGCATCACCGAGCTTGGCATGAGAAATCTGGGCCGAGCGGACGAACATGTAGCCCATCGCCACCAGTCCCAGCA
Organism: uncultured Acetobacteraceae bacterium; assembly: GCA_964247695.1. GTDB lineage: Bacteria > Pseudomonadota > Alphaproteobacteria > Acetobacterales > Acetobacteraceae > Lichenicoccus. The sequence continues at coordinate 103,845 of CAXTVI010000007.1, forward strand.
GCCGCAGGTAGTCAGTGGCGGCCGCACCCGCTTCCTCCGGATCCTTCAGCCCGGACTGCGCGATCTGCCCGGTGGCGAGCTGCAGCGCCCCGAACGCCCGCTCCAGATGCTCCACCATGCCGCCTATCGCCGCATCCTTGCGGTTGGCGGCGATGAACTCCGACACCGGATGGAAGAAGTACCGCAGCGAGCGACCCATATGCGCCGGCATCTTGCGGCCGACCAGGTCGAGCGCCTGGATGCCGTTGGTGCCCTCGTACAGCATGGCGATGCGGGCATCGCGAACATACTGCTCGACACCGTGCTCGCGTATGTAGCCGTGGCCGCCATAGACCTGCACCCCGAGGCTGGCCGCCTCGAACCCGAGATCGGTGAACAACGCCTTCACCACCGGCGTCATCAGGGCGACGAAATCTGCGGCCGCGGTGCGCGCCGCCTCGGTCCCGGCGTGGCGCGACAGGTCGACCGCCTGGGATACCCAGGTTCCGACCGCCCGGCAGCCCTCGGCGCTGGTACGCATGGTCATCAGCATGCGCCGCACGTCCGGATGCACGATGATCGGATCGGCTGCGAGATCGGGACGCTTGGTGCCGCCGAGTGACCGGCCCTGCAGGCGGTCCTTCGCGTAGGCGACCGCGGACTGGTAGGCGGCCGACGCGATGCCGAGCCCCTGGATGCCGACGCCGAGCCGCTCCTCGTTCATCATGGTGAACATGCCCTGCATGCCCTTGTGGGGCAGGCCGACGAGCCAGCCCCTCGCGTCGTCGAAGGCGATCTGGCAGGTCGCCGAGGCCTTCAGCCCCATCTTGTGCTCGATGCCGGTGCAGGCGACGCCGTTGCGCTCGCCCGGCGTGCCGTCCTCGCGCGGCAGGAACTTCGGCACCAGGAACAGGCTGATCCCCTTGATGCCGGCCGGCGCGTCCGGTAGCCGCGCCAGCACCAGGTGGACGATGTTCTCGGTCAGGTCGTGCTCGCCGGCGGAGATGAAGATCTTGGCGCCGTTCAGCCGGTAGCCGCCGTCCCCGTCGGGCACCGCGCGGGTGCGCAGCAGGCCGAGATCGGTGCCGCAATGGCTCTCCGTCAGGCACATGGTGCCGGACCAGACGCCCTCGATCATCTTCGGCAAATAGAGGTCCTTCAGGTCCTTGGACCCGTGCGCCGCCAGCGCCTTGACCGCACCGTGGGTCAGGCCCGGATACAGGCTGAAGGAGAGGTTGCTGGCGCAGATCATCTCCTGCACCAGCGAGTTCACGCTCTCGGGCAGCCCCTGGCCGCCATAGTCCGGATCGCCCGCCACCGAGCTCCAACCGCCGTCGCGGAACACGCCGTAGGCCTCGCGGAACCCCTTAGGGGTGCGCACGACGCCGTTCTCGGCCACGCAGCCCTCGATGTCGCCGGACGCGTTCAGCGGCAGCAACACTTCAGTGGCGATCTTGGCGGCCTCCTCCAGCACGCTGTTCACCGTGTCGGCGTTGAGGTCGGCGAACGCCGGCAGCGCGGTCAGCGCATCGAGCCCGTGCAGCTCGTAGAGGTTGAAGCGCATGTCGCGCAAAGGTGCTTCGTAGGTCTGCATGAAGTCTGCTCCGTATGACCGGAAGGAAGTTCAGTTGCGCAGCGGCTTGCCGGTTTCCAGCGTGTGCTGGATGCGGTCCAGCGTTGGACCGGTCCGGATCAGGCGCATGAAGGCGCGGCGTTCCAGCGCCAGCAGGTCCTTTTCGCTGACGATGTCGACACAGTCGGCGTCACCGCCGGTCAGCACCTCGGCCAGCCCGTCGGTCACCACCAGGTCATGCGACGACGCGATGCCCTGGCGATGGTAGCCATGGGCGGCAAGGCTCATGGCGAGGCGTCCGCCGGCCCCCGGCAGCCTGAACTCCGGCGGCTTCGGTGGCACGTAGCCTTCGACCATCGACAGCGCCCGGGCACGGGCGTCGAACAGCAGCCGGTCGCGGTTCATTGTGATGCCGTCGCTATCGCGCAGGAAGCGCAGCGACTTCGCCTCCGCCGCCGATTTCGACACGCTGGCGACGCTGACCGTCTCGAACACCTTGCTCGGCGCCGGCATCGGTCCGTGTGGCGCGCCGGCTGCGTCACGCCAGCGCTGCAGCATCTCGCCGCAGCCGCCCCAGCCCGGCACCAGCCCGACCCCGCATTCAACCAGCCCGATATAGCTCTCGGAATGCGCCTGCACCGCGTCGGCGTGCAGCACCACCTCGCAGCCGCCGCCGAGCGCGAGGCCGGCGACGCCCGCCACCACCGGGAACGGCGCGTATTTCATCGCCTTCAGGGTGCGCTGGCCGCTGCTCACCAGCTTCTCGATCTCGCCCCAGGCGGCGATGTTGCAGGCGAACAGGGCAAGGCCGAGATTGGCGCCGGCCGAGAAGTTGGTGGCGTCGCTGTAGATCACCAGCGCGCGGAACCGCTGCTTGACCACATCGACGCTCTTCTCAAGCAGCTTGAGGATCGGCTCGTCGATCGAATTCATTTTCGAGCTGAATTCAAAGCATGCCACGCCGTCGCCGATATCCCACAATGCAGCCGAGCCATTGCGCAGTTCCGGCTCGCGCTTGCGCTTGATGTCGGCCAGCAGCAGCACGCCCGGCTCGCGCGGCACCGAACGATACTGCCCGTCGGTGCCGAAAAATTGCGTCTCGCCGTCCACCACCTTGTAGAACGTGCCGCCGCCGACCTGACGCAGCAGCGCAGGCACTGTCAGCCCGTCCTGTTCCAGCCTGGAGGCGACCGTCTCGGGGCCAAGCGCATCGAGCAGCTCGAACGGCCCTTGCTTCCAGTTGAAGCCGAGGCGCATCGCTGCATCGACGGCGACGATGTCGTCGGCGATCGCGGGCACCAGGCTTGCGGCATAGGCCAGCGTCGCCCCCATCACCGCCCAGGCGTAGCGGCCGAGCTTACCTGGCGACGCGATCAGCGCCTTCGGGCTGCGCGACAGCTCGGACGGAACCGTGGCTTTCGCCGAGGTGGCATAGTCGCCGGTGACGAGCCCGATCGACTCCTTCACCTTCCCGGCCGTCCGGTTGATCCGGTAGAAGCCGCCCCGGCCCTTCCGGCCGGTATAGCCATCGGCAATCATCTTGCTCAGCAGCGGCAACTCGCGCAGCGAGGCGAGGAACGCGTCGTCCGCCGGCAGCGACGCCTTCATGCTGGCATTGATGTGCGGCATCAGGTCGAGCCCGACCAGGTCGAGCAGACCGAACACGCCGGTCTTGGGAATGCCGAATGGCCGCCCCATGACCGCGTCGGCTTCCTCGATGGTGAGCCCTAGATCCATCGCGGCGTTCACGCCATGCTGCAGCCAGAACGTGCCGATGCGGTTGGCGATGAAGCCGGGCGTGTCCTTGGCGCGCACCACGGTCTTGCCGAGGCGGTGGTCGGAGAACTGCGCGATGCGATCCACCAGCGCGGCGTCTGTCTCGGGACTGGTGACGATCTCCAGAAGCCGCATGTAGCGCGGCGGGTTGAAGAAATGCGTGATCATGACGTCGCGCTGGAGCGCTGTCGGCAGACCCTCGATGAGCTGCGCCAGCGGGATCGTCGAGGTGTTCGAGCTGATCACGATGCCCGGGCGACGCACCGCATCCAGCCGGCGATACAGCGCCTGCTTGGCATCGAGGCGCTCGATGATGGCCTCGATCACCCAGTCGCACTCAGCCACGCGGCCGAGATCGTCCTCGATGTTGCCGGTCTCAACCAGCCTTGCCGCGGCCGGCGACATGAATGGCGCCGGGTCGGTCTTGAGCAGGCGCGCGATTGCTGCCTTGGCGACGCCGTTCCGATCCGCACCCTCGTCCTTCGGCAGGATGTCGAGCAGCAGCACGCGCACGCCGGCATTGGCCACCTGCGCCGCGATCGCGGCGCCCATTACGCCGGCGCCGATGACGCAGACGCGCTCGATGCTGTCAGTTGCCGCGCTTTGGGAGGGGGGCGCCATTACACGCGCTCCAGCAGCGTCGCGATCCCCTGGCCGCCGCCGATGCACTGCGTCGCCAGCGCGTAGCGGCCGCCGTCGCGCGCCAGCAGCTGCGCCGCCTTGCCGACGATGCGGGCGCCGGTCGCGCCCAGCGGATGGCCGATCGCGATCGCGCCGCCATCGATATTGAGCGTCTCGTCGCGCACGCCGATCTCGCCGGCACAGGCGAGCGCCTGGCTGGCAAACGCCTCGTTCAGCTCGACCACGTCCAGCTCCGAGGCCTTCACGCCGCCGCGCTCAAGCGCCTTGCGGCTGGCCAGGATCGGGCCGAGCCCCATGACTTCCGGCGCACAGCCGGAGATCGCGATGCTGCGCAGCCGCGCCATCATGCGCAGGCCGTTCCGGGAGGCATACTGCTCGGTGCAGACCAGCACCGCGCTGGCGCCGTCGGTCAGTGGCGAGGCGGTGCCGGCAGTGACGGTGCCGTTGACCTGGAAGGCCGGCTTCAGCCCGGCGAGACCCTCGGCGGTGCTCTCGGGACGCAGGCAGCCATCGGTGTCCACCGTGCCGGTCTTGGTGCGGATCGGCACGATCTCGTCCTTCAGGCGGCCGCCGGCTCGCGCCTCGGCGGCCTTGCGCTGGCTGGCCAGCGCGAACCTCTCCTGCATCTCGCGGCTGATCTCGTAGCGGGACGCCACGTTCTCGGCGGTGTCGCCCATCCCGATATAGGCCGGCGCCTTGGCCGCCAGCTCCGGGTTCGGCAGCGGGTTGAAGCCCTGCATCGGCACCCGGCTCATGCTCTCGACGCCGGCGCAGATGAACACCTCGCCGGCCCCGAGCGCGATCGCGCCCGCCGCCATGTGCACCGACTGCATCGAGGACCCGCAGAAGCGGTTGACGGTGACGCCGCCGACCGATTGCGGCAGGTCGGCCAGCAGACCGATCAGGCGCGCGACATTCATGCCCTGCTCGCCCTCGGGGAAGGCGCAGCCGACGATCAGGTCCTCGATATCCCCGGGCTTCACCCCGGTCCGCTCGACCAGCCCGCGCACCACCTGGGCCGCCAGGTCATCCGGCCTGACCCGGGCCAGGGCGCCCTTGGAGGCGAAATGGAACGGCGAGCGGGCATAGCCCGCGATGACGATGTTATTGATCAAGGTTGCGTCTCCTGGCTCGGCTTCGCCAACGGCATGACCTGCCGTATACGTCAATCAGTTCCAGTCAGATAGCACCCGACGGCTGCTCGGGCAACCGGGGCCGGCCTCGTCGTATCCACCCCATGGCGCTTCGTGCAGCCCACCCCGACGTCAGGCGGTTGACGAATAGGGCATGCGACCCACCGCTCGAACGAACCTGAGACAACAGTTGTGTTTGCTTTCTTTTACCGAGTTCAAGATGTTAGGTCATGTTGTAGACGTAACAAGGCGTGATCATGAAACAGACCCTTCTCGCGGGCGGCGTCGGGCTGGCCTGCCTGGTCGTGTCGGGAGCCGGCGCACAGGCCGCGGGCTTCTATCTGCAGGACCAGTCGATCCTGGGTGGCGGACGCGCCTATTCCGGGGAAGCCGCCGACATGGGCGCGCAGTCGATGTGGTGGAACCCGGCCAGCATTGCCGGCATCGAGCAGTCGCAATCCTATGGCGGGGTCGTCGGCATCCTGCCGGATTCCGACGTTCGCAACCGCAGCTCGACGCTGACCAATCCTTTCGCCGGAACCCTGCCGGATGGCGGTGCCGGCCATGCCAGCAATCCGGTCCAGAACGGCGTGCTGCCCAGCGGCGCGTTCGCCTGGCGCTTCAGCGACCAGTGGTCGCTTGGCATCGACAGTACCTCCCCGTTCAGCTTCATCACCAAGTATCCGACCGATAGCTGGACCCGCTATGCCGCCCAGACCTCCCGGCTGACCACGATCGACCTCCAGCCGACGGTCGCCTGGCGGCCGGTGCGCTGGCTCGGCATCGGCATCGGGCCGAACGTCGAATACACGCTGGCGGATTTCAGCAACGCGCTGCCGAACCTGCTGCCCGGCTCGCCGGACGGCCAGCAGACCCTGCACGTCAATGGCTGGGACGTCGGCTACAATGTCGGTGTCCAGCTGCACCTCACCGACCGGCTGACCTTCGGCGCCGCCTACCGCTCCAGGATCCAGCACAACCTTAGCGGCAAGCTCGACATCGACGGCCTTGGCGGACCGCTGGCGGCGGAGAATCTCCGGGCCGACGCCGGTGCGAAGTTCACCACGCCCTGGGCCGCCACCTTCGGCGTGCGCTGGCAGGCGACCGACCGGCTGGCCCTCAATGCGCAGGCGGTGCGCACCGGCTGGAGCGTGTTCGACGCGGTGTATGTCACCAGCCCGATCACTACCCAGACCCCCGAGAACTACCAGGACACCCTGAACGGGGCGTTCGGCGCCGATTTCGCCGTGACCCGGCGCTGGACCGTGCGCGGCGGCGTCCAGTACGACCCGACACCGACGCAGGGCGACTCGCGCGATCCGCGCGTTCCCGACGGCAATCGCTGGACCTTCGCGCTCGGCACCTCAGTCAAGGCGACGTCGAGTATCACCATCGACGCCAGCCTGAACTACATCGATTTCCAGAACTCCCGGATCAGCCGCAACGCGACGGCCTATGCCGGCACGCCGGTGGAGACGCCGATCGATCTGGAGGGCGACGTGGAGGCCAGTGCCTGGGTCGTCGGCCTCGGCACCCGCATGTTCTTCTGAGGGTCGTTCGGGTAGCGTCAGGCCGGGACCTAAAACAAAGCAGACGGGCAGGGCGGAATGTTGCTTCTGGATGAGCTTGCGGCGCGCGAACCTGGGGCGCAGATCCCGACGCGCCTGGTGCCGCAGGTGCTTGAGGAGACGGCCCAGGCCTACCCGGGACGCATCGCGGTGGATTTCCTGGGACGGCGCCTCGACTACAGAACGCTCGCGAGCCTCGTCGACCGTGCCGCACGGGGATTGCAGGATCTCGGCCTGACACCGGGCGAGCGTGTCGGCCTGTGCCTGCCGAACTCGCCGTATTTCGTGATCTTCTATTTTGCGATCATGCAGGCCGGCGGCATCGTGGTAAATTACAACCCGCTCTATTCGGAGCCGGAGCTGTGCACCCAGGTGATCGATTCCGGCACCACGATGATGGTGGTGCCGGATATCGCCGCCATCCACGACAAGGTGGTCGCGGTGGCGGCCCGCACCGGGCTGCGCCGGCTGATCCTGTGCCCGCTGGCCGATGTCATGCCGTGGGTGAAGGGCCGGCTGTTCCGCCTGCTCAAGCGGCGTGAACTCGTGCGGCCCGGTTCGAGCGCCCTGCACGTCACGTTCGCACGTCTCATCGCCAATGCCGGCCAACCGCATCCGGTGCCGGCCGACCCGCATGACGTGGCGCTGCTGCAATATACCGGTGGCACCACCGGCATCCCGAAGGGCGCCGCCCTGACCCACGCGAACCTGACGGCGAATACCGCACAGGAGATCCTGGTGATCGGCGGCGAGCAGGTGCGCGAAGGGGGTGTGCGCGTGCTTGGCGTGCTGCCGCTTTTCCACGTGTTCGCGCTGACCTCGGTGCTGAACTTCGCCATCGCGACCGGGGCGGCGATGATCCTGCTGCCGCGCTACGAGATGAAGTCGCTGCTGCGCACCATCCGGCGCACCCGCCCGACCATGTTCCCGGCGGTGCCGACGCTCTACAACGCGATCAGCGGGGCGGTCGAAGGCGGTTCGAAACGCCAGGCGAAGGCGATGCGGTCGATCCGGACCTGCGTGTCCGGCGGTGCGCCGCTGCCTGCCGAGGTGAAGCAGCGCTTCGAGGCGCTCACCGGCTGCCACGTGGTCGAGGGCTACGGCCTCAGCGAGACGTCGCCGGTGCTCACCTGCAACCCGATCGGAGACTTCATGCCAGGCTCCGGGGGCAAGCCGGGCTCGGCGGGGCTGCCGCTGGAGGGGACGATCATCGAGATCCGAGACCTGGAAGACCCGACCCGTGTGCTCGGTGTGGGCGAACGCGGCGAGGTCTGCGCGCGCGGCCCGCAGGTCATGCGGGGCTACTGGCAGCGTCCCGAGGAGACCGCGGCGATCATGGTGGACGGCGCGCTGCGCACCGGCGATGTCGGCTATCTGGATGCGGACGGCTACCTGTTCCTGGTCGATCGCATCAAGGACCTGATCCTGTGCAGCGGCTACAACGTCTATCCGCGCACCATCGAGGAGGCGCTCTACACGCATCCCGGCGTACTCGAGGCGACGGTGATCGGCGTGCCGGACTCGCATCGCGGCGAGGCCCCGAAGGCCTTCGTGGCGCTCCGCCCGGATGCCGCGGTGACGGTGCCGGAACTCAGCGCGCACCTCGCGCCGCTGCTGTCCAGGATCGAGATGCCGCGCGAGATCGAGATCCGTGAGGCCCTGCCGCGCACCATGGTCGGCAAGCTGTCCAAGAAGGAGCTGGTCGCCGAGGAGTCCGCACGTCGCGCAGCAGCGGCAGGCCTCGCCCGGGACCGCGCCGCCTAG
>CAXTVI010000008.1:0-108647 GCA_964247695.1 uncultured Acetobacteraceae bacterium
ACCTCGGCGCAGCTCGACCGTTTCACCCGGATGACGGCCTGATGCGGGCTGCGGCGCCGACGCTGCTGGCCCGCGGCGCCACCATGCTGGTGAGCATGGACGCCGAGCGCCGGGAGTTGCGGCAGGCCGGGCTGTTCGCGCGGAACGGGATCATCGAGCAGGTCGGGCCGGACGAGACGCTGCCCGCCACCGCGGACATCGTGCTCGACCTCAGCCACCAGATCCTGCTGCCCGGGCTGGTGAACTGCCATCATCACCTGGACCAGGTGCTGACCCGAAACCTGCCGGCCGGACAGAATGCCGCTCTGTTCGCCTGGCTCGCCGCGCACTACCGGGTCTGGGCGCGGCGCACCCCGGAGGGCTCACGCACCGCTACCCTGGTCGGGCTGGCCGAGCTGGCTCTGTCCGGCTGCACCACGGTGTTCGACCACGCCTACCTGTTCCGCAACGGCTGCCGCATCGACGACCAGATTGCCGCCGCCGCCGAGATCGGCATCCGCTTCGTGGCCTCGCGCGGCTCGATGTCACGCGGACAGAGCCAGGGCGGCATGCCGCCGGACGAGTGCGTCGAGGACGAGGACGCCATCCTCGCCGACAGCGAGCGCGTGATCGCGCGCTACCACGACCCGCGGCCCGGTTCGATGCTGCAGATGGTGCTTGCCCCGTGCTCGCCGTTCTCGGTCACCGAGCGGCTGATGCGCGACAGCGCGGACCTCGCGCGACGCAGCGGCGTGCGGCTGCATACGCATCTGTGCGAGACGATGGACGAGGAGCGCTACACGCAGGCGTTGTTCGGTTGCCGGCCAATCGAGTACATGTCCGATCTAGGCTGGGTCGATGCCGATGTCTGGTACGCGCACGCGGTGCATGTGAACGACCGCGAGATCGCGACGCTGGCCGCCCACGGCACCGGCGTGTGCCATTGCCCGACCTCGAACATGCGGCTTGGCTCCGGCATCGCGCCGGTGATGCGCTACCTGCAGGCCGGCGTTGCGACCGGACTGGGAGTCGATGGCAGCGCGTCCAACGACGGCTCGAACATGCTGGCCGAGACGCGCCAGGCCATGCTGCTGGCACGTCTGGCGCTTGGCCTGGAGACCAACATCACGCCCGGCCGCGAGCTGCAGCCGGAGGCCTGGATGTCGGCGCGCCAGGCCCTGGAACTGGCCACGCGGGGCGGTGCCGACGTGCTCGGCCGGGACGATATCGGCGCGCTGGAAGTCGGGCGGCGCTGCGACTTCTTCACGCTGGACCTGCAGGCGATCGGCTATGCCGGCGGTCTCGCCGATCCGGTCGCCGCCGTGGTGTTCTGCGCGCCGCAGGCTGCGCGCACCACCGTGGTCGAGGGCCGCATCATCGTGCAGGACGGCCGCATCGTGACGGTGCCGATGGACGCTGTCATTGCCGAGCACAACCGGCACGCGCAGCGGCTCGCCGACACCGCCTGAAGCGCGTCAGATCCATTCGATCCGCGTGCCGCCGTGACCATCGCTCACCCTCGACCGCAGCAAGGCGGGCTTCCTTCAGACGAAGAAGAACCCGATCCCCAACGCGAGATAGACCCCGATCAGCAGCACGCCCTCGAACCATGTCGTTTCGCCGTCGCCGGCAATCGCGTTGACGATGAAGGCGCTCCCGGCGATGGCGAACAGGTCGAGCGGGTTGCGGAACACCAGCGTCATCGGGCTGCCGATCAGCCATGACAGGAGCACCAGCAACGGCGCGACCACCAGTGCGATCTGGATGGCGGAGCCGATGCAGATGCTCATCACCAGCCCCATGCGGTCCTGGCGGGCGAACCAGACGGCGGAGAACAGGTCGGCGATGGTGCCGACCAGCGCGAGCACGATGACGCCGAGGAACACCGGCGACAGGTGCAGGCTGGCAGCCGCCTCCACGAGCGCCGCCGAGATCAGCTCGCTCTCCAGCGCGGCTGCGACCGTGGCGCTGGCCAGCACGCTGAAGCACAGCCAGAGCGGCCACAGCCGGCCGGGGACGGGCTCGCTCTCCTCGCCGCGTCCGAACACGTCGCGGTGGGTCTTCAGCGTATAGACCAGGTTGCCGCCATAGATCAGCAGCAGCAGCACCGAGATGGCGAGGCTCAGCGCCTCGTCGCGGGCCCGGACATCGCCGGCGTGCGCCACCGAGCGGCTGGTGAAGTCGAACACCGCCGGCAGCAGCAGGGCGATCACGATCAGGATCAGCATGCTCGAGAGCTGGCCGGCGCGGGCGCGGTTGAAGGTCTGCCGCTCGCGCGAGACGCCGCCCGCCACGATGGCAAGGCCCAGGCCGAGCAGGCTGGTACCGATGATCGAGCCGGTGATCTGCGCGTGCACCACCTCGGCCTCGCCGCGCGCCAGCACGAACAACGCCAGCAGCAACTCGGCGACGCTGCCCAGGCTGATCGTCAGCAGGCCTCCGATCGCGGGCCCGGTATGTCCGGCGAGTTGCTCGGTGGCGTTGCGTATCCAGTCTGCCAGGATGCCGACACCCGCGATGCCGGCCAGGAACACCCAGATTGGCGGCAGGCCGAGCGCGAAGTGCAGCACGGGTGCCAGCGGCACCAGCGCCAGCAGCCCGAGCCGGATCATCCGCCCCACGCCGGCTTGCGGTTGGACCAGGCTTCCTGGAAATCCGCACCCTCGCCGATGGCATGGGTCCCGGCCTCCGGCAGCTTCACCGACACGGTCCAGCGATCGCCGGAACAGACGATCGAGAAGGCGAAGCCGCCGCCGCCGGCATTCTCGATCAGGGCCAGCAGCTCGGCCTGCGCCCTGTTCGGCATCAGGCGGTCCGACATCAGGCGTTCTGGCAGCGGCTCGAGATCCACCACCTTGCGCGGCCGGACCGGCGGCGGCGGCGCCACGCGCTGCGGATCGCACAGGCGCAGCGCCTGCTCCGGGAAGGTGGCGCGGCGCGCGGCGCCGTTGACCTGCCAGACGCAGAGCCAACCCTCGAAGCTGCGGTTCGCGTTGCGCTGCAGGATCGTCATCGGCGGCCCGCCGCCGGCGGTCAGCTCGACCAGGTCGCCCAGCTTCATCCGGCGCACCTCGTCACAGCCAGCGCCGCAACCAGTCCGGGAGGTGGGAGCGGCGCCGGTTGAGCACCACGCCGACGACCTGGCCGCCCAGCCGGTCGATGATCGTCCTGGTCTGCAGGACGGCGGCGCGCGGCGTGGCCTCGGCGCGCACCACCAGGGCGGTGCCGTCGCAATAGCGCGCCAGCCCGACGGCGGCAGGCGATGACAGGGCCGCCGGACAATCCAGCACCACCATCGCGAAGCGCTGGCGCAGGGCGCCGAACATGAGCTGGAGGTCCTCGGGCGGCATGCCCACGACGCCGCTCGCCGCGTTCGACAGCCGAGCCAGCACCAGGTTCGGCCCGAGGCTGCGCAGCGCCGTCTCGGAAGACGCGGAGTCGCGGAAAGCATCCACCAGCGACGGCGACCTTGCCGCCTCCGGCACCGTCGTTTCGCCGGCGGCCGGGGAGCAGTCGAGCAGCAGCACCGGCAGGCCGGTCTCGCGGGCGGCCGCATCGGCCAGGGCGGCGGCGACGCGGGTGGTGCCCTCGCCCGGCAGCGCGGCGATGATCTGCAGCACGAACGGCCGGTGCTGCTGGTTCAGCGAAGTGATGGCGTGCAGCAGGAACAGGATCTGCGCGTCGGGCGGCTCACCGGCGGCATCGGGGCGATTTCCGGTGGACACGGCCCGGGCGGCCTCGCCCGGAGAGTTCGGTCCGGAGGCCTCAAGCCGGTCGGCGTCGGGCAGCCTCTCCGCAGGACCCGGGCGGTCGTGGCCATCAGCCATTCTGTCTTCCCGCGCCGGTCATGCCTGACATAGCGGGTAGCCGACACCGGGAAGCGATGGCAATGCCGCAGCGCCGGAAGCCCCTTGTCGAGCCGACCTCCAGGCGATACCCGGTCGTGCATGACGCGGGAGAGGCGGCGGACGAATGGATCGAGCGATCGAGCGCGCTGACCATCACACGCGAGCATCGATGCAGCGCCGGATGCCGGGGGCACCGGCCGGCCGGCTGGCTGCCATGCTGGAAGCCGCCTTCCGGGACCGCTGGCGCATCCTGGGCGCGATGGGCGCCGGGCTCCTGGCAACCGCTGCCGTAGCACTCGCGGTGGTGCCTGACGCCACCGCGGACGCCGAGCTGATGGTGCTGGCGCAATCGGGCACGCCGCCGGGTGCCGCGGTCAGGAACGAGATCGACATCCTGCAGAGCCGGCCGCTTGCCGAGGCGGTGGTCGAGGCCATCGGACCGCGGCGCCTGTATCCCGGGCTCGGCGGCCCGCCGGGCCTGCCGCGCGCCGTCCGGCGGTTCACAGCCGGCTTCGAAGCGAGCGCGGATGCAGCGGGCGTCATCCGCGTGCGCTACAGCAATCCCGATCCGGCGGTTGCCGCATTGGCCACCAACCAGGCGCTTGCCGCGTATGCCGCGATGCGCGGCAGGCTGTACGACAATGACCATCAGCGCGTCCTGGCGTCACAGGTCGCGGCCTTGCGCACCCGGCTCGATGCGGCGGAGCAGGCCTATTCCGCCTTCACCGCCGCACACGGATCGCGCTTCGACACCCGGCTCGATATCCTGCTGCACCGCAAGGACAGCCTCGAGCACGATCTCGACCAGGCCGAGATCGATCTCGAACAGGCCCGTGCACGGGTGTCGCCGGATGACCCGAAGCCTGACCGGCTGCATGCCCGGCAGGACGCGCAGGATGCACAGACCCGACGCACGATCGAGACGGCGCGGCTGGCAGAGGTCAGCGTCGCCATCGCCAGCCTTGAGGCGCAGGAACCGGATTTCCTCAGGCTGCGGCGCCAGCGCGACCTGGCTGCCGCGAGCTGGCAGGCAGAGGCACAGGCGCTCGACCAGAGCCGCATCGCCGGCGCATCCGGCTGGGGCGCGCCCACCGTCCGGGTGATCCAGCCGGCGGAGATCCCGGAGCGACCGGCAAGGCTCCGCCTGCTGATCCTGGTAGCCGGTGTCGGGCTGAGCCTGCTGGCCGGTCTCCTGGCTGCCATCCTGGGTGCGAGGTTGCGTCGCGGGTACTTCGATCCCGGCCGGATCGAGCGGGATCTGGGGCTGCCGGTGCTGACGAGCCTCGGCGAGTGGCCGGCGCGCGACCCGGTGCGCGCGCTCGAACGAGCCGCCGCGTCGCAGCCCTGATCAGAATCCTGGAAGACGGGGTATGGCGTCCGGTCTGTCCGCGAATGCCGGCCGGCGCGCCCGCGTCGCACGCTGCGCCGACTGGTCCCGGCGCAGGCGCAGGAACTCATCGACGATGCGGTCGAAGGTCTGCCAGAGCGGCTCGTCGCCGCGGCGCTCCTGCAGGATGACGCGATGCGCCGCCAGCGTCACGTTGAGCGTGCCGCGCGTCGTCTCGGGGCGCGGCATGCGCATCTGCAGCAGCGCCTTCTCGACCTCCTCCAGCGGGTAGCCCATCAGCTCAGCGATCTGCGACGGATCGAGTCCGCGCCTGCGCATCTGCCGCGCGTGGGTCGCTTCTTGCCGGCTCAGCAGGATGGCCGGGCGCAGCGCCTCGGTGCGCTTGGACATCTCGCCGGATCCGCTGCCCGGCGCCTTGCCGCGAAACGCCATGCCTGCCTCCTTGCCGGACTCGCCATCCGAGCCTGTCACATAGGGCGGCAGGCACCAAACCGCCATGGCAGGTCAGGCGAGTTCCAGCACCAGCACCTGGCCGCCATAGGTTGGAACCAGCACGCGGCCGTCCGCGATGATCGGCCGGTTGAATTTCGGATGCAGCATGGTCCAGTTCCAATCCTGCGAGTCCCAGATCGGCACGATCTCGCCGCCGCCGCCCTCGAAGGCTGCGAAATCCTCCGCGTCGTAGGCAAGCAGCCGCGAACCGGTAATCTCCATGTTGGCATCGCCATACGGGATCATGCCCCAGACGATGCCGCCGGCGCCCCCATCGGCGGAGAGGGCGAGACTCCAGCCGGGCATGCCGCCGCCCTGCGCCGTCGGCGAGGCGTAGGCGGTGCTGCAGGCGAGGTAGGTCGAGGATCTGTCCGGCCCGACCGCCCAGGCGCGCAGGTTGCCGTTCTCGCCGCCGCAGAAATGCATCCAGCCGCGCCTTGCACTCTTCCAGAGCAGCGGCGTGCCGTGCAGGTGATGGGTGACGTTGCCGGACAGGGTGTTGAGGGCGGCCGGTCGCGCGGGTGCCGGCGACTGCGCCGGATCGAAGAAGGTGTACAGGATCGGCGGCGCCGCCAGCCTCGCGTAGTTCGCCGGCGTCGCGGCCGGCGTGAGGTCGGCGGCCGTGGTCTCCCCGGGGGTCTGCAGGCTGACCGTGTAGAGGATGCCGTCCTTGGACGAGACCAGCCCGACGCCGAGCTCCTCGACCAGCACGATGCCGGAGGCGCCGAGATCCTGGTCGCCCCAGGCGGAGCCCATGTCCGCCGGCATGATGCCCGCGCGCGCCAGATGCGCCACCGGCCTGAAGTTCGACGGCATCGGGCCACGCGGCAGCAGGGCCGCGGCATCGGGGTTCGGCGCTCCGGTGCGGGCGTCGTCGGTCCAGGGCGACCACCAGCCGGTGACGGAAAGCGTCGCCCCGCGCCCGGCATCGGGTGCCGTGTAGCGCAGCCGCACCACGCTCTCGCTGAAATCATGCACGCCGTTGAAATCGCCGTTGCCGGTGACCACCCAGATCGACCCGTCGCTGTGGATCGCGGGGGCCGCGCCGCTCATCCAGATGCCGCCGCCGCTGCCGCGCGCGGTCGAGCACCAGGTGGCGGCGATGCTCCATGATTCCGTATCGACCGCGATGATCCAGCCGCGCGCGCTGGTCGCGGTCTCGGCGATGGTGCCGAACGGGATCAGCAGGGCGCCGGCAGCCAGGCACAGTCCGGCGCGCTGCTTGCGCTCCATCGACCTGAAGCGCTGCACCGCAAGGCCGGCGCCGGGATCGAAGCTCGCCCCCTCCAGCGAGAGGGCCGGATGCACCGGCTTGCCGGTGGCCACGTCCAGCACCGCGGCGAAATGCTCGCCGAGTTCGGCGCTGCCGTCCACGCTGGACCAGTAGCAGAGGTAGAGCCGGCCGGCGCCGGGATCGATCACCGGCGTCGAAAGGATGCCCCAGTCGATGTTGATGTCGTGCGCATCGATGGCCGTCGATCCGCGGATCGGCGGCCCGAGGTACCGCGACCACAGCAGCGTGCCCGTTTCGACATCGAAGGCATGCACCCGGTTGCCCATGGTCGCCTGGACGACAACGTCGTGCGCAACGCCCGCGATCGTGACGCCAGGCAGATAGAGCGGCTGCGCTTCGAGCCGCGGGTCGTCCGCGACCTGCAGGATTCGCGACTGCCTGATGCCTCGCGTGCGCACCGCCTGCGGCGACAGCACCGTCTCGCGGGTATTGGCGCCGGTGCGGGCCGCATCGAAGGAGCGCGTGGTCACGCCGACTGCCATGGCCTAGTCCTTTTCGAGGTGCTGCGGGGCCTCGTAGGTGACGGTGGCGACGAACGGCACGAAGCCGGCGAGCCCGGCGCCGATCCCCCGGATCGTGCACCAGCCGACCTCCCGCGGCCAAACCACGAGTGCCGGCGCATCCTCGCCGTGACGGATGGATTGCCTGCCGAGCGACACTCCGTCCGGGCCGTCGATCCCGAGGACGACGCTCGCCCCTTCCGCCCATCCGGCGCCCATCTGCAGCTCCACGCGCACCGGCCGGCCGGCATCGGAGTAGATGCGTCCGACGGCGTGGTTCGCGTTCCTCAGCGCCGGGATGTCGAGGTCGTCGGCGCCGAAGAAGCTCTGCGTCGTCGCGCGCCGGAGCGGCACCGGCGCCGGACCCTGGCCGCTGCGCGAGAAGCACAGGTAGCTCTGCCCGGACTGGTAGGCATTGGCCGGGATGGTGAAGGTCGCGGTGCCGTCGGAGGCGGTGCGGATATCGTCGTGTCGCCCGGTATAGTCGTGCAGATCGACCCCGGGGCCGAAACCGGTCTGGCAGGTCAGCGTGCGCCGGTTCCAGGTGTCGAAGTTGAGCGCGGTGAGCAGCCCCGGGGCGCCAATGCGCTCCTGCACGATCACGCTGTCATCGACCCAGCGCGTCACCGTGGCGCCGGCGGCCAGAGTCTCGTGGATCCAGACCAGGGTGTCGATCCAGGGCTTCAGCCCGTAGGCGCCTTCCCATACGTCACCGCCAAAATAGTCCTTGCCGTACACGAACGGATACCCTTCCGCCGTCAGCAGGTAGGCGTACGCCAGTAGCTTGCTGGACACGATCTGCTCGCCCGGCGAGGTGTCGGTGTCGGGATTATCCACGAAGGTGCAGGCGAGGAACGGGTTGCGCGCGATGTAGCCGGCCTGTGCGAGCCCGCGCGGGTTGCCGCTCTCGCAGGCCGCCTGCAGCGCCCAGTGCAGGGTGAAATCCGCGACCAGCGCGCGCGAGGAGATCGGCGCGTCCGCCACCCAGTTCTGCAGGATGCCAGCATCGCCGTCGAAATATTCGGCGTAGGCGAAGCGCTCCGCCATCGACCGGCTGCGCAGGAACTCGCCGACGAACGGCGCCCAGGTGCCCTTCGCATCATCGTATCGCATGCCGTCGGCACCCGTGCTGCGGAACAGCCAGTCGCCGTAGTCGAGCGCGTCCTCGATGGTGAACCGTGGCGGCAGGCAGTTCTGGAACACCTTCTCGCGCCCGAACGGAAAATCGTCGCCGGGCGCCGGCACCGCATCCTCGGGCCGGAACGGGGGCACCGGATCCTCGTTGCCGGTGTCGCCGCGAAAGCATCCCGGATGCATCGCGCCACGGCCGTCCAGCGTCTCGCCGTCCGCACCCAGGTAGCGGAACACGCCAGGGCCGCCATTCTCGCCGATCAGCTGATGCAGCACCACGTCCAGATACACGTCCAGGCCCGCCGCGTGGCAGCACCCGACCATGCGTCGCAGTTGCTCGGCGGTCCCGTAGCGCGTCGGTGTGCTGCCCTGCTGGGGCTTGCTGCCGAGATCGCGCAGATCGAACACGCCATAGCCGTCGCAGCCGCGGCCGGCGCCGCCCTGGGCCTTGCTGGCGGGGGGCACCTGAATTGCGGTGAAGCCGATCTGTCGCAGGCTGGCCGCCTCCCCGGCAATGAAGTCCCAGAGCCAGGGAGAGCCGGGATCGGTGCTCGGCGCCGGTACGGTGACGCGCTGCCCGAGCCTCATGAAACGGCCCCAGGCGATCAGGGCAACGCCCATCAGCTGGCCAGCGCCGTCGCGCGGCGGTCCAGGCCGAGAGAGCAGCCGACGACCATTCGCAATGCTCCGATCCGGGCCCGCATCCAACACCGGTTCACCGTGTGATTGGAACCAGGAAAATCCGGCGCCTCCCGGGGGCGGCAAAAGCGGGACATCGCGGGTTCATCGGCCATTAACCATCGGGCGCTAATTCTGGACGGGTCTCCGGATTGGTCCGTTGCTCCGCCACGGGCCAGCGATTGCTTCACCGCTCGGCGCCTGTCGCAGCCGGGCCTCCCCAGGACTCAAGACGTGAAAGAATTCAGTTTGCAGCAGGACCGCCTCGGGACCGCCCGGCTGTTCGATCCCGCCGCCGCATGGCCGGACCCATTCGGGTCCGGCACCGCGTCGGTCCTGCCTCCGCCGCTCGTAAAGGCGCTTGCCCCGGCGCAGACGCTCTACCTGACCGAGACCGGGACCGGCACGCCGATCAGCGTCACCGACATCAACCAGGACCAGCTCGCGGATTGCTACCTGCTGTCATCGATCGGAGAGATCGCGATGGGCGCCCCGAGCTTCATCTCGAACCTGATCCACCTCAACAGCAACGGTAGCGAGTCCGTCACTCTTTACGAGGCTGCCAACGGCCGCCCGCTGGGCTGGACCACCACTGGCTACAAGTCCGTGACCGAGACCGTAACCAACGCCTTCCCGAGCGATTCCGTCAACAACGCTGCCACCCAGGACGTGCTGGGCAACCAGAAGGAGATCTGGCCGCAGGTGCTCGAGAACGCCTACGCCAGCCTGAATGGCGGGTACGGCGCGATCGGCAACGGCGGCAGCCCGGTGCTGGCGATGGAAGCGCTGACCGGACACGCGGCGAGCTTCCTGGCGCCGGCCGGCCTCACCCTCGCGACGCTGCAAGGCGACGTGCTGGCGGGCGACCTGATCGTCCTGGACACGCTGGACAGGAACGGCCTGTCGAACAGCCTGGTGGGGGACCACGCCTACATGTTCGACGGTGTGACCGGGAGCGGCTCCGCCGCCATGCTCAAGTTGCTCAATCCGTGGGGGACGGACCAGCCGACCCCGATCCTGCTGTCGCAGCTCTCGAAAAACTTCACGGAGGTGGATATCGGACATCTGCGATGATGCATGCCGGGTCGCGGCGATTTCGTTGCGGCGCCTTAACCGCTCCTTAAGCTGCAGTGGCCGATGGTCGCAGCATGATCAGCCCAAGCAGCCTTTCGGCCTTTTCGGTAGCACGGCCAGCCGCTTCCCCCGGCATCGCGGCCGCAACCGCCGCCCCACGCAGTCTGCAATCGGCCAATGCGGCCGGCGCGCCGCTGGCGCCGGCCGGACAGCGCCCGGCCCAGCCGGACCCGACCGCCCGGCGTGGCAGCCTGCTGGACCGCATGGCCTGACCCAGCGAGCGGTTCAAGTTCGGTAACGGTTTATGTCGTTACGGTAAAATCGTTTGATGTGACGGACTGATCCGTTCACGTTATCTCGATGTCACGCTTCTCCCGCCTCGTCCCCGAGGGAGACCACCGCGAGCGGGTATCCTGCCTGGATTGCGGTCACGTCTTCTACGAGAACCCGAAGCCCGTGGTGGGCGCCGTGGTGTCGCATGACGGCCGCGTGCTGCTCTGCCGCCGCGCCATCGAGCCGCGCCGCGGCTACTGGACGCTGCCGGCCGGCTACATGGAACTCGGCGAGACCGCCGAGGAAGGCGCCCGCCGCGAAGTGCAGGAGGAGGCCGGCGCGGTCATCGAGACCGACGGCATCCTGGCGCTGTTCAGCATCAGCCGGATCGGCCAGATCCAGATCATCTATCGCGGGCGCTTCGCCGGCGCCGGCCGCCCGGTATTCGAGGCCGGCGAGGAGAGCCTCGAGGTCGGCCTGTTCGCCTGGTCCGACATCCCGTGGGGCGCCCTCGCCTTTCCGACCGTCCGATGGGCGCTCGAAGCCTGGGCGGATGCGGGCAGCGGTCCCCTGCTGGCGCCCTACGGCAATCCCTCCGAGGATCCACGCGGCGATGTGCCGCCCCCCGGCATGCATGCCGACACCCTGATGACGACACGATGAAAAGGGCACGTCTCCAATGCGGGCTTTGACTCGGCTCCGGGCCCCTGCCCTGCTGCTCGCTGCGGCCTGTCTGCTGCCCGTCGGCGCGGCGCAGGCGGCAGACAGTCAGGAGCCGGCGCCACGCACCGTCAATGCGATCCCGCTCGACAACATGGCCTTCTCCACCGGGCTGGTGATGCAGGCGCACGCAGAGGTCCTGCGGCCGGCGCCGCTGCCCGATCCGGACGTCTCGGCACCCGGCCCCAGCCAGGAGGCGCTCGAGGCGCAGGCCGCTCCGAGCGTCGCACCCGACCTGTTCAACCCGCAGGCGCATGTCGCCGGCGACGGCTACGCGTCCGGCTCGTCGCTCGACGCGGACCACAACAACCGCCACTCCACCGGCGGCGGCATGAGCCTGTCGATACCGGTCCAGTAGGGCCTGGTCGCTACCGCTGCTGCCGGATAAAGCTTCCGGGCGTACCGGCAGCCGGATCGACGAAGACGATATCCTTCGGGTCGCGGCGCGGCGCGTCGAACGACAGGAACACCACCGGCGGCTGCAGGATGTCGGGCAGCGCGTGCACCGTGCCGCGCTCGAAGAACAGCAGCGTGCCGGGCGCGAACTCGGCCTGGTTCGCCGCCTTCCCCATCCAGAACGTCCCGCGGCCGGACAGCACGTAGAGGTACTCGTCGCTGTGCACATGGTAGTGCGGCGGCGTGCCGTGGTAGACCCGGAACAGCCGCGCGCTGGCACTCTCCCGGTCGACCAGGTAGCGGTCGAGCAGCAGCGTCTGCGCGGTCTCCGGGAATGCGGCGGCGAGCGCCGTCACGTCAAAGCTCGAAAACTCCGTCTCATTCATCGTCGGTTTGTCGGGCATCGGTTTGTCCGCTATCTGCATGGCTCACTCGCTCGGCTCGGGAGACACTTGGCAATGCTCGAAGTGGTTCAACAGGCCGATGGCCGGTTCGCGGTGCGTGACATCGGCGGCCGCTCGATCGACGACGTCCTCGGCGTGTTCGACACGCAGCGGGAGGCGGACGAATGGATGCTGAGCCGGACGCTCACGAACGAAGGCAGAACCGGGCTCGGCATCATGAAGCCCGGCGACGGCGAGCGTAACGGCTGACCCCTCACCCGTTGACGTCGACGACCACCCGCCCGCGCACCTGACCGCGTAGCATCGCATCGGCGACCGAGCGCGCCTCCTCAAGCGAGTGCCGGGTGGTGATCGCGTCGAGCAGGCCGATATCGAGGTCGCTCCCCAGCCGCCCCCAGGCCTCGATGCGGTCGGCCACCGGGCGCTGCACGCTGTCGATGCCAGCGAGGGTTACGTTGCGCAGGATGAACGGCGCCACCGAGGCGGGAAGATCCAGCCCCTGCGCCATGCCGCACGCGGCCACGATGCCGTCCCGCCGCAACCCGGCGCAGACATTGGCGAGCGTATGGCTGCCGACGCTGTCGATCGCGGCGATCCAGCGTTCGGCCTGCAGCGGCTTGCCGGGGGCGGATAGCGTGGCCCGATCGATCACCGTGCCGGCGCCGAGACGCTCCAGGTAGGGTGCCTCGGCGGCGCGGCCGGTGGAGGCGACGGTCCGGTAGCCGAGCCGTCCGAGCAGGGCAAGGGCGATGCTGCCGACACCGCCGGCAGCCCCGGTCACCAGGATCTCGCCGTCACCCGGTCGGACGCCGTGCCGCTCCAGGGCGATGACGCACAGCATTGCGGTGAAGCCGGCGGTGCCGACCGCCATCGCCTGCGCCGGCGAGAACGCCTCCGGCAGCGGCACCAGCCACTCGCCCTGCACACGGGCCGTCTGCGCAAGGCCGCCCCAGCGCGTCTCGCCGATGCCGGTGCCGTTGAGGATCACGCGGTCGCCCGGCGCAATTCCAGCGCGCGTGCTGTCCCGCACCGTGCCGGCGAGGTCCACGCCCGGCACCATCGGGAACTTCCGCACCACCGGCCCGGCGCCGGTGAGCGCCAGCGCGTCCTTGTAGTTCATCGAGGAGAAGGCGACGTCGATCGTGACTTCGCCCGAAGGCAGGTCGGCCTCGTCAAGCGCGGCGAGTGCCGCCGATGTTCCGTCGGCGGTCTTCTCGATCAGCCAGCCCTTGAACATGTGTCCTCTCCCCCACCCGGCACGAGATCAGCCGCCATATGCGAAGCCTGCCAGCACGGTTTTGCCGATCGACCGGCCGCTCTCGAGCAGCTCGTGCGCGCGCTTCAGGTTGGTGGCGTTGATGGTGCCGAACTGCTCCGTCATCGTGCTGCGCAGCCGCCCCTGGTCGACCAGCCGCGCCACCTCGTTGAGCAGGCTGCCCTGCTGCTCGATATCGGGCGTGTCGTAGATCGCGCGGGTGAACATCAACTCCCAGTGGATCGACACGCTCTTGCGCTTGAACGGCACGATGTCGAGCGCCCGGGGATCGTCGATCAGCGCGAAGCGACCCTGCGGGGCGATCAGCGCCGCGATGTCGGCCACGTGCTCCCCGGTGTTGGTGGTCGAGAACACGAAGGAGGGCGCCCCCAGGCCGAGTGCTTCGATCTGCGGCGCCAGCGGCTCGCGGTGATTGATCACATGGTTCGCCCCGAGCGCTTCGACCCAGCGGATCGTCTCCGGCCGTGATGCGGTGGCGATCACCGTCAGGCCAGTCAGCACCCGGGCGAGCTGGATCGCGATCGACCCGACGCCGCCGGCGCCGCCGATGACCAGCAGCACCGGCGCCCCACCCGGCACCGGCCGACGCACTTCCAGCCGGTCGAACAGGGTCTCCCAGGCGGTGATCGCGGTCAGCGGCAAAGCCGCCGCTTCCGGCCAGTCGAGCGAGGCCGGCTTGCGGCCGACGATGCGCTCGTCGACCAGCTGGTACTCGGCATTGCTGCCGGACCGCCCGAGGGCACCGGCGTAATACACCTCGTCGCCGGTCTTGAACCGGGTGGTCTGCAGGCCGGCCTCGATCACCGTGCCGGCGGCGTCCCAGCCGAGCACCTTCCAGGCGCCGGCCTCAGGGGCCGCGGAGGCCCGGATCTTGACGTCGACGGGGTTAACCGAGATCGCGCGGACCCGGACCAGCAGGTCGCGACCCGATGCCGTCGGACGCGGCAGCTCGATGTCGCAGAGCGACGCGGCCTCGGAGATCGGGCCGGGGTGCTGGTAGCCGATGGCACGCATGGATGAAGTCTCCGCCCGCTCAGGTTTCTGGTGGTGCTGTCAGCCGCACGCTATCGCCGACCAGGCCGCGGGCGAAATCCGCCGCCCGGAACGGACGCAGGTCCTCGGCCTTTTCGCCGACGCCGACCGCATGCACCGGCAGGCCGAACGCCTCGGCCAGCGCAACCACGATGCCGCCGCGCGCGCTGCCGTCGAGCTTGGTCACGATCAGGCCGCTGATGTTCACCATCTCCTTGAACACACGCACCTGCTCGATGGCGTTCTGGCCGGTGGTCGCGTCCAGTACCAGCAGCACCGAGTGCGGCGCCGTCGCGTCGAACTTGCGCAGCACGCGGATGATCTTGGCTAGCTCCTCCATCAGCGCGCCCTTGTTGTGCAGGCGCCCGGCGGTATCGATCAGCAGCAGGTCCGCACCCTGCTCGCGGGCGCGCTCGAAGGCCTGGTAGGCGAGGCCCGCTGCGTCCGCGTTGGGCGCCCCCGAGATCACCGGCGCCCCGACCCGCTCGCCCCAGATCTGCAACTGCTCGACGGCGGCGGCGCGAAAGGTGTCGCCGGCGACCAGGATCGTCCGCAGCCCCTCGCGGCCATACTGCAGCGCCATCTTGCCGATCGTGGTGGTCTTGCCGGTGCCGTTCACGCCGACCACCAGCACGACATGCGGCTTCAGCGCCGGGTCCGGCACGAACGGGATCGCCACCGGCTCGAGCACGCGCGCTACCTCGGCGGAGAGTGCGATGCGCACCTCCTCGTCGGTCACCTCGTTGCCGAAGCGGGTGCGCCGGAACTCGTCGATCACCCGTCCCGCCACAGCCGGTCCAAGGTCGGCCGCGATCAGCAGCTCCTCGAGCTCCTCGAGCGCCGCCTCGTCGAGCCGACGGCGGTTGAACACTGCCGCGATATTGCCGCCGAGCTTCTGCGTGCTGCGCGACAGGCCTTCCTTGAGCCGGCTGAAAAAGCCCAGCGCCATCTAGATCCCCTCCGCCAGCAGGCCGTCCCCATCGAGACCGATGACCCGGGCAGCCATTACCGCGCCGATGCGGGCCGGGTGCGATCCAAGCAGGCGCACCGGGGCGAAATGCTCGGAACGACCGCGCCCGCCGGCTTCCTGCACCACGGAGATCTCCTGCCCGAGCAGGGCGCCATGAAAGGCGTGCGCCGCCGCGCGTCCCGCCGCGCGCAGCCGTTGCGCACGCTCGCGGCGCTCGGCGACCGGAATGGCCGGCATGCGCGACGCCGGCGTGCCGGCACGCTCGCTGTATGGGAAGACATGCAGGTAGGGCAGCGCATGCTCGCGCACAAAGGCCAGGGTCTGTCCGAACAGCGCCGCGTCCTCGGTGGGAAACCCCGCGATCAGGTCAGCCCCGATGCCGATACCCGGCCGCAGGCGGCGCGCGTGCCGGATCACCGCCGCCGCGTCCTGCACCGAGTGCCGCCGCTTCATGCGCTTGAGCACCAGGTCGGAGGCCGCCTGCAGCGACAGATGCAGGTGCGGCATCAGCCGCCGCTCGTGCTCGACCAGGTGCCACAGATCGTCGTCGATCGCGGCCGGATCGAGCGACGACAGACGCAGCCGCCGCAGCTCGGGCACCAGCGCCAGCAGCCGGCGCACCATCTGGCCCAGGGCCGGCCGGCCCGGCAGGTCGGCGCCGTACGAGGTGATATCGACGCCGGTCAGCACGATCTCGTTGTAGCCGGCGTGCACCAGCGCGCGCGCCTGCTCCACCACGACGCCCATCGCGACGGAACGGCTCGGTCCGCGCCCGAACGGGATGATGCAGAAGCTGCACCGGTGGTCGCAGCCCTGCTGCACCTGCAGGAACGCCCGTGCCCGGCCGGCGAACTCGGTGACCAGGTGCGGGGCCGTCTCGCGCGCCTGCATGATGTCGGACACCGCATCGCCGGAGGCGAGCGCGGCGGCGTTCCACTGATCGGCGCGCAGCTTCTCGCCGTTGCCCAGCACGCGCGACACTCCCGGCAGCGACGCCCAGCGCGCCGGATCGATCTGCGCGGCACAGCCGGTCACCACGATGGGCGCTCCCGGCCGCTCGCGATGCATGCGGCGGATCGCCTGGCGCGCCTGGCGTTCGGCCTCGCCGGTGACGGCGCAGGTATTGACCACGACAAGGCCATCCGGATGCGGGTCGCGCGACGCGGCAATGTGGCCGCGCATCACCTCGCTCTCGTAGCTGTTCAGCCGGCAGCCGAAGGTGAGGATCTCGGGCGGCGTCACGCCGGCAGGTCCGCGAGCGCGAACTGGCCGGTGAAGGCGGTGGCGACCGGCCCCGACAGCAGGACACGCCCTGCCTCGGTCCACTCCACCTCCAGCACACCACCCGGCATCTCGATCGCCGCCTGCCGGCCGACCAGTCCGCGCCGGTGCGCATTCACCAGGGCCGCGCAGGCGCCGGACCCGCAGGCGAGCGTCGGCCCGGCTCCGCGTTCCCAGACCCGCAGACGCAGGGCGCTGTCGGACAGGCGCTGGACGAAGCCGATATTGGCGCCCTGCGGAAACAGACCTTGCCATTCGAGCCGTGCGCCGACGGCGGCGACGTCGATGGCGTCGAGATCGTCCACGAACAGTGTCGCATGCGGATTGCCCATTGAGCAGACGCTGGCATCCATCCCATCGAGCTCGACATGCAGCGTATCGACTGGCTGCGACAGCGGGACCTCGCGCCAGTCTAGCCGCGCCTCGCCGAGATCGACGCGGATCCGCGACGGTTCGAGTATGGTGGCCTCGAGATTGCCGCCCAGCGTCCGCATCGAAACCTTGCCGCGCCCGGTCTCGGCCGAGAGCAGCGCCGCGACACAGCGCGAGCCGTTGCCGCAGGCCCCGGCCTCGCTGCCGTCGCTGTTGACGTACCGTACGAAGACCTCGGACTGATCGTCCGCCTGCAGCAGGATGACCTGGTCGCAACCGATGCCCCGATGCCGGTCCGCAAGCCAGGCGAACTGTGCCGGCTTGAGCCCGAGCGTTCCGCGACGCTCGTCGATAACGACAAAATCGTTGCCGGCGCCATGCATCTTGGTGAAGGGGATGCGCATGCGCGCCTTATAGGACGAGCGCGGCGCATACGCGAAGGGGCGGCGGGTCAGTGCGCCTTCTGGTCAACCCCGAGTGCGTCGAGGAGGACGCCTCGCAGCCGGTTGAACTCGGCGTCGGCGTGATGGCGGGGGCGCGGCAGGTCTATCGCAACCTCGGTCCGGATGCGGCCATCCTCCAGGACTACCGCACGGTCGGCGAGCAGCAGCGCCTCGTCGACATCGTGGGTGACCAGCAGTACCGCACAGCGGTGACGCTGCCAGAGCTCCGCCACCATCGCCTGCATCTTCATGCGGGTGAGCGCGTCGAGCGAGGCGAACGGCTCGTCGAGCATCAGGAACTCGGGCTCGCGCACCAGCGCGCGCGCGATGCCGGCCCGCTGCGCCTCGCCGCCGGAAAGCGTCAGCGGCCAGGCATCGACCCGATGGTCGAGCCCGACCTCGCCGAGCGCCGCCACCGCGCGCGCCTTGGCATCGCGCTGGTTCAGCCCGAGCCCGACATTCTGCCAGACCCGCTTCCAGGGCAGCAGCCGGCTCTCCTGGAACACCACCGCCATGTCGCCCGGCACCTGCACGCGGCCCTCGGTCACCGCATCGAGGCCGGCGAGCGTCCGCAGCAAGGTGGTCTTGCCAGACCCGCTGCGTCCGAGCAGCGCCACGAACTCGCCGCGGCCGACGGTGAGGTCGAGCGCATCGAGCACCGCAGGCCCGGTGAAGCGCCGGGTCAACCCCTCGATCCGGATCGCCGGCTCCGGGCGGTATTCCATGTTCATGACGGAGACCCTCGCAGCATGGTTGGAATCAGCGGACGTTCGACGGACGCCAGGCCAGCATGCGGCTCTCGATGCTGCGCACGATCTGGTCCGAGATCAGCCCGAGGGCCGCGTAGATGAACAGGCCGACCAGGATGATGTCAGTGCGCAGGAAATCCTCCGCATCCATCATCATGTGGCCGATGCCGCTGTTGGCGTTGATCTGCTCGGCGACCACCAGCATCAGCCAGGAGATGCCGACGGCGAAGCGCAGGCCCAGCAGCAGGTCGGGGAGCGCCCCGGGCAGGATCACCTGCAGGATGGTCTGCGCCCGCGACAGGCCGAGAGTGCGCGCCATTTCCAGCAGCTTCGGATCGACGTTGCGGACGCCCTTGAACAGATTGAGGTAGATCGGGAACAGCACGCCGAGCGAGACCAGCGCGATCTTCGGCGTCTCGCCGATGCCGAACCACAGGATGAACAGCGGCACCATCGCCAGCACCGGCAGCGTGCGGCCCATCTGCATCAGCGCGTCGACGGCATCCTCGCCCAGCCGCGACAGGCCGGCGACCAGCGCCAGCACCACACCGGCAATGGTGCCGATGGCCAGGCCGCTCAGCGCGCGTCCGAGCGAGACCAGCAGGTTGCGCGGCAGCGAGCCGTCCCGGGTCAGCGCGATCGCGGTCTGCAGGATCTGCCAGGGCGAGGCCAGCGTCTGCGGCGAGATCAGGCCACTCGAGCATGCGGCCTGCCACAAGGCGACAACGACGATCGGGGACACCAGTCGGCGCCAGGGCGTCGCCCGCCGTGCCCCGGTCCCGACCGAGGACCGGGCAGGACGCAGATCACCGCGCGACGAGGAGCGTGGTTCGAGCGTCGGTCGGAGCGTGGTGTCGAGCATGCCCTAATCCCTGATGGCATCCGTAAGGCAGATATGATCCACGCCCGGAAACGGGGCAAAGCCGCCCGAAGACGGCCTGCCTCGTCAATACAGCAGAGAGATCATCAGCGGGGCCCGGATGTCAAGGACAGCACGACGCGCACTCGTGCTTCTCAAGACGTAAAGCTATTCCACTATAAAAGTTGGTTGTTACTCCGGACGCGCCAGCGGCGCCCAGTGCCGCCCGTCGCGGCCCAGCAGGTCGTCGGCGCCCTCGGGCCCGGGACTCCCGGCCTCGTAGATCTCCGGGCCGCTCTCGTCGGCGGCCCAGGCCTTCAGCGCCGGGTCCACCACCTTCCACGCCGCGTCGATGTTGTCGGCGCGCTGGAACAGCGTCGCATCGCCGGTCAGGCAATCATACAGCAACGTCTCGTAGCCGACATTCGGCGTGAGCTTGAAGGCGTCCTCGTAGCGGAACTTCATCTCGACGCCCGAAAGCTCCATGCGCGGGCCGGGGATCTTGGCGGCGATGTTCCAGGTGACGCCCTGCGCCGGCTGTATGTTCAGGGTCAGCGTGTTCTGCGGCAGCTTGTCCATCGGCGTGTCGTGGAACATGCCGAACGGCGCATGCCGGAAATGCACCACGATCTCGGTGCGCCGCCCGGTCATCGACTTGCCGGTGCGCATGTAGAACGGCACGTCCGCCCAGCGCCAGTTATCGACGTTGAGCTTCAGCGCCACATAGGTCTCGGTGTTGCTGTCGTGGGCGACACCCGGGCTATCGCGGTAGGCGGTAACCTGCTTGCCCTGCACGGAACCGCTGCCGTACTGGCCGCGCACCGAATCCTGCGGCGTCACCGGGCGCACCGCCTCGAACAGCTGCTCCTTGGCGGTGCGCACCGTCTCGGCGCTGAAGGAATTCGGCGGCTCCATCGCGATCATCGCGAACAGCTGGAACAGGTGGTTCGGGATCATGTCGCGCAGCGCGCCGGTCGGCTCGTAGAACGCGCCACGGCCCTCGACGCCGACGGTCTCGGCGGCGGTGATCTGCACATGGTCGATATGCTCGCGGCGCCAGAGCGGCTCGAACACGCTGTTGCCGAAGCGCAGGGCGAGGATGTTCTGCACCGTCTCCTTGCCGAGGAAATGGTCGATCCGGTAGATCTGGCTCTCGTCGAGCACCTTCAGGATGGATGCGTTCAGCGCCTTGCTGCTCTCGAGGTCGGAGCCGAACGGCTTCTCGATCACCACGCGGCGGAAATGCCCGTTCTCCTGCTTCGTCAGGTCGGCCTTGCCGAGGTTCTCGACCACGGTGGCAAAGAACCGCGACGCCACCGCCAGGTAGAACACCGCGTTGCCGGTCTGGTTGACGTGCTCGGCGAGGCCCTGCAACTGCCCGACATCGGTGAAGTCGGCCTTGTGGTAGTGCAGCCGCTGGTTCAGCCAGCCCCACCAGTCCTGGTTGATCTCGGGGGTGTAGAACTCGGCGTCGGGGTCCTTGGTGAACTCCTGCATGGTGTCGGCCAGCGACTTGCGCCACTCGTCGTCATCGCTGTCCACGCGGTCCACGCCAATCACCGTGAACTGGTCGTCGAGCAGGTGCGCCGAGGTCAGGTTGTAGAGCGCCGGCATCAGCAGCCGCTTGGTCAGGTCGCCGTGGGCTCCGAAGATGATCAGGGTGCAGGGCGGCGCCGGCTGCGCGGCGGCGGGCGGGATCTTCTGATCGGCCTGGGCGGGTGACGAGACTTCGGCGATCTTTTCCATGCGTGCTGCTCCTGTTCCGTACCCGGCCATGATGGCTCACCGACAGGTGAACGCCAATTCAGCACACGGTTTCCGTACCGGTGCCCGGGGCCCGCCTCAGATCACCTTGCCTGGGTTGAGCAGGCCGCGCGGATCGAGCGCCTGCTTGATCGTGCGCATCAGCCCGAGCTCCACTTCGCTCCGGGTGAAGGGCAGCCAGCGCTTCTTGCTCAGCCCGATGCCGTGCTCGGCGGAGACGGTGCCCCCGAATTGCTGGACGGTCTCGTACACCACCTCCTGGATGGCCTGCTTCGGCTGCGGTGTGGCGCCCGGCAGGCAGGAGACGATGTGCAGGTTGCCGTCCGCGATATGACCGTAGAACAGCGCGACAACCCCTGGCAGGCGCTGCTGCAGGGCGGTCCGGCAGGCTTGCGTGAACGCGTCGATGACGCCGACAGGCAAGCCGATATCGAAGGATTCGTGCTTGCCGAGCGCCTGGACGAACTCGCTGGCGGCGTCGCGGGTGCGCCAGAATGCCTGCACGTCGGACAGGGATTGCGCGACGGCGGCATTCGCCGCGATGCCGGCCTCGGCCTGACCCTCGAGCCAGAGCTGGAACCGCTCGGGGTCGATGGCGGCGTCGCTGCCATGCGTCTCCACCAGAACATAGAAGGCGTGCCGGCCGGCCAGCGGGTTGCGCACCCCATGCATGCTGGTGACCGTGTCCCAGTAGTCGGGCCACATCACCTCGAAGGCGGAGAGCTGAGCCCCGAGCGACCGGCGCGCGCCCTGCAACAGCTCCAGCACCTGCCCATAGCTGCCGACGCCGCACAAGGCGGCCGAGACGCAGGCCGGTTGGGGGAACAGCCGCAGCACCGCGCGGGTGATAATGCCCAGCGTGCCCTCGCTGCCGATGAAGAGCTGCCGGAGATCGTAGCCCGCGTTGTTCTTCAGCATCTTGTTGAGGCTGGTCATGACGGTGCCGTCGGGCAGCACGACCTCGAGCCCCAGCACCAGCTCGCGTGCCATGCCGTAGCGCAGCACGCGGTTGCCGCCGGCGTTGGTCGAGAGGTTGCCACCGATCGCGCAGGAGCCGCGCGCGCCGAGATCGAGCGGCATCAGGAAGCCCGCATCGGCAGCGGCCTGCTGCACCGTCTCCAGCGGCGTGCCGGCACGCACCGTGATCGTGGCCGCGGCCGGGTCGATCTCCTCGATCCCGGTCAGGCGTTCCAGCGACAGCGCGACGCCGCCCGCGACCGGCACCGCACCGCCGCACAGCCCGGTCAGGCCGCCCTGCGGCACCACGGCAACGCCATGCTGCGCGCAGATGCGCATCGCGCTGGCGACCCCCTGGGTGCTGTCGGGTCGCACCACCGCCAGCGGCCGGACCGCATCGAGCGAGCTCCAGTCACCCAGGTTGCGGACCGGGATCGCATCCCCGGCAAGCACCGCATCGCCGAGCGCGGCCTGCAGGGCGGAGATGACCTCGCTTCCGGACTGCGACGGTTCGCGGGTGAGACCTTCATCCAGCATCGATCTTTCCTCGTCAGGCACCGGGCGCGATCCGGCGCAACATGTCGAAGGCGCCGGTGCCGTATGCGGGCGGTGCGGCGACCAGTGGTGGCCGCACCCGGCTCCACGCCTCGTCGCCGCGCTGGGCTGCCATGATGGACTTCAACGCCGGCACGAACGGTCCGGTAACCAGGGCGGCGACCTCCAGCATCGTGGCTTCGGCCGCGGCACCCTGGAACATCGCCTGCACCGCCGCGGGCGCGATGTTCGACAGGCCGCAGATGGTGCCGGTCGCACCCGCCTGCAGGCTGCGCGCGATATCCGGTTCGTGCCCGACCAGGATTGCCAGGGCCGGCGCCGCCTGCCGATAGGCCAGCACGCTCTCGAACCGGCCGCTGCTGTCCTTGACCCCCGCCACCAGCACGCCGAAGCGCTCGCGCAGCGCCGCCGCCGTCTCGGGGGGCAGTGCCACGCCGCTGACCTGGGGAATGTTGTAGAGCGTCAGCCGCAACCCCGCGTCGTCGATCCCGTCGACCAGGACCGAGAACGCCGCGGTCAGGCCAGCCGGCGTCACGTCGCGATAGAAGTATGGCGGCAGCGCCAGCATGTGGGTGAGGCCGAGACCGAGTGCCTGCCGGGTCAGGGCGATCGCGTCCGGCAGCGCCGGCATGCCGACCCCGAGCGCGATGCGGTTGGCCGGGATGCCCTGACGCAGCAGCGCCTTGACCGCCGAAAGCCGCTCGGCCGCGGAGAACGAGGTGCCCTCCCCCGTCGTGCCGAACAGCAGCACGCCGTCGCAGCCGGACGCGATCAAGCCCGAGGCATGAACCGCCAGGCGGCCCTCATCGACCGCGCCGTCCGCCGCGAGCGGGGTCGCCGAGGCAACCCAGTGCCCCTCGATGAAGTCGCCGGTTCCGACACGGGGCCTCTCGGCGGTTGGGATCTGATCCGGCATCTACGCTTCCCTGCTTCAGCTCGCACGCGTCCGATGCTGAGCTACCCGGCGGTAGCGGCGATCGCAAGCGGCCCGGCATGGTGCCGCAACCGGCTTCGTGGCCGCAGGTGGCGGCGCGCCTGTCCGCGCGAGCAGGCGATCAGTCGGCCGCGGTTGCAGCGGCCTCGCCTGCCGGGTCGAGAAGTTCGGCTTCGGCGTGGGTCTCCTTTATGGCATCCAGGACCGATTGCGGATCGGCCGGGATCGCCATTGCCGCGGCTTCCTCATCCACCCTGTCGCGCAGGTTCGGGTTGTCGCGCCGCGCTTCCTCAAGCAGCTGGATGATCTTCGCAGTTTTCTGCTCGCTGAGGATCGTCAGTTCGAGGGTAAGCTGCTCGCGGTGTTGCGCGAGCTGGTCCTGTCGGCGCTGGGTGGTCAGGATCAGCAGCGCGATGTACAGCGCGGCCAGCGAGACTGCGCCATCGAACCAGGGGAATGGCGGCGGATCGAATGGTGCCAGTCCGAACAGCGGTGCGACACCGTTCAAGCTGATCCAGAGCACCGATGCGATCGTCAGGAGGCCGATGAAGCGCGGACGACCAACGAAGGCGGTGAGGCGCTCGACGATGCGCTGGATAGGCGTGGCGCCGCGATGATGCTCTGCATGGAGTTCCGCGATCGAGCGGATCGTCTCCTCGATATGTATCGGCAGAATGCGCGTGCCGTCACTCATGGAGCGGGCTTCCAATGCGTCATGAGCGTGATCAGTCGGCAAGGAAGTCAGGTGTCAGGGCATCGGCCACGACTTCCTTCTTCCTCTGCGGCAACAGCTTCATCGTGAGAATGAAGGCCGACAAGCCGAGGCAGATGATGTTCTGCACGATGATGGCCCACTGCATCAGCAAAAAGCCGTAAACCAACCAGGTGATGAAGCCGATCACCGTGATCAGGTATGTCTTGAGCGAGATGCCGTCGGTGTTCCTCGATCGGATGATCCCCCAGGCCTGGGGAACGAAGCTGACCATGGACAAGGTCGCCGCGAACAGGCTGACCACCGTCACGACATTGGAATGCATCGATAGCGGCCTCCTGTGGGGCATCCGGCACCCGGCGGCATTCATTTTTGAACCCGGAAGTCGACGGCCGACGCTGGCGAAACCGACATGGGCCCGGTGAAGTTGCACCGGCAAGTTGACGGGCCGAACAACAAGGGCAGCTCGCGTCCCGGTGTGCCGCGTTATGGCGCCACGCCGCATGGTCCGTCTCCGGGGCAACCCGGACGGGCCGTCAGCTCCGCGACGCGTCGTCATGATCCCACGCCCGGTTCGGAATGGCGGCGCCGGACGCCTCGCTGACCCGCCCGACGATCAGGAACACGCCGCACCGGCCCGTGGTGGACCATGCCGCCGCCGGCTGGACGGCGCCGATCCGAGCGCACCGCTGCCAAGGTTGCACTTGGGCTACAACCGTGCGGTCGCGGCCTGGGCGACGCCCGCGGCTGCCACCTCATGCGCGGCAAGCATCGCATCCAGCTCCTGCATGAGCGGTGCCCGGCTCACATGGAAATTGCTGTAGCTCGGCACCGGGTCGATCGGCGCGAACAGCAGCGGTGCGGCAGGATCGTCGGTGACGCAGGCGGGATCGATGAAGCGCAACTCGCTACCGCCCTCCTGGTAGCGTGGCTCGTGATAGATCCCGACATCCTGCCGATGCAGCAGGTTCCACGCGTTGCTCAGCACCAGGCCGGGGCGGTTGCAGACCCAGCGATACTTGGCGAAGCCGGCGCCCCAAAAACCCACGAAGAACGCGCTGCGTGCGGCCCAGAACAGGCTGCGCGGCATCGACGCGCCGAACAGGTTGACGAGCAGCACGTCCGGGCCCGGATATTGACGCTGCAACGCCTGCGCCAGTCGCAGCTCCGCGAAGACCGGATGCTCGTGCCCGGCCTGCTGGCCGAAACTGTCGAAGCTGCTGGCCGGATCATGGCCGATGCGTGCGTTGTGGCCATCGAGCACGATCGCAACACGGCCGAGCCGGTCGTGCAGATGCGCGATGATGTCGACGAGCAGCGCCTCGAGATCGACGGCCGTGCGGTTCTCGACCCGCACGCCGAGCAGGATGATCGGTGTGCGCTCCTGCGACAGCCTGGCAGCCAGCGCCAAATCCCAGCCGGTCGGGCCCCAGGCGGTCGATGCATCGGCGACGGCGCCCCGGATGCGCGCTGCGAGACCCCGGCTGACATGGTCGTCCAGCGCACGGACCATGCACAGGCCGCGGCGATAGACGAAATCGGCAAGCGTGCGCGGCCGGGCGAGGGATCGGTCGACATGGCCGGCCAGTTCCGGAAAGATGCGGTCGATCGGGGCGAAGACTTCCGAGCCCTCGTCGGCATCCGGCACGATGACCACCGGCAGATCCGCCTGCGGCACGGCGGCCACGATCCGGTCGAGACCGGTCAGCTCGTTCCAGAGCTGGTGGCCCATGTGCAGGCTGCCAACCCCCCTCAGGACGATGGCAAGGTCACGCGCCGGCGCGTCGAGATAGGCCAGCAGCGCATCCGTCTCGTGCACCACATGGCCCACGAACCGACGCAGTACGCGACGCAGCATCGCGCCGTCGCCGGGATGCTGCGTGAAGCCGACGTTCGCCGACGGGATGAACAGGTCGGACCATGCGTGATGGTAACGCGTGGTGCCGACGTAGAAGACCAGGTCGTGCCGGTCGTCGAAATACCGGTAGGCGTTGCGGTGCTCGCCGATCACCAGGCTGTCGCGCGAATGCAGGATGCGCCCGTCGACCGGCGACGCGCAGGCGATGGCGCCGGTCGACATGGCATCGATGAAGGTGTTGCGCACGTTGCCGGACAGCGCCTGCCGGACGGCGCGCAACGCCAGCTCGGCGCCATTCGCCAACCTGACGACGATGCCGCCATCATCCCGACCCCTCGGAGGCAGTTCGACAACCTCCGTGTCCTCGACGGAAAGGTCGAGCAGCGCGTCGATCATCCCGGCGTTCAGTCCGAGCAGGCTGTCGAGCGCCTGCGGACGCTGCGGCTGCATGGTGCAGAGGATGGACCGGCAGACCGCGTGGGCGACCGGCTGCACGGCCTGCGCGAGGGCGGCGACGGCCTTCCCGGACAGCCGCGCTAGGCTGCTGCCGCAATGCTCGTACCGGGCGTCGAGGATCCAGGTCGCCTGTCGCCCGTCCCGGTGACGCAGGTCGAGGAACATGTTGGGCGGGAAGGCCAGGTTGGCGCGACGCGGGCTCCAGCCCGGCTCGAAGGCCGTCACCGGCTTGCCGGCCAACAGGATGCGGTCATGGCCGCCGTCGGGGCGGACGAGGTGCCAGGCGCCATCCAGATACTCGACCTCACATGCGGTCAAGCAACCCCGTCCTGGAGATCACGCTGTCCGGCCACGCTCCATGGCAGCCGTCGCCAGCCGCTGCGCAGCCGGTCCGCGGCCTGTGCCACGCGATAGACGCCCTTGAAGGCCAGCACCGGCAGCATCGAGCGCAGGTCGCGGTCGAGGTTGCCGGCCAGCAGCGACACCAACCCGTCGCGCATGCGCAGGGTGTTGCGCGGCGACATGAACAGCCCGCGCATCACCGGATCGTTGATGCGGTAGATCAGCCAGGAGATGCGGTCGATCGCCGCCGTCAGCCGGCGCTCGGCCTGCGCCGCCAGGACGCGCCCGCGGGCGGGATCGTCGAGCCAGGCATGCGCGGTCTCGGCGCCGAGTTCGCCGGCTGTCATCGCCATCAGCACGCCGGACGAGAACATCGGGTCGACGAAGGCAAACGCGTCGCCGATCATGCAGCCGTGCTCGTCCCATGATCGCTCGTTGCGATACGAGTAGTTTCCGGTGGCCGTGACCTCCGAGCAGCGCGCCGCTCCCGCGAGCCGCGCGCTCAGGGTCGGGCTGGAGGCGATACGCGCATCGAGGAAGGCGGCATTGTCGCCACGACGACCACGAAACGCCGCCTGCGTGCCGACGAAGCCGACGCTGGTGACGCCGTCCGGCAGCGGGATCACCCAGAACCAGCCATCCTGTGCAAGATGGATCGAGATGTAGCCTGCCATCTCGGCATCGCGCGGCGCCACGTCGCGGTAGTGCGCGTACACCGAGGCGGTGTTGTTGCGCTTGTCGGGCTGTCGCCCGGCGGAACCTGCCAGGAAGCTGTCGCGTCCGGACGCATCGAGCACGTAGCGCGCGGTGATCCGGCCCTTGGCGCCGGCCTCGGAACGTGTGGTGACGATGCTGTGCCGGGGAAGCCGCTCGATGCCGGTCGCCCGCACGCGCTCGAAGCCGCGTGCGCCGGCGGAGGTCGCATTATCGAACAGGATCTTGTCGAAATCCGACCGCCGCACCTGGTAGGAGTGCGTCGCACCGCCAGCCAGGGCCAGCCGGAACGGAAACGCCACGCTGCGGCCGCAGCTGTCGGAGACGAACTCGGCGCCGGGCTTGAACACGCCGATCGCACGCACCGCCTCGCTGACGCCGAGGCGGTCGAGCAAGGCGAGATTGCGCGGCAGCAGGCTCTCGCCGATATGGAAGCGTGGATGCGCCGACTTCTCGATCAGCACCACGTCGCGCCCGCGCCGCGCGAGCAGGGTCGCCGCCGTGCTGCCGGCCGGTCCGCCGCCGATCACCAGGACGTCACAATCGAGGTCTTGCATGTCAGGCAATTCCGCCATTGATGTGGATCACCTGGCCGGTGATGTATGACGCGGCGTCCGAGGCGAGGAAGCCGACCAGATCGGCAACCTCTCCCGGCGTGCCGGCGCGCTTCATCGGCACCATCGCGGCGATCGCCTTTGCATCCAGCATCGCATCCACCGCGGGCGACGCGATGATGCCGGGTGCGACCGCGTTCGCGGTGACGCCGCGGCTGGCGAGTTCGCGCGACAGCGACCGTACAGCACCTTCGAGCCCGGCCTTGGCGGCGCCGTAGTTTGCCTGGCCGCGATTGCCGAGCGTCGCGGTGATCGAGGACAGCGCGATGACGCGGCCCCAGCGGGTCGCCATCATCGGCAGCAGCAGCGGCTGCGTCACCGCGAAGAACCCGTCCAGCGACACCGCCAGCACCTCGCGCCACTGTGCCGCCGACATGCCGGCCAGCGGCACGTCGTCATGCGTGCCGGCACTATGCACCAGCACCTGCGGCACGCCGTGCGCGATCAGCGGCTCGAGCGCGCGCGCGGTGGCGTCGAAATCGGTCAGGTCGCAGACCAACGTGCTGGCGGGATGCCCCTCGCCCCAAAGCTCGCGCGCCAGCCGCTCGGCGGCGGCGGCGTTGCGGTGCGCATGGATGGTGACGTGCAGCCCATCGCGCGCCAGCCTCCGGCAGATCGCGGACCCGATCGGCGAGGCACCTCCGGTCACCAGCGCCCTGCGGCTCATGCAGGACCTGCCTGCCTGCAGCCGGGAAACGCGATCACGCCGCGGCCCTGCAGCAGCGCCGTGCCGTCCGCGGCGCTCAAGGCGAAGCCGTAGATCAGGCCGCCCGGGTCATTGTGTTCCAGCATCGAACAGATTTTGAGCAGCCCGAAGCGGGCATCGTCAAGGCGATCCGCGCCGACCAGCGACAGACGCAGCGAAGCGACGTAGCCAGCCCGCCGCGGCACCTCGCCCGCGAGCAGCGCGCCGTGCAGCGCCGCCGCCTGGAACGCGAACTCCGCGCCGCAGACGATGCCGAGGCGTCCGTCGCGGCGCAGCGGGTTGCAGTCGGACAGGTGGCTGCTGCTCTCGCACTCGATGCGTTCCGCCGACCAGCCGACAACTCGATCCAGCAAGCACATCGCACCCTGGTGCGGGATCAGCGCCATGATCCGGTCGCGGTCGATCATCGCTCGAACGCCACGCCGACATGGCCGCTGCCGTATGGGAACGCGAATGCGGCGGGACGGCGCCTTGCCACCGCCTCCAGCAGCACCAGGGCGCGTCCGACCGGGTTCTGCCGCCACAGGGCCTGCAGGCCTGGGGCAATCGGCTCCGGCTCGGAGACCGACGCGCCCGCAACGAAACCGATGCCAAGGCTGCCGAGCACCCCGGGCAGGCCGGCCGGCGCCAGCACGAAGGCCGCGGACAGGCCGATCGTCGTCGTGCGCAGCGCCCCGAGGGGCAGCTTCATCGGGGCGTCGTAGAGGCAGAGCAGCACCGGCATCCCGTCCGCGACGCACTCCGAGGCGGCTTTCAGCAACGCTGCGGCGAACGTCGCGTCGTGGCAGCCCAGGACGGTGACCGGCGCCGAGGAGCCGGTGGCGATCGACCAGTAGCCGGCGACCGCGTTATGCACCGAGTTGTGGAACCGGGTCGGCGAGAGCTGCGGGTCGGGGCCGGCCAGCGTCTCGAGCAGATCGTGCACCACCGCGCCATCGCCGTTCGAGCTGCCGAAGATGCCGGCAAGCGCGCCGGGTTCGTGGCCGGCCATGCGCGAGGCCTCCTCGCACACGGCGAGCGCCAGACGCACCGGCAGTCCGCTGCGGCGGCGCTCGTTCGGCGACAGCAGCACCGGCGGCGGCAAATCGAGGCTGGCCGCGGGATCGGCTGCGACGTCACCGGCCAGTATCGGGCGCGCCTGCTCCCAGGCGCCGAGTCCCGGGGCGCGCACGGCGGCGCCGGCAAGGGAAACCTGCATCAACCCCGTCCTCGCAAGACTGGCCGGCCCAGCACCAGGCTGACATTGATGCCGCCGAAGCCGAATGAGTTGCTCATCACCCGGTCGAGGCGGGCGGCACGGTTGTGCCGCGGCAGCTCGAGCGCGATCTCCGGATCCTGCTGCTCCAGCCCGAGGCAGCCCGGCAGCAGGTCGTTGGCGATGCAGAGCCCGGCGACCAGCGCCTCGACGATGCCGGACGAGCCCATGCAGTGGCCGGTCCAGCCCTTGGTGGACGCGCAGGGCGTTCCGGTGCCGAACACCCGTCCGACCGCGCGCCCCTCCATCAGGTCGTTCGCGCGAGTGCCGGTGCCGTGCAGGTTGACGTGGTCGATCTGCGCCGCCTCGAGCCCGGCGCTGTGCAGCGCGCGGCGCATCGCCTGCTCGGCGCCGATGCCGTCCGGCTGCGGCGAGGACATGTGGTAGCCGTCGCTCGACGCGCCGATCCCGAGCAGCGCCACGCCCCCCTCGTTCCGGGGCTCGCGTTCCAGCAGGGCGAAACCGGCTGCCTCGCCGATCGAGATCCCCCGGCGGGTGGCGTCGAACGGGCGGCAGCGCTCGGGCGAAACCAGCTCGAGCGAGGCAAAGCCCCGCAGGGTCAGGCGGCACAGGCTGTCGGCGCCTCCCACCACGGCGGCATCGACCACGCCGCTCGCGATCAGGTGCCAGGCGTCCAGGCAGGCGCGCGCGCTCGAGGCGCAGGCGGTGGATACCGTCATCGCCGGTCCGGCCAGCCCGAGCAGGTCGGCCACGCACCGCGACAGCGAGAACAGGTCGTAGCTGCCGTCATAGCGGAACCAGTCCGGCAGCAGCCCGGTCGCGGCATCGCGGGCCCGGTAGGCGTTCTCCGCCGAGAGGATGCCAGACGTGCTGGTGCCCAGCACTACGGCGATGCGCCCCGCGCCATGCCGCTGCACCGCATCCTGCACCGCCTCGATGAAGCCGTCCTGCTGCAGGGCGAGCCAGGCCAGCCGGTTGTTGCGGCAGTCGTACTGCACAAGGTCCGGCGGCAGCGCGATCGCCTCCAGGCCGGCGACACGGCCGACATGGCCGCCGATCGTGACCTGCTCGAAGTCGCACGGCGCCAGGCCCGAGCGCTCACGCTTCAGCGCATCCAGCGTGGCGCCGTTGCCTGCTCCAAGCGCGCTGGCAAGCGTCGTCGCGGTGAGGTGCAACGGGGTCATGCAGGTCTGTCTGTGCTGAGGGATCGCGCAGCATAGGCCGGGCGCTCGCCCGCGAACAGGAAACCGAACACCATCGCGAGCACGACCCCGATACAGACGGTGCCGCCGATCTCGCGCAGCAGCGGCGTGCGGCACAGGCAGAGCAGCGAGAAGGTGAGCAGCGCCATGACGTTGCAGGTCAGCAGGGTGCGCAGGGTGCGGGCGCGCTCCTCGGCATCGAGCTGCGGGCGCGCGAAGAACAACGCATAGTCGAGCCCGATCCCGGCGACGAACTGCAGCGAGACCAGGTGGATCAGCGTGAGCCGGGTTCCCGACAGCACCAGGACCGCGAGCGTCACCAGCAGGGTGGCCGCGATCGCGGCCAGCACGCGCAGCGAGCGCAGCGGGTCGCGCTGTCCGAGCACCAGCACCAGGATCGCGACACCGGCTCCGCCGGCCAGGAACGGCCAGGCCTGTCGGGTGTAACCGCGCACCACCGCCTCCGTGGTGCGGCGCACGTCGATGAACACCCAGCCGGGGCGCGCGAAGACCGCCGCCAGGGCCGTCGGATCGGCCACTCCGGCGGGGATCACCGGACCGAACCAGGCGCCGTCACGCTCGAACAGCAGGGCGTCGAGGCGGGTCCGCAGCAGGCTGCCCGGAAGGTCGTTCGCCGTCAGGGGCGGCTGTCCGCGCGCACGGGCGATGTCGGCGGCGAACCCGTCGAACGCCTGCGGAGTGAAGCCGAGGCCGGCGGCCGCCTGGGCGATGGCGCGGTGCAGGGTGGCGTCGTCCGGCAACGCAAGCTGGCGCGCCCGCTGGAGTGCGGCGCTCGGCAGCAGCCGGGCGGCGTCCTCGAAGCCGGAGATGGCGTGGGTCGTCACCAGGGTGTCGAGCCTGGGCTCGAGTGCCTCCTGCGCCTGCAGCACGGCCTCGGGCGCTGCCGCCTGCACAAGCCCGAGCTGGCCGATATCGGGGCCGCCGAGTTGCGCGCGCAGGCTCCCGTCGAGCGCCAGCAGCGACGGCGGCACCGGGGTCAGGCTGGCGAGGTCGTGGTCGAGGCGCGGGCCGCCGGCGAGCACGATGCCGAGCACGGCCAGAAGCGGCGGCACAACGCCCCAAAGCCGCCAGCGGCGCCAGCTTTCGATGCCGTCCAGCCGCCCCGGATCGCCGGCATAGGAGGGGGCGAGACCCGCGCGTCCGATCAGGACGGGCAGCAGCCAGCGTGTCGCCGCCGCGGACGCCAGGATCCCGACAGCCGCGAACAGGCCGAGCTGCGCCACTCCCGGAAACTGCGAACCGGCCATGCCCGACAGGCCGAGGCTCGCCGTCAGCACCGACAGCGTGAACGGCCGTGCGATGCGCCGGATCGTGTCGGGCGGCGGCTCGCCCTGCTTGCGATGGCCGATCAGCAGCACCGGGTAGTCGATGGTGATGCCCAGCATGGTCATGCCGAAACCCAGCGTGATGCCGTGCACGAAGCCGAAGGCGAGCTGCACCGCGAAGGCGGCCGCCGACAGGCCCAGCGCCACGCTGATCGCGATCGCCGCCAGCACCCAAGGCGAGCGGAAACGCCAGCTCAGCCAGCCCGCCACCAGCAGCGCCGAGACGATCGACAGCAGGCGCACGTCGCGCCGCACCGCTGCCTCCGCCGCCTGGGCGAACACCGGCGCACCGGTCACCAGCAGGCGGGCGCCGTGCCGGTCCGGGATCCGTTCGAACGCCGCCCGCAGGCGATGCAGCGCCCGGGCCTGCGCCGGCAGGTCGGTGCC
Source organism: uncultured Acetobacteraceae bacterium (assembly GCA_964247695.1). Lineage (GTDB taxonomy): Bacteria > Pseudomonadota > Alphaproteobacteria > Acetobacterales > Acetobacteraceae > Lichenicoccus. The sequence goes on from CAXTVI010000008.1 coordinate 32,883, forward strand.
GGACGAAGCGAGCCGGGCGAGCAGCAGCGCGCGATCGCCATCCGGAAGGGCATCGGGCGCGAACCAGACGCCGTCGCGCAGGATCGCGTTGCCGCCGCCGCTCCACGACGCAAGCAGCGCCGGCAGCGCCCCGGTCGGATCGGGCAGGCCGTATTGCTGCACCAGCGGCGCCGCCGAAGAGGCCAGCCCGTCACGCAGCCGGATGAAATCGGCGCGCAGGGCTGCGACGGAAAACGCCCCGGCGGCCTGGGGCGCCAGCAGATACCGCGAGGCGAACAGGGTGCGCATCGCATCCGGGTCGAGCAGCCCGTGGCCGTTCTGCACGAACAGCAGGCCGGGATCGTGCGACAGCCGGTCCGACAGCCGGTTGCTGACCGTCGCCAGCGTGTCGGCCGGCGCACCCTCGATGCCGATCAGCAGCAGGCTCGCGGCGGTTCCGGTGCGCAGCTCCTCGTCGACCAGCCGCGCGGCCGGGTCACGCGCATGCGGCAGCAGCTCGCCGAGATCACCGCGCACGGTGATGTGGGTAAAGACGAGCGCCGCCAGGGCCAGGGCCGCCAGCATGGCGAGCGCAAGCGGCCAGCGTGAGGCGCCCCTGATTCCTCCTTGCTTGCGAATCACGGGGTAATCGTCATCCGCTGCTCGTCGCCGTTGGCCTGCACGATGTCGATCTGGCGCACGTCGGTGCCGGTGCCGTCGACATAGGCGATCCTGATCACCTGCGCCGCCACGTTGCCGCCCGGGTGCAGCACGATGCGCCAGCGGCCGATGTCGCCGGATTCCTTCACCGTGAAGTGCCGGCGCAGCGTGGCGAGGTCGCCCGTCAGGGTGCCGCGCAGAGTGTCGGCCAGGATCTGCAGCGCCGGGCTCTCGTCGAGCGGCAGGGTGCGCATCGGCTGGCCGGGGCTCGCGATCGAGACGGCATCGCCCTCGACCAGCAGCCGTTCCGGCCTCGGCGCGGTGGTGTCCTGCTCGAGGTGGTCCGGCCTGCGATACGACAGGGTGCCCTGGCTGAGCAACGGTGCCGCCAGGCTGGACAGGTGTTTCTGCATGGTGAAATGCGCCTGCCGGGATGGCTGCGCCGCCAGCCCCTGCATGATCTGCATGAGCACGCTGTCGGACGCATGCGACGGGGTGCCGGAGATCGCACAGCAGAGGGCTGCCGACAGCAACAGGCGGGGCTCAGTCATAGCGTCTCCCGCCACGGCCGCTCTCGGCCCAGAACAGGTAGAAATTGAACCAGTTGAACGGCGTCTCCCGGCAGCGCCGCTCGAGGCTGGCCGCGTAGCGCTCGATCCAGAGCCGCAGGTCCGCCTGGCGTTCCCGGCGGCGCAGCACGATGCGCTCGGCGAACGGCTCGAAGCGCACCGTGTAGCGGCAGGGACCGGTGCGCACGCCGTAGAACAGCATGACCGGCGCCTCGATTACCGAGGCGATGATCAGCGGCCCGCAGGCGAACTCGGCGGCCTCGCCCAGGAAACTCACCGGCATGGTGCGGCCGCCATCCGGGTCGCGGTCGGCGAGGAAGCCTACCATCTCACCGGCGGCGACGCTCTCCTGCACCCGCAGCATCGCATCGGTGCGGCCGATCTCGATGATGGAGGCCGCCATCTCCGGGTCGAGGCGCTCGAGCAACCCGGTCAACGGCCCCTGCTTGCGCCGGAACATCACCGGCTTGACCTTGACCGGCGCGCCACGGCCGAACGCGCGCAGCACGTCGAAGCTGCCCATGTGCGAGCCGAGCAGGATGCAGCCACGGCCGCTGTCGAGGATCGCGTCCAGCTCGGCCAGGCCCTGCACCTCGACATGGTAGTCCGTGCTGCGCCCGGTCAGGAAGAACACCCGGTCAAGGATGACGCAGGCGAAGGTGAAGACGTGGCGCAACACGTCGGTTTCGCGGGCCCGGCGGCCGAGGGCGCGCGTCAGGTAGTCGCGCGACGCGACCCGCGTGCTGCGCGAGCGCAGGTAGAAATACAGCGTCACCGGGTAGAGCAGCGCGGTGCAGACGCGACGCCCGAGGCGGAGCGCGATCCACAGCATGACGCGCAGCATGAACGCGCTGCCCAGCTCGCGATCGGCCGCCCAGGTCACGCCAGCAGCACCGCGGCCGTCAGCACGATCTCCCCGAAGCGCAGGCAGGTCAGCTGCACCGCGCCGCCGAGCGCCGGACCATATCGCACATCGAGAGGCTGGCCCGGCAGCACCGGCATGCGGAACCGCACCGAGCGCAGGCCCGACAGCCGGCGCCCCGGTTCGGCCTGGAAGAGCAGAGCGAGCGCCTCGTCGAGCAGCACTACGCCCGGCACCACCGGATGGCCCGGAAAGTGCCCGGGCAGGCAGGGGTGGGTCACCGGGATCAGGAAGCTGCCGCAGGACATGCCGGCGTCCCCTGTGCCGGGCGTGGTCGCCGCGTCATCCACCGGCGTCCGTCCCGAGCAGTCCGAGCAGGGCCTCGCGGGTCAACTTGCCGGTGGCGTTGCGCGGCAGCGCGTCGCACAGGATCAGCCGGCGCGGCAGGAACACCGGGTCGATCACGCGCCTGAGCTCCTCCAGCAGGTCGGAGGCCGCGCGGCCGGGCGCCACCGCAAAGGCGAGCAGGCGCGCGCCGGGGCGACGCTCGAGGTCGTCCGGCGCCATGAAGATGCCGTCGCTGACGCCGTGCATCTGGTTCAGGATATGGCTGAGTCCGGACAGCGAGGCGCGGCGTCCGCCCAGCTTCACCAGGTCGCCGAGCCGGCCGAGCAGGCGGAAGCCGCTTCCGTCCTCGGCCAGCTCGATGATGTCGGCTAGCGGGGTGGCGGCGGCGAAGGGCGCCTGCACCATCGCGGCGTCTCCGTCCGGGATCATGGTGACGCCGGGATACAGGCGCCATTCCGGCTCCGCCACCGTGCGGCGGCTGGCGATCGAGCCGACCTCGGTCGCACCGAAGATCTCCAGCACCTTGGTGCCCCACTCCCGCTCGATGCGACCGGCGAGGGCTGCATCGAGCGGCGCGGTGGCAGAGATCACCTGCTGCGGCGGCCGCGCGGGCACCGGCTCCAGCAGCGTGCGCAGATGCACCGGCGTGCTGACCAGCGTGGCGGGGCCGGATGCCGCCTGCAGCGCGAGGCGGAGGTCGGCGGGATAGAAGAACGGTCCGCACCAGCTCGTGACCGGGGCGTGCAGCGGCAGCAGGACGGTGGTCTCGAAGCCGTACATGTGATGCGGCGGGATCGTGCCGACCAGCTCATGCGCCGGCTCGTGGGTAAACCCGAAGCGCTGCGCTGCGGCCCGGCTGCGCGCGACCAGCTCGCCCCAGCGCTTGCTGTTGGCGGCCGGCTCGCCGGTGCTGCCGGAGGTCAGCACGATGGCAACGACACGGTCGCTGTCGATGGCGGGGATCGTGGCCGCGGCATCGGTGGGGGCGTTCCCTGCCCCCAGCCAGTCGTCGCCGAGCGGCAGCGCCTGGCCGTAGCGGCCGGCGAGCGCTGCCACCCCGCGTGGGCTCTGGTCGCCGGTAAGCAGGCTGGTGCGGCCGGCAACCACACAGGCGACGAACAGGACGGCGAACCGATAGCGGTCCTGGCACAGATTGATGATGTGGCGGATGCCGGGATCCTGACGCAGCCGCGCCGCGTGGCGCTCCACATCCGCGAGAAAGGCGGCTGTCGTGACTGCTCGCTCGCTGTCGCGGAACAGGATGGCACCCAACTCGCGGTCGAGCAGCGGCTCCTGCAGGCTCATTCCGGCAACGGAAACCGAGGGTTCAACGTGTGCGGGTGTTGGCGACGTGACTGGCAAGGCTGCGCAGGTTGGCAAAGATCTCGCCATTGCGGTCGTCATCCGACTTGAGCTCGATGCCATAACGTTTCGACAGCGCCAGCGCCAGCTCGAGCGCGTCGATGGAATCGAGACCCAGCCCCTGGTTGAACAGCGGCTGCTCCGGCGGGATCGACTCAGGCGCGTCCTCGAGCTGCAGCGTCTCGGCGATCAGGCTTGCAACCTCGGCCTCGATCGGCGATTGCGGCTGCGAAGCCTGAAGCTGCTCCGGACTGCGGGCCGTCTTGAGTGGGTCGGTCGAGGCGTTCATGAAACCTTCTAACTCAGCACGATCCCGGACGTCGCCTCGCTTTATCCTAAGGTCCGGACTACAGCAACCACAACGCGCAACGATTGTCAGCTCTGCCACGATGGCGCGCGCCGGGTTGATCGTGACAACCGCCCTGCTGCTGCATTTCGGACTTGCCCATGCGAGCGCGCCGGTGCGGCTCCTGACCGCCCTGGCACTCCTGCAGGCCGGTTGCGCGACGGCACTGGCCGCGATGGCCTGGCGCCGCGGCGCCGGTATCCTGCGGGGTGGCCTGCTGCTGCTGCCGTGCCTCGTGTGGCCAGCCTGCCGCGCCATCCCGCGATTTTGCGTCGTCGCGACCGTGCTCGCCTCGCACACGGCACTCTATGGCGCCCTTACCGCCCTCTTCGGCCTCTCCCTGCTGCCCGGTCGCACGGCGCTGGTCACCGTGATGGCTCGCACGGTCGAGCCGGGGCTCACGCCTCGCATGCTGGCCTATACGCGACGGATCACGTGGCTTTGGACGCTCTACGGCCCGGCGCAGGTCGCGACCTCGATGCTGCTGCTCTCGCTGGCGCCGCTGCGGATCTGGTCGATCTTCGTCAACCTGCTCGACCTGCCGCTGCTCGTCGCGGTGTTCCTCGGCGAATATGCATTCCGCTCCTGGTGGCTGCGTGGCGAGAGCCAGGCCAGCCTCGCGGATGGCTGGCGCGCCGCACGGCGGCGCTGGCGCGCGGCCCCCGAGGGTCCGCACGGTTGAACCGCCTGCTCACGGCCTCGATCGGAGTGCATGGCGCGGCCCTCGGCGCCACGATCCTGGCACCCCGGGCGCGACGCGCCGTGGTCGCGCGCTGGGCGCTGGCGGCCGTTGCCGCGGACCAGGCGGTGCTGACCGCAGCCGGGATGTGGCCACGCAGCCGGCTGCTCGGGCCGAACCTGACCCGGCTGCCGGCAGGACTGCCCGGGCTGGTGCTGAGCTTCGATGACGGTCCCGATCCCGAGGTGACGCCGCGCGTGCTCGACCTGCTGGAGGCGGCCGGGGCCAGCGCCAGCTTCTTCTGCATCGGGCAGCGCGCCCGCGCCTTCCCGGACCTGGTGCGCGAGATCGCGCGTCGCGGCCATTCGGTGGAGAACCACACCGAGCACCATCTTCGGCATTTCGCGGCCCTCGGCCCGGCCGGGATGCGACGCGAGATCATGCAGGCGCAGCAGGTGCTGGCAGAACTCGCCGGCCGGCCGCCGGGCTGGTTCCGGGCGCCGATGGGCCTGCGCAACCCGCTGCTGCAGCCTGTGCTCGACGAGGCCGGGCTCATGCTGGCGAGCTGGACCCGGCGCGCCCTCGACGGCGCCCGCCGCTGCGATCCGGAGGTCGCCCTGCGCCGCCTGCTGGGTGGGTCAAGAGAGGCAGGGGGGCTCGCCGCCGGCGACCTGCTGCTCATGCATGACGGCAACTGCGCGCGCGATGCGGCCGGCCGGCCCGTGGTGCTCGAGATCCTGCCGCCGCTGCTGGACCGCATGCAGGGTCTAGGAGTGCCTGGCCTCAGCCTGAGCCGGCTGCCAGCCTGAGCCGGAGGCCTGGGGCTGCCCCCCGACGGGCGAGGCAGGCGACGGGCAGCACGACCGCAGGCGCAGCATGACCGGCAGGTGCCGCACCAGGCCGATCGCCGCGAGGCGCAGATGCATCCAGCTGAGCAGCAGGTTGTCGCGCCCGTAGCGGAAGTGCGAGACGCCCCCCTCGGCGGGGCTGAGATAGCGCACCGCGGCCGACAGCCGCAGCGGCCGGATGCCGGCCCAGCACAGCCGCACCACGGCCTCGGTGTCGAAGTCGTAGCGGCGCATCCAGCGCGTGCGCTGCATGACGGCGCGCAGCGGCGCCACGGGATAGACACGGAACCCGAACAGCGTGTCTCCGATGCCGGCCCCTCCGGTCTCGATGTCGGCGCAGACGTTGGAGATCCTGCGACCCTGCACCCGCACCGCCGGCGCCTCGGCGCCGAACACCGGCTGTCCAAGCACCATGGCGTCGGGGGCGAGCATCGAGGCGTGCATGAAGCGGCCGATCTCGTCCACGGGGTGCTGGCCGTCCGCGTCCATGGTCAGCACATGGGTGAAGCCCGCGGCAACCGCCTGGTCGAGCCCAGCCAGGATCGCGGCGCCCTTGCCGCAATTGCGGTCGAACAGGATCACGCGCAGGTCCGGATCCTGCCGGGCCAGCGCCTGCATCGCCTCCCCGGTGCCGTCGGTGCTGCCATCGACGACGACCCACACCGGCGCCCAGACGGCGCGCGCGGCACCGACCGTCTCGAACAGCCCGGCGCCCGTGTTGTAGCTCGGGATCAGCAGCAGGTGCGTCCTGGAGCGCGGCACTCCGGCACTCATGCGCGGTGTCTCATCGATTGCGGCCTTGCCCGTCCCGGCCCGGCGACTGCGCGGAGCTCGTGTTCGAAATACCGGTGCAGCGTGTCGACGAACAGCCTGACGTCGCGGTCCACCCGGAACTGCCGTCCGAGGCGCACCCGGATGGTGATCGGGAAGGCCGGCATGCGCTGCAGCGGCCAGCCCTTGCGCAGATAGGGGCTCTCGGTCTCGATCAGGAGGGTCTGCACCGGCACGCCCGCGGTGCGGGCCATCAGCGCGAAGCCGGCCCGGAACTCCCCCACCGCGGTATCGCGCGGGGTGCGGGTGCCTTCGGGAAACACCAGCAGACGCTTGCCGCGCGCCAGCGACGCCACCCCGGCGCGCACCAGGGCCATGGGCTGATCATTGCGGATGTAGCCGGCGAGCCGGATGCCGCCGCCCAGGAACGCGTTGTCCCAGAGCGCCGCCTTGGTGATGCAGACGACGCCGCGCAACCGGCTGGTGACCACAACCGCATCGAGCAGGCCCGGATGGTTGCAGGCGATGACCATCGGCTGGTCGGATGGCAGCGTGTCGAGCGCCGAGAGGTCGAGACGGGCCAGCCCGAGGCGCTCCATCAGGACGAGCATGTTGCGGAACCCGACCTGGATGCCCCACTGGCCGACCCGTTCCCGACGCGACGTCGGCAGCAGCAGGCCGAGGAGGGGGGCGACCAGGCTCCAGCCCAGGCACCCGACACCCCAGAGGGCAAGCACGGCAACGAAGCTGACCCGTTGCGGGATCGAGGCCCGGGACCGGTCCTGCGCCGCCACTGCGGGCCTCGGGCGCCCGGCTATCTGCGACCGTGGTTCGCACGCCTCCGCCAGTGCCCGGATGGCCGTCGAGGGATGTGCTGAATGGAACACCGCGCGCTCCCACGATCCACCGAAGCCGTCCCGGCCGGTTGTTATCGAACGTTTATATAACGCGCAGCCTAGCACGAATCGCGTTGCGGTTGTAGGGCCGCTGCACACACGTTGTGCAGCACGGGTAGTGAGGCGATGCCGGCGGAGCATCCGGAAGTCGAAGCAGGGACGGCGGATCTGTCGGGTGCGCCGCATCCGGTTCTGGCCGGCTGGTATGGCACGTCCGATGACCGGGCCGGGTTCGTGCGTCGGCTGTTCGACCAGGGCGCGCCGGACTATGACCGCCTCAACCGGCTGTTCTCGTTCAATACGGGCGCGGCCTATCGGGCCCGGACGTTGCGCGCCGCGGGTCTGCGTCCGGGCGACCGGGTGCTCGACGTCGCCACCGGCACCGGACTGGTGGCGTGCGAGGCGCTGCGCATCGTGCAGTCACAGGGCCTGGTCGTCGGTCTCGACCTCAGCGCCGGCATGCTGGGCGTCGCGGCCGGGCGCGAGGGCCTCGCGCTGGTGATGGCCGATGCCGGCCAGTTGCCGGTTTGCGATGGCGGCTTCGACATGGTCACGATGGGCTATGCGCTCCGACATGTCGCCGATCTGCGCACCACCTTCGCAGGCTTCCGCCGCGTGCTGCGGCCGGGAGGCACCGTGGTGCTGATGGAGATCGGCGTCCCGCGCGATGCGGTCCGGCGCCGGCTCGCCCGGATCTATCTCGGCCGGCTGGTGCCGTTGCTGGGCCGGCTCACCGGCGGGGGCACCGCCGCCGAGCGGATGATGCGCTACTACTGGGACACGATCGAGCACTGCGTGCCGGAGACTGTGATCCTGGCCGCCCTCGCCGCCAGCGGCTTCGCCGACGCGCGCTGCGACACCCAGTTCGGCCTGCTCAAGACCTACACGGCGCGACGCGCGCTGCCGGTGCACGCGGCGCGCGGACCATGATGCTCCGGACTCCAATGCGCGCCGGGATGCTGCTGGCCGGGTTGCTGCTCGCCGGGTTCCAGCCGTCCCTCGCTGCCGCCGCCGCGGACCTGGAACCCAGCTTCCGCATCGAGACGCAGGACCCGGTCGCGCTGTTCATCCGCGATGTCGGAAGGCAGTTCCCGCAGGTGCTCGACGGCGCCACGACAACCGCTGACAAGCGGGCCCGGCTCACGCCGTTCATTGCCCGTGTGGTCGATGTGGAGGCGGTGGCGCGCTTCGCGCTGGGACGGCACTGGGCGGCCGCGTCGCCGGCGCAGCGGCAGCGCTATGTGGCGCTGTTCCTGAAGTCGCTGGTCAACAACATCGCCAACCGGATGGCCAGCTACCAGGGCGGCCTCGGTCATATCGCGATCCTGCCGCCGGTGGTGCACCCGGACGGCACCACCTGGGTGCCGACCCTGGTCCGCGGGACGGGTACGCCCGAGGCGCGGGTGGCCTGGGTGGTGGAAACCATCCCGGCCCCGATGCGCATCGTCGATGTGGTGGCCGAGGGCATGAGCCTGCGTCTTGCCAAGCGCAGCGACTTCGACGCCTACCTGTCGAGGCACGGCGACGACATCGCGGCATTCCTGGACGCCCTGCAACGGCAGACCGATCGCTAGATGCCGGCGGTCTCCATCGGCTATCTCCAAGATGCCGCCGTGCTGGACGATCCGGACCATGTGCTCGGCGTGGTGGCCCTCGCGGGACACGCACCGGCCGATCTCGCCGTCGGCCTGCCGGGGCTGGATCGACCCGGCGTGCGCGAGGTCTGGCGCAGCCAGACCAGGGTGCGGCGCGAGAACCGCCCGGGCCTGCTGCTCGCCACCAGCGAGGGGTACTGCTTCGGCATGATCCGGCAACCGGTCGCAGCCCCCGGCGGAGCGCGGCCGCCGCTCGCTGACGCGGCGCAGGCGGCCTATGCCCGCATGCTGTCGGCGATCCGCGGGGCCGGCTGCCCGAACCTGCTGCGCATCGCCAACTTCGTGCCGCACATCACCCGCATCGAGGCGGCGGAGGAGCGCTATCGCAGCTTCAATGCCGGGCGCCAGGAGGCGCTCGCCGCCTTCGGCTACGACCCGGTGCAGGCACCGGCCGCCTGCGGCCTCGGCCGTACAGGCGATGATCTGCTGGTCTGGTTCCTGGCCGGGCGCGAGCCGGGGCGCAACATCGACAACCCCAGGCAGGTCAGCCCGCGCCTCTATCCCGAGCGCTACGGCACCCGCCGGCCGGCCTTCGCGCGGGCGACGGTCGCCGCCGGCCTGCTGATGGTGTCCGGCACTGCCAGTATCGTGGGCCATGAGAGCCTGCATGCCGGAGACGTGCTGGCGCAGACCGACGAGACCATACGCAACCTCGATGCACTGCTGACAGGCGTCGGCGTCGACCTCGGGCGCGACGCCCTGCGCCTGAAGGTCTATCTGCGGCATGCGGCCGATCGAGACCCGGTGACCCATCGGCTGGCCGAGGCCGGCTTTCCGCCTCCGGACGCAATCCTGCAGTCGGAGATCTGCCGCCCGGAACTCGACATCGAGATCGAGGCGCACGCGGCGTTCGGGAGGTCGGTCGATGAACGAAGCTGAGCCGGAGATCATCCTGCGCGAAACCGCGTCCCTCGGCCGGATCACGCTGAACCGGCCGCGCGCGCTCAACGCGCTGACGCTCGACATGGTGCAGGCGATGGAGGCGGCGCTGCGTCGCTGGCAGACGGACCCCGCCATACGCACCGTGCTCATCGACGGCGCCGGCGAGCGCGGCCTGTGCGCCGGCGGCGACATCCGCGCCGCCTGGGACAGCATCGGTGCAGAGGCCGCCGGGAGCGACGGCAACGCAGCCGACCTGTTCTGGGACGAGGAATACCGGCTGCTGGCAAGGATCGCCGGCTACCCGAAGCCGGTGGTAGCCTGGATGGACGGGCTGGTGATGGGCGGCGGCGTCGGCATCTCGGCGCATGCAAGCCACCGGATCGTCACCGAGCGCAGCGCGGTGGCGATGCCGGAGACACTTATCGGCTTCACCCCCGACGTCGGCGGAAGCTTCCTGCTGTCCCGCGCCCCGGGCGAGCTCGGGCTGCGGCTCGGGCTCACCGGCGGCCGGATGGATGCGGGCGATGCCATCCATTGCGGCTTCGCGGATCGCTGCATGCCGAGCGGCCGGCTCGCCGCGCTGGCCGAGGCCCTGCGCGAGAGCGATGCGGACGCGGCGGTCGCGGCGCTGGCTGGCGCTGAGCCGGCAAGCCCGCTCGCTGCCCACGCGAGCTGGATCGACAAGGCCTACGCGGCGCCCGCGATGCAGGAGATCGTGGCGGCGCTACGCGCCTGCCCGGAGCCCGAGGCCGCGGAGGATGTGGCCGCCCTCGCGCGGCGCTCGCCCACGGCGCTCGAGGTGACCTTGCGATCGATCCGCACCGCGCGCGTGCGTCCCGACCTCGCCGCCTGCCTCGCGCAGGAGCGACGGCTGGTGCGCCACATGCTGCGGCTGCCGGACTTCACGGAGGGGGTTCGGGCGCAGGTGATCGACAAGGACCGCACCCCGCGTTGGCAGCCCGCGCGGCTCGAGGATGTCGATGCGGGGCGCCTGGATTCCTGGTTTGCCGGCCATTGACGTGGCTTCGGACACACAGACCGGGCACAGATCACCCGGATCGTGATGACCGGGCACAGAAACCTATGGTTGCGGCGGGGAATATCAGGCGAGAGTCTGTCCCGAGCCCGATTCGCAAGGGCACGGCGCTATCCGATCAGCGAAACGCCCATATGCCAAACGCCCACTGGAGGACACCATGACCGAAGCCACCAAGAAAACCGCGCCGAAGAGCGCACCGGCCAAGACCGCGGCCGCCAAGCCCGCCGCTGCAAAGGCGTCTCCGAAGGCCGCGGTCAAGAGCGACAGCGTCGACAAGCCGAAGGCCGGCAACAAGCCGAACGCCCTGCAGCAGCCGCTGCAGCCGTCGGCGGAGCTGGCGGCGGTGGTCGGCGAGGGCAAGCTGGCGCGTGGCGAGGTGGTGAAGCGGGTCTGGGACTACATCAAGTCCAACAAGCTGCAGAACCCGAGCGACGGGCGCGAGATCCTGGCCGACGACAAGCTGAAGAAGGTGTTCGGCAAGGACAAGGTCACCATGTTCGAGATGAACAAGCTGCTCGCCCAAAACCTGAAGTAGCCCAGGACCCGAGGCAGGCCAGGATCTAAACCAGCCGGTCTGCTCAGACCGCCTGGTCCTGTGCCTGGGAGCGGGCGCGCAGCACGTCCAGCGGCTGCAGCACGCCTGCCTCCTCAAAGTGCCAGAAGGTCCAGCCGTTGCAGGACGGCGCGTTGGTCAGCGCCGCTCCGACCTTGTGGATCGAGCCACGCACGCTGCCCGATACCAGGCTGCCGTCGGGCGATACGGTGGCCGCTACCCGACGCTGCCGGTCGGTCAGGACCGTGCCCGCGGCGAGCAGGCCGCGCTCGACCAGGCTGCCGAACGGCACCCGCGCCACCTCCCTGCGGTTCGTGGTGGTCATGACGCTGTCCATCGGCAACGGCCGCTCGCGCCGCACCCGGCCGATCGCCGCCTCCGCGTAGTCCGGATGCCGTTCGATGCCGATGAACCGGCGTCGCAGCCGGCGCGCCATCGCCGGCGTGGTGCCGGTGCCGGCGAACGGATCGAGCACGATGTCGTCGACGCCGGTGCTGGCCAGCAGCACGCGGTGCAGCAGGCCCTCCGGCTTCTGGGTCGGATGCAGCTTCAGGCCGTGCTGGTTGCGCAGCCGCTCCGGCCCGGTGCAGAGCGGCAGCAGCCAGTCGCTGCGCATCTGCACGTCGTCGTTCAGCGCCTTCATCGCCTGATAGTTGAAGCGGTAGCGGCTGTCGCGGCCGCGGGCCGCCCAGATCATGGTCTCGTGCGCGTTGGTGAAGCGCCGGCCACGGAAATTGGGCATCGGGTTCGACTTGCGCCAGATCACGTCGTTCAGGATCCAGTACCCGAGATCCTGCAGGATGCAGCCGATGCGGAAGATGTTGTGGTACGAGCCGATCACCCACAGCGTGCCGTCCTTGCGCAGCAGCCGGCGCACCTCGACGAGCCAGGCCCGAGTGAAGCGGTCGTACTCCGCGAAATCTCCGAACCGGTCCCAGTCCTCGTCGACCCCGTCCACGACGCTGTCGTCCGGACGGCGCAGTTCGCCTCGCAATTGCAGGTTGTAGGGCGGGTCGGCGAAGACGCAATCGATCGAGGCAGCCGGCAGCAGCCGCATCAACTCGATGCAGTCGCCTACCAGGATCTGGTCGAGCGGCAGTTCCAAGGCCGCGTCTCAGAACCCGGCTGGCGTCGGTTCGGCGGCCAGGAGGAGGAGTTCGCGCACCAGGCCGAAGCCTGTCCGGTGGTGGCGGCTCGGTCCGCGATCGACCAGGGCGCTGCGGTGCAGGCTGGTGGCGTAGCCGGCATTATGGTCCCAGCCGTAATGCGGCAGCCGCGCCGCGAGCCGGGACATCAGCCGGTCGCGCAGGACCTTGGCGACGATGGAGGCCGCGGCGATGGACAGGCAGGCGGCATCGCCGCCGACCACGCATTGCGCCGGGCAGTCGAGAGGGGGCAACCGGTTGCCGTCGACCAGGACGAGGTCCGGTGGGGCCGGCAGGCGCGAAACGGCCCGACGCATCGCCAGCAGGCTGGCATGCAGGATGTTGAGACGGGCGATCTCGTTGACCGAGGCGGCGCCGATGCCGATCTCGATCCCTGGGCACCGTCGCAGTTCGATCAACGCCGCCTCCCGCTCGGCTGCGGTCAGCTTCTTGGAGTCGTCGATCAGCCGGACCAGGCGACGCGGAACCCCGTGACCGAACAGGACTGAGGCTGCGACCACGGGCCCCGCGAGCGGCCCGCGGCCTGCCTCGTCGACCCCGGCAACCCGGCCGCCATGCTGTCGCTCACGCGCATAGTCAGGCATCCGGTCCCCACCCTGCCCACCGGCCGCGAATCGGACCGGCACTTCAGGGGGTCATGGAAACCACCAACCCGGTCCCGGGTGCAAGCGATGCGCGCGCCGCCGTCGCTTCCCGGGACCGCTCCGGCTTAGCGCTTGCGGGATGGGATCAGCAGGTAGCCAAGCAGGAAACCGACACCGGTGGCGATGCCGAGTGCGGCCAGTGGCTGGTCGGCGACGTAGCTCGCGAAACCTTCGATCTGGTCCTGCGCCTCGTCGAGGGTGTCGCCGAACTGGCGCTGCGCCTTGCCGGTGAGCTGGTCGAACTTGCCTTCCGCCTGCAGGCCGGTGTCGCCGGTCAGGCCGCCCGCGGCGTCCTTGAGCTTGCCGCCCCCCTGGGTGACCAGGCCCTCGACGCTGTTCTCGTCTGCCATGGTATATCGTCCTCGCCGGAGTAAGTGGTGTGCGACCCGGAACGGGCACCCGGTCCGCAAGTTCCCCCATGCGGAGCGCCGGTCCCAGGGCAGGCGCCGGGACGCACGGAGACGAGTGACGGGATGCTGACGCCGGGATGAAGTTGGACGCGATCCTTCCGAGACGCCCGGCCGGCGCGGGAGTGACCGTCCCGCTGGGCGGCAGGGAGCGCACCACCGCGCTCATCGTCGCAAGCGCGCTGCTGATGGAACAGCTCGATTCGACGGTGCTCACCACTGCCCTGCCCGCGATGGCGCGCAGCTTCCGGGTGGATCCGCTGCATATGAGCGTGGCGCTCACCTCCTACCTGGTCGGGCTCGCGGTGTTCATCCCGGCCAGTGGCCGCATCGCCGACCGGCTGGGCAGCCGGACCGTGTTCAGGGCCGCGATCGCCCTGTTCCTCCTCGGGTCGCTGCTCTGCGCTCAGGCGCCCAACCTGCCGTTCCTGGCGGCGGCGCGGCTGCTGCAGGGCATGGGCGGGGCGATGATGGTGCCGGTCGGGCGGCTGGTGCTGCTGCGCACTGTTCCCAAGGCGCAGATCGTCTCGGCCATGTTCTGGATGCTGCTGCCGGCCACGCTGGGACCCCTGCTCGGTCCGGTCGTCGGCGGGTTCCTGACCACCTACCTGTCCTGGCGCTGGATCTTCTACATCAACCTGCCGATCGGCCTGCTCGGCATGGCGCTCACCACCCGGTTCGTCCCGCAGCTGCGCGAGCGCGACCGCGCCGGCTTCGACATGCCCGGCATGGCGCTGTCAGGCATCTCGCTGGCCTGCCTGGTCTTCGGCCTGGAGTCCGCCAGCCGCGGCGTCGGCAACCTCGCCGCCACCCTGGCGATCCTGGCGGTGGGACTGGCCGCGGGGCTGCTCTATGCCCGCCATGCCAGGCGCACGGCTGATCCGATCCTGGATTTCCGGCTGATGCGCGTGGCCACCTTCCGGCTCTCGGTGCTGGGCGGCTCGTTCACCCGCCTGGCCGCCGGGGCGTCGCCATTCCTCATCCCGTCGATGCTGCAGCTCGGCTTCGGGCTGAGTGCCGCGCAGAGCGGCCTGATCACCTTCACCGCCCCGCTGGGGGCGCTCTGCATGCGCCTGTTCACCAAGCGGCTGCTGCGCCGGCACGGCTTCAGGACGCTGATGACCGCGAACGGGCTGTCGGCCGGGCTGCTGCTGTTCGCCTGCGCGCTGTTCCGGCCGGGCTGGCCGTTCTGGGTGCTGTCGCTGGTGCTGTTCCTCAGCGGCGTCGCGCAGTCGCTGCAGTTCATCTCGTACAACACCATCGCCTATGCCGACATCGAGGGCGGCCGGATGAGTGCGGCGACGAGCTTCTACACGACGTTCCAGCAGATGACGCTGACGCTTGGCATCTGCATCGCCGCCGGCAGCATGGCGATCTCCCGGGGCATTGCCGGCCGCGAGACCCTGTCGCTCGACGATTTCAGCGTGGCGTTCTGCGTCGTCGGCGCCCTGGCGCTGCTGGCGACCCCGGTCTCGGCGCGGCTGCGGCCGGATGCCGGCAGCGAGATCAGTGGCCACCGGCAGGAGGCCGTCCGCTCCCTGCGGAGCAGCGGCTGACCGGGTCAAGCAACAGGGTCATACACATGAAAACGCCCGGAGCCTTGCGGCCCGGGCGTTCCCGGATTTCTGGTTGTAGACCCCGATGGCCGCTCAGTTGGAGGAGCGTGCGTTCCACATGCTGCCGTAGCTTCCCGTGCGGGCGGAGACGACCTCACGAAGGCCCATCGTCTTCTCGCTGTCCCCACGCTCGGTACGACTGGCGAACTCGTCGCTGGACATCAGGGCTGCGGTCTCGAGGGCGAAAAGCTTGCGGAACATCGGCGTTGTCCTGGGCTGATTTCGAAAGGGCGGATGTCCGTCCCGATGCGACCGACATAGCACCGCCGCACCGCTGCCACAATCTTGCCGTGATGTATTCACGCAGCCGTGTTCCGTTCGTTGTATGTTCCTTAATCTCCGCGGCCCGGATAGGTCCCTCGCCCGAACCGCGCGTCCGGTGCCGCAATTGGGGCAGCGTCTCGTCACAATTCGGAACGCCTCCGCGGCGACAGGGGCCTCGCGGTCGCCGCTGTTTCTGATAGTGTCCGGCCCCATGACGAAGCCGACGACTGCCACGGCCTGGTTCCGCGCGCCGGCGTGGCACCGGTTGCCGCCCGTTCCCTGCCACAGGTGCCCGGGCCACAGATGAGCGAGGCGCCGGTCCGCACCCGCCCCACCACTCCTGCCCTGCCAGGCGAGCTTCCAGGGCAGGCGCCGCCGGGTGGTCCGACGCGTGGCGCTCCCCGGCGCAGGCGTCCGATCCTGCCCTGGATCATCCTGCTGGTCGTGGTGGGCGCGATCGCCTTCGCGTTGCTGCGGCCGCACGCCAAGACCGATACCGCCCGCCCGCACCGGGGCCAGCACGCCGCCGCCGGCGATGCGCCGCAGCCGGTCACCGAGCAGGCGGCGCGCATCGGCGACATGCCGGTGACACTCACCGAGCTCGGCACCGTGACCCCGCTCGCGACCGTCACGGTGCAGTCGCAGATCTCCGGCTACCTGATGCAGGTCAATTTCCAGGAGGGCCAGGAGGTGCATCGCGGCGACCAGCTCGCGCTGATCGACCCGCGCCCCTATATCGCGACCCGCGACCAGTATGCCGGCCAGAAGGCCCACGACGAGGCGCTGCTCGGCCAGGCGCGCATCGACCTTACGCGCTACCAGACGCTGCTGCGCCAGCACAGCATTGCCTCGCAGCAGGTCGACGACCAGGTTTACACGGTCGGTCAGTATGAGGGCACCGTCCGTTCCGACCAGGCGCAGATCGACAGTGCCAACCTCAACATCGCGTACTGCCACATCACCGCGCCGGTCGACGGCCGCGTCGGCCTGCGTCAGGTCGATGCCGGCAACTACGTGACGCCGGGCCTCACGAACGGCCTCGTCGTGCTGACCGAGCTGCATCCGATCTCGGTGATCTTCTCGGTGCCGGAGGACAATCTCGAGACGCTGATGGGCCGCCTGCGTGCCGGCGCCGTGCTGCCGGTCGAGGCGTATGACCGCACCGACACCAACCATCTCGCGAGCGGCCGGGTCGCCGTCGTCGACAACCAGGTCGACGTCAATACCGGCACGGTGAAGCTGCGCGCGGTGTTCGACAACGCGGACGAGCGGCTGTTCCCGAGCCAGTTCGTCAATGCGCGTCTGCTGCTCGACACCATCCACAACGCCGTGCTGGTGCCGACGAATGCCGTGCAGACCGGGCCGCAGGGGCAGTTCGTCTATGTGGTGAAGCGTGGCGCCAACCCGGCTCCGTCCGCCGCTCCGGCCGATGCGAAGTCCGGCGCGGCGAACCCGCCCGCCCATGCCTCCGACACAGTGACGGTGCGCACCGTCACCAGCGGCGTCACGTCGGCGGCGGACACGGTGATCACGTCCGGGCTCAAGGCCGGCGAGGTGGTCGTCACCGACGGCACCGAGCATCTGCGCGAGGGGGCGCGCGTCGTGGTCCCGCCGCCGCCGGGCGCGAACCCCGTTCCCGGCCAGCACCGCCACCACCACCGGCAGGCCGCCGAGTAGCGATGGCCTGTCCTGCGCCGGCCGCGCCTGCACGCACCGCGCGGCATCCTCGCGGCCGCTCCGGGCACCGTTGCCGGTGAACCCGTCGCGCCTGTTCATCGAGCGGCCGGTCGCCACCACCCTGTTGATGCTCGCCCTGCTGATGGGCGGCCTGCTCGGCTACCACTTCCTGCCGATCTCGGCGCTGCCGCAGGTCGAGTACCCGACCATCGAGGTGCAGACCTTCTATCCCGGCGCCGGTCCTGACGTGATGGCGACCTCGGTCACCGCACCGCTCGAGACCCAGCTCGGCCAGATGCCGGGCCTCGACGAGATGTCGTCCCGCTCGTCGGGCGGCGCCTCGGTCATCACACTGCGCTTCGGGCTGACGCAGAGCATGGACGTCGCCGAGCAGGAGGTGCAGGCGGCGCTGAACCAGGCGAACTCGCTGCTGCCGTCCGACCTGCCGGCACCGCCGATCTACGCCAAGGTCAACCCGGCCGACAGCCCGATCCTGACGCTCGGCATCACGTCCCGCACGCTGCCGCTCACCGAGGTCGAGGACTATGTCGATACCAGGCTGGCGCAGAAGCTGAGCCAGGTCTCCGGCGTCGGGCTGGTGACGCTGACCGGCGGCAACCGCAAGGCGATCCGCGTGAAGGTGAACACGCGGGCCCTGACCGCGCGGGGGCTTTCGATCGACGACCTGCGCACCACGATTGCCAACGTCAACGTCAACTCGCCGACCGGCACCTTCGACGGGCCGCTACGCTCCTCGCAGCTCAAGATCGACGGCCAGATCGCCGCACCGGAGACGCTCGCCAACCAGGTGATCGCCTACCAGGATGGCGCGCCGATCCGGCTGCGCGACGTCGCCACGGTGGTCGAGGGGCCGGAGAACAGCCAGCTCGCCGCCTGGTCGAACACCACGCCCGCCATCATCCTGAACGTGCAGCGCCAGCCGGGTGCCAACGTGATCAAGGTGGTGGACGACATCAAGGCGGTGCTGCCGTCGCTCGAAAGCACCATGCCGGCCGGCATCAGCATCACGCCGCTGACCGACCGCACCACCACCATCCGCGCCTCGATCGCCGACGTCGAATTCGAGCTGATGCTGTCGGTGGCGCTGGTGGTGCTGGTGATCTTCATCTTCCTGCGCAACCTGCCCGCCACCGTGATCCCGAGCCTGTCGGTGCCGCTGTCGCTGATCGGCACGCTGGCGGCGATGTACCTGCTGGGGTTCTCGCTCGACAACCTGTCGCTGATGTCGCTGACCATCGCCACCGGCTTCGTGGTCGACGACGCCATCGTCATGATCGAGAACATTGCCCGCTACATCGAGATGGGCGAGAGCCGCATGCAGGCGGCGCTCAAGGGCGCGGGCCAGATCGGCTTCACCATCGTCTCGCTGACGGTCTCGCTGATCGCGGTGCTGATCCCGCTGCTGTTCATGGGCGACGTGGTGGGGAGGCTGTTCCACGAATTCGCCATCACGCTCGCGGTTACCATCGTGATCTCGGCGGTCGTCTCGCTGACCCTGGTGCCGATGATGTGCGCGCGCATGCTGCGCGAGGAGCCGCACGGCTCCGGCAATGCCGTCTCGCGTCGGCTGGAGGGCATGCTCGACCGGCTGATCGCAGGCTATGGGCGGGCGCTCGAAATGGTGCTGCGGCACCAGCCGATCACCCTGGTGATCGCGCTGCTGACGCTGGCGCTGACCCTGTGGCTTGCAGTGGTGATCCCGAAGGGCTTCTTCCCGGTACAGGATACCGGCGTCATCCAGGGCATCTCGGTGTCCGACCAGACCACCTCGCTCGCCGCGATGTCGGGGCACCAGCAGGCGCTCGGGCGCGCGATCCTGGCCGATCCGGACGTGGTCAGCCTCTCGTCGTTCATCGGCGTCGACGGCCAGAACATGACGCTCAATTCCGGCCGGTTCCTGATCAACCTGAGGCCGCACGACGACCGCGACCTCAGCGCGCAGCGGGTGATCGCGCGGTTGCAGCAGGAGGTCTCGGGGATCACCGGGGTGCGGCTCTACATGCAGCCGGTGCAGGACCTGTCGCTCGACACGGCAACCTCGGCGACGCAGTACCAGTTCGTGCTCGAGAACCCCGACGCGCAGACCTTCCGCGCGTGGGTGCCGAAGATGATGGACCGGCTGCGCCAGGAGCCGTCGCTGGCCGACGTCGCCTCCGACCTGCAGGCGGATGGGCTGACCGCCTTCATCGACCTCGACCGCGCAACCGGCGCGCGCTTCTCGATCACCCCGCAGACCATCGACAACGCGCTCTATGACAGCTTCGGTCAGCGCCAGGTCTCGACCATCTATACGCAGTCGAACCAGTACCGGGTGATCCTGGAGGCCGATCCGCGCTTCCAGTCGAACCTCGCCAACCTGAACCAGATCTACCTGCCGGGCACCAATGCGTCGGGCACCACGGCGACCAGCAGCAGCGTCGTCGGCTCCACCGGCACCACCATCGCGCGCTCGCCGACCGGCGGCCTGGTGCCGCTGCCGGCGGTGGCCTCCGTGCGGCTGGGGACCGCGCCGCTGCTGATCAGCCATCTCGGCCAGTTCCCGTCCACCACGATCTCGTTCAACCTCGCCCCGGGTGCGTCGCTCGGCGAGGCGGTCAACGCCATCGAGCGCGTCGAGGGCGAGATCGGCCTGCCGGCGAGCTTCCAGACCTCGTTCCAGGGCACCGCGGCGGCGTTCCAGGCGAGCCTCGGCAACGAGGCGTTCCTGGTGCTGGCGGCGCTGGCGGCGGTCTACATCGTGCTGGGCGTGCTGTACGAGAGCTTCATCCATCCGGTCACCATCCTCTCGACCCTGCCCTCGGCCGGCATCGGCGCGCTGCTGTCGCTGATGCTGTTCGGCATGGATCTCGACGTGATGGGGATCATCGGC
The DNA here is from genome assembly GCA_964247695.1 of uncultured Acetobacteraceae bacterium. Lineage (GTDB taxonomy): Bacteria > Pseudomonadota > Alphaproteobacteria > Acetobacterales > Acetobacteraceae > Lichenicoccus. Next base: position 52,996 of record CAXTVI010000008.1, read on the forward strand.
ATCGTGCTGCTGATCGGCATCGTGAAGAAGAACGCGATCATGATGATCGATTTCGCGCTGTCCGCCGAACGCGAGCACGGGCTCACCCCGCGCGAGGCGATCGCGCAGGCGGCAACGCTGCGCTTCCGCCCGATCCTGATGACCACGCTGGCCGCCATGCTGGGTGCGCTGCCGCTGATGCTGGGCACCGGCACCGGCTCCGAGCTGCGCCGGCCGCTCGGTGTGGCGATCGTCGGCGGGCTCGCGCTCAGCCAGTTGCTGACCCTGTTCACCACGCCGGTGATCTATCTGTACATGGACCGGCTCGGCCGACGCGGCCGGCGCTGGTTCACGCGCCATGATGCAGCACGGCCGGAACCGGACGCGCCTCTGCTCGGCCGTCCCGCCGAATGAACATCTCGCGCCCGTTCGTGCTGCGCCCGGTGGCGACCACGCTGTTGACGCTGGCGCTGCTGCTCGCCGGCGCCTTCGCCTATGTGAAGCTGCCGGTGGCGCCGCTGCCGAATGTGGATTTCCCCACCATCGCGGTGCAGGCGCAGCAGCCCGGCGGCTCGCCGGACGAGGTGGCGACGTCGGTCGCGGCGCCGCTCGAACGCCATCTCGGGCAGATCGCCGGCGTTACCGAAATGACCTCGCAGAGCGTGCAGGGCCAGGTCCAGATCGTCGTGCAGTTCGATTTCTCGCGCGACATCAATGGCGCCGCCGGCGACGTGCAGGCCGCGATCCAGGCGGCGCGCGCCGACCTGCCGACCTCGCTGCGGCAGAACCCGAACTACTTCAAGTTCAATCCGGCGAACTCGCCGATCATGATCCTGACGCTGACCTCGTCGACGCGGACCATGCCGCAACTGTTCGACTACGCCACCAACGTGCTGGAGCAGAGCCTGTCCTCGATACGCGGCATCGGACGTACGGAGCCGGGCGGCTCCTCGCTGCCGGCGGTGCGCGTCGAGATGAACCCGCTGCCGCTGTTCAAGTACGGCATCGGCTTCGAGGACGTGCGTGCCGCTCTCGCATCCGCCAACGCCGACAGTCCGAAGGGCTTCATCGACCAGGGTTCGCGCCGCTACCAGCTCGACACCAACGACCAGGCCCGCAAGGCTGCCGACTACCGCGACCTGGTCATCGCCTACCGTAACAACGCGCCGGTGCGGCTGAAGGATGTCTCCGAGATCACCGACAGCGTCGAGGACCTGCGCAATCTCGGGCTCTACAACGGCGTTCCCGCGGTGATCGTGCTGATCTTTCCGCAGGCGAACGCCAACGTCGTCAAGACCACCGACCAGATCAAGGCGATGCTGCCGGCATTGCGGGCGGCGCTTCCCGGCGGCGTCGAGCTGCACATGGCCATCGATCGCTCGGCGACCATACGCGCCTCGCTCGCCGACACCCAGTTCACCCTGGCCGTCTCGGTGGCGCTGGTGATCATGGTGGTGCTGGTGTTCCTGCGCACGCTGCGTTCGACGCTGATCCCGGCGGTGGCGGTGCCGACCTCGATCATCTCGACCTTCGCCGCGATGTACCTGCTCGGCTTCTCGCTCGACAACCTCTCGCTGATGGCGCTGACGGTTGCGACCGGCTTCGTGGTGGACGACGCCATCGTGGTGCTGGAAAACATCGCGCGCCACATGGAAGCCGGCATGCCGCGCCGCGAAGCGGCCCTGCTCGGTGCGCGCGAGGTCGGCTTCACGGTGCTGTCCATCACCGTGTCGCTGGTCGCGGTGTTCAGCCCGATCCTGCTGCTCGGCGGCATCGCGGGGCGGCTGTTCTTCGAGTTCGCGATGACGCTGACGCTGACCATCCTGGTCTCGTTCGTGCTCGCGCTGACCACGGTGCCGATGCTGTGCGCCCTGGTGCTGCAGGTGCGGCCGCATGGCGCCCTGCCGCGTCCGCGCGCGGTCGGGCCCGCCCGGCGGTTCTTCGCCGGCCTGTCGTCACGGGTCGAGATCGCGCTGAACGGCATGCAGGAGGGTTACGAGCGAAGCCTGGCCTGGGCGCTGCGCCACAGCCTGCTGGTGGTGCTGACGCTGCCGCTGACCATCGGGCTGACCGTGCTGCTGTTCAACCGGATGCCGAAGGGGTTGTTCCCGAACGAGGATGTCGGGCTGCTGATCGGCACCATACGCGGCGAGCAGTCGATCTCGTTCCAGAACATCAGCGGCAAGCTGAAGGAGGTCGAGCAGGTCATCCTGGCCGACCCGGACATCGACAGCGTGTCCGGCTACACCGGCGGCGGCGACCATGGCGCCAATACCGGCATGGTGTTCATCCAGCTCAAGGATATCGGGCTGCGGCACGACAGCACGGATGCGACGATCGCGCGGCTGGACCGCAAGCTGTCGCACATGGCCGGGGCCGAGTTCTTCCTGCGCTCGGCGGCCGATGTGCGCGCCGGCGGCCGGCAGAGCAATGCCAACTACCAGTACACGCTGCAGGCGGATAACTCCGACCTGCTCTATGAATGGATGCCGAGGCTGGAGCGCGCCCTGCAGCGCCGGCCGGAGCTGACCGACGTCAGCTCGGACGTGCAGCAGGGCGGCCCCGCGACGGAGGTCCGGATCGACCGCGACACCGCGGCGAAGCTGCAGGTCACGCCGCAGCTGATCAGCAACACGCTGTACGACGCCTTCGGGCAGCGCAGCGCGTCCGTGATCTACAACGCGCTCAACCAGTACCACGTCGTGATGGAGGTGGCGCCGCGCTACTGGCAGACCTCCGACATCCTGTCGCAGATCTGGGTGAGCACGGCTGGCGGCACGGCGGCCGGCAGCACGTCGAGCAACACCATCCGGGTGGCCGCGGCCGGCAGCACCGGGAGCCGCGCCAACGCCTCCGCCGGCAGTGCGGCTGCCACCAGCAGCACCAGTACAGCCGGCACCGGCACCTCGAGTGCGGGCTCTACCACGTCGAGCGCGGCCTCGGGCGCCACCGCCGCCACCAGTACGCAATCGACCAGCGCGCAGTCGCTCGCCAACAGCATCAGCAACAGCCTCGCCAACGGCCGCGGCACGTCGAACGGCTCGGCGGTGTCGTCATCCGCGGAGACCATGGTGCCGCTATCGGCGGTGACCCGGATCGTGCAGTCCACCACGCCGCTGCAGGTCAACCACCAGGGCAACTTCGTCGCCGCCACGGTGTCGTTCAACCTGGCCGCCGGGATCTCGCTGTCGGATGCGGCCAGCATCATCCAGGACACGATGGTGGCGATCCGCATGCCCGGCGCGATCCATGGCAGCTTCGCCGGCACCGCGGCACAATTCCAGAAGACCGTCAGCAACGAGCCGCTGCTGATCCTGGCGGCGCTGGCGGCGGTCTATGTCACCCTCGGCGTGCTGTACGAGAGCTACATCCACCCGATCACCATTCTCTCGACGCTGCCATCGGCGGGGGTGGGCGCCATTCTCGCGCTGCAACTGTTCGGCGAGGAGTTCTCGCTGATCGCGATGATCGGCGTGATCCTGCTGATCGGCATCGTCAAGAAGAACGCCATCCTGCTGGTGGATTTCGCGCTCAACGCCGAGCGCAACGAGGGCCTGTCGCCGTTCGATGCCATCCACAAGGCGTGCCTGCTGCGCTTCCGCCCGATCATGATGACCAGCTTCGCGGCGGCACTCGGCGCGCTGCCGCTGGTGTTCGGGCATGGCTACGGCAACGAGCTGCGCCGGCCGCTCGGATTGTCGGTGGTCGGCGGCCTCGTCGTCAGCCAGGCGCTGACGCTCTACACAACCCCGGTCGTGTACCTGTATCTCGACCGGATGCGACACTGGTGGAACGCAAGGCGCTGGCGCCGCGGCGGCCGCCGGCCACTGCAGGACGCTCCCGCCGAATGATCTCCCGAACGAAGATGAGCCCCGCCAACCGGGCGAGACTGATGCTTGGCTGCACGCTGGGGCTGTCCCCTGGCCTGTGCCTGGGACTTGGCGGCTGCATGGTCGGGCCCGACTACGACCGGAGGCCTGCGATCGTCTCGCAGCGTTTCAAGGAGATGCAGCCGGCGCCTGGCTGGCAGCGCGCCGCGCCCCAGCTGGCGGCTTATCCGAAAGGCGAGTGGTGGCGCATCTACAACGACCCGGTGCTGAACGGGCTGGAGGCGCAGGTCAGCATCTCGAACCAGAACGTCAAGGTGTCCGAGGCGGACTACCGGCAGGCGCGCGCGATCGTCGACGAGGCGCGTGCCAGCCTGTTTCCGACCGTCACCGGCACGCCGTCGGTGACGCGCCAGTCGGAGGGCGGACGCAGCAGCGGCGTCACCACCGGTGCAGCCGGGCTGGGCACGACGGGGGTGGCCAGCACGGGCTTCGGCGGCAGCACGATCACCAACTACCAGCTCGAGGCCAGCGTGAGCTGGGATCTCGATGTCTGGGGACGGATACGCCGCCAGATCGAGAGCGACGTCGCCAGCGCGCAGGCGTCGGCCGCCGATCTGGCCAACGCGACGCTGTCCTACCAGGCGACGCTGGCGACGGACTATTTCAACCTGCGCACCGAGGACAGCCTGCAGATGCTGCTCGACCGGACGGTCGCCAGCTACCAGCGCTCGCTGCAGGTCACGCAGAACCAGTACAATGCCGGACTGACCGCCGCGACCCCGACGGCGCTGCTGCAGGCCGAGACGCTGCTGGAGCAGACCCGGGCGCAGGCGATCGATGTCGGCGTCCTGCGCACCCAGTACGAGCACGCGATCGCCGTGCTGGTCGGCCGTCCGCCGGCGGCGCTCGCGATCGCCGCGGCACCGTTGACCAACGTGATCCCGGCGATCCCGGTGAGCCTGCCGGCGACCCTGCTGCAGCGGCGCCCCGACATCTCTGCCGCCGAGCGCACCATGGAGGAGGAGAACGCGCTGATCGGCGTCGAGGTGGCGGCGTTCTATCCCGACATCAGCCTGTCCGCGCTGTATGGCTGGAGCGGCAACCCGATCGGCTCGCTGATCCAGGCGGCGAACCGCGTCTGGTCGCTCGGGGCGAGCGCCAGCGAGATCCTGTTCGAGGGCGGCCTGCGCACCGCGAGCGTGCAGGCGGCGCAGGCGGCCTATGACGCCGCGGTCGCCACCTACCGGCAGACGGTGCTCAGCGCCCTCGAGACCACGGAGGACGACCTGTCGGCATTGCGCATCTATGACCGCCAGGCGGTGGCGCAGGCGCGCGCGGTGTCGCTTTCCGAGCAGGCAGTGACAGTCGCGTTCAACCAGTACAATGCCGGCACCGTCGACTACACCACGGTGGTGACCAGCGAGGCGACCGCGCTCAGCAACGAGCAGAGCGCGCTCACCATCCAGCAGGAGCGGATGGTCGACAGCGTCAGCCTGATCGAGCAGATGGGCGGCGGCTGGGACGTGACCGACCTGCCGAGCAAGGGCTCGCTGCAGACGAGCAACCCGCTGGTGCCGGGGTTTCTGGAGAAGCACTGACCGCGATCGCGACGCCGCCACCGGTACATGATCGCGGGTCCGATTACCTGAACAGGCCACCGGGGCGCGCTTAACCTGTCCTTTACGATACCGGAATAACATCGGCTCTCCAGTCTGGTGAGGGTGTTCCGGTGGCTAGATCAAAGTCGATCCTGCTTGCGCTCGGCGTCGGCATCGCTGCGTGCGCCGCATCGATCCCGGCGCTGGCCGATGATCCGGCACCTGCAGCGCCGATCGGCGCCCAGCAGTTGGGGCCGCAGCTCCATGCCCAGAGCCAGCCCGCCATCAACAGCACCTCCGCGGTCACGATCCGGCTCGAATACACCGGAGAGGGCTCCTACAATGCAATCGGCGGCCTGCATGACGGCGCCTCCTACATGAACCAGGCACTGGCCCAGGTCAGCATCGATGCCGGCACCGCGTTCGGCTGGACCGGCGGACGGTTCGACTTCGAAGGCTTCTACGAGAACGAGACCTCGCTGGACACGCAGTATGTCGGCGCGATCCAGGATCCCAGCGTCATCGACACCTCCGGTACGGCGGTGTTCCGCCTCTACCAGGCCTTCTACGCCCAGCAGATCGGCCGCACGAACGTCCTGCTCGGCATCTACGACCTTGCGACGGAATTCGACGAGACCAAGGCGAGCGACCTGTTCTTCAACGGCGCCTACGGCTGGACCACCGCGTTCGACCAGTCCGGCCTGAACGGACCCTCCACCTACCCCGATACTTCGCCCGCGCTCCGCATCCAGCAGAAGCTCGGCCGGCATTGGCGCCTCAAGGCGGCAGTCCTCGACGGCGAGCCGGACAGCGCCAAGAACCCGCACGCCACCGCGGTGAACCTGAACAAGAGCAACGGCGCCCTCGTCATCGGCGAAGTCGACTATGTCCCGACCCGCACCACGAAGCTGATGGCGGGCGTGTGGGACTATACCGGCCGCTTTCCCGACCTGCAGGCCAGCGCCCAAGGCATCCAGCGCCGGGCCAATGGCAGCCAGGGCGGCTATCTCGGCGGCGCGACCAGGGTCTATTCCCTCTCGGCGCATCGCGGCATCGATCTGTTCGCCAATGTCGGCGTCGCGAACGGTCGCGTGCAGATCGTGGATGCCTCGGTTGATGCCGGCCTGTCCTTTACCGGCCCGTTCGCAGGAAGGCCGTATGACAAGCTCGGCGTTGCCATCGGCCTCGCCCATGCCGGCGCCCCCTACCGGAACCTGGTCCACGCATACGGCGCTCCGGTCGAGACCTACGAGACGAACTTCGAACTGACCTACCGGGCGCCGATCAACAACTGGCTGACGGTGCAGCCGGACATCCAGTACTGGATCAATCCCGGCGTGGATCCGGGGCTGAAGAACGACCTGCTGTTCATGGTCCATTTCGAGGTCAGCCACCTGTTCGACCTCTGACGCCAGTGTGCCGGCCTGTGACGCCGGCGCCGATCAAGCACTTGGAGACATCGCTGTGAGAAAGCTCTCGGGACTACTGGTGCTGGCACTCCTGGTCCTGATGGCGGCCGCGAGTGTCGCGGAAGCCAAGGGGGGCCGTACCTCGGCGGCGGACTGCAAGGCAGGCAGCACGGACCCGGACTGTCCCGACGAACCCGATGCCAAGGACAAGCCGCCTGCCAGATTTGCCGCTGTCGGCCCAGCCATGCCGCATCGCGCACCGGCCCGCGTTGTCGTTGCGTAATCGATACGGGTTTCCTAGCCCGTGTGACGCCTGCCCTCCGCGAGATCGAGCTTGTCTGCAATGCGCCGCACGCACTGACCCACACCCGCCGAGACGAGACCCACCGGGACCAGTTCCGCCGATAGTTTGTTCCCGCACGGATCTGAAAACACCAGAGGCATCATGATCAAGCGACTTCCCCTGCGTGCCCGGATCTTTCTGGGCTTTGGCCTGCTGATCGTGCTGATGCTCGGGATAGCCGCCTACGGCAGCTACGGGCTTTCGACAGTCGGCGAAGAGATCGACAAGATGGACGGGATCGCGGGGAATGCAAACCGCCTGCAGGAACTGGCACTCCGCATCGAGACGATCCGGCGCGGGTTGGCGGAGTATCAAGCCGAACCCGGCGTGAGCACGCTTCGCGAAGTCACGGACGCCGAGGCACGTGCCACGACGTTGCTGGCGAAATCGGCAGAGTTCACGTTGTCGGCCAAGCGCCGGGCGATGTTCAATGGCCTGGCGGCGCGGCTGCATGACATGGCGGCGGAGCAGGAACGCTTCGCCACGTCGCTCGCGGCCGGCCTTGCGTCGCGCAACCAGGTGGTTGCGGACGACGACGCCGTTCGTGCGGGCCTGTCTCGTATTGCAGCAGCGATAGATACCGGCGGGATGGTACCGGCGCCGCCCTCCGCGGTCGCCACGCAGATCGCGGCCCTCCGCCTCGCGGTACTCGATACGGAATCAACCGGGATGCGTGTTCTTGTGGTTCCGCGGCCAGAACGGCTTGCCCTCTTCGACCACCAGGCCGCCGGCGCCGGACGAGCACTTGTCGCGCTGGAGGCTGCCGTTCCTCCGGAAGAGAGAGCAGCGATCCGGCAACTCGCTGCTTCGCTTGCGGCCTATGCCTCGGATGTCGGCCGGACGACAGCGGCGATGTCCGAAAGTGGCGTCATCTTCTCGACCCGCCTGCAGCCGACGATAAGCGTCATGCAAGCCACGTCCGAGAAGGCGCTCGGCAAGCTGCTGCTCGGCTTCGACGAGGTCAACCAGCGAGCGTCCGCGACGGCATCCAGCACCCTCATGGACCAGCTCGGCCTGTCCGCCGCGGCGACGGTCATCGGCATCGTGCTTGCCGTGATCATCGCGCACACCATCATCCGTCCGGTCAAGGGCATGACGGCGGCGATGGCAAGGCTCGCCGGCGGTGACACCACGGGCAATATCCCGGGCCGGGATTTCAGGGACGTCATCGGCGAGATGGCCCGCACGGTCGGAATATTCCAGCGTCAGGCCATCGAAAACGCCAACTTTGCGTCGCTGCAGGAGGAGGCACAGAGAGGCAAGCAGCGCCGGCAGCAGGCGATGGACATGCACACGCAGGATTTCGGCACCTCGGTCTCAGGTGTCATGGACCAGTTCATGGCCGCCGCCGCCGCCATGCGCCAGGCCGCTTCCGAAGTTGCCAGCGGCGCGCAACAGACACGCGACAGTACATCGAGCACGGCGCAGGGAGCCCGCTCCTCGTCGCAGGACCTGAACTCGGTTGCAGCGGCGACCGAACAGATGTCGGCGAACATCGACCAGATGAGCAGCCAGGTCGCCGCCGTCATGCGATCCGTGCAGTCGGCGGTCGAGCGCTCGGGAGAGACCGACGCCAAGGTTGCGGGGCTGTCGGCGGCGGGCGACCGGATCGGGGACGTGGTCCGCCTCATCAAGAGCATTGCCGCGCAAACCAACCTGCTTGCGCTGAATGCCACCATAGAGGCGGCCCGCGCCGGCGATGCAGGCCGCGGCTTCGCGGTGGTTGCGAGCGAGGTCAAGGCACTCGCGGCGCAGACCGCTCAGGCGACGGACCAGATCGCGGCGCAGGTCGGTGCGATCCGCCTCGCGACGGGCGAGGCGGTCGCGGCGGTGCAGCAGGTCGGGTCGGCGATCGCGGAGGTCGACGTTGCCGCCAATGCGATCGCGAGCGCGGTGCAGGAGCAGGCAGCCGCGACACGCGAGATCACGCGCAATGTGCAGATCGTGACCGCGACCACGTCTGCCGCGGCCGGCGCCATGGAAGGGGTCCTGAGCGTTGTCGAGGACACCGAGGCCAGCAGCCGTAACGCGCTGCGGGCCTCCGAAGAGGTCGGCCGTACCGCCGAGACCCTGCGCACGGAAGTCAGCGACTTCCTGACCGCGATCTCCAAGGGTGGCGAGGACGAGCGGCGGCTCTACGAGCGGATCGATGGGCGTGGGGAAACAGCCACCTTCAGCATGCCCGGCCGCCCGGGGATCACCGCCAGGATCGTCGATCTCTCGCGTGGCGGCATGCAGCTCTGCGGAGATTGCGACGCTTCCGTCGGGAGCGACGGGCAGGTCACACTCTCCGACGGCACCCGTATCGGGTGCCGGATTGCCCGGAGCCGCAAGCAGTTGCTCGGGCTCGCGTTCCGTCAGGATGCCGCGTCGCTCGTCCTGATCGACCGCACGCTGGCGGCCTTCGGCGGCTCGGCGGTGCCTCGCGCGGCCTGAACTTGACCCGGCGCCGGGTTCAGAACGCCGTCCGGCTGCGCACCTCGCCCAGCAGCGTCCGGATCATGATCTCGATGTCGAAGCGGATCGACCAGTTCTCGATATAGAACAGGTCGCACGCCACGCGCTGCTCGATCTGATCGACGGTCTTGGTCTCGCCGCGCCAGCCATTGACCTGGGCCCAGCCGGTGATGCCCGGCTTGACCCGGTGACGCAGGGCGTACTGCTGCACCACCTCGGTGAACAGCCGGTCGGCGGCCTTGGTGTTGGGCGCATGCGGGCGGGGGCCCACCAGCGACATGGTGCCGTTCAGCACGTTGAAGATCTGCGGCAGCTCGTCGATCGACAGCTTGCGGATGATCCGGCCGACACGGGTGATGCGCGGATCGTCGCGGGTAGTCTGCCGGTCGGCGAGCAGGTCCGTCATCGCGCTGTGCATCGAGCGGAACTTGTAACAAAGGAACGGTCGGTTGTTGAAGCCCATGCGTGGCTGCCGGAACAGCACCGGCCCGGGGCTGTCGAGCTTGATCGCGATCACCGTCAGCAGCAGCAGCGGCGACAGCAGCACCAGCGCAAGCAGCGCGATGCTGCGGTCAAGCAGCGCTTTCTCGATCGCCTGCCAGTCCTTCAGCGGCGCCTCGCGGACTGCGACGACCGGGTTGCGTCCGACCACGTCGAACTGGGTGTAGTCGAGACCCAGGCGCGGCAACTCGGTGGTCAGCACGATGTCGGCCACCGTGGAGCTGAGCTGCTCCATGATGGTCTTGATGCGCTCGGCGGCGGTCAGCGGCAGGGCGACCACGATCACATCCACCCGCTCCTCGCGGGAATGCTGCACGAGGTCGCCCACGGTGCCACGCAGCGGCACGTCGAGCGGCATGTCGGGCATGCGCGAGATCCGGTCGTCATAGAGGCCGATGACCCGGTAGGCGCCCGGCTCCTCGCGCAGCCGCTCCATGAACACCCGGCTGTGCTCGCCGGCGCCGACGATGGCGACCTTGCGCGCCAGCCGACCGTCGCGACTCCAGCGGCGCAGCAGGCGGATCAGCGGCAGGCGGCTCGACCCGGTCAGCACGGCCGCCACCGCGCCCCAGACGAACGGCCAACTCCGGAACGGCAGGCTGCCGTGATACAGCACGAACAGGCAGGCGATCAGGCAGAACGCCCCGAAGGCCAGCGGCCGGACGAGACGCCGGATCTGCGCGATCCCAGACATCAGCACCACTTGCGAGTAGCCGCCGGCCCGCGCCAGGCTGAGGCTCGTGGCCAGCGCCGCCGCCCAGGCCGCCGGCTCGATCGGGCCCTTGGGATAGCTGCCATAGACCGCCGTCTCGATCCTGATCGAGAGGTAGCCCGCCACGACGAGCAGGATCAGGTCGACGACCCGGACCAGGCTGGCCATCACCGGGAACGAGATGGTCTGCGTACGGGGATGGGCTGGGTCTGGAATGGCCAACATTATCCTGGGCTACCGACGGCTTGCGTTGCGGGATGTCGTTTCGATATAGCTACAACGACAAGCGCACGTCGCTAAGATTCTAATTCCCTCTCGCTAACGAAAATCAGCGGTGATTGCGGATGCAGCCCTTGCACACGGTTTCGTGATCTGGCACTATAACGAAGTTGTGACGATGAGGCATACGGCCATGACCGAACTTCTCGAAAGCTCGATTCTCAGCAAGGTGATCGGCGCCATCGACCGAACCTGCTTCCTGCGCGACGTGCAGATCACGGCGCACTCGCGGTTCGAGGAGGACCTCGAGCTCGACAGCATCGACCTCATGGAGATCGTGCTGCATCTGGAAGAGCTGTTTGCCACGGTCATCAAGGCCGATGCGATCGCCGGCTTCTACGGCGTCCAGGACGTGGTGCGCCATCTCAGCGGCCGCTTCTTCGCCGATGTCGATGTCGAGGACGAGGACGCCCACCGGATGCCGGTGGCCGCCTGACCTGACCGGCTTCAGTCGCCGGACATCGTCCGGATCCTGTCGGTCAGTGCCGTTGCCAGCGCCGCGTGCTGGTCCGCCTCGTAGTGGACGCCGTCGACCGGGCTGACGCGGGCGACCGCGCCCGCGTCGAGGAAGGCGGCGCCATTGCGTTCGGCGATCGCCCGGTACAGCGGCGCCAGCTGCCGTGACTTCGCGGCACCTCCCCTGAACATCGCGCCGAGAAAGCCGGTCTCCTCGATCGGCACCGGCGAGACCACGAGCAGCCGCGGCCCCGGCCCCTCCTGGCCCGCGGTTGCAACCCGTACCTCCGCCAGCAGGACGCCCACCGAGGCGGCGATATCCTCGGGCGTCATCGAAAAGCGCGTCTTGAGGTCGTTGGTGCCCAGCATGATCACCACCAGGTCGAGCGGCAGGTGGCTCTCCAGGCAGGCGCGCAGGGTCGCGAGGCCGTTGCGGTGCCGCCCCTCGATCGGGTCGTCATGCAGGGTGGTGCGCCCCGGCAGGCCCTCCTCGATCACCCGCCACTGCTCACCGAGCGAGGCGCGCAGCCGCGCAGGCCAGCGCTCGGTCTCGCCGTAGCGGCCGAACAGGCCCGGCGCGTGCAGCGGCTTGGTGCCATTGGTGTTGGAGTCGCCGTAGCAGAGGATCGTGCGGACCGGCATGGCGGCGGCTCTCAGACAACCGGCGTCGGCAGCGGACGGCCGGCGAAGTAGGCGTCCAGGTTGTCCAGCATCAGGTTGCCCATCGCCTCACGGGTCTCGCGCGTGGCGCTGCCGACATGCGGCGCCAGCACCACGTTCTCCAGGGCCAGCAGCGGCTCGGGCACATGCGGCTCATCGACGAACACGTCCAGGCCGGCGCCGCCGAGGCGGCCTTCCACCAGGGCCGCGACCAGCGCGTCCTCGTCGACCACCGACCCGCGGGCGACGTTGATCAGCACGCCATCGGGACCGAGCGCGTCCAGCACCGCGCCGTCGATCAGCGCGCGGGTGGCCGCCGACGCCGCGGTGGCGACGAACAGCACGTCGGAAGCCGCGGCCAGCGCCGTCACGTCGGCATGGAAATCGTGCGGCACCTGCTTGCGGTTCGGACCGGTATAGGCGATGCGGCCGCCGAAGCCGGCCAGCCGAGCAGCGATCGCGTGGCCGATCCGGCCCAGGCCGACGATGCCGTAGCGCAACCCGGACGCCCGCCGCGCCAGCGCCTGCGGACCACTCGGCCATAGCCCGTCGCGCACGTGCCGGTCCGCCGCCGGCAGCTTACGCATCACGTTGAGCATCAGCGCCACGGCAAGATCGGCGACGTCATCGGTCAGCACGTCCGGCGTGTTGGTGACGCGGACCTGAGCCGCCCTGGCATGGTCGAGATCGACGCGGTCGTAGCCGACGCCGTTGATCGCGACGATGCCGAGATCAGGCAACTGGTCGATCAGCGCGTTGGTGATGCCGAGATGGCCGCCGGTGACCACAGCGCGCACCCCGGCCGCATGCTCGCGCAGCCACGCCTCGCGCGCGGGCTCGGCGGGAAACTGGTGCACCTCGTAGCGCGCCGCCAGCTTGTCATGTGTCGATGGCAGCAATGTGCAGAGCTGCAGAAGCTTCGGACCCATCAAGGTCTCCCTCAGAGAACGGACAGCACGCCGCCATCCACGTAGATCACCTGGCCGTTGACGAAATCCGACGCGCGAGAAGCCAGAAACACCGCGGCCCCGCACAGTTCCTCGACCCGTCCCCAGCGACCGGCCGGCGTGCGGCCGCGCAGCCACGCATCGAACACCGGGTTCTCGCGCAGCGGCCGGTTCAGCTCGGTCTCGAAATAGCCTGGGCCGATCGCGTTGATCTGCAGCCCGTGCTTCGCCCAGTCGGCACACATGCCGCGGGTCAGCATCTTCACCGCGCCTTTCGATGCAGTGTACGGCGCGATCGTCGGGCGCGCCGCCTCGCTCTGCAGGCTGGCGATGTTGATGATCTTGCCGCGGCCGCGCGGGATCATCCGGCGCGCCACCGCCTGGCCCACGAAGAACACGCTGTCGAGGTTGGTGCGCATCACCTCCCGCCAGGTCTCCACCGGGAAGTCCTCGAGCGTGGCGCGACGCTGGATGCCGGCATTATTGACCAGGATGTCGATGGCGCCGCACTCGGCCTCGATGCGGGCGATGCCGGCCTCGACCGCATCCGGGTCGGTGACGTCGAAGGCGCCGACGCCGTTTGTAGGGCTGATCGCCGCCTCGCCCAGGTCCGACGCCGCGGCGCCAAGCCGGCCGGCGTCGCGGCCGTTCAGCACCACGCGGGCGCCGGCCTCGATCAGGCCGCGGGCCAGCGCCAGCCCGATGCCCTGGCTCGAGCCGGTCACCAGGGCGAGGCGCCCGCTCAGGTCGAAAAGGTCGGACGCCATGCTTGCCGGTTCCCTGCCCGCCCAGGTCCCTGCCCGCGCAGCCGCATCATTGCCGCTTTGCGAGGCTCCGCAAGAGGGTCTTCCGCACCGTATGAAACGGTGGCATAGCGATGTGCACGGTCACATCAACCCGCAGCATACGCGGGAGGGCCGCGGCCTATGGGGAGACTTCGATGCTTGCAGCCAGGCTGCACGGCGCGCACGACCTGCGTGTCGAGGAAATCGCGGACCGCGCGCTGGAGCCCGGCGAGGCGCGCGTGGCTGTCGCGATGGGCGGCATCTGCGGCTCCGACCTCTCCTACTACAACAAGGGTGGCGTCGGCGACTTCAGCGTGCGCGAGCCGCTGACCCTCGGGCACGAGGTGTCCGGGACCGTCCTCGAGCTGGCCGCCGACCCTATGCGGATGGCAGCACCCGGGCTTGCCCGGGGCTCGCGCGTCGCCATCAATCCGAGCCGGCCCTGCCTGCACTGCCCGGCCTGCCGCAGCGGCCGGTCGAACCTGTGCCGCGGAATGCGCTTCCTCGGCAGCGCCGCTCTGATGCCGCATGTGCAGGGCGCGTTCAGCGAGAGCGTGGTGGTGCGCGCCGACCAGTGCGTGCCGGTGCCGGACGGCATGTCGCTGACCCTCGCCGCCTGTGCCGAACCGCTCGCCGTCGCCCTGCACGCGGTGCGCCGGGCGGGAGAGCTTGCCGGGCGGCATGTGCTGGTCGCGGGTGCCGGACCGATCGGCCTGCTGTGCCTTGCCTCCGCCCTGTTCGCGGGTGCCGCCAGCGTCGTCGTCACCGACCTGTTCGAGGCACCCCTGCAAGTCGCGGGCGCAATGCGGGCGTCGCGGACGATCGATGTACGCGCCGATCCGGAGGCGCTCGAGCAGGCCGCCGCAGACCTTGGCGGCTTCGAGATCGCCTTCGAGGCGACCGGCGCCAGCGCCTCGCTGATCGGCATGCCGGCGCTGATGCGCCCCGGCGGCCGCATCGTCCAGCTCGGCATGCTGCCCAAGGGCGGCGTAGCGCTGCCAGCCAACCTGCTGATGGCGCGCGAGATCGACCTGGTGGGTTCGTTCCGCTTCCATGGGGAGTTCGGGGTGGCGGTGGCGGCGTTGGCCACTGGGCGCATCGATATCGCCCCGATCCTCTCCGGCACGATCCCGCTGGCGCGTGCCGACGAGGCGTTCCGGCTGGCAGGCGACCGGCGCCGCGCCATCAAGATCCATCTGCAGATCGCCTGAGCGACGCCGGCAGGATGTCGGATCGATGAGTGCCGCGGCCGCCGAGACCACCCGCACCGCTCCCGCCTTGCTGGCCTTCGAGCAGGTCAGCAAGCGCTTCGGCGGCACGCTGGCCGTCGACGACGTGTCGCTCGCCCTGCAGGAGGGCCAGATCCTGGCGCTGCTGGGCGAGAACGGCGCCGGCAAGTCCACCCTGATCAAGACGCTGGCCGGCATCCACACGCCCGACCAGGGCCGCATCCTGTTCCGCGGCGAGCCATACCGGCATCTCTCGGGACGTCGCGGGAGTTCCGGACAGCGGGTCGCGTTCATCCACCAGGATCTCGGCCTGATCGACTGGATGACGGCGGCCGAGAACGTGGCGCTGGCGGTCGGCTACCGGCGCCGGTTCGGCCTGATCTCCTGGGCGCGGAGCCGCGAGCAGGCGCTGCGCGCCCTGCGCACGATGAGTGCGGACATCGATCCGGACGCGCGGATCATGAACCTGAGCCGGACCGAGCGCTCGCTGGTGGCGATCGGCCGCGCGCTGGCGGCGCAGGCACAGGTGCTGGTGCTGGACGAGCCGACTGCCAGCCTGCCGGCCGACGAGGTGGAGCGCCTGCTCGCCGTGCTGCGCGACCTGGCACGTACCGGCATCGGCATGATCTATGTGTCGCACCGGCTGGACGAGGTATTCCAGGTTGCCGACGAGGTCGCGGTGCTGCGCGACGGCCGGCTGGTCGGCTGCCGGAAGGTCGCCGACACCAGCCCGTCCGACCTGGTGACGATGATCGTCGGCCGGCCGCCCGAGCAGGTGTTCGCGAGACCCGGCACCGCCGGCACCGAGGCTTGCCTGACCCTGGACGGGCTGGTCGCCGGCGATGCCGGTCCGGTCGACCTCGTCCTGCGGCGGGGCGAGATCGTGGGCCTGGTCGGGCTGCGCGGCGCCGGCCAGGACCATGTCGGCCGCGCGCTGTTCGGCTGCCGCCCGATCGAGGCGGGATCGGCGACGCTGTCCGGCGCCCGCTATCATCCACGCTCGCCGTCGGAGGCCATGCAGGCCGGCATCGGACTCGTCGCCGGCGACCGCGTCGGCGAGAGCCTGGGCATGAAGCTGTGCGTGCGCGAGAACCTGTTCCTCAACCCCGGCGCCGGCGGCCATGCGCTGCTCGGCCTGCTGTCGCCGGCGCGCGAGCGGGACGCCGCCATCGCGGCCGGCGCGCGCATGAGCCTGCGGCCGAACGACCCGCGCCTGCCGGTGGAGAACCTCTCGGGCGGCAACCAGCAGAAGGTGGTCCTCGCCCGCTGGCTCGGGCTCGCCACCAACCTGCTGATCCTCGAGGAGCCGACCGCGGGCGTCGATGTCGGCGCCAAGGCGGAGATCTACGCCCTGCTGCAGACCGCGCTGGAGCAGGGGCTCGCGATCCTGGTGGTGGCGACCGACTTCGAGGAGGTCGCCAACATCTGCCACCGCGCGCTGGTGTTCAGCCAGGGCCGGGTCTGCGCCGAGATCGCGCGCGCCGACCTCTCCGTCGCCAGCCTGCTGCAGGCTGCCTCGGCCGGCGGTCCGGCCCACGCGCCGGTGCAGGAACTTCCCACCGCTGCGCAGGAACCTTCGAGATGAACTCGCTCCGATCGACGGCGCTGGAACCGCAGCCCGGCGCACTCCGCGGCGCCAGCCTCGGACGACGCATCGCGGTGCTGCTGCCGGTCTATGGCCTGCTGGTGCTGGCGGTGCTGCTGGCGATCGCGTTCTCGCTGATCCTGCCGGATTCCTTTCCCACCTGGCTGAACCTGCGCTCGATGCTGAGCGACAAGGCGGTGGTGGCCATGCTGTCGCTCGCCGCGACAGTGCCGATGATGACCGGCAAGATCGACCTCACTGTCGGCTACGGCGTGGTGCTCTGGCACATCCTGGCGATCTCGCTGCAGATCAGCGGCGTGCCCTGGCCGCTGGCGGTGCTGATCGTGCTCGCACTCGGCGTGGTGTTCGGACTGCTCAACGGGCTGCTGGTCGAGGTGGCGCAGATCGACAGCTTCATCGCGACACTCGGCACCGGCACGGTGACGTACGCGGTGGCGCTGTGGTGGACCGGGGGCCGGCAGATCATCGGGCGCCTGTCGCCGGACTTCTACCTGATCGACACCGCCAGGATCGCAGGCATCCCGATCCCGGCCTTCTACGTGATCGGGCTCGCCATCCTGCTCTGGCTGGTCTCGGCATACACGCCGCTCGGCCGCTACCTCTATGCGATCGGCGCCAATCCGCGCGCCGCCGAACTGAACGGCATCCCGACCCGGCGCTACACGATGCTGGCCTTCATGACGTCCGGCCTGATCACCGCGATAGCCGGCGTGGTGCTAGCCTCGCGGCTGCGTGTCGGCCAGGCCAGCGTCGGGCTCGACTACCTGCTGCCCGCCCTGGTCGGTGCCTTCCTTGGCTCCACCACGATCAATCCGGGCCGGGTCAATATCTGGGGCACCATCGTCGGCGTGGTGATCCTGGCGATCGGCATCTCCGGCATCGAGCAGCTCGGAGGCGCCTTCTGGGTGGAGCCGGCCTTCAACGGCGCCACCCTGCTGTTCGCCATCGGGCTGGCCGGCTGGACCGGCCGGCGGCGCCTGCAGGTGCGAGCCCGGACGGCGGCCAAATCATGAGAACAGGCACCGCCGCAAAAGGCGGTCCATCAAGGGGAGAGAGACCATGAACATCCGAGCCAAGCAGACACGCAGGGGTATGGCCGGCACGGCAGCCCTGGCCACCGCCGGGCTGTGCCTCGCCCTCCCGCATGCCGGCCGCGCCCAGGACGTGCTGGCGCAGGCACGGGCCACCGTCGCGGCGGCGACCGCCCCGGCCGCGAAATGGGACGGTCCCACCACCGGCCCGAAGGCCACGGCTGGCAAGACGGTGGTGTATGTCGCCGGCGACATGCGCAACGGCGGCATCCAGGAGAACGGTGACGGCGTCAAGGAAGCCGGCCAGCGCATCGGATGGACCGTCCGGGTGCTGGACGGCCAGGGTAGCGTGTCAGGCATCCACTCGGTCATGGGACAGGCGATCGCACTCAAGCCGGCCGGCATCATCATCGGCGGCTTCGACATCGTGCAGAACGCCGAAAGCGTGCGGCAGGCGGAGGCGCAGGGCATCAAGGTGGTGGCCTGGCATGGTGCGGCCCACCCGGGTCCGGTCGAGGCCGAGCATGTGTTCACCAATATCGGCAGCGACAGCGCGCGTGTGGCCGAGGTGGCGGCGGACTACGCCATCGCGCAGAGCAACGGGCATGCCGGCGTCGTCATCTTTACCGACAGCTCCTATGCGATCGCGCTGTCGAAGGCGCGCATGATGGAGACGGCGATCAAGCGCTGCCCGGGTTGCAGCGTGCTCTCGTTCGAGGACACGCCGCTGGCCGACACCTCGACTCGCATGTCGCAGCTCACCACGTCGCTGCTGCAGCGGTTCGGAAAGAAGTGGACGTACTCGCTGGCGATCAACGACCTCTATTACGACTTCATCGGGCCGCCCTTGATCTCGGCGGGCGCGGACGCGGCCGGCCCGCCCGTGAATATCAGCGCCGGTGACGGCAGCAACTCCGCCTACGAGCGCATCCGCAGCGTGCAGTACCAGGCCGCGACCGTGCCGGAGCCGCTGCTGCTGCAGGGCTGGCAGGTGGTCGACGAACTGAACCGCGCGTTCGCGGGCCAGCCGCCCTCGGGCTACGTGGCGCCGGTGCATCTGGTGGTGGCGAAGAACGTCGACGAGGACGGCGGCAAGCACGATTTCTACGACCCGGCGAACGGCTACCGCGACGCCTACGCCAAGATCTGGGGAAAGTGAGCGATGGCCGAGGCAGAACCGCAGTCCGACTACGAGGTCGTCGATCCCCGCTTTCGGCGCTACCTGATCCACAGCGTGCGCATGCAGCGCCTCGGCGAGGGGTTTCGCTGGACCGAGGGGCCGGTCTGGATCGCCGATGCGGGCTGCCTGCTGTTCAGCGACATTCCGAACAATCGCATCATGCGCTGGATCGAGGGCGTCGGCATGTCGGTGTACCGGGAGCCGAGCCGCTATTCCAACGGGAACACGCGCGACCGCGAGGGCCGGCTGATCTCCTGCCTGCACGGCCAGCGTGCGGTGGTGCGCACCGAGCATGACGGCAGCGTCACCGTGCTGGCCGACCGTTTCGAGGGGAAGCGGCTCAATTCGCCGAACGACGTGGTGGTGAAGTCGGATGGTTCGATCTGGTTCACCGATCCGCACTACGGCATCGTCATGGATTACGAGGGCGAGGGACGCGCCGAGGAGGAGCTGCCCACCCAGGTCTATCGCCTCGATCCGCGCAGCGGGGCGCTGCGCGTGGTCACCGACGGGTTCTCCGGGCCGAACGGGCTGTGCTTCTCGCCCGACGAGCGCCAGCTTTACGTCGCCGATACGTGCCGCATGTTCGAGGAGGATGGCGCGCGCGAGATCCGGGTGTTCGACGTGCTCGACAGCGAGGCCGGACGGCTGTCGGAGGGGCGCTTCTTCTACCGCCCGGATGTCGGGATCGCGGACGGCTTCCGCGCCGACGAGCACGGCAACATCTGGACCAGCGCCGGTGACGGGGTGCACTGCGTGAACCCGCAGGGCGCCCTGCTCGGCAAGCTCAGGACGCCGCAGACCGTTTCCAACGTGGCGTTCGGTGGCCGCGCCCGCTCGCGCCTGTTCATCTGCGCCACCACCGAGGTCTATGCGTTCTACCTGAACACGCGCGGCGCCGTCATGGTCTGAGGAGCGGCTCGGTGTGAGACCCTCGTGAGCCTGCGCAAGACCACCCTGCGCGACGTCTCCCTGCTCGCGGGAGTGTCTCGCATGACGGTCGCGCGCGTACTCAAGCGCTCCGACCTCGTGCTGCCGGCCACGCGGACGCGGGTCGAGGAGGCGGTGGCGACGCTGGGCTACGTGCCGGACCGCGCCGCCGGGAGCCTGTCGACGCGGCGCAGCGGCTTCGTGGGCCTGGTGGTGCCGACCCTGAACAACGGCAACTTCGCCTCGCTGGCGGAGGGGCTGACCGAGGCGCTGCGTCCGGCCGGCTACGAGGTGCTGATCGGCTACACGACGTACAGCGCCGCCGAGGAAGAGCGCACGATCCGCACCATGCTGGCCCGGCGGCCGGAAGCCCTGGTGCTGGCCGCGACCAGTCACAGCCCGGCGACGCGCCGGCTGCTGGAGCACGAGCGTCCTCCGGTGATCGAGATCGCGGAGCTGCCGTCGCGACCGCTCGCGCATGCCATCGGCGTCTGCAACGAGGAGGTCGGCCGGGCCGCCGCCGACACCCTGCTCGGACTCGGCCACCGGAGGCTCGGCGCGATCGGGCCGGGCCGGGCCGGCGACCGCATCGACACGCGCGGCGAAGCCCGGCTGCACGGCTTCGTCGCCGCCGTGCGCGAGGCCGGGCTGCCGACGGTGGTCGCCCTTGCCGAAGGCGGCCTGCCGAACTCGTACAGCCACGGGGCGAGCGCGATGGCGGTCCTGCTGTCGCAGGCGCCCGAGGTGGAGGCGGTGTTCGCGATCTCCGACCTGTCCGCGGTCGGGGCCTTGATGGAGTGCCAGCGTCGGGGCATCCCGGTGCCGGACCGTATCTCCCTGCTCGGCTTCGGCGATTTCGAGGTCGGCCAGCAGCTGGTGCCACCGCTGAGCACGATCGCCACCGACTTCCCCGGGATGGGACGCAGCGCCGGCCGGATGATCATCGACCTGCTCTCGGCGGCCACGACGTCGCCCGCTCTCGACCGGCGGCTCGACATCGGCTTCAAGCTGCTGGCGCGTGGCACCACGCGCGCCACGACGCGCGACACTGGCGCCACGTCGCGCAAGCACAGGGAAGCGAGCCATGCCTGACACAGAAGCAGCCCGGGCGGATGCGAGGATCGCGCTGGTGACCGGTGCGGGCAGCGGGATCGGCCGTGCGGTCGCCCTCGCCCTGCTGGCCGATGGCTGGTTGGTCGCCCTCTCCGGCCGCACGCCCGCAACCCTGCACGAGACCGCGGAGCAGGCCGGGGCTGCGCGGGATCGCACGCTCGTGCATGCGACCGATGTCGCCCGGCCGGCCTCGGTGGATGGGCTTTATGCCGCACTCCGGCAGCGGTTCGGCCGGCTCGACCTGCTGTTCAACAACGCCGGCGTCAGCCTGGCCGCGGCCCCGGACGAGCTGTCGTTCGAGGACTGGTCCCGGGTGGTCTCGATCAACCTGACCGGCTCGTTCCTGTGCGCCCAGGGTGCCTTCCGGCTGATGCGCGAGCAGGCGCCGCAAGGCGGCCGGATCATCAATAACGGGTCGATCTCGGCGCACGCCCCGCGCCCGAACTCGATCGCCTACACCGCGACGAAGCACGCGGTGACCGGGCTCACCAGATCGCTGTCGCTCGATGGGCGTAAGCACTCCATTGCCTGTGGACAGATCGACATCGGCAATGCGCTGACGCCGATGGCGGCCCGGATGAAGGGCGGCGTGCCGCAGGCGAATGGCGAGATGATGCCGGAGCCGGTGATGGATGTCGCCGAGGTGGCGCGATCTGTCCTGTTCATGGCGTCGATGCCGCTGGACGCGAACGTGCAGACGATGATGGTGATGGCGACAAACATGCCGTTCGTCGGTCGGGGATAATGCGGGCCCAGGCCAGAGGCCGTTGCCCGGCCCCCTGATCGGGGGGACCGGGCGCCGGGTTTCAGAAGATCGCCTTGCCCGCCATGACGCCGAGCACCAGGAAGATCACGAACACCACGATGCAGATGAAGAACAGGATCTTTGCGATGCCGGCGCTGGCGGCGGACACGCCGCCAAAGCCGAAGATGCCGGCGATGATCGAGATGACCAGGAACAGCAGGGCGAGTTTGAGCATCTGGCAGGACTCCGAAGCAATGGACGAACTCGATCGATGGGACCGCTATGGACCGGCCGGCGATCAGCGGCGCGCGAAGATCGCGCCGATGACGAAGCCGAGCGCGGTGGCAACGCCGAGTGCGAGCAACGGCTGGTCGGCGGCCAGGTCGCGCACGGTGTCGAGCGCCTCGCCATAGGCACCCTGCGCCTGGCCGGCGGCCGCACGCGCCTTTCCCTGCACCTGC
The DNA here is from genome assembly GCA_964247695.1 of uncultured Acetobacteraceae bacterium. Taxonomy (GTDB): domain Bacteria; phylum Pseudomonadota; class Alphaproteobacteria; order Acetobacterales; family Acetobacteraceae; genus Lichenicoccus. Next base: position 75,247 of record CAXTVI010000008.1, read on the forward strand.
GAGGCGGTGTCGCCCAGCAGGCCGCCGGCGCCGTCCTGCACCCTTCCGATGGCTTCCTCTGCGGCACCTTGGATGCGGTTGGTATCGACCATTGCTGCGTGCTCCCGTGACTGGCTTTGCTGCGTGCGCCTCCACCGGGAAGCGCTTCACGGGCCTGACAACGCGCCACGGTTGCGGCAGATGCGCCACGCCGCACGTCAAATCGCTGTAGAAACATGCATGGCGCCCCGGCTGCCCCACCGGGGGCGCCGATCCGAGGAACCTCCGGCCCGGTCGCGGCATTGCTGCGCAACATTTCAGGACCTGCGCCATGAAGCTGTTCAACTGCCAGCATTGCAGCGCGCTGCTGTTCTTCGAGAACCATACCTGCGAGACCTGCCGGTCGCCGCTCGGCTACCTGCCGGACCGCGGCGAGCTTGAGGCGCTGGTCCCGGAAGGGGAGCTGTTCGCCCTGGTGTCGGATCCCTCGCAGCATGTGCGCCGTTGCCGCAACGCCCGGCACGATGTCTGCAACTGGCTGGTCGATGCCGCGAGCGAGGAGGCGTTCTGCGCCGCCTGCCGGCATAACCGCACCATCCCGAACCTCGCCGATCCGGACGACCTGCTGCTCTGGCGCAAGCTCGAGACCGCCAAGCACCGGCTGTTCTACTCGCTGATCCGGCTCGGCGTGCGGCTGACCAACCGCGTCGACGACCCCGGGGAGGGCCTGGTGTTCGACTTCCTCGACGAGCGGTCCGGCAAGCCGAAGGTGCTGACCGGGCACAAGAGCGGGGTCATCACGATTGCGACCCAGGAGGCGGACGACGCGCATCGCGAGGAGATGCGCAATCAGATGCACGAGACCTACCGCACCCTGCTCGGTCACTTCCGGCACGAGGTCGGGCATTGGATCTGGGACCGGCTGGTGCGCGACGGCGACCGGCTGGCGGCCTGCCGCGCGGTGTTCGGCGACGACACCGAGGATTATGCCGCCGCCCTGCAGCGGCACTACAGGAACGGGCCGCCGGCGGACTGGCAGCAGGGCTATATCAGCTCGTATGCGACCAGTCATGCATGGGAAGACTTCGCGGAGACTTGGGCGCACTACCTGCACATCATGGACACGCTGGAGACCGCCAATGCCTTCGGCATGGGCGTGCACCCGAAGGTCCGGCAGTCCGAGGAGCTCACGGTCGAGGTGGCGATCGACCCATATCGCTCCGCGAGGATGGAGCCGATCATCGACCAGTGGCTGCCGCTGACGTTTGCCATGAACAACCTGAACCGCTCGATGGGCCTGGCCGACCTGTATCCCTTCATCATCACCGACCGGGTCCGCACCAAGCTTGGCTTCATCCACCAGATGCTGCAGGAGACCCGGCAGCATCTGCCTGGGGCCGCGGATGCCGTCGACTAAAGCTCTGTGCGATCAAAGCGGGTCGGAGGAAAGCTCCAGCTTGTTGTTCCGACGAGCATCATCCGGCTCAAGTTGAGCCGATAAGCCTGCTCTATCAGAATAGTCTGGGGGCTGATTAACGCCTCAGGCTGAGTTAGCCTCGGGCGATCAGGCACTTTAGGCATGACCCGATCCGACTGAAGTCCGCGTCTCTCGATGCGGCCTCAACCTGCGCTTTACGCGGCTCTGCTACCCAGCAAGGACTTTCGGCCCGAGGGAAACATGCTGAGCGGACGCACCGATCCCGGACGGCAGAGCGCGGCGCAACCCAGGTTCGGCGAAACCCGGTCCTCCAGCCGTTGGCAGGCGTTCATTCCGTCTCGCATCGCGGCATTGCTGCTCTTCCTCGGCATCCTCATACCCGAGGCCGTGACCTTCCAATTCATGGGGACCGACACCCCGGTATGGCTGACCAACGCCGTCGGTGTCGCGACCCTGCTGCGCAATGCCCCCACGAAGTGGCCGGGACTCATCCTCATCCAGGTCACGGCGGACACCGCGGCCAGCGTGTTTTTCGGCGACGGTTTCGAAATCGGCTTCGGAGCCGGGGTTTGCGATATGTTCGAGATCCTCGCCGTCTCGACCGCGCTGCATTCGATCCATGGCAATGAGGCAATCTTTGCCAGTCTCGGACGGATCCTGAAGTTCGCCGCCATCTGCATGGTCGTTCCGGCGCTCACCGCCTGCGTGGGCGCAGTCATGCTGCATGTTGTCCTGAGGCTGCCTTACCAGGAAGCCTGGAGGACCTGGTACCTGAGCGCCATGTTCGGACTGCTGATCGTCACGCCGTTCCTGTGCTATGGACAGACGCCGGGCGTTTCCGGAGCGTGTCACGGTGGGCCCTGGCAGAGATCATCCTGCTCACCATCCTCGTCGGCTGCATCGGCTGGATAAACTTCAGTGTCCCGGCGCTTCCCGGCCTCTTCCTGAGTTTTCCGTTCCTGCTCCTCGCGGCGTTCCGCGGCGGCCTGCTCGGCGCGACAAGTGCCGCGGTGGCGCTCATCGTCGTGGCTTCCTTTCTGACCATGACCGGCCACGGAGAGATCGCCGCCTATCCCGGCACAACGGTCCCGGAGCACGTCCTCCTGCTCCAGCTCTACTTCGTCGCCATTCTCCTTTCCTCGTTGCCCGTGGCGGTCATGCTCGAGCAGCGTATGCTCCTGAGCCAGTTCCAGACGGTGGCCGAGCTATCCCGGATGGCCCGCCACGATCCCCTGACCGGGTTGCCCAACAGGCTGCTGTTCCGCGAGCGGCTGGCATGGACGCAAACCGAGGCGCGGCGGCAGGGCGGCCATACGGCATTGCTCATGCTCGATCTGGACCGCTTCAAGCCCGTCAACGACCTGCATGGACATGCCGCGGGCGACCGTCTCCTCGTCATGGTGGCACAGCGGCTCCGCGACAGCGTCGGGGAAACCGATACCGTCGCCCGGCTGGGCGGCGACGAGTTCGCGATCGTGGGACATGTCGCCGATCCCGATATGGCGAGACATGTCGCGGAGCACGTCATCTCCGCCCTGTCCAAGCCGTTCAGCTTCATGAACCTCTCCGTGCAGATCGGTTGCAGCATCGGCATCGTCGTAAATCCTGCTGACTGAGGCGATGCCGAGCTTCTCGTTCAACGGGCTGATTCCGCTCTCTACAAGGCCAAGGGCGAGGGCAGGAACGTGTTCCGGTTCTTCGAGCCGGGCATGGATGACGCTGTCAGGCGGCGGGCGGAGCTGGAGGTCGAACTCCGTCGGGCGATCCTGCTGGGCCAGGTGATACCGTACTACCAGCCGATCGTGGCGCTCGGCAGGGCAAAGATCGTCGGGTTCGAGATGCTGGCGCGCTGGGACCATCCGACGCTTGGCGACATCCCGCCCTCCGTCTTCGTGCCCCTGGCCGAAAGCCTGGGACTGATCGGCGTCCTGTGCGAACAACTGACCCGCAGGGCGTGCCTGGCGGCCCTGACCTGGCCGCACGATATCTTCGTCACCGTGAACGTGTCGCCGCTCCAGCTTCGGGACCGGGCTCTCCCTGCCCTCGTCCGCTGCATCCTTGCGGAAACCGGGTTGTCGCCGCTCCGCTTCGAGATCGAGCTGACCGAGAGCGCGCTGATCAACGACTACAACCTGGCGCACGAGATCCTGGTGGACCTGAAGTCGACGGGCATCCGTCTCGCACTCGACGATTTCGGCACCGGATACTCCAGCCTACGACACCTGCAGGGCCTTCCCCTGGACAAGATCAAGATCGACAGGGGTTTCGTCGGCACGATGACGAGCGTCCTGGCCAGTCGGAAAATCGTCGCCGGCGTGATCGGCCTGGCCCATAGCCTCGGGCTGCCGATCGTCGCCGAGGGCATAGAGGATGACGAAGCAGCACGTGCGTTGAACCTGCTCGGCTGCGACCTTGGACAGGGGTGGCTCTACGGCCGGCCCACGACCGCCGAGCAGGTGGCCACGATGTTGAGGCTGCCCGCCGGAGCAGAACCCGCAGTCCTCTCGCCAGAGGCGGGCGTCGAAGGCTTCGATCGCGGCCATTCCGTGGAGTGTCGACCGAGAACCTGAAGTCCGGAGGACTTGAGGTTCAGGACTTCAGGCAGCTCCAAGGGCCACGCGGCGCAGGTCCAGGGTGCGCGGCAGTTCGGGCGCACGCTCCGGCAGCGGCCGCGCCATCGGTCCGGCCGTGTGGCCGAAGGGCTGGAAGCGCGCGCGCCGTCGCGCCTCGGCCTCCGCGGCATTCACCGGCCGGGTCTCGTAGTTGCGGCCGCCCGGATGCGCGGTGTGGTGGGTCAGGCCGCCGACCGAGCGACCGGACCAGCAATCAAACAGGTCGAACACCAGCGGGGTCTGCGCCGGCAGCACCGGATGCATGCCGAACACCGGCTGCCATGCCTTGAAGCGTATTCCTGCGACGTAGGTGCCGGCTTCGGAAGTTGCCGAGAGCGGCACCTCCGAGCCGTTGCAGGCCAGGACGTAGCGTTCCGGCGTAAATCCGGTGACGGTCGCCTGCACGCGTTCGACCGAATTGTCGACATGCCGCACCGTGCCGCTGACGCCTGGCGTCTCGCCCAGCACCGGCCAGGGTTCCAGCGCCTGGTGCAGGGCGAGCGTCATGCCGCCCACCTGCACGTCGCCGATCAGCGGGAACCGGAAGGCGTGGTGCGGCGCGAAGAAGGCCGGGTCGAGCCGCAGGCCGAAGCCGGCGAGATCCTCCAGCGCGTCGCGCAGGTCCTCGGACACGAAATGCGGCAGCATGAAGTCGTCATGCAGCCGGGTGCCCCAGCGTATCAGCCGGCGCTCGTACGGGTGCTGCCAGAAGGCCGCGATCGCGGCGCGCAGCAGCAGCGACTGTGCCACCGCCATGCGCGGATGCGGGGGCATCTCCAGCGCCCGCAGCTCGATCAGGCCGAGCCGGCCGGAACTGGTCTCCGGCGCATACAGCTTGTCGATGCAGAACTCGGTGCGGTGCGTGTTGCCGGTCATGTCGGCCAGCAGGTTGCGCAGCAGCCGGTCGACCAGCCAGGGCGGCACGTGCGCGCCCGGCCGGATCTGGGCAAAGGCGATCTCGAGCTCGGGGATGCTGTCCTGGCGCGCCTCGTCGATGCGCGGGTGCTGGCTGGTCGGGCCGATGAACAGGCCGGAGAACAGGTAGGACAGGCTCGGATGGTTGTGCCAGTAGCCGAGCAGCGACTTCAGCAGCTCGGGGCGGCGCAGGAACGGCGAGTCCGACGCCTGCGCGCCCCCCATCACCACATGATTGCCGCCGCCGGTGCCGACATGGCGGCCGTCGAGCAGGAACTTCTCGGTGCCGAGGCCGATCGCCCGCGCCTCGTCATAGAGCTGCTGGTTGCGCTCGACATACTCGGCCCAGCTCGCCGCCGGATGCACGTTGACCTCGATCACGCCGGGATCCGGCGTCACCGAGAAACTCTGCAGGCGTGAGTCGTGCGGCGGCGCGTAGCCCTCCATGATGATCTTCCGGCCGGTCTCGGCCGCCGTCGCCTCGACGGCGGCGACCAGGTCGAGCCAGTCCTCGACGGCGTAGAGCGGCGGCAGGAACACGTGCAGCAGGCCGTCGCGGCTTTGTACCGTGAGCGCCGTGCGCACCATGCGAGCCGCGTCGTCGGGCGCCTCCTGCTCTTCCGGATAGTCCGCCTCGGCCGGCGGCTGCGGCCGCATGGCGTCGAGCGACTGGCCTGCATAGTCCGCGCCGGCGAGTTGTTCGGGCGGTCGCGGGGGCAGGTCGCGGCCGCCAAGCTCGTCCGGGCTGGTCAGCGCATCCGGCGGCTGCTCGGGCTGGAAGCTGCCGCCGGCGACATGGGTGCGGCCGAGCGTCGGGCTGACACGGACCTCACCAGCCCAGTCGGCAGCATTAGAGGAGGCAAGCGGCAGCGGGCCGCGCAGGGAGAACGGGTCGGTCTCGACCTCCTGTTCGAGGTTTGCCGGATCCGTCCAGGGCAGGCTCTGCAGCGGCAGCCTGAAGCCGATCGAGCTGTCGCCCGGGACCAGGAACAACAGGTCCGAGCGCAGCAGCCAGCGCCCGGTCTGCCAGACCCCCGTCTCGCTGCCGCGCCGCGCCCGGCGCAGCGGCAGGACGCTGCCGGTCGGCGCGGTCAGGCCGGCGCCGAACACCCGGGCCAGACGCGCCCGCTCCAGCGGATCGGCAAGGCTGGCTTGCTCGGTGATGACGTTCGCCGGCAGCCGGTACTCGCGCCAGAGATAGTAGTGGATATCCTCGTATGCCTGCAGCACCCGGTCCGGATCGACCTGCAGTCGGCTGGCGAGCGCGCGGGCAAAGGCGTCAGCGTCGTCGGCATCGGCATCGTCCAGGTCATCGTCTGACGCCAGCAGCGCCGGGTCGTGCCAGACCGGCACGCCGTCGCGACGCCAATGCGCCTGCAGCGCCCAGCGCGGCAGCTGCTCGCCGGGGTAGTGCTTGCCGACGGTGTATTGCAGCGCCGCCCCCGGCGCCCAGAGCGGCACCAGCCGCCGCAGCAGGCGCCCGGCCAGCGGCCGCTTGGTGGGGCCGAGCGCCGAGCTGTTCCACTCCTCGGCGTCCATGTCGTCGGCCGCGATAAAGGTCGGCTCGCCGCCCATCGTCAGGCGCACGTCGCCGGTGGCGAGTGCGCGGTCGACCGCCTGGCCGGCGCCCAGGATCGCCTGCCAGGTCGCCTCCTCGTATGGCGCGGTGGTGCGCGGCGTCTCGAGCACGCGCCGCACGCCCATCTCGAAGCCGAACTCGGTCTCGGCCGGCTCGGCAAGGCCGCTGATCGGCGCGGCGGAGGCGGGCTCCGGGCTCGCTGCGAGCGGGATGTGCCCCTCGCCGGTCAGCAGGCCCGAGGTCACGTCGAAGCCGACCCAGCCGGCGCCCGGGAGATACACCTCGGCCCAGGCATGCAGGTCGGTAAAATCCGCCGAGGCGCCCTGCGGGCCGCTGCCCTGCGTATCGGGGTCCGGCTTGAGCTGGATCAGGTAGCCGGAGACGAAGCGCGCGGCGAGGCCGAGATGGCGCGCCACCTGCACGAACAGCCACGCGGAATCCCGGCACGAGCCGCGGCCTTCGGCAAGGGTCTGCTCGGGGGTCCAGACCCCAGCCTCCATGCGCACGATGTAGTCGACGCGATCGCGCAGCGAGGCGTTGAGCGCGATCAGCATCGGCACGGTGCGCTGGGTGTCGCGCGGGATCCCGGCCAGCAGCGCATTCAGCAGCGGCCCCGCCGGCAGCGGCGTGCGGAACGGCAGCAATTCTGCGTCGAGCACATGGTCGTAGGCGAACGGCCACGTCTCCGCCTCCGGCTCGAGGAAGAAATCGAACGGATTGATCGTCGCCATGTCGGCGAGCAGGTCGACCGTGACGTCGAAATGCGTCACCCGCTCGGGGAACACCACGCGGGCCAGGAAATTGCCCTGCGGGTCCTGCAGCCAGTTCAGGAAATGTCCCGCCGGCTCGATCTTCAGCGCATAAGCAAGGATCGGCGTCCGCGCATGCGGCGCCGGACGCAGGCGGATCGTCTGCGGGCCGAGGCTTATTGCGTGATTATATCGGTAGCTGGTTCTATGGGTCAGACTAACATGGAGCGTCACGAGGCGGCATCTCCCGGAAAGCGGCGCTAGCATGATTGATCTCACGCTATCTCCACATCGCCAATGCCTCGTGCACAGGAAGGCTTCACACGGTGCAGCACTCCTCATGCGCTGCAAAAATGGCTTCGCGATCGACCTGTGTCCAAAACGTGAAGATAGGCCACAAAACTTACGCACGCCTTCGAAACGGTCTGTCTTTGCGTGCTAGACCTGTGTTATCCGCATTATCGAGTCCACGACTGGGCATTCCCAAACCGATTTCGGGCTGTCCTGCCGTGGGCTCGGTTCATCTGAACGACATGTAAGTCAAAAGGACCTCATGATGTCTGACACAAATGCCAAGGCCACACAGGCCCAGATCCGCACCCTCGACCTGAACGAGATCGAGCACGTCGTCGGCGGGATCCACCATCCGGACGGCTATGTCGAGCCCGCCATCCACCATCCGGACGGCTACCTGACGCCGGCGATCCACCACCCCGACGGATACTAGTGTCTCGAACCTGAAGTCCTACAGACTTCAGGTTTCAGGTGGGCACCAGTCTTTCCAAGCAGAAAGTGGCCTGCGTGTCTCCGGCATTCGCGTGCGAATCCCGGAAGCAGGACACTGGCACTATCCCGGGTACCGTGGTGCTGTCGGTCGCTCTCTTCGACAGCCCACGGGGCTCTGGGCAGAACCCCCGGATCACGGCCGGCGTTGCCGGATAATGCAGTCGCTGTTCCGCTCCGAAGCGCTCGATGCCAAGCGAGATGCCTGGCTCGGCCGCGTGCAGGTCGCGCAGCCGATTCCGATCCGGGTCGCAACGTGCGTCGTAGCCGGATACCTTGCCGTCACCGTGCTGTTTGCCTGCACCGGCACCTATACCAGGCGGGTGCATGCCTCCGGCGAGATGCTGCCGCCGACCGGGCTGATCACCGTCCAATCCCCCAGTTCCGGCATCCTGGAGCGGCAGTTCGCGGTCGAGGGCCACCGCGTCCGGCGCGGGCAGCCGTTGTTTGTCCTGGGCATGGAGGCGACGTCGGCGGGCGGCCCAACCCAGCAGCACATCCTGGCCGACCTCGCCAGCCAGCGCGCCCTGCTGCTGCAGCAACGCAGCCTGCGCATCCGCGCGGCCTCGATCGAGAAGCAATCACTGGCCGCCGCCCTGGATAACCTGGCCGCGGAACGCCGGCAGCTGAACCAGCAGATCGCGCTCGACGATCAGACCCTCCCCGCGGCGCGGAGCTCGCTCGGCCGCCTGCAAGACGCGGCTCGGCAGCACATCGCCACCGACGCCCAGCTGCAGAGCCAGATCTACACCTACACCGAGCTGCTCTCGACGCATGCGCAGTTCATGCAGTCCTCGATCGAGGTCGAGGGACGGCTGTCGGACACGGCCGCCCGCTACCGCCGATTCGACAGCGATCTGGCCCGCGAGGTGGCCGAGCTCGACCGCCAGGTCGCCAGCCTCGACGAGCAGGTGGCCGAGACCGAGGCCAAGCGGGCGGTCGATATCCTGGCCCCCGACGACGGCACGCCGACCGCCATACGCGCCCATACCGGCCAGCACGTCGAACCGGGCAATACCCTGCTGACCCTGCTGCCGCGCCTGCAGACGCTGGAGGCCGACCTCTACGTCACCAGCGCCGCCATCGGCTTCATCCGCGAGGGTGCGCCGGTGCTGCTGCGCTACGCCGCCTTCCCATACCAGCGCTTCGGCCTCTATAGGGGCCGGGTGACGCAGATCAGCCGCGCGCCGATGTCGATCGAGACCGGACCAGCCCCGGGGAGCGGCGAGTTCTACCGCATCGTGGTGATGCCCGACCTGCCCTACGTCCTGACCTATGGCGAGCGTCGGCCGCTCGAGGCGGGCATGCAGGTCGAGGCGGACATCGCGCTCGACCACCGCCGCCTCTACCAGTGGCTGTTCGACCCGCTGACCTCGCTGGGCCACAGCGTCGGCGCGGTCGCAGGCGGAGCGACCCCGTCCCCGGCCAAGCCATGAGCCCGCACCGGTGACCTCCCCCGGCCTGCGCTTCGGGTTCGGACGGCGGCTGCCGATCCTGCTGCAGGCGGAAGCCGCCGAATGCGGCCTGGCCTGCCTCGCCATGGTACTCGGCTATCACGGGCGGCCGATCGACCTCGCCACCTTCCGGCAGCGCCACGCGGTGTCGCTCAAGGGCACCACCCTGCGCACGCTGATCCAGATCGGCGAGACCGTCGGCCTGACCGCACGACCGCTGCGGCTCGACATCGAGGCGCTCGGGCAGTTGCAGCGCCCCTGCATCCTGCACTGGGGGATGAACCATTTCGTCGTGCTGGCCGAGGTCGGCAGCCGCGGCATCGTCATCCACGACCCGGCGCGCGGCAGGCGGTCGGTGGCCTTCGACGAGGTGTCGCGGGAATTCACCGGCGTCGCCCTGGAGACGATCCCGACCCGCGACTTCACCCGCCGCGACGAGCGCAGCGCACTGCGGCTGCGCGACCTGTTCCGGCACATCGCCGGGCTGCGGCCGGCCCTGCTGCGTATCGGCCTGCTGTCGCTCGGCGTCGAGGTAGCGGCGCTGATGCTGCCGATCGGCTCGCAGGTGATCATCGACGAGGCGATCGTGTCGGCCGACCACGACCTGCTGCTCACGGTCACGATGGGGCTCGGGCTGCTGCTGCTGCTGCAGCTGCTGATCAACACCGCGCGCAGCTGGTCGATCATGCTGATCGGCACCACGGTGAGCCTGCAATGGTACAGCAGCCTGTTCGACCATCTCAGCCGGCTGTCGCTGGAATTTTTCGAGAAGCGAAATGTCGGCGACATCCTGTCGCGCTTCGGCTCGCTCGCCACGATCCAGAAGACGCTGACCACCGGATTCGTGCAGGCCCTGCTCGACGGCATCATGTCGATCGGCATGGTGGCGATGCTGTTCCTGTACGGCGGCTGGCTCGGCTGGATCGCGCTGATCGCGACAGCACTCGACCTCGGCCTCCGCCTGGTGATGTTCCGCGCCTATCGGGAAAGCAGCGAGGAGGCGATCATCCACGACGCACGCCAGCAGACCCACCTGATCGAGACCATCCGCGGCGCCGCCAGCGTTCGCCTGCTCGGTCTGCGCGAGCGCCGGCGCGCCGCCTGGCTCAACCACCTGGTCGACAGCCTCAACGCCCGGCTGCGGCTGCAGCGGCTGGACATCGTCTTCCTGCGCGCCAACGAGCTGATCTTCGGGCTCGACCGGATCGTCATGCTGGCCCTCGGGGCCCGCGCGGTGATGCACGACCAGATGAGCGTCGGCATGCTGGTCGCCTTTCTGACCTACAAGGACCAGCTTTCCATCCGCGCCGGCAGCCTGATCAATGGCTGGTTCGAGCTGCGCATGCTCGACGTGCAGACCAGCCGGCTGTCCGACATCACCCAGGCGGAGCCGGAGGCGCGCGCCGCGGCCGCGGCCGCGATGCCAGGCGAGCGCGCGCATGGCCGGATCGCGGACGGATTGCGCGGCGAGGATCTCGCTTTGCGCTACGGGGCGCAGGACCCCTGGGTCTGGCGCGGCCTCAGCCTGCATGTCATGGCGGGCCAAAGCGTCGCCATCGTGGGTCCATCCGGCTGCGGCAAGACGACGCTGCTGAAGGTGTTGATGGGCCTGATCCCGCCGCAGGAGGGCTGCATCCGACTCGACGGGATGGACATACGCGGCCTCGGGCTGGATGCCTATCGCAGCCGCATCTCAGGCGTGCTGCAGGATGACGGGCTGTTCGCCGGATCGATCGCCGAGAACATCGCGGGCTTCGACGAGCATCCCGACCAGGCCTGGATCGAGGATTGCGCCTTCCGCGCCGCGATCATCGACGACATCGTCCGTATGCCGATGCGCTTCGAGACCCTGGTCGGCGACATGGGCAGCTCGCTCTCCGGCGGCCAGAAGCAGCGCATCGTGCTCGCACGCGCGCTCTACCGGCGCCCGGAGATCCTGTTCCTCGACGAGGCGACCAGCCATCTCGACGACGCCAACGAGGCGCTGGTCGCCAGCGCCCTGCAGGACCTCAACATCACCCGGATCATCGTGGCGCACCGCCCGGCCACGATCGCTCGCGCCGACATGGTGCTGCAGATGGAGCCCACCGCCCAGGTGCCGCTCCGCAGCCTGGCGAGCTGAGGCCCACAACCTCAAGCCGCCCGGCGGGAGCCACCGGGCGGTCTGACAGGCTCGAACCGGAGCAGCGATGGCCTTAGTTCGGGAAACCCTCTTCGGCATCGACCGTCTCGGGCTTCGGGCCGCTATCGAGGCCCTTGGCCGCCACGTCGCGATCGATCAGCTCGATCACCGCCATGTCGGCGGCGTCGCCGTGCCGCATGCCGGCCTTGAGCACGCGGGTGTAGCCGCCCTGGCGGGTCTTGTAGCGATCCGCGATCGTGCTGAACAACTTGGCGACGATGACGTCGTCACGCAGCTGCGCGTAGGCCTGCCGGCGCGCATGCAGTCCGCCGCGCTTGCCCAGCGTGATCAGCTTCTCGGTGACCGGGCGCAACTCCTTCGCCTTCGGCAGGGTGGTGGTGATCTGCTCGTGCTTGATCAGCGCGACCGCCATGTTGCGGAACATGGCGAGCCGGTGGGACGAGGTGACGCCGAGCTTCCGGCCGGCAACTCCGTGACGCATGGTAAATCTTCCTGGTTGTCGGCCATGAGCGGGACCCGCGGGACCCGCTCGCTACGCGATGGATATGCTTAGAAAGGCTCGTCGAGACGCTTGGCGAGATCCTCGATGTTCTCGGGCGGCCAGGTCGGCACGTTCATGCCGAGAGCCAAGCCCATCGAGGTCAGCACCTCTTTGATCTCGTTGAGCGACTTGCGACCGAAATTCGGGGTGCGCAGCATCTCCTGCTCGGTCTTCTGCACGAGGTCGCCAATATAGACGATGTTGTCGTTCTTCAAGCAGTTCGCAGACCGCACCGACAGCTCGAGCTCGTCAACCTTGCGCAGCAGGTTGCGGTTGAACGGCAGGTCGTCCTGCGGCTCCTCCGCCCGCACCGGACGCGGCTCGTCGAAGTTGATGAACAGCTGCAGCTGGTCCTGCAGGATGCGGGCAGCGAGCGCCACCGCGTCCTCGGGCGTGACCGCGCCGTTGGTTTCCACCGTCAGCAGCAGCTTGTCGTAGTCGGTGACCTGGCCGACGCGGGTCGGCTCGACCTTGTACGAGACGCGCCGCACCGGGGAATAGATCGCATCGATCGGGATCAGCCCGATCGGTGCGTCCTCGGGACGATTCGCCGCCGCCGGCACGTAGCCCTTGCCGAGATTGACGGTGAACTCCATGCCGAGCTTCACGCCGTCATCGAGGGTGCAGATGATGAGATCGGGGTTCATTACCTCGATGTCGTGGCCGACCTGGATCTGGCCGGCACGGACCTCGCCGGGGCCGGTCGCGGTCAGCGTCATGCGCTTCGGACCCTCGCCATGCATGCGCAGCGCCAGCTGCTTGATGTTCAGCACGATGTCGGTGACGTCCTCGCGAACGCCAGCGATCGAGGAGAACTCATGCAGCACGCCGTCGATCTGGACCGCAGTCACGGCAGCGCCCTGCAGCGAGGACAACAGGATGCGGCGGATCGCATTGCCGAGCGTCATGCCGAAGCCGCGCTCTAGCGGCTCGGCGACGACGGTCGCGGTGCGCGAGGGCTCGGCGCCGGGCTCGACTTCCAGCTTTTCCGGCTTGATCAGGGATTGCCAGTTCTTCTGGAGGACCAAGGTGGTGGCCTTTCGTAACGGAAGGTTGCGGCAGCGAGCCGCGACCGGAACCCCGCCCGAAGGCAGGGGGCATCAGAGTCGACGCGCGCCGGCTGGGCGCCGGCGCCTGGATCAGACGCGGCGGCGCTTGCGCGGACGGCAGCCGTTATGCGGGATCGGCGTCATGTCGCGGATCGCGGTGATCGAGAAACCGACAGCCTGCAGCGCGCGCAACGCACTCTCACGGCCCGAACCGGGGCCGGACACTTCGATCTCCAGCGTCTCCATGCCGTGCTCGCGCGCCTTCTTGCCGGCATCCTCGGCCGCGACCTGCGCCGCATACGGGGTCGATTTACGCGAACCCTTGAAGCCCTGGCTGCCCGACGAGGACCAGGCGATGGCGTTGCCCTGCGCGTCGGCGATGGTGATCATCGTGTTGTTGAACGTGGACAGCACATGCGCCACGCCGGAGATGATGTTCTTGCGTTCTTTCTTGCGTACGCGTGGGGCTGCGGCTTTCGCCATGTGTGTCCGTCCTGCCTGTTCTGCGGCGCGCCCAGTGTGGACACGCCGGTCTTTCTCTATGCGCTCGGCCGACATCAGCCGTTCGGGTGACGCCGCCAGACTCTCGCCGGGTGAAGCGGGCGGGCCCTACTTCGTGACCTTCTTCTTGCCGGCGATCGCCACCGCCTTGCCCTTGCGGGTGCGGGCATTGGTGTGGGTGCGCTGGCCACGGACCGGCAGGCCGCGCCGATGACGCAGCCCGCGATAGCAGCCGAGATCCATCAGCCGCTTCACGTTCATCGCCACCTCGCGGCGGAGGTCGCCCTCGACCCGGAAGTCGCGGTCGATCAGCTCACGGATGCGCAGCACCTCGTCGTCGGACAGTTCGTTCACCCTGCGCTCTGCCGGAATGCCGAGCGACGAGACGATCTTGTCCGCCTTCGCCGGGCCGATGCCGTAGATGTAACGCAGGCCGATTACGACCCGCTTGTTGGTCGGGATGTTCACGCCGGCAATACGCGCCACGCCAGTCACTCCTCGTGCGCCCGGCTCGCACCGGGCATTGAAACCTCGCCCAACTGGCACCGAAGCCAGAGGCTCGTATCGTCCCGCGAAAGGTTCTTTACAGACACCGCCCACGCATGATCGGATTAGTCCGGATGGTCCGATCACCTGTTGAAGCAGGCGCTTCGGCGCACGCCGGTCTGAGGGCGCGCACTATACGTTGCAGCACTACCGAGTCAATCTCAGCAGATCAACTTGTCGTGACCGAGTGCTGCAACGCAGTATCGATCGCCCGGCTGACCTCCTCGATGTCCGCCATGCCGTCGACATGAAACAGCAGCCCCTGGCGCGCATAGTGCGGCAGGATCGGCGCCGTCTCGCGCCGATAGGCTTCCAGCCGTGCCGTCACCGTCTCGCGCCTGTCGTCTGCGCGGCGGATGAAGTCGTGGCTGCCGCAGACGTCGCAGACGCCTTCGACCACCGGGCGCCTGAAGCTGTCGTGGTAGCCGGCGCCGCACTTGGCGCAGGTGTAGCGGCCGGCGATCCGATCCGCGAGCAGCGCCTCGTCCACATCGAGGGCCAGCGCCGCATCGATCTTCAGGCCAAGCTCGTGCAGCATGGTGTCGAGCGCCGCGGCCTGTCCAACCGTGCGCGGAAACCCGTCCAGGATGAAGCCGTTCGCACAGTCCGCCTGCCGCACCCGGATACCCAACATGGCGATCAGCACCTCGTCGGGCACCAGGGCTCCGGAGGCCATGATCGCCTTCGCGCGGCGGCCGATCTCGCTGTCTGCGGCCACTTCGGCGCGGAGCATGTCGCCGGTCGAGATCTGCACGATCCCATGCAGCTGCTCCAGCCGCTTTGCCTGCGTGCCCTTGCCCGCGCCGGGCGGCCCCAGAAAGATCAGGTTCACCGCGTCCTCACCCTGCCTCGCGACTTGCGTATCAGCCCCTCGTACTGGTGCGCCAGCAGGTGCGAGGTGATCTGGGCCCGCGTGTCCATCGCCACCGACACGATGATGATCAGGCTGGTTCCACCGAAGTAGAACGGCACGTTGTAGCGGCTGATCAGGATCTCAGGAAGCAGGCACACCACCACCAGGTAGAGCGCACCGATGGTGGTGAGCCGGGTCAGGATCCGGTCGAGATAGGTGGCGGTGTTGGCACCCGGTCGGATGCCCGGCAGGAAGCCGCCCTGCTTGCGCAGGTTGTCCGCCGTCTCCTGCGGGTTGAAGGTCACCGCGGCGTAGAAATACGAGAAGAAGATGATCATCGCCGCATAGAGCAGCATATAGACCGGCTGCCCATGCGCGATCAGCCGGCCGATGGTGGCGAGCCAGCCATTGCCGCCACCGCTGGCGGCGAACCCCGAGATGGTGGCCGGGATCAGCAGCACCGAGGAGGCGAAGATCGGCGGGATCACGCCGGACGTGTTCACCTTCAGCGGCATGTGGGTGCTGTCGCCGCCATACATGCGGCTGCCGACCTGGCGCTTCGGATACTGGATCGTCACGCGACGCTGCGCGGACTCCATGAACGTGATGAAGCCGATCACGCCCACCGCGATCAACAGGAAGATCGCGACGAACACCGGGGACAGCGCCCCGGTATAGCCGAGCTGCAGCATGGTCGCGAGCGCGTGCGGCAGGTTGGCGACGATGCCGGCGAAGATGATGAGGCTGATGCCGTTGCCGACACCGCGCGCGGTGATCTGCTCGCCGAGCCACATCAGGAACATGGTGCCGCCGACCAGCGTGACCACGCAGGACAGCCGGAAGAACAGGCCGGGATCGATCACGGCCGGCATGCCGTTGCGGCCGTGCATCGCCTCCAGCCCGACCGAGAAGCCGTATGCCTGGAACAGCGCGATGAACAGGGTCAGGTAGCGCGTGTACTGGTTGAGCTTCTTGCGACCTTGCTCGCCCTCCTTCTTGAGGGTCTCGAGCGAGGGGATCGCCGACGACATCAGCTGCACGATGATCGAGGCGCTGATGTACGGCATGATGTTGAGGGCGAACACCGTGGCGCGCCCGAGCGCGCCTCCGGTGAACATGTCGAACATGCCCAGGATGCCGCCCTGGTGCTGCGCGAGAAGCTGGCCCATCACGGTGGCATCGATGCCTGGCACCGGAATGTAGGTCCCGATCCGGTACACGACGAGCGCACCGAGGGTGAACCAGATCCGCTTCCACAGCTCGGTCGCTTTGGAGAGCGCGCCGAAATTCAGATTTGCCGCAAGCTGCTCGGCCCCGGAGGCCATGCGCCCGTTCTCCACTTCTGTCGGACCCCAGGCCCGTATGCCCGTGTCCCGATCCTAAACAAACAGCGCCTCCTTGCGGAGACGCTGCTCAGTTGTAGCCCAGCCTTGTCGGGACGACTACGCGTCCGCCGCGACTTCGCCCTTGGGTGTCGCCACCTTGACGCTGCCGCCAGCTTTTTCCACCGCCGCGATCGCCGCCGCCGAGGCCCCCGCGACATCGACCGTCACCGCTCGGGTGATCTCGCCTCCGGCCAGCAGCCGGACGCCGGACCACTTGCCGCTGCCGATCAGGCCGGCCGCGCGCAGGCTCGCCTCGGTCACGGTCTGGCCAGCCTCGAGCTTGCCGTCGGCGATGGCCTTGTCCAGCGTGCCGAGATTGATCGGCGCATAGACCTTGCGGAAGATGTTGCGGAAGCCGCGCTTCGGCAATCGCCGGTAGATCGGCAGCTGGCCGCCCTCAAAGCCATTCAGCGACACGCCCTCGCGCGCCTTCTGGCCCTTCACGCCCTTGCCCGACGTCTTGCCCTTGCCGGACCCGATGCCGCGCCCAAGGCGCTTCTTGCGGTAACGGGAACCCTCGTTATCGCGGAGTTGATTAAGGTCCATTGTCAGCCCTCCACCTTCACGAGGTGGGATACCTTGCGGATCATGCCGCGCACCGACGCGGTATTCTCCAGTTCACGTGTCTTGCCCAGCTTGTTGAGCCCGAGCCCGATCAGCGTCGCCTGCTGACCAGGCTTCTGGCCGTTGCCCGAACCGACCTGGGTGATACGGATGCGCTCGCCCTTTGCATCCACCAGGGAGGCAAGGGTCGTCGTGGAGATCGGTGTCTCAGACATCGGCCGTCTCCAGCGCTGGTGCGCCGTCGCGCTTGCCCAGGATGTCCGACACCTTCTTGCCGCGACGCGCCGCCACCGAACGCGGGCTGGCGCAGCGCTCGAGCGCGTCGAAGGTCGCCTTGACCATGTTGTGCGGGTTGCGGCTGCCCAGCGACTTCGCCACCACGTCGCCGATGCCGAGGCTCTCGAACACCGCGCGCATAGGGCCGCCGGCGATGATGCCGGTGCCGGCTTCCGCCGACCGCAGCACCACATTGCCGGCGCCGTAATGGCCGGTGACGTCGTGATGGAGGGTGCGGCCCTCCTTCATCGGCACGCGGATCATCGTGCGCTTGGCCCGCTCGGTCGCCTTGCGGATCGCTTCTGGAACCTCGCGCGCCTTGCCGGCGCCGAACCCGACCCGGCCCTTCTGGTCGCCGACCACCACCAGGGCAGCGAAGGCAAACCGACGTCCGCCCTTCACCACCTTGGCCACGCGGTTGATGGTGACCAGCTTGTCGATGAGGTCGTCGCCGTCGCGATCGCGATCGCGACCGCCCCGCCCACCGTCACGCCCACCTTCTCTCGGTTGATGTGCCATTCGAGAGACCTCCTTCAGAACGCGAGGCCGCCCTCGCGGGCTGCCTCCGCCAACGCCTTGACGCGTCCGTGGTACAGATAGGCGCCGCGATCGAACACGACGTTGCTGACACCGGCGGCGACCGCCCGCTCGGCGACCAGCTTGCCGACGGCTGACGCCGCATCGGAGTCCGCACCGGTCTTGAGCTGCTCGCGCAGCGCCTTGTCCAGCGATGAGGCGGCAGCCAGCGTGCGGCCGGCGACGTCGTCGATCACCTGGGCATAGATGTTCTTGCCCGAGCGGAACACCGACAGACGCGGGCGCCCGCCGGCCTTGCGGCGAAGCTGGTAGCGCAGGCGGATACGCCGGCGATCCCGCAGTTCCTGTTGCGTGCTCATTACTTCTTCTTGCCTTCCTTGCGGCGGATGACTTCCGTGCTGTACCGCACGCCCTTGCCCTTGTACGGCTCGGGCGCCCGGAAATTGCGGATGTCCAGGGCAACCTGCCCGACCCGCTGCTTGTCCACGCCCTCGACGGTCACCGAGGTCGGACGCGGCGTGGTAATCTTGATGCCGGCCGGGATCGCATAGACGATGTCATGCGAGTAGCCGAGATTCATGACGAGGTTCGAGCCCTGCACCGAGGCCCGGTAGCCGGTGCCCTGGATCTCCAGCGTCTTGCTGTAGCCGGCCGAGACGCCCTTCACCATGGCGGCGACCAGCGCGCGGGTGGTGCCCCACATCATCCGCGACGGTGCCGCCTTGCTGCGCGGCACCACGGTGACGAGGTTGTCGGCGACCGTCGTCTCGACATGCTCGGACAACGGAAGCTTCAGCTCGCCGAGCTTGCCCTTCGCGGTCAGGATCCCGTTCACAATTGCGACCTGCACGCCTTGCGGGATCTCGACAGGGTATTTGCCTACACGTGACATGATGCCCCCCTCAGAACACGCGGCACAGGACCTCGCCGCCAACATTGGCGGCGCGAGCCTCTGCATCGCTCAGGACGCCACGTGGCGTCGACAGAATGGAAACGCCCAGGCCGGCATAGACCCGCGGCAGCTCCTTGATCTTGGAATAGACGCGGCGCCCCGGCTTGGAGACCCGGTGGATCTCCTTGATGACGGGTTCGCCATCCGTGTATTTCAGCTCGATGCGCAGCTGGGCAATGCCTGGCCGCAGCTCCTCGGCCTTGAAGCCACGGATATAGCCCTCGCGGCGCAACGCCTCGAGCACGTTGGCGCGCAGCTTAGAAGCCGGCGCCACGCAACCGGCGTGACGCGCGCGTTGCGCATTGCGGATACGGGTGAGCATGTCACCCAGGGGATCGGACATCGACATCGGTCTTCTCCCTTACCAGCTCGACTTGACCATGCCGGGGATCTGGCCACTGCTGGCGAGATCCCGCAGCGCGATGCGGCACAGCTCGAACTTGCGGTAGTTCGCGCGCGAACGGCCGGTCAGCTTGCAGCGCAGCTTGACGCGCACGCGCGCGCCGTTGCGCGGCAGCTCGGCCAGCTTCATCGACGCCTCGAAGCGATCCTCGACCGGCAACGTGCGGTCCATGATGATGTTCTTCAGTGCGAGGCGCTTGCCCTTGTCGCGCACCGACATTTGTGTCCGCTTCAGGTTGCGGTTGATGGCGGATGTCTTGGCCATGCCTTGTTCTATCCTCCGGAACCTGCCGGGCCCGTCCCGGTGGTCTTCCTAAACAGTTTGATGGTCGAGCGACGAAGCAGCCGGATCGCCTCAGGTCGGCGAGAACGGCAGGTCGAAGCCCTTCAGCAGCGCCTTCGCCTCGGCGTCGGTCTTGGCGCTGGTCACAAAGATGATGTCCATGCCGCGCACCTGGTCGACCTTGTCGTAGTTGATCTCCGGGAACACGATCTGCTCCTTCATGCCCATGGCGAAGTTGCCACGGCCATCGAAGCCCTTGTTCGCCGGCAGGCCGCGGAAGTCGCGCACGCGCGGCATCGCGATCGTCACCAGTCGGTCGAGGAACTCGTACATCCGGTTGCGGCGCAGGGTCACCTTGCAGCCGATCGGCAGACCCTCGCGGATCTTGAAGCCGGCGATCGCCTTCTTGGCCACCGTCTTTACCGGCTTCTGGCCGGCGATCAGCATCATCTCGGCGACCGCGGCATCAAGCTTCTTCTGGTCGCCGGCGGCCTCGCCGACACCCATGTTGATGACGATCTTCTCGAGATGCGGAACCTGCATCACGTTCTTGTAGCCGAACTGCTCACGCAGGGCCGGGCGCAGCTCGCTCTCGTAGCGCTGCTGCATGCGCGGCTTGGCGCGGGTGGTCGTCGCGTCTGACATGTCCGCCTCCTCAGCCTTCGATGATCTGGCCGGTCGCCTTGGCGACACGGACCTTGCGGCCATCGTCCAGCACCCGGAAGCCGACCTTGGTCGGCTTGCCGCTCTTGGGATCGACCAGCTTCAGGTTCGACAGATCCACCGACGCCTCGCGCTCGATGATGCCGCCCTGGTCACCCGCGCCGCGCGGCTTGGTGTGGCGCTTGGCAATCGCGACGCCACGCACCAGCGCACGCTTCTCGGTGGTCAGTATGCTGAGCACCTCGCCCTGCTTGCCGCGATCTGAACCGGTGATGACGACCACCTGGTCGCCCTTGCGAATACGTGCCGCCATCAGATCACCTCCGGCGCCAGCGAGATGATCTTCATGAACTTGCGCGCGCGCAGCTCACGCACCACCGGCCCGAAGATGCGGGTGCCGATCGGCTCGGACTGCTTGTTGATCAGCACCGCCGCGTTGCGGTCGAAGCGGATCGCGCTGCCGTCGGCGCGGCGCACCGGGAACGAGGTGCGCACGATCACCGCCTGGTGCACGTCGCCCTTCTTCACCTTGCCGCGCGGAATCGCCTCCTTGATGGAGACGACGATCACGTCGCCGACCGAGGCGGACCGCCGCTTCGAGCCGCCCAGCACTTTGATGCACTGCACCCGACGCGCACCGGAATTATCGGCGACGTCGAGGTTGGTTTCTACAATGATCATGCCGGCCCCAGATGCTGCGCGGTTTCGACGACGGCGACCGCATCAGGCGGCGCCTCGCCCAGCGTCTCGCCGTTGCGCATCACCACCGTCCAGGTCTTGCGCTTGGAGATCGGCGGGCACTCGACGATGCGGACCGTGTCGCCGGTCTTGCAGAGATTCTCTTCGTCATGCGCCGCATACTTCTTCGAGCGACGGATGAACTTCTTGTACAGCGGGTGCATGATGCGACGATCGACCAGGACCGTAATGGTCTTGTCCATCTTGTCGCTCGTTACACGGCCCGTCAGGACGCGCCTCGGCATCGCCCTACTCCTCTCAGGAATGCGCCGCAGGAGCAGTGGCGCCCGCGACTTTCTTCGAATGCACTATCGTCTTGATGCGCGCGATCTCGCGACGCACCTCTCGGGTGCGGCCCGCGCCCTCGTTCTGGCCGGTCGCACGCTGGAAGCGCAGGTTGAACTGCTCGCGCTTCAGGTCGAGAAGCTGCGCCTGCAGCTCGTCCGGTGTCTTTGCCCGCAGGTCGGCGGGCTTGCTTGCCTTCGCCATATCAGGCCTCCCCGAGCCGGGTAACGAACTTGGTCTTGATCGGCAGCTTGGCGGCCCCGAGTGCGAGCGCCTGCTTGGCAATCTCCGGCGAGACGCCGTCGATCTCGAACACGATGCGGCCCGGCTTCACCCGCGCCACCCAGAACTCCGGCGACCCCTTGCCGGAGCCCATGCGGACCTCGGCCGGCTTGGTCGAGACCGGGACATCCGGGAAGATGCGGATCCAAACGCGGCCGGCGCGCTTCATCGCACGCGTGATGGCACGCCGCGATGCCTCGATCTGGCGGGCCGTGATGCGCTCGGGCTCGAGCGCCTTCAGGCCGAAGGCACCGAAATTCAGGTCTGTGCCGCCCTTGGCCAGCCCGTGGATGCGGCCCTTGTGAGCCTTGCGGTACTTGGTCCGCTTCGGAGAGAGCATGTCTTAGTTTCCTATCCCCGGACTTAACGCTGCGGCGCCTGCTCGGCGGCACGCCGATCCTGAGCCAGCGGGTCGTGCGCCAGGATCTCACCCTTGAAGATCCAGACCTTCACGCCGCACGTGCCGTACGTCGTCTTGGCGGTGGCGACCCCATAATCGATGTCGGCGCGCAGCGTGTGCAGCGGCACCCGGCCCTCGCGATACCATTCAACCCGGGCGATCTCGGCGCCGCCGAGACGGCCGCCGCAATTGATCCGGATGCCCTGGGCGCCAAGACGCATCGCCGACTGCACCGCACGCTTCATCGCACGGCGGAACGCCACACGACGCTCGAGCTGCTGGGCGATGTTCTCGGCAACCAGCTGCGCCTCGATCTCCGGCTTGCGGATCTCGACGATGTTCAGCGACACGTCCGACTTCGCCATGCGGGCGAGATCACGGCGCAGCACGTCGATGTCCTGGCCCTTCTTGCCGATCACCACGCCCGGACGCGCCGCATAGATCGTGACGCGCGGCTTCTTGGCCGGACGCTCGATTACCACGCGCGAGATCCCGGCACCGGCAAGGCGGCGCTTCAGGTGCGAGCGCAGCTTGAGATCCTCGTGCAGCAGCTTCGAGTAGTCGGCGCCGGCGTACCAGCGGCTGTCCCAGGTGCGGTTGATGCCGAGCCGCAGACCGATTGGATTGACCTTGTGACCCATGGTTCAGGCCGCCTTCTGTTCTGCATTCGCGTCGGGAGCCGGCTTGCGGGTGCGCGGTACATCCGGCACCGGCGCACGCTCCGCCACCACGATCTTCAGATGGCTGAAGAACTTCTCGACGCGCGCCGAACGGCCGCGGCCCCGGGCGTGGAAGCGGCGCATGACGATCGACTTGCCGACCTCCGCCGTGGTGACGACCAGCTGGTCGACATCCAGCTGGTGGTTGTTTTCGGCATTGGCGATCGCGCTCTGCAGCGTCTTCTTCACCTGCAGCGCGATGCGGCGTTTGCTGAAGGTCAGTGTGGCGACTGCCTGCGAGGCCGGCTTGTTGCGGATCAGGCCGGCGACCAGGTTCAGCTTGCGCGGGCTGATGCGGATGTTGCGTGTCACGGCCTGGGCTTCGGTTTCGCCCAGGGTGCGCGGATGCTTCGGCTTGCTCATATCAGCCCCGCTTGGCCTTCTTGTCGGAGGAATGCCCCGTGAAGGTCCGCGTCGGCGAGAACTCGCCGAACTTGTGTCCGACCATGTTCTCGCTGACCTGCACCGGCAGGAACTTGTGGCCGTTATAGACACCGAAGGTCAGCCCGACGAAGTTCGGCAGG
Organism: uncultured Acetobacteraceae bacterium; assembly: GCA_964247695.1. Lineage (GTDB taxonomy): Bacteria > Pseudomonadota > Alphaproteobacteria > Acetobacterales > Acetobacteraceae > Lichenicoccus. Next base: position 98,399 of record CAXTVI010000008.1, read on the forward strand.
ATCGTCGAACGGCGCGACCAGATCTTGATCACCTCGTTGCGGCCCGACGCACGCGATGTCTCGGCCTTGTTCAGCAGATACCCGTCCACGAACGGGCCCTTCCAGACGGAACGTGCCATTCCTGCGCGCCCTCCTACTTGCCGGTCTTGCGGCGGCGGATGATCAGGCTGTCGGTGCGCTTGTTGACGCGCGTCTTGTAGCCCTTGGTCGGCTTGCCCCACGGCGTCACCGGGTGACGGCCACCCGAGGTGCGGCCCTCGCCGCCGCCATGCGGATGGTCGACCGGGTTCATCACCACGCCGCGCTGGTGCGGCCGGCGGCCGAGCCAGCGGTTGCGACCGGCCTTGCCGATCGACTGGTTCATGTTGTCCGGATTGGATACCGCGCCCACGGTCGCCATGCACTCGGAACGCACCAGGCGCAGCTCGCCGGACTGGAGCTTGATCTGCGCGTAGCCTGAATCCTTGCCGACGAGCTGGGCATAGGTTCCCGCCGACCGCGCCATCTTGCCCCCGGCGCCGGCCTTGAGCTCAACGTTGTGCACGATGGTGCCGACCGGGATCGCCGAGAGCGGCATCGCATTGCCCGGCTTGATGTCGACGCGCGCGCCGGCCACCACCGGGTCGCCGGCCTTCAGGCGCTGCGGCGCGATGATGTAGGCCAGCTCGCCATCGGCATACTTGACCAGCGCGATGAACGCAGTGCGGTTCGGGTCGTATTCCAGCCGCTCGACCACACCTTGCACGTCGAACTTGCGACGCTTGAAGTCGACATGCCGGTAGGTCTGCTTATGCCCACCGCCCCGGAAGCGCGAGGTCGTGCGTCCGTTATTGTTGCGCCCACCGGACTTGTTCTTGCCTTCGGTGAGCAGCTTGACCGGCTTGCCCTTCCACAGCTCGCTGCGGTCGATGAGGACCGTCCCGCGGAGGCTGGGAGTGACCGGGTTGAAATGCCTGAGTGCCATCTGATGCTACCTCGCGTTCAGGCCAGCTTCGCGGACAGGTCGATCGACTGTCCCTCGGCAAGCTGCACGAACGCCTTCTTCACGTCGGACCGGACGCCCGGACGACCACGGAACCGCTTGGTCTTGCCCTTCTGGATGAGGGTGTTGACGCCCAGCACCTTGACGCCGAACAGCCCCTCGACCGCCGCCTTGATCTGCGGCTTGCTGGCGGACAGCGCCACGCTGAACACGACCTGGTTCTTCTCCGACAGCGCCGTCGCCTTTTCGGTAATCACCGGGGCACGGACGATGTCGAACATCGCCTCGCGGGACAGACGCTCCGCCTTGCGGCGGATGGCCAGGATGTTGGTCATGCCGCATGCTCCTCGTGCACGGCGCCGGGAGTCGTGTGCTCACCGGAGAGCCGCGCCTTCAGCGCATCGACGCCGGCACGCGTGATTACCAGCACGTCGTGGTTCAGGATGTCATAGACGTTGGCGCCGACACCCGGCAGCACGTCGATGCGCGGCAGGTTGCGGGCGGCGCGCAGGAAGGTCTCATTCACCACGCTGTCCACGATCAGCACCGAGTTCCAGCCGAGCACCTTGAGCTTCTTTGCAAGCTCTGCGGTCTTGCCGCCGGCGCCGGTCTCGTCCAGCACCACGAGGCGGCCTTCCGAAGCCTTCTGCGAAAGCGCCGAGATTAGACCCAGGCGACGCACCTTCTTCGGCAGCGAGTAGCCATGGTCGCGCACGACCGGGCCATGCACGGCACCCCCGGTGCGGAACTGCGGCGCGCGCAGGCTGCCCTGGCGGGCGTTACCGGTACCCTTCTGCTTGTACGGCTTGCGGGTGGTGCCGGACACCTCGCCCATGCCCTTGACCTTGTGGTTGCCGCTGCGGCGACGCGCCAACTGCCAATGCACCACGCGCGCCATGATGTCGGTGCGCGGTGTCGTGGCGAAGATCTCGTCGGGCAGGCCAATGGTGCCGGCGTTGCCGTTGTCGAGGGTCTTGATGTCGAAATCCATGGCCCTCTTCCTCACTCGGCCGCGGCCGGGGCGGCGTCGGTCCCGTGCAGCCCGGCAGGATACGGCGCATCCGCATGCCGGGCCTTCTTGATCGCATCGCGCACGAGAACAAAATCGTTCTTCGCACCCGGGATCGCGCCGCGGATCATCAGCAGGTTGCGCTCGACATCGACCAGGGCGACCTCGAGGTTCAACGTGGTGATCCGCTCGTGGCCGAGATGACCGGCCATCTTCTTGTTCTTGAAGGTCTTGCCCGGATCCTGGCGGTTACCGGTCGAACCCAGCGAACGATGGCTCACCGATACGCCGTGGCTCGCCTCGAGGCCGGAGAAGTTCCAGCGCTTCATGCCGCCGGCGAAGCCCTTGCCCTTGCTGGTGCCGGTAACATCCACCTTCTGGCCGACCACGAAATGCGCGGCGGACAAGGTGGCGCCCGGCTCAAGCACGGCATCGGCCGCGACCCGGAACTCGACCAGCTTCTTCTTCGGCTCGACCTTGGTGCGAGCGAAGTGGCCACGGTTTGGCTTGGTGACGTTCTTCACCTTGGCGTTGCCGCTACCGAGCTGCACGGCGGTGTAACCGTCGCGCTCCTCGGTACGGGTATCCACCACCTGGAGGTTGTCCAGATGCAGGACGGTGACCGGCACGTGGGTGCCGTCCTCCTTGAACAGCCGGGACATGCCCAGCTTCTTAGCGATCAATCCGGTGCGCATCGTCTGGACCTTAGAGTTTGATCTCGACATCCACGCCGGAGGCGAGGTCGAGCTTCATGAGGGCGTCCACGGTCTGCGGGGTCGGCTCGACGATGTCGAGCAGCCGGCGATGAGTCCTGATCTCGAACTGCTCGCGGCTCTTCTTGTCCACGTGGGGGGAGCGGTTCACGGTGAACCGCTCGATATGCGTCGGCAGCGGGATGGGACCCCGAACCCGCGCACCCGTACGCTTCGCCGTGTTCACGATCTCCTTCGTGCTGTTGTCCAGCACACGGTGATCGTACGCCTTCAGGCGAATGCGGATGTTCTGGTTGTCCATCTTACGGTCAGTCCAACTTCATCAATACGGGGCGAGGGCCGGTTTCCCGGGATGCCGACTTAGGCCTGGATAGAAGCCACCACGCCGGCGCCGACGGTGCGGCCACCCTCGCGGATCGCGAAGCGCAGGCCCTCATCCATGGCGATCGGCGCGATCAGCTCGACATCCATCGACACGTTGTCGCCCGGCATCACCATCTCGGTGCCTTCCGGCAACTGCACCACACCCGTGACGTCCGTCGTGCGGAAGTAGAACTGCGGGCGGTAGTTGGTAAAGAACGGCGTGTGGCGACCGCCCTCCTCCTTCGTGAGGATGTAGGCCTCGGCCTTGAACTTGGTGTGCGGGGTGATCGAGCCGGGCTTCGCCAGCACCTGGCCACGCTCGACATCCTCGCGCTTGGTGCCACGCAGCAGCGCACCGATGTTGTCGCCGGCCTGGCCACGGTCCAGGAGCTTGCGGAACATCTCGACGCCGGTGACGATGGTCTTCACCGTGTTCTTCAGGCCGACGATCTCGATCTCGTCGCCGACATTCACGATGCCACGCTCGACGCGACCGGTGACCACGGTGCCACGGCCGGAGATCGAGAACACGTCCTCGATCGGCATCAGGAACGGCCGGTCGATCGGACGCTCGGGCTGCGGGATGTAGGTGTCGACCGCGTTCATCAGCTCCATGACGGCGTTCTCGCCGAGGATCGGATCGCCATCCTCGAGGGTCACCAGGGCCGAGCCCTTGATCACCGGGATGTCGTCGCCGGGGAACTGGTAGGAGGAGAGCAGCTCGCGCACCTCCATCTCGACCAGCTCGAGCAGCTCGGGATCGTCGACCATGTCGACCTTGTTCAGGAACACCACCAGCGCCGGCACGCCGACCTGGCGGGCGAGCAGGATGTGCTCGCGGGTCTGCGGCATCGGGCCGTCGGCGGCGGACACGACCAGGATCGCGCCGTCCATCTGGGCAGCGCCGGTGATCATGTTCTTCACGTAGTCGGCGTGGCCGGGGCAGTCGACATGGGCGTAGTGGCGCGCCTTGGTCTCGTACTCGACGTGGGCGGTCGAGATCGTGATGCCACGGGCGCGCTCTTCCGGCGCCTTGTCGATCTGGTCGTACGCCGTGTAGGTGGCGCCGCCGACCTTCGCCAGGGTCTTGGTGATCGCCGCCGTCAGCGACGTCTTGCCGTGGTCGACGTGTCCGATCGTGCCGATGTTGCAGTGCGGCTTGTTCCGCTCGAATTTCGCCTTAGCCATTGTCGTCTCTCCGTTACCGCAGCCTGTGACCCGGTGCAGGGTGAAAGTTTGTCGGGTAGCCTTTAGGTGCCGTTACCAGCGGTAATGGCTGAAGGCCTTGTTCGCCTCCGCCATCCGGTGCGTGTCTTCGCGCTTCTTCACGGCGGTGCCGCGGTTGTTCACCGCGTCGAGCAGCTCGTTGGAGAGACGCTCCTGCATGGTGTGCTCGCCGCGCTTGCGCGAGCTGTCGATCAGCCAGCGGATTGCCAGTGCCTGGCGGCGCTCGGTGCGCACCTCGACCGGCACCTGGTAGGTGGCGCCACCGACGCGACGCGAACGCACCTCGACGGCGGGCTTCACGTTCTCCAGCGCCTCGTGGAACATCCGGACCGGATCGGCCGCGGCACCGCCACGACGACGCATCGACTCGAACGCACCATATACGATGCCCTCGGCAGTGGACTTCTTGCCGTCATACATCAGCGCATTCATGAAGCGCGTGACGACGACATCACCGAACTTGGGGTCCGGCAGGATTTCGCGCTTGACGGCGCGGCGGCGGCGACTCATCCCTCGATATCCTCTTACTTCGGGCGCTTGGCGCCGTAGAGCGAACGACGCTGGCGGCGCTTCGCGATGCCCTGCGTGTCGAGCACGCCGCGCAGGATGTGGTAGCGCACGCCCGGAAGATCCTTCACACGGCCGCCACGGATCAGGACCACGCTGTGCTCCTGCAGGTTGTGGCCCTCACCGGGGATGTAGCTCACCACCTCGTAGCCGTTTGTCAGGCGCACCTTGGCGACCTTTCGAAGCGCCGAGTTCGGCTTCTTCGGGGTCGTGGTGTAGACGCGCGTGCACACGCCCCGCTTCTGCGGGCAGCCTTGCAGAGCCGGCACCTTGTTGCGCTTGGCTGCGGGCTCGCGCCCCTTGGCGATCAGCTGGTTGATGGTGGGCATACGCCTCTGTCCCGATCCTCTTTGTGCCGTCCCCGGCTGTTGCTTGCGGCTGCCGACCGCAACACAAAAACCGCATCGGACGGGCTGGCCCTCCGCGCGGCGTCCTGATCACGTTCGGCCTGAGCACCCTGATAGCCAGAGGAGCGGCGCCGCACGCTAATCGGTGCTGCATTCGACGGCTTGAAACGACCTTTGGTGAAGGTCAGCCGAGGGCGCGGAACCTACGAAGCGGTTGGTGCTGAGTCAAGCCGCGTTGGTCGCCTGGGTGAAGGCCAGTCATGCTTGCGTTGCAACACGAGCAGCTCAGGGTGCTGCCCTGGACCCGCTGGAGCCTGAGGCGCCAGGCCCGTTCTCTTATGTGTATGGATCTCGAACGCTCAGCCTTGGATGGGCTTCAGCCGCCAAGCGGATCGTCCAAGGCCTCAACAAGAAATGGGCCGCCTGAGGGATCCCTCAGGCGGCCCAGTCCGGAGCAGGTCTGCGGCTTATTCTGCCGCGCGACCCGTCACCGCCGGTGTGGCCTGTCCCAGCTTGTGCTGGGCGTCACGACCGGCGGCTACGGCGCGGAGCTTGTTCATCACGCTGCCGGTTCCGGCAGGGATCAGACGACCCACGATGACGTTCTCCTTGAGGCCATTCAGCGTATCGACCTTGCCGGCCGTAGCCGCCTCCGTCAACACCCGCGTGGTCTCCTGGAAGGACGCCGCCGAGATGAAGGAGTGCGTCTGCAGGCTGGCCTTGGTGATGCCCTGGAGCACCGGCATCGCATTGGCCGGACGCTCGTTGGCCTGCAGGCGCTTGGCATTCTCGCCCTCGTACTCGATGCGATCCACCGTCTCGCCGATCAGGTAGGTCGTATCGCCGGGCTCGAGGATCTCCACCTTCTGCAGCATCTGCCGGACGATGACCTCGATGTGCTTGTCGTTGATCTTCACGCCCTGCAGCCGGTACACGTCCTGGATCTCGTTCACGAGGTAGTCCGACAGCGCTTCCACGCCGAGGACCTTCAGGATGTCGTGTGGCACGCGCGGCCCGTCGACCAGCGGGTCGCCACGACGCACGAAGTCGCCTTCCTGCACCGAGACGTGCTTGCCCTTCGGGATCAGGTAGTCGGTCTCCTCGCTGGTCTCGTCGTTCTTCACGATGACCCGGCGCTTCGCCTTGTAGTCCTTGCCGAACTCGATGCGGCCATCGGTCTCGGCGATGATCGCATGGTCCTTCGGCCGGCGTGCCTCGAACAGCTCGGCCACCCGCGGCAGACCGCCGGTGATGTCGCGCGTCTTGCTGCCCTCGCGCGGGATGCGGGCCAGCACGTCGCCGGCATGCACCGTCGCACCGTTCTCGACCGAGAGGATCGAGTCGGACGTCAGAAAGTAGCGCGCCTCGCCGCCGTTGGACATCTTGAGCACTTCGCCCTTGGCGTCCTTGAGCTGCAGCCGTGGCCGCAGGTCGATACCCTTGGCCGCCTGCTTGTAGTCCACCACCACCTTCGAGGTCAGGCCGGTGACCTCGTCCATGCGCTCGACCAGCGTGATGCTGTCGATCAGGTCGAGATACTCCACCTTGCCGGCCTGCTCGGTGATGATCGGCAGGGTGTACGGGTCCCACTCCGCCAGCTTCTGCTGCCGTGCGACCGTCGCCCCCTCGTCCACCAGCAGCCTGGCGCCATACGGCACCCGGAAGCGGGCGCGCTCGGTGCCCTTCTCGTCGGTCAGCACGATCTCGCAGTTGCGCGACATCACCACCGGCACGTTCATGCTGTTCTGCACGACGTTGCGGTTCTTGATGTTGACCACGCCGTCATGCGAGGCCTCGACCATCGAGGTCTCGGCACCGCGCTGCGCCGCACCGCCGATGTGGAAGGTGCGCATGGTCAGCTGCGTGCCCGGCTCGCCGATCGACTGCGCCGCGATCACGCCGACCGCCTCGCCGATATTGACCGGCGTGCCGCGTGCAAGGTCACGCCCGTAGCAGCAGCCGCAGACGCCGACCCGGCTGTCGCAGGTCAGCACCGAGCGGATCAGCATGCTCTCGACGCCGGCGGTCTCGACCTTCTCGGCTTCCGCCTCGCCGATCAGCGTGTTGCGCGGCAACACCACATTCCCGGTCGCCGGCTCCAGCACGTCCACCGCGGTGGAACGACCCAGGATGCGCTCGGCCAGGCTGGAGACCACCTCGCCGCCATCCATCACCGCGCGCACGGTCAGGCCGCGTTCGGTGCCGCAATCGTTCTCGACGATGATGCAGTCCTGCGCCACGTCGACCAGGCGGCGGGTCAGGTAGCCGGAGTTCGCGGTCTTCAGCGCCGTGTCCGCGAGGCCCTTGCGAGCACCATGGGTGGAGGTGAAGTAGTCGAGGACAGACAGCCCTTCCTTGAAGTTGGCGATGATCGGCTGCTCGATGATCTCACCCGACGGCTTGGCCATCAGGCCGCGCATGCCGGCCAGCTGCTTCATCTGCGCCGGCGACCCACGCGCACCGGAATGGCTCATCATCCAGACCGAGTTGGTCTGCTTGCCGGGCTCCTGCTTGGAGATCTCCTTCATCATCGCGGCCTGCACCTCGTCGGTGCAGCGCGACCACGCATCGACCACCTTGTTGTAGCGCTCGCCGGCGGTGATCAGCCCGTCCTGGTACTGCTGCTCGAACTCCTTGACCTCGGCCTGGGTCTTCTCGACCAGCGGCTTCTTCTCGGCCGGGATGATCATGTCGTCCTTGCCGAACGAGATGCCTGCCTTCGCCGCCTGGCCGAAGCCGAGGCCCATCAGACGATCGGCGAAGATCACGCACTCCTTCTGGCCGCAATGGCGGTAGACGGCGTCGATCACGTCCGAGACGTTCTTCTTGGTGAGCTGCTTGTTGATCAGCTCGAACGGCACCATCGGGTGCTTCGGCAGGATCTGCGCGATCAGCATGCGGCCCGGGGTGGTGACCACGGTGCGGCGCACCGGCTTGCCCGCGGCATCCACAGTGTCGTAGCGCGCACGGATCTTGTCGTGGAGCTTGATGGCCTTCGCCGTCAGGGCGAATTCGATCTCGCCGATCGAGCCGAAAGCGGACGCGCCGGTCTCTGTCACGTGGCCCTTGTCGTCGTACTCGTTCTGATCGGGCGTGGTGCGGAAGTCGGCGGTCTCGAGCGACAAGTAATAAAGCCCGAGCACGATGTCCTGACTCGGCACGATGATCGGCTTGCCGTTCGCCGGGCTGAGGATGTTGTTGGTCGACATCATCAGGACGCGCGCCTCGAGCTGTGCCTCCAGGCTGAGCGGCACGTGCACCGCCATCTGGTCGCCGTCGAAGTCGGCGTTGAAGGCCGTGCAGACCAGCGGATGCAGCTGGATCGCCTTGCCCTCGATCAGCACCGGCTCGAACGCCTGGATGCCGAGGCGGTGCAGGGTGGGCGCCCGGTTCAGCATCACCGGATGCTCGCGGATCACCTCCTCGAGAATGTCCCAGACCTCCGGACGCTCCTTCTCCACCATCCGCTTCGCGGCCTTGATGGTGGTCGCGTGGCCGTACTTCTCCAGCTTGGAGTAGATGAACGGCTTGAACAGCTCGAGCGCCATCTTCTTCGGCAGGCCGCACTGGTGCAGCTTCAGCTCCGGCCCGACCACGATCACCGAACGCCCGGAATAGTCGACGCGCTTGCCGAGCAGGTTCTGCCGGAAGCGGCCCTGCTTGCCCTTCAGCATGTCGGACAGCGACTTCAGCGGACGCTTGTTGGCGCCCGTGATGGCGCGACCGCGACGGCCGTTATCGAACAGCGCGTCCACGCTCTCCTGCAGCATGCGCTTCTCGTTGCGCACGATGATGTCCGGCGCGCGCAACTCGATCAGCCGCTTGAGGCGGTTGTTGCGGTTGATGACACGGCGATACAGGTCGTTCAGGTCCGACGTCGCGAACCGGCCGCCATCCAGCGGCACCAGCGGGCGCAACTCGGGCGGGATCACCGGCACCACGTCCAGGATCATCCAGTCCGGATGCGAGCCGCTTTCGGCGAACGCCTCGACAAGCTTCAGGCGCTTGACCAGCTTCTTGCGCTTGGCCTCGGAGGTGGTCTCCTTGAGGTCGGCGCGCAGCTTCACCTTCTCGGCGTCGCAGTCGATCTCCTTGAGGATCGACTTCACCGCCTCGGCGCCGATGCCGTAGCGGAAATCGTCGCCGAACTCGTCCTGCTTGTTGAGGAGCTGGTCCTCGGTTAGCAGCTGGTGCAGCTTGAGGTCGGTCGAGCCCGGCTCGAGAACCACGTAGTTCTCGAAATACAGGATCTTCTCGAGCTCCTTGAGCGTGAGGTCGACCATCAGCCCGATGCGGCTCGGCAGCGACTTCAGGAACCAGATGTGCGCCACCGGCGAGGCCAGCTCGATATGGCCCATGCGCTCGCGGCGCACCTTGGCCAGCGTCACCTCGACGCCGCACTTCTCGCAGATGATGCCGCGGAACTTCATGCGCTTGTACTTGCCGCACAGGCACTCGTAGTCCTTGATCGGCCCGAAGATGCGCGCGCAGAACAGCCCGTCCCGCTCCGGCTTGAAGGTGCGGTAGTTGATGGTCTCGGGCTTCTTGATCTCGCCATAGGACCAGGAGCGGATCTGCTCCGAGGAGGCGAGCTGGATCTTGATCTGGTCGAACGTCTGCGCCTGGCCGGTCTGGCCAAGGATCTTCATCAGTTCATTCATGCGTCGTGACCCCTGAGAGGGTGAAAGTCAGGAACCGGCAGGCGTGGGAAAGAGGCTTCTGCCTCAATCCCCGCTCTGCTCCAGTTCCACGTTGAGGCCGAGGGACTTCAGCTCCTTGACGAGCACGTTGAAGCTCTCCGGGATGCCGGCCTCGAAGTCGTCCTGCTCGCGCACGATCGCCTCGTAGACCTTGGTGCGGCCGGACACGTCGTCCGACTTCACCGTCAGCATCTCCTGCAGCGTGTAGGCGGCACCGTACGCCTCGAGCGCCCACACCTCCATCTCGCCGAAGCGCTGGCCACCGAACTGCGCCTTGCCGCCCAGGGGCTGCTGGGTGACCAGGCTGTACGGCCCGATCGACCGCGCGTGGATCTTGTCGT
>CAXTVI010000009.1:0-105037 GCA_964247695.1 uncultured Acetobacteraceae bacterium
CCTGCTGGATCGCGGCGCCGAAGGGATCAGGGGTTAGGCGCGAACTTCGACGCCTCCGGCTGTTCAAGGTGGAGCCGGAAGCCGCGATAGGTAGATTCCGATCCTGTCGTCTTCTGGCACCGCGAGGTAGCAGGTCCCCGTGACGGACCCGATGCTGGCCCCGGGCGAGCGGGCACGTGCAGGGGTCGGATGCATGCATATCGCCTTCATCGCAGCGACGGCCGCCCTGGGTGGCCTGCTGTTCGGCTACGACACCGGCGTCATCTCGGGCGCGCTGCTGTTCCTGCGGACCGCGTTCCATCTCTCCGCGCTGATGCTGGGGGTGGTCACCAGTATCGCGCTCGGGGGTGCCGCGTTCGGCGCCGCGTTTGCCGGACGCCTCGCGGATCGCTTTGGGCGCCGCCCGATCCTGTTCGTGACCTCGATGATCTTCGTCGCCGGCGCTCTCGTGTCGGCCTTCGCCCCGACACTTGCGATATTGCTGGCGGGGCGGCTGCTCGTCGGCATCGGGATCGGCGGCGCGTCCATGCTGACGCCGTTGTACCTGGCCGAGATCGCACCGGCGAAGCAGCGTGGAGCGCTGGTGTCCTGCAACCAGCTTGCGGTCACGCTGGGCATCCTGAGCTCCTACCTGATCGGCTATGCCCTCGCCGCGGGCGGCGCATGGCGCTGGATGCTGGGACTGGGTGCCGTGCCCGGCATCGTGCTGGCCATCGGCATGGTCTACCTGCCGGAGACACCGCGCTGGCTCGCCGGGCACGGCTATCCGGACAGGGCACGGGGCGCCTTGCTGCGGTTGCGTGGTCGCGGTGTCGACATCCAGGCCGAGATGGCGCTGCTGCGCGATGACCTCAGCGCCAAGGCAAGAGCCAGGCCGGAGAGCCGGCTCAGCCATGCGGCAGCCAGGCTGCCGATGATCGTGGGAATCGGGCTTGCCATTTTCCAGCAGGTCACCGGCATCAACACCGTCATCTACTTTGCACCCACGATCTTTCAGGCAGCCGGGCTGTCCTCCGCCGCGGCCGCCATCCTGGCCACGGCCGGCATCGGCGTTATCAACGTCCTCATGACGCTGGTGGCGATCTGGCTGGTGGACCGGGTCGGCCGGCGCGCGCTGCTGCTGAGCGGGCTCGGCGGCATGGGGATCAGCCTCTGCCTGCTGGCGGCAGGCTTCCTGCTCGGCACCGGCCCGGCTCGCGGATATCTCACGGCCGCCAGCCTGGCCGCCTATATCGGCTGCTTTGCGATCGGGCTTGGACCGGTATTCTGGCTGCTGATCTCCGAGATCTTCCCGATGGCGATCCGGGCGCGCGGGATGTCGGCCGCCACCATCGCCAACTGGCTAGCAAACCTCGTGGTTGCGTTGACATTCCTCGATCTGTCCGACCTGCTCGGCCACGCGGCGGTGTTCTTCCTGTACGCCGCGCTCACCTTCGCCGCGATGGCCTTCGCCTACATCCTGGTGCCGGAGACCAAGGGGCTCAGCCTCGAGGCGGTCCAGGCACTCTGGACCAGACGCGCGGGCGCGAAGCCGCGTGCCGGGGTCCAGCACGCACCCGCCGTCCGATGAGATCGCGCCTCGAACGGACATGGTTCGGCCAGGCCTCCAACGGCCTCGACAGGCATAGCAATGGCTGATCGCCCGCTCTCGATCGATATCCGCCACCCGCTCATGCTGAAGGCGAACGATCTCGTCCTGCTGACGCGGCAGGATGGCGAGATCCCGCAGCCGATCCCAGGGTTCGGCCTGTTCTACCGGGACACCTGCTATCTCGCCTTCTATGCGCTCCGCCTGCACGGGACTTCGCCGCTGCTGCTCATGTCGTCGGATGGCGAAGGCATGGCGGCGCAGATGGACCTCACCAACAGCAGGCTTGCCACGGCGAACGGACATGCCATCGCCGACCACAAGCTCAGCCTGCGGCGCACCTTCCTGGTGCTCGAGGATGGCCCGGTGCCCGAAGCGGGCCCGGTGTTCATCGATACGATCAGCCTGCGCAGTTTCTCCGACGACACCGTCACGCTTCCCTTGTCGCTGGAGTTCGCGACCACCTTCGAGAGCATGTTCGCACTCCGCGGCTCGCCCGAGGGCAGGCGCGGCCAACTACAGACCCCGCACTGGGACGGGACGGCGTTGCGGTTCGCCTATCGTGGCGCGGACGCGGTCCTGCGCACGCTGCTGGTCGAGTTCTCGCTGACGCCGGTGGTGGCGCCGATGACGAGCGAGCAGAGCATCGCCCACTTCCAGCTGACGCTTGCGCCGATGGCCACGCAGGAGCTGATGGTGACCTGCAGGGTTGATGAACGGCCGGTCGACAGCAAGGTCCTGTTGTCGGCCGGCGCGCCGGCGAGCGTTCCGGCGATGCGCGAGGCGCAGGCCAAGGCCTCTGCTGCGCTGCTGGACGGCTATGCCGGGATCGAGACCGCAAGCCAGGGCCTCGGCGAGGTGCTGGCGCGCTCGCTCTCGGACGTCGCCCTGCTCGAGGTCAGGCGCGGCGAGCACCGGTTCACCACCGCCGGCATCCCGTGGTTCGTCGGCCTGTTCGGCCGCGACAGCCTGCTGCCGACAATCCAGTGCCTCGCCTACAACTCCGCCCTGGGGGCCCGGACGGCGGCGGCGCTGGCGCATTGGCAAGGCACCCGCGACGACCCGGTCACCGGGGAGCAGCCGGGCAAGATCCTGCACGAACTGCGTGTGGGCGAGCTGTCGCATCTGCACGAGGTTCCGCAGACGCCGAGCTATGCGTCGGTCGATGCGACGCTGCTGTTCCTGATCGCCATCGCCCGGCACGTCCTCTGGACCGGCGACCTGCAGGTCTTCAAGTCGCTGCGCGGGAACATCGATCGCGCCCTGGCCTGGCTGGACCGCAAGACGGCCGAGGATGCGTCGGGATACGTCACCTATGACGGACTTGCCGAGGGTGGCCAGCCCATCAACCAGAGCTGGCGCGATTCCGGGACCGGCGTGCTGCGTGCGGACGGGCGATACCCTGCGCCACCCCTGGCCCTGGTCGAGGTGCAGGGCTACGCCTACCAGGCCCGCCGACTGGTTGCCGCCGTGCTGCGGCAAGCCGGCGAGCACCATCGCGCGGATAGTCTGGAGGCGGCGGCAACGCGCCTGCAGGAGCGCTTCCTGCGGGAGTTCTGGATGGAAGGCGAGGGGTGCTACTGCCTTGGCCTCGAGCAGGATGGCCGCCAGATCACCTCGGTCACGTCGAACGCGGCCCAGGTGCTGTGGACCGGCATCGCGACGCCGGATCATGCAAGCCGGACGGCCGAGCGCATCATGCGGCCGGACATGTTCTCCGGCTGGGGCATCCGGACGCTGTCGGCGGATCATGCAGCCTTTGACCCGCTGGCCTACCAGCAGGGCAGTGTCTGGCCATTCGACAACGCGCTGATCGTCTCCGGCCTGCGCCGGCACGGCGAGGACGCGGCGGCGCTGCGCATCATGGCTGCGACCCTGGATGCGGCGCGCGGGTTTCGCAATTCGCGGCTGCCGGAGTTCATCGCCGGGACTCAGCGCCTGCCGGGCGATGCGCCGACCCACACGCCGCGAGCCGACCCGATGCAGGCCTGGTCGGCGGCTGCAGTGCCGTTCATGCTCAGCGAGCTGCTTGGGCTGGCCGTCGACGGCTTCGCCGCGCGCGTGCACATTCGCCGCCCGCTGCTGCCGGATGGTATCGATGCCCTGACGCTGCACCGCTTCAGGGTTGGAGCCGGAAGCGTATCGCTTCGGTTCACGCGGCGGACAGGCTTTGCCGCTGTGGACGTGCTCGCCAGGCGGGGCACGGTGGATGTCGTCTTCGACTGACGGCGCGGAACCTGGATCGGTCTTCCCCGGAGCAAGCGATACCGCGGCGGAACCGCGGCCCTCGCCCCCTCTCAGTGCATCATGACGCGTTCATAGAGCGTGCGAAACATCCAGGCGGTCAGTCCGATCGACAGGATCAGCAGCGGCACGTTCAGCATCAGGGTAAGGGTGTTCCAGCGTTGCGTCTCCGAGAAGTCCAGATGGAACAGGAACACCAGCTTGGCCACTGTCGTGAGAAAGGCGAGCACCGAGATCGAGGCCAGCAGGTTGAACGCCGACATGGCGTGATACTGCACCAGCAGCAGCGAGATCCCGAGCAGCGCGAGCGTCGAGACGAAGCCGATAACGTAGCTGCGGCCGTTGGAATAGGCGATTTCCGGATGATCGGACGGCCGCAGATTATCCACCGACATCAGATCGATCCCCGCAGATAGATGAAGGTGTACACGAAGGTCCAGATCAGGCCCTGGTAGAGCCAATACACCTTCAGGTTGGCAAGCCGGTAGGTCACCAGCAGGGTGAAGCCCTTGCTCGCGATCTGGCCGAGCATGACCACCATCCAGAGCAGGCCGATGGCGAGATGCACGCCATGCACGACGACGATCGCCCAGAAGATCGACAGGAAGCCGCTGCGCTGCGGTGGTCCGCCGGCCGCGGCCACCCCCTGGAGCTCATGCACCTCCATGCCGATGAAGCCGAGGCCGATCAGGAGCGACATGGTCAGCCACGCCATCGCCGGACGCGTCAGTTCCTTCTTGAGGTTCACCATGACCATGCCGTAGGCGAGCACGCTGGTGAACAACACGATGGTCTCGACATAGCCATAGATCGGCGACGCAACGTCGCGCGGGGTCGGGCCGCCGGCGAAGCTCATCGGGAAGCTCAGCACCTCGTAGGCGGTGAACAGGCCCGCGAACAGCAGCGAGTCGCTCAGCATGTAGAGCCAGAAGCCGAGCAGGCGCGTGCTCATCATGTCATGCTCGTGATGCGCGTCGTCCCAGAGTTTTGGGTCGGGCCCCGGCTCCGGGTCGTGCAGACCCCAGTCGAAACCGGCGCTCATTCCGCGGCTCCCGTGTTGAAGGCCGGCACCGCGCCGGGAACCAGGTCTCCCCGCACCGTGCGGCGCGGTGCACGCATGGCGGCGTCTTCCATCCGGCGCACGTCGTCGGCCGGTATGACGGTGCCCGTGCCGCCGCCGAACGAACGGAGGATGACGATGGCAAAGATGGCCACAAGCGAGACGATGGCGAGCCACCAGATCCGCCAGACCATGGCAAAGCCGAAGGCGGCGGTGCAGATGCCGATGAGCATCGGGACCGGCGTGTTGATGGGCAATTCGATGTCCTGGTAATGCGTCGGCATGACGTGGTCGAGGTGATGCTCGCGCCGCCACGCCCACTCGTCGCGGGCGTTGACGTGCGGGATGACGGCGAAGTTGTAGATTGGCACCGGCGAGTGGGTGAGCCATTCGAGGCTGCGCGCGGTGCCCCAGGGGTCACGCGTGGCTCGGTTGATGTTTCGGTCGCGTATGCTGACGGTGATCTGCCAGATGAACGCAGCCAGGGCGGCGATGTCGATGAAGATGCCGACCTCCTCGATGACCAGCAACGGCCACCACCCGGCATAGGGAACGTAGGCGAGACGGCGCGGCATGCCGGTCAGGCCGAGCATGAACATGGCGGTGAAGACGAAGAACGAACCGCCGACCAGCAGCCAGAACACCCATTGCCCGCTGCGCTCGTCGAGCGTGAAGCCGAACATCTTGGGAAACCAGAAGGTGGCGCCGCCGACCGCCGCGAACACCGTCACCATGACGACGCAGTGGAAATGCGCGATCACGAAGACGCTGTTGTGCGTCATGTAGTTGATCGACGGGATCGCCAGCATCATGCCGGTCCAGCCGCCGATGATCTGCATGAAGATGGCCGACACCGCCCACAGCATCGGCGTGGGGAAGGTCAGCCGGCCGCGTACCATGGTCAGCGCCCAGTCGAACACCTTCACCCCGGTGGGGATCGCCACCAGCATGGTCGCGATACTGTAGAAGGTGTTGACGATCGGTCCGGCGCCCATGGTGAAGAAATGGTGCAGCCAGACGGTCCAGGAGATGCAGCCGATGCTGAGCGTGGCGGCGACCATCACCGGGTAACCGAACAGCCTCTTCTGCGAGAAGGTCGGAATGATCTCCGACATCATCCCCCAGGACGGCAGGATGATGAAATACACCTCCGGGTGTCCCCAGATCCAGAACAGGTCCGTGTACAGCATGAAATTGCCGCCGACACCGGTGGTGTAGAAATGCGTGCCGAGATAGCGGTCGAGGCTCAACAGCCCGATGGCGACGCCAAGCACGGGAAAGGCGGTAAGCCCGATCACGTTGGTGGTGAGCGACGTCCAGGTGAACAGCGAGAGCCGCATCCAGGTCATGCCAGGCGCGCGCATCTTGATGATGGTGGCGATGATGTTCACTGCGCCGATGGTGGTCCCGACGCTGCCGATCTGCAGCGCCCAGCTCCAGTAGTCGACGCCGACATCCGGGCTGTAGGGCAGCTCAGTCAGGGGTGCCAGCCCGACCCAGCCGGCATGGCTGAAATCGCCGACGAACAGCGAGATCATGACCAGCCCGGCGCCCACCGCGGTCATCCAGAAGGCGAGTGCGTTGAGGTACGGGAACGCCATGTCGCGCGCGCCGATCTGCAGCGGCACCAGGTAATTCATGAACCCGGCCAGGATCGGGGTCGCGGCGAAGATCAGCATGATGGTGCCGTGCGAGCCGTAGATCTGGTCGTAGTGGTACGGGGGCAGGTAGCCGTGTTCGGCGCCGAGATAGCCGTGCGACAGCGGGCCTGCCGCCATCACCTGCTGCGTGCGCATCATGATGGCGTCAACGAAGCCGCGGAACAGCATCACCGTGCCAACGATGCCGTACATGATGCCGATGCGCTTGTGGTCGATGGTGGTGAGCCAGTCGCGGTAGAGCGTGCCCCACCAGCGGTAGTATGTCAGCGCACCCAGGATGGCTACGCCGATCACGGCGGCGAAGATGAAGGCGGTGCCAACGACGAGGTTGTCGTACGGCACCTGGTCGAGGGTCAGGCGGCCGAACAGCCAGTCCCAGTGGCCCTGTACGGTAATCATCGGCTCTGGTCCTGCTTGATGGCGCCGGTGCCGGCGTGGGTCGGCTGCCGGCCGCCATTGATGTCGTGGGAGACCTTCTCGGTCATGGCGCTCGGGGTCTCGTAGATGCGGCCCGTCATCACGTTGCCCATGACTCGGTCGAACAGCCCGGGCTGAACATCCGAGAACCTCAGGGTTATGTCATCCTTGTTGATGGTCGGGGCGGCGAACTTCTGGAAGGCCGCCTCGTCGAGATGGGCCGCTGCGGTTGCCATGCTCTCTTGCCAGCGCGCGTAGTTCTCCTGCGAAACGACATGGGTCTCGAAGCGCATCCATGAGAAGCCCGGGCCGTTATAATCCGAGGCAAAGCCCTGGTAGGTGCCAACATGGTTGGCGATCAGGCCCTGGAAGGTGCGCATGCCGGGCATCACGTCGATCTGGCCGACGAGCTGCGGAATGAACAGGTCGGTGGCGACGGTGGCCGAGGTCAGACGGAAGCGCACCGGCGTGTGCACCGGTATCACCAGTTCGTTGGCCAGCGCGATGTGCTCGTCGGGGTAGATGAACAGCCACTGCCAGTCGGTGGTGATGACGTCGATCTGGATCGCCGGCTTGCGACCATCGGGGTTGTTCGCCGCAGTCATTGCGGCGGGGCCGGACGGATCGGTCTGGAACGAGCTGTGGGTGGCATAGACGCCGAGCCCGATGACGACGAGGAGCGGCACGCCCCAGAACGTCGCCTCCAGCGGCACCGAATGCGACCAGCCCGGGACGTAGGCGCCCTTGCCGATGCGGCTGTAGCGCCAGATCGCCCACATCACCAGCAGGGTCGCGGGTCCGATCACCAGGAAGGTGGCGCCGGTATCGACGATCCAGGATTGCAGCCCGGCGGCGGCGACCGGTCCCGCCGGATGGATCAGCCAGAAACCCGCGGTCGAGCACCCGGTGCACAGGACGGCGAGGGCCACGACACTGGTGCGGGCACAGGCATGCACCAATCGGGAGGACAGATCCGGACGAGGGGCAGAAGGTCGCTCGGCGTCAGCCGGCGGCGCACCTCTCATCGCGTGAGGCGGCAGACGCCGCGACCATGCGCGAGGGAGCGGGTTTCGTCAGATTGGATCATGCTCATGGAAGCCCTCTACCGCCGAGCGAACGCGAAGCTGCATCACAGTTCGGTGGGTGTTCCGCACAAGCCCATCGATCGTGGTTTCGCGCAAGGCGTACCATCGTGATGCACGTGCGGCGGAACCGTTGTGACGACGCAGACGGGATGCAAATCCTCGGCGAGTTGAACGCCAAGTCGTGGCAACGAGCAGAAACCCTGGAGGCGTATCCGTCTATAGTTGCCGCGTTGCGATCGTGCGGCGCATCCTGAGGGAGGTTCGGCCATGCCGCAGTTCGACGCGACCATCAAGCACATCCAGGACGGGGTGAAGGGTTTCACCATCGCCGCTGCCACCAAGAACATCGAAGGCTGGGAAGAAACGCTCGGCAAACTCGAGACCCCCGGCGTGAAGACGATCATCCGCGATCTCGAGAGCCTCAAGAAGCATCTGCATGCCGATCCGATCGACGGCGCCGCCATCCACAAGCTGATCGTGAAGCTGGGTAAGGAGACCGTAACCTTCGCCGGCAAGTCCGAAGGCAAGAATGCGGAAAAGGCAAAGAAGCTGGGTGAGGCGCTGACAGCGGCGGCCGACGAAGCCGAGCCTGCTAAAGCCTGAGCCTGTAAGACTTGCTAGCCCGGGTGGGTCCTGATGAAATCGACGAACGTCCGCAACGGGGTCGGCACCAGGCGTCTCCCGGGATAGTATAAATACGGGCCGGAAAACTCCTGCCACCAGGGTTCGAGGATTGGCTCCAGTTCGCCCGTCACGAAATGCGGGCGCAGCCAATCCTCGAAAAGGTGCACGATGCCGGCGCCCTTGATCGCCGCCGCGACCGCGAGATCGGCCGCGGCGCCGAGCCGGACGAGCAGCGGGCCCGCCGGCTCGATGCGTACGATCTCGCCATGGCGCTCGAACTCCCACGGCGCCTGCGCACCGCCCGCTGACTGGATGCGCAGGCAGGCGCGGTCGAGCAGTCCGCCTGGATGCTCCGGCCGGCCATGGCGCCCGAGATAGTCGGGTGATGCCGCGGTGGCGAAACGCTGCACGCGCGGGCCGATCGGCACTGCGATCATGTCCTGCTCCAGCCTGTCGTCGTAGCGTATGCCGGCATCGCAGCCGGCGGCGAGCAGGTCGACGAAGCTGCTGTCGGCGGTGACCTCCAACCGGATGTCGGGATAGGCCGCCAGGAATGCCGGCACGATCGCGGGCAGCACCAGCCGCGACGCGCTGACCGGCACGTTCAGCCGCAGGGTGCCGGCCGGCTTGTTCCGGAAACCATTCACCACATCCAGCGCATCGCGGACCTCGGTCAGCGCCGGGGCGAGCCGCTCTAGCAGCCGAGCGCCGGCCTCGGTCGGCACCACGCTGCGTGTCGTGCGGTTGAGCAGCCTGACGCCGAGCTGCGCCTCCAGCCGCCGCACGGCCTCGCTGAGCCCGGACGCGCTGCCGCCATGCAGCCGCGCCGCATCCCGGAACCCACGGGCCCGGGCCACCGTCACGAACGCGTTCAGATCCCCGAAATCGGCCGCCACTGTGCGCACTCTCATACAACCTGTGCCGATATCGCCCTGTTCCCGCGGCGACCGGCAACGCCCAATTGGAGACGCAGCACGGAGGAACCCGACAATGTCCAGCATCGACCCATCGATCTTCAGCCTCGGCAGCCGGACGGTGCGCCGGCTCGGCTACGGCGCCATGCAGCTGGCCGGCCCGGGGGTGTTCGGGCCACCCCGTGATCATGCGACGGCCCTGGCGGTGCTGCGCGCGGCGGTGGCGAGCGGGATCGACCACATAGACACCAGCGATTTCTACGGCCCGCACGTCACCAACAAGCTGATCCACGAGGCCCTGGCGCCCTACCCTGACGACCTCGTCATCGTCACCAAGGTCGGCGCCCGGCGGGGCGATGATGCCTCCTGGCAACCTGATTTCTCCGCCGAGGGCCTCACCCGCGCAGTGCATGACAACCTGCGCCATCTCGGGCTCGACGCCCTGGCCGTGGTCAACCTCCGGCTGATGTTCGGCGTGCACGGCCCTGCCGAGGGCTCGCTCGAGGCGCCGCTTACCGTCCTGGCCGAGCTGCAGCGCCAGGGGCTGGTGCGCCATATCGGGCTGAGCAACGCCACGCGCACGCAGATCGCGCAGGGGCGCGGCCTCTGCGACATCGTCTGCGTGCAGAACAACTACAATCTGGCGCATCGCGAGGATGACGCGCTGATCGACGAGCTGGCGCGCGACGGCGTCGCGTACGTGCCGTTCTTCCCGCTCGGCGGCTTCACCCCGCTGCAATCCTCCATCCTGACCGATGTGGCCGCCCGTCTGGAGGCAACGCCGATGCAGGTAGCGCTCGCATGGCTGCTGCACCGCTCGCCCAACATCCTGCTGATCCCAGGCACCTCTTCGCTCGCGCATCTTGCGGAGAACGGCGCGGCCGCGCGGCTGGCCCTGCCGGCGGACATCCTCGGCGAGCTGGACCAGGTGGCAGGGAGCCACTCCGGGTCCTAATCTGCGGGCGGCCGGTTGCCCGGATGCCGGGCATCCGGGCCCCACAGCGCCTGATACGTGCCGATCCCGCGCGAGGTCCGCAGCAGCCATGTGGCAATGCCGGCCTGTGACAAAGCCAGGACCGCCGCCACCCAGACCAGGGGCACCGGCCAGCCATACAGCCGCAGGCCGAGCAGCACCGTCACCGGGGCGAGCAGGATCGAGAGCCAGCCTGCCTGCTTGTGCCAGGCCTCGAAGGCGCGCCGGCGCGGCGTCATGTCATAGTGGTCGCCGCGCCAGGTCTCCGGGCGCTTCGGGTCGGCACGCGTCCCGGTCGGGCCGCCCTTGTCGCCGCGAAACCAGGTGCTGACGATCTGCAGCGCGGCCAGGGTCAGCAGCAGCAGTCCGGTCTGAACATGCAGCAGGCCGAGCGCCAGCGCCCCGGTGGCGCGCCACGCCACCGCGAGGCCCGCCACGGCCACCGCGACTCCAGCATATTGCAGCACCCGGTGCAGCCACCACCAGGTCAGGTCCTCGACCACGCGCGGCCAGTCCTGGCGCGGCAGGACCTTGCGGGTGCGCGCGACCAGGGCGCCGAGGGGTAGCAGTACCAGCCATGCCACCACCATCAGGGCGCCGTGGATCAGGAAGGGATCGTGCATAGCCAGGATCCGGACAGGATTGCGAGAGTGCGGGGTGCCTTGCGTCCGCTTGCCGGAATTCCGGGTTTGGCGCTAGAGAAGCGCCATGTCGCCCGCATCCCTCCTCCGCTCGCGCCGACCGGCGTCGCTGGCATTTACGGTCCTGATGGCGTCCGGCCTGTCCCTGTGTGCGTGCTCGTCGCGCGAGGTCGAGCGGGATTTCGGCCTCGTGCGCGATGCTCCCGACGAATACACCGTGACCACCCGGGCACCGCTGTCGATGCCGCCGGATGCAAGGCTTGCGAGTCCTACGCCGGGCGCCGACCGGCCGCAGGAGCAGAGCACGCGCACCCAGGCGCTGGAGACGCTGGCGCCCGATGTGGCCCTGCAGGGCGAGAACGGTGGTCCGTCGCCGGGCCAGGCGGCGCTGGTGCGGGACGCGGCCCATGCCTCGGCGGCTCCTGCCGGCACCGGCCGTGGCGAGCTCGACCATCCGGATACAGGCTTCGTCAACGAGTTGATGTTCTGGCATGGCGGTGGGCAGCCCGGGTCGCTGGTCGATACCGACGCCGAGCGCCGGCGGCTGCAGGAAAATGCTGCACTCGGCCGCGCGCCGACCGATGGCGCCACGCCGACGGTCAAGGAAAGCAAGCCCGGCTTCTTCCAAAGCCTCTTCTGAGAAGGCCGCCCGGGAATGCGCCACGGCGGTCATCCGACGCGCCTTGCCTGCGCCTTGTTGGTCACGGCCAGGAGGCGCTCCGCTCCGGTGCTCGAACAGTCACGCCGGGTGGCGCCAGGCTGGCGCCTCTGACACACCCTGATCCATACCCAAACGGTCTTTAGGCGGCGATGACGCAACCCGCGGCAGCCTTGGCCGGGACCCCACCGGTCATTCGGCGGCTGAGCGGTGAGCTTGTGAACCGGATCGCGGCCGGCGAGGTGATCGAGCGGCCGGCGGCGGTGGTCAAGGAGCTGGTCGAGAACGCGATCGATGCCGGGGCCAGGCGCATTGCGGTCAGCCTTGATGGCGGCGGGATCACGCGCATCAGCGTTACCGACGATGGCAGCGGCATGGCCCCGGAGCAATTGGTGCTCGCGGTCGAACGGCACTGCACCTCGAAGCTCTCCGACGAGACGCTGGTTCGGATCGCAACCCTGGGGTTCCGCGGCGAGGCGCTGCCGTCGATCGGCGCCGCCGCGCGCCTCTGCGTCGCCTCGCGTCCGCATGACGCGGCCGAGGCCTGGCAGATCCGGGTCGATGGCGGTTTGGTCACCGAACCGCACCCCTGTGCGGGACCGCCAGGGACGCGGGTCCTGGTCGAGGAGCTGTTCTTCGCCACCCCCGCCCGGCGGAAATTCCTCAAGACGCCGCGCATCGAGTCCGGCCACGCCGAGACCGTGCTGCGGCGGCTGGCGCTGGCGACGCCGCAGGTGGCGTTCAGCCTCGAAATCGACGGCCGCATGGTGCTGGAGCTGCCGGTGCAGGACCGGCTCGCCCGGGTGTCCACCCTGCTCGCGGAGGCCGGCGCGGCCAGGCCGCTCGACCTGCTCGCCGTCGCCGGCGAGCGGGACGGCATCGCCTTGAGCGGCTATGCCTGCGGCGCGGCGATGCACCGGGCCACTGCGTCCGGGCAGTATCTGGTGGTGAACAGCCGCCCGGTCGCCGACCCGGTGCTGCGCACCGCGGTCCGGGTTGCCTACCGGCACGTCATCGTGCATGGCCGGCATCCGGTGGTGGCGCTGTTCCTCGACATCCCTCCCGAGCGGATCGACGTGAACGTGCATCCGGCCAAGACCGAGCTGCGGTTCGCCGAGGCCGACACGGTGCGCGCGCTGGTGATTGGCAGCCTGGGCCGTGCGCTGTCCGGCGGTGCCGGCCACGGCGGGGTGCAGGCCCTGCAGTCGCGGCCGCGCGGGCCGGGCATGATCTGGGCACCCCCCGAACGAGCCTCTCCGCCGGGGTTTGCCGAAGCGACCCTGGCCTTCGACGCGGCGCCGCGGGCACGGGTGCTGGACGCGCCGGCCCCGGAGGCTGTGGCGCCGCCGCCCGATCATCCGCTGGGTGCGGCGGTGGCGCAGGTGCTCGACACCTATGTGATCGCGGTTGCGGCCGATGGCGGCCTGGTGCTGGTCGACCAGCATGCCGCGCATGAGCGGCTGACCCAGGAGGCGCTGCAGGCGCAGTATCTCGGCGGCGCCGTGGCGGCGCAGCGGCTGCTGCTGCCCGAGGTGGTGGACCTGCCGCGTGGCGCTGCCGCAGCCCTGCTCGAGCAGGCCGCGTCGCTCGCCGCCCTGGGCATCGAGATCGAGGCGTTCGGCGGGGCCAGCGTCCTGGTGCGCACGCTGCCGGCGCTGCTCGGCAGTCCCGATCCGGCGGCGCTGCTGCGCGATCTCGCCGACGAGGTGCTGGAGCCCGACGGTGTCGGCGAGGCGGCCGGCAGCGCCGCGCTCGACCGGCGCACCCTCGAGGTGATCGCGCGCATGGCCTGCCACGGCAGCATACGCGCCGGCCGCCGACTGTCGCGCGACGAGATGGACGCGCTGCTGCGGCGCATGGAGACGACGCCACGCGCCGATACCTGCTCGCACGGCCGCCCGACCTGGCTCAAGCTCAGCCGGAACGAGATCGAGCGCCTGTTCGGCCGGGCCTGACGCCACCGGCGCGCAGCGTGTGCAGCCGCCATGCGCTGTGCAGCACGGCGCAAGCCGTCTAGGTTGGCGGCTGCCCGCCCACGGATGATCGAGACCCACGTTGCATCTGCCGCTGCTCTTCCTGGTCACCTTCCTGCCCCTGCTGGGTGCCCTCGTTCTGCTGCTGATGCGCGGCGCGCCCGGCAGGATCGACGATGCCTCGCGCTGGATCGCGCTGTGGACCAGCCTGGTGGTGTGGGCCCTCTCGGTGGTGCTCTGGATCGGCTACGACCCCTCCGTCGCCGGGTTCCAGTTCCAGGAGCGCGCCGCCTGGATGCCGGCGCTCGGCATCTCGTTCCACCTCGGGCTCGACGGCATCAGCCTGCTGTTCGTGCTGCTGGCGACCACGCTGACGCCGATCGCCATCCTCGCCTCCTGGCGGCTGATCGAGAGCCGGGTGCGCGACTACATGCTGGCGATCCTGCTGCTGGAGACCACGCTGATCGGGGTGTTCGCGGCGCTGGATTTCGTCGTGTTCTACGTGTTCTACGAGGCGACCCTGATCCCGGCGAGCCTGCTGATCGGCATCTGGGGCGGTTCCCGCCGGGTGTTCGCGTCGCTCAAGTTCTTCCTGTTCACCTTCGGCGGCTCGCTGTTCATGCTGATCGCGCTGATCGCGATGTGGCAGATCGCCGGCACCACCGACATCCCGACCTTGCTGGCGACCCACTTCACGCCGCATGCGCAGGGCTGGATGTTCCTGTGCTTCCTGCTCGCCTTCGGGGTGAAGCTGCCGGTCTTCCCGCTGCATGGCTGGCTGCCGGACGCCTATGCCGAGGCGCCCGCGCCGGCCACCGCGATGATCGCAGGCGTGCTGTCCAAGGCCGGCGCCTACGGCTTCCTGCGGTTCGCGATCTCGATGCTGCCGGACGCGGCGCATGTGGCGGCCCCGTGGATGATCGGGCTCGGCATCGTCGCCGTGATCTATGCCGCCGCGGTCGCACTCGCGCAGACCGACATGAAGCGCATGATCGCGTACTCGTCGTTCTCGCACATGGGCCTGGTGCTGGTCGGACTGTTCACCCTGAATGCGCCCGGCGTCGCCGGCGCGGTGTTCCAGATGCTCAGCCACGGCATCATCATCGCGGGCCTGTTCCTTGCCATCGCCATGCTGTCGAGCCGCGCCGGCACCGGCGAGATCGCGGGGTTCGGCGGCGTTGCGCACCGGATGCCGAAGCTTGCGACGCTGGCGATGCTGTTCGCGATGGCCAATATCGGCCTGCCCGGCACCGGCGCCTTTGTCGGCGAGCTGCTGGTGATGATCGGCGCGATCCAGGTCGGCTTCTGGGTGGCGCTGCTGTCCGGCATGAGCATGATCCTGGGTGCTGTGTACATGCTGGTGCTGTACCGCCGGGTGATGTTCGGGGCCGCGCGCGGGGTGATCGGCACGCTGCGCGACATGACCGGACCGGAACTCGCGGTGCTGGCGCCGCTTGCCCTCATCACGCTTTGGATGGGCATCTACCCGTCCTCCTTCACCCGGGTGTTCGACCCCGGCGTGCGGGTGCTGGCGCAGATGGAGCATGACAGCCAGTCCGGGCCGCGCCAGGCGTCGATCCCGGGCGGCGTGTCGGTGGCGACGCGATGACCGCCATGATGATTGCCGTGCGCGATGCCATCGATCCTGCGATCCTGCCGGCGCCGCGCCTGAAGGCGGGGCGGCGCTCGCAGGTCGAGGCTTTCCTGGTGCTGCGTCGCAACCCGCTGGAGCTGTGGGGGCCGGACGCCTACCGGCACCTGGTGCTGCCCGGCCGCTTCCTCGGCCGCGAGCAGATGCTGCTGAACGACCCCGCCGCCATCCGGCACGTCCTGCTCGGCAACCACGAGAACTACCAGCGTAGCGCGCCCACCCGGCGCGTGCTGCGGCCTGTGCTGGGCGAGGGGCTGTTCCTGGCCGAGGGCGAGGCCTGGCGGCACCAGCGCCGGGTGATCGCGCCGAGCCTGGCGCCGCGTGTCATGCCGATCCTGGTGCGCCACATCCTGCGCGTGTGCGACACGTTCGAGACCGAGCTCGCCTCGCGCATCGGACATCCGGTCGAGCTGCTCTCGGTGCTGCAGCGCCTCACGCTGGACGTGGCCGGGCAGTCGATGTTCTCGCTGGAGATGGGCCGATTCGGGCCCGACATGCGGGCGCTGATGCTGCGCTACGCGCTGAACTACGCCAAGGTCGGCGTGCTCGACCTGATGCTGCCCGGGCATGTGCGCTCGCCGCTGGATCGCGGCCGCGAACAGTTCCGCACCGACTGGCTGGCCCTGATGGACCGCATCATCGAGGCGCGCGACCGGGGCACGCGTGAGGACGACGCACCGCGCGACCTGCTCGACCTGCTGCGCGCCGCGCGCGACCCCGAGACCGGCGAGGGCTTCAACCATGCGCAGCTGCGCGACGAGGTTTCCACCCTGATCCTGGCTGGTCACGAGACCACCGCGGTCTCGCTGTTCTGGGCCTGCTTCATCGCGGCAAGGCTGCCCGGGCACCAGGAGCGCCTGGCGGCCGAGGCGGAGGCTGCCGACCTGGAGGCACCGGATGCGGTCTCCCGGCTGCCTTTCACCCGTGCCTTCCTCGACGAGACGCTGCGGCTGTATCCGCCCGCCTACCTGATCGTGCGCGAGGCGCAGGCGGCGGACGAGATCGCGGGCCGTGCGGTGGCACCCGGCACCATCGTCAGCATCTCGCCGTGGGTGCTGCACCGGCATCACGCGCATTGGCGCGACCCGGCGCGGTTCGACCCGCAGCGCTTCCTGCCGGGTGCGACACCGCCGGATCGTATGGTGTACCTGCCGTTCGGCGCCGGGCCGCGCATCTGCGTGGGCGCGCAGTTCGCGCTGAGCGAGGGGGTGCTGGTGCTGGCGCGGCTGCTGCGGCGCTACCGGCTGGCGCTGATCGGACAGCCTGACGTGCGGCCACGGGGATTGATCACGACCCAGCCGGACCGGCGGGTGCCGTTCCTGCTGACGGCCCGGTAATCGCCAAAATGCAACGAAGGCCCCGGAACCTTGCGGTTCCGAGGCCTTCCATTGTCTGAGGGTTGAAGCCGAACCGCTAGGTCAGGCCGCGGTCTCGATGGAAACAGCGAGGGCCCAGGTCGATCCGTGCGAAACCTCTGGCAAACAATGAGACACTGGATCACCTCCTTTCGGTTGTTGATGCTTGAACACTAGGCGGATCACGCCAAGCTTTTCAAGTGATTCGCGTGGATGTTCGCTCCGGACGCCATGCGGGCCTCAACTGCAGACGAGATAAGCATGCCTTCGTTGTTCGATCCGATCCGCCTCGGCGCCATCGACGCGCCCAACCGCATCCTGATGGCACCGCTGACCCGCGGCCGCGCCACCGCCCAGCATGTGCCGACCGCGCGCATGGCCGAGTACTACGCGCAGCGCGCCAGCGCCGGGCTGATCATCACCGAGGCGACCGGGATCTCGCGGGAGGGCCTGGGCTGGCCCTATGCGCCGGGGATCTGGAACGAGGAGCAGACAGCCGCCTGGCGCCCGGTGGTGCAGGCGGTGCACGAGGCCGGCGGCCGCATCGCCTGCCAGCTCTGGCACATGGGGCGGCTGGTGCATCCGGACTTCCTCGGCGGCGAAGCGCCGGTCTCCTCCTCGTCGACCACGGCGCCGGGGGCCGCGCACACCTACAAGGGCAAGCAGCCGTATGGCGCGGCCCGCGCGCTCGAAGCGGGCGAGATCACCCGCCTGCTGGAGGATTACCGCACGGCGGCGCGCAACGCGGTTGCGGCCGGCTTCGACGGCGTGCAGATCCATGCCGCCAATGGCTACCTGATCGACCAGTTCCTGCGCGACAACGCGAATTTCCGCACAGACGCGTATGGCGGCCCGATCGAAAACCGGGTGCGTCTGCTGCGCGAGGTCACCGAGGCGGTGGCGGGCGTGGTCGGTGCCGATCGTACCGGGGTGCGGCTGTCGCCGAACGAGCCGATCCAGGGCGTCGAGGACACCGATCCGGAGGCGCTGTTTACCGCGGCGGCCACCGAGCTCGGCCACTTCGGCCTCGCCTTCCTCGAGCTGCGCGAACCCGGCCCGCACGGCACCTTCGGACGTGCGGCGCATCCGCCGGTCGCACCCGCCATGCAGCGCGCCTTCGGCGGCCCGCTGGTGCTCAATGCCGACTATGACGGCGAGAGCGGACAGGCCGTGCTCGACGAGGGCCGGGCGGACGCGGTCGCGTTCGGCCGCACCTTCCTCGCCAACCCCGATCTGCCGGCCCGCATCCGTCTTCGCGCACCGCTGAACAAGGACGTGCAGGCGACCTGGTACAGCCAGGGCGACGAGGGCTACACCGACTACGTCACGATGGACGCGCTCTGACCTGCTTGCCCGGAGTGGTCGCGTGCGACAGTGTGCGGTCGACTCTGGGCGGGAGGGTGCCGCGATGATGGACTGGCAGCGTCTGCTCGATGACAGCCGGCCAGCCAAGCCGGTCAGCGTCGGCGCCAGGCTCGGACGCTCGGAGTTCCAGAAGGATCACGACCGGCTGATCTTCTCCGAGCCGTTCCGCATGCTGGGGCGCAAGACCCAGGTGCATCCGCTGCCGCGCAACGACAAGGTGCATAACCGGCTGACCCACAGCCTCGAGGTTTCCTGCGTCGGCCGCAGCCTCGGGGAACTGGTCGGACGCGAGCTGGAGCGGCGCGGGGTGCTGCCGCCGCGCGTGCAGTCGGCCGATATAGGCGCCATCGTGCAGGCGGCGTGCCTCGCGCACGACATCGGCAACCCGCCCTTCGGGCATGCCGGCGAATACGCAATTCGCGACTGGTACAGCCGCCAGGCGAGCGAGTTCTTCGACGGCTTCAGCGCCCACTGCGTGCAGGACCTGCGGACCTTCGAGGGCAATGCGCAGGGGTTCCGCATGCTGACCAGCCTGCACGACATCGTCGGCATCCGGCTGACCAGCGCCACCCTCGCCACCTTTGTTAAATATCCCTGGTGCTCGACCTCGGCGGCCGCGACCGCGCGGCACGGCAAGTACAGTTGCTACGGCAGCGAATTCGAGGTCATGCGCGGCATCTTCGACGCCATGCGGATCCCGCAGATCGCGCCGGGCGTGTATGCGCGGCATCCGCTGGCCTATCTCGTCGAGGCTGCCGACGACATCTGCTACGCCATCGTCGATATCGAGGACGGCATGGAGATGGAGATCCTGCGCGCCAGCGAGGTGATCGAGGTCTTCACCGGCCTGCTCGACGATGCCATGCGCGCCGAGTTCCTCATCGGCCGCACCGGACATGGCGAGCGCCAGCGCATACGCTGGCTGCGCGGCCGCGCGATCGACGGGCTGGTCGCGGACTGCACCGCGATCTTCTTTGCGCAGTACGATGCGATCCTGGCCGGCGCGTTCTCCGGCACCATCGTCGAGGCCGGTCCCGCGCGCCTGCGCGACGGCATCGCGCGCGCCAAGCAGCTCGCGCGCGACGAGATCTTCCGGCACTCGCGCAAGACCGAGGTCGAGATCGGCGCCTACTCGGCGGTGGCGACGCTGCTTGCCACCTGCTCGGAGGCGGCGCGCGAGCTGTTCCGCAGCAGCAGCCCGTCGACGCTGTCCTATCGCTCGAACCGCATCCTGCAGCTGATGGAGGACCAGGCGCCGGGCCACGGGTTCGGCATCGAGGAGCATTACCGACGCATCAATGATTTCGTTTCCGCCCTGACCGACAACCAGGTCACGCGGCTGGCGCAGTTCGCGCGCGGCAACCCGATCGACGGCTAGAGCAAGACGAGGACGTTGCGCGGCGTGCCGATGGCCTGGTGATAGAACGAGATCATCGTTGCAAAGCATCCTGGCCGCAGCACGAAGCCTTGCCGGCGAGGCCGGGCTCCGGTGTGCAACAGGCCGCGGCGGCGGTGCGGACCGGGCCGGGATCGACGCCATCCCCATACACCGTGCTTTCGCTCAAGCTGAGGAAGGTCTCCCACGAGATCCCCTGCGGGTCCGTGACCCACGACTTCTCCGACCGCGCGTAGCAGCATGTCGTGCTGCCCTCGTCGCGCACCGGCCCATCCGCCTCCCGCAGCCGCCCGAACACCTCCCGCAGTTCGACCGGCGTCTCGACCTGTATGCCCAGATGATCGATCCCGGACGTCCCGCCGCGGGTGGAAATCGCGAAGTTCACCATCGGGTCATCGAGCATCCATTTCGCGTAGTCCGGCTTGGTCACTGACGGAGTGGCGGCGAAGAGCGTGCTGTAGAAGCTGATCGACGGCGCGAGGTCATCGACGCAGACGTGAACGTGCAGGCGCTTCATGGCGTGCTTCTCCCGTGGCTGCATTTTCGGGCACCGAGGTGGCGTGGCGTGATCGGAATTGCGCGAACAGCGGCTCCGCTGCATCGCGTGCTGCTTCGGGGGCAGTTATCGTCAGGACGACAGCCTTGATGTCCGTCTTGACCGCGAACGTCAGGAAGGGGCAGCAGAGCCGCTCGCGGCGTGCAAGCTCCTCGACGTCTGAAAGCGCCGCCGTGTCGTAGCTCAGCCGGAGGCTCAACCCGTCCAGGCGCTCGGTCTTGAGCGCCCTGCGGTTCAGCTCGGTGATCCACACCATTCGGTGCTGGTAGCTTTGACCGCTCAGGGTGCAGGCAATCGGTGCGAGATCAGCACCGGCATCTGCAGCACATTGACTGCCGCCGCAGGCCGAGGCATCGCCCTGGCAGCAGTTCTCGGTGAGGTAGGCCAGCAGGTCGTTCATGACCGGGTAGGCCGCGGAGTAGATCAGCGACCGCCCGTCGCGCCGGAAGGTGACGAGGTTGGCGTGCCTGAGCTGGTTGAGATGGAACGACAGCGTCGCACCCGGCAGCCCGAGCCGGTCGCCGATCTGTCCCACCGCCATGCCGTCGCCCCCGGCCTGCACGAGCAGGCGGAAGATGTCGAGGCGGGACTCCTGGGCGAGCGCCGCCAGCGCCGCGATGGCACATGGCATTTCCATGTCTCCAGGATAATGGAAATGCGAATCGCGTCAAGCAACGCCTACACCTGCTCCCCGGCCAGCGTGGAATACTCGGCCGAGGCAGGTCCGAGCTGCTGCACCATGCGGGCGACCTCGCTTGCCGGCTGCGGCCGGCTGAACAGGAATCCTTGCAGCTCGTCGCAGCCCTCGCGCAGCAGCGCCTGGTGCTGGGCTGTGGTCTCGACACCCTCCGCGTTGATCGAGATCCCGAGCGAGCGGCCGAGCCCGATCACCGCGCGCACGATCGCCATGCAGTCGGCCTGGTCGATCATGCCGCGCACGAAGGACTGGTCGATCTTGATCTTGTCGAACGGGAAGCGCCGCAGATAGCCAAGCGAGGAGTAGCCGGTGCCGAAATCGTCCATCGCGATCCGCACCCCGAGCGCGCGGATCCGGTGCAGGGTCGCCAGCACCGCCTCGTCATCCTGCAGCAGCAGGCTCTCGGTGATCTCGAGCTCGAGCCGGCGCGCCGGCAGGCCACTTGTTTCCAGCGCGTCGGCGACCTCGGCCGCGAGCCCGGGACGGAACTGCAGCGGCGAGAGGTTGACCGCAACCTTGAGGTTCGCGGGCCACAGGACGGCATCCGCGCAGGCCCGCCGCAGCGCCCAGCGGCCGATCGCCGGGATCAGCCCGACCTCCTCGGCGAGCGGGATGAACTCGACCGGACTGACCAGCCCGCGCCCCGGATGGTTCCAGCGCAGCAGCGCCTCGAAGCCGGAGAGGCCGGCGCCGCTCTCCATCAGCGGCTGGTAGTAGAGCTCGAACTGCTGCGCGCTGACCGCGAGGCGCAGGTCGTGCTCGAGCCGGCGGCGCGCCTGCATGCGCAGGTCCATCTCCGGCTCGAAGAAATGGAAGCTGCCGCGTCCCTCCGCCTTGACGCGGTACAGCGCGAGGTCGGCGCATTTGAGCAGCGCCTGCGGGCGGTTCTGGTCGTCCTCGGCGAGGCTGCCGTCGCCCGACAGCGCGATGCCGACGCTGACGCCGATCTCGATCCGGTGCTCGTCGACCTCGAACGGCGCCGACAGCCGCTCGATCACCCGCTGCGCCAGCATCGTCACTTCCTGCGGCTGTTCCATGTGTTTCGGAGCGAGCAGGGCCGGTACCTTGCTGTCCTGGCCGCGCGAGATCTGGATGATGGCGAACTCGTCGCCGCCGAGGCGGACCACCAGGTCCTCCTCGCGCACGCAGCCGCGCAGCCGGTGGGCCGCCATCTGCAGCAGCCCGTCGCCCACGCCGTGCCCGAGCGTGTCGTTGACCAGCTTGAAGCGGTCGAGATCCAGGCAGAGCACGGCCAGCCCGTCGGTGGGTGCCAGGCTCGCGAGTGCCAGGCGCATGTGCTCCTCGAACAGCAGCCGGTTCGGCAGCCCGGTCAGCAGGTCGTGCCGCGCCATGTGGGACAGCCGTTGCTCGGCCGCGCGCCGCTCGCTGACATCCTCGTAGGTGGCGACCCAGCCGCCGCCTGCGATCGGCTGCTGCGATACCGCCATGATGCGGCCGTCCGGAAGCTCGCACGAGAACGTCTCCAGCAGCCCGTCGCGCGAGATGCCGAGCAGAGCTTCGAGCCCGGCCGCCCGCAGCACCTCGTCGGCGGTCCGGCCGAGCACCGGCGCCCCGAACATCTCGGCGAACCGGGTGTTCGCGACCCTCAGCGTGCCGTCGCCGCCGAACAGGCACAGGCCCTGGTTCATGTTGGCCAGCGCCGCCTGCATCTGCGCGTGCTGGGCGGCGATCTCGCCGGCGTGGCTCTCCGCCTGCTGGTCCATCAGCGCCTGGATGCGGCGCATGCCGGATGCGATGCTCGATTGCATCACCGACAGCGCCCGCATCAGGTCGGCGGTCTCGTCGTGCCCGCGGGCGATGATCGGGTTGTCCAGCCGGCCGGCAGCGATGGACTGCGCGATCCTCACCGCGCGGCGGACCGGCGGCGCGATCAGGCGGGTGATGAGGGCGGTGATCGCGAGCGCCGCGAGCAGGCTGACGAGCAGCGCGCCCCACGTCTGCCGGCGCTGCGACACGACCATCTGGCCGACATTGCGCCGGTATATGTAGCCGTCGCCGGCAAACGTCTCGACCAGGTGGTCGAAGGCCTGGTGCGCCTTGAGCGCGCCGGCCGGATCGGCGGCGAGGTCCGGCAGCAGGGTGGCGACACGGCGGCGCAGCGCCTCGGCTTCCCGGCGCCCGTACGGCGACATCGCGCGCTCACGCACCACGTCGAGATCGTCGAGGATCTCGCGCGCGAGCTCGGCGGCCGGGCGTGCGGCGGCGCGGCCGGGTGCGCCGCTACCGGGAGCCCGACCCGGCGCCAGCTCCCCGAAATCCATCTGCGCCTCGCGCAGGTAGCTCACGGACATGAAGGCGTTGTCGTAGATGCCGAACGCGAGGGATCCAAGGCGGCGCTCGGCACGCTCGGCAAAGATTCCGAGCAGGGCGGTCAGCAGGGTCAGCGCCAGGCAGCCCGAGAGGATCTTGCTGCGGATCGGCATCTATTTCACGTCGACATGCAGATGCATCTTCGGGTGGATGTGGCACTGCACGTCGTAGCTGCCGGCTTTCGGAAAGGTCACCCTGATCGCCTGGCCGGGCGCCTGCTCGTCGGACTCGTACGACATGCCCGGCGACTGCACGAACACCTGATGGTCGAAGTCGTCATCGTTGTCGAAGCGGATGCTGCCGCCGCGCGGGATCTGCACCGCGTGCTGCGAAAAGGCGCGGTCGCGCTGCGAGACCACGACCTCCTGTGGCGAGGAGGGGAGGGGCGACGCCGGCGGCGCGGCGGCCCAGCCATGACGTCCGGCGGCAGTGGCACCGAGCAGGATCAGCGAACCCCAGCGCAGCAGGCGGCGCTCAGCGGGTAACAATGTCGCGCTCCATCGGGGCGAGGCGGGCCAGCAGGCGGTTCTGCAGGCGGAACGAGACCCCGGCCTCGTCCATGGCGTCCTGCAGATCCTCGACCACGGCATTGAAGCGCGCCTGGTCGATATGAAGGCCGCGATGCGAGGCGGCCATCGACCGGCCCTTGTACTGGCAGGGGCCGTCGGTCACATGGCAGATGAAGGTTTCGAACCGGGGTTGCAGCCAGGTCTGGTTGATGTTGTCGAAGTCGTCGTGCAGCCGCGGATCGGTGTAGTAGCGGGCAAGTGCCGCACTCACGATGCGATGCACCCCGGCGCCCGCGCCGAGCTGGTCGTACAGCGATGTGGTGGCGCAGGATGCCGGGCGTGCCAGCATGCCCAGGATGGCCGCGCCGAGCAGCATGTGACGCATGCGGGTCGCCATCAGAAGCCGGCCTGCAGGGAGAGGTAGTAGCCCTTCTGGTCGCCCTGCCGCGCGATGCGGCCGAGATCCAGGTAGGCGAGCGTGGCCGACAGGTGCTTGTTCAGGAAGAACGCCCCGAACAGGTCGTAGGCGTCGCCCTCGCCGGCGAAGCGCAGGTTGTCCGGCTTGCTGCGGAACTCGGCGCCGACCGCCAGCCGGCGGGTCAGCAGCAGCGCTGCCGAGCCCTCGAACTCGGCGCTGTAGGCGTTGTCGCGGTCGCCGCCGAAACCCAGGATGCCGAACTGGTTGGCCTTGGTCGCGCGCACGGTCGCGTTCACCAGCAGGCTCTCGGCCAGGAACAGCTTGGTGGCGGCTACATAGAAATCGACACCGTCCGGGCTGGACGCGCCCACGGCCTTCAGCACCGCGTGCTCGTCCGCCGCCTTGAACTGGGTGCCGACCGAGATCTCCGGCAGCCAGGTGTCCTGGTCGTAGACCGCGTTGCCTAACAGCCGCAGCTTGGCGCCCGCGATGTCGAGGTTGAACTGGTAGCCGCGACCGAGGCCGAGCCGGCCGCCTGCGGCTCCGGTATCGAACCAGTCATGGCTGTACGACAGCTCGAGCCGGTCATAGAGCCCGATGGCCGCGCCGGCCGAGGCCAGTCCGAAATCCGACAGCCCGACGAAGGTCCCGTGCGCGCTGCCGCCGATCGCGTCCCGGGTGCCGTAGCCGGTGATCAGCGCCCAGGAGGCGAGGCCGCCGCCGCCGGCGCCCTCGACCTCGGTCACGCCGGAGGTGGCCAGCAACCGGGCGCTGTCCTGGGCGAAGGCTGGCACACCCGGCACTGCGAGGGTCATGGCGGACAGCACGATCATGCGCGGCAGCGACCCGGCATGGAGGAAATTCATTGTCGCACTCACGCAAACCCGGCCAAGGAGCGTGATCTAGCGTTAAGAAGTCGTTACACTCAAGAACTATGTTATCGGCTGTTCTGGATCTAGACGTCCAGCAGCTCGACGCCGCGCGCGTGCTCCTGGATGAACTGGAAGCGCAGCTCCGGCCGCCGCCCCATCAGGCTCTCGACCATGGTGCTGGTCTCGGCCCGGTCCTCGGGGGCGGCCACCACCTTGAGCAGGGTGCGGCGCGCGGGATCCATCGTGGTCGCCTTGAGGTCGGCGGGCGGCATCTCGCCGAGGCCCTTGAAGCGGCTGACCTCGACCTTGGCGTTCGGCTTGAACGCCGACTTCAGCTTGCGCTCGCGGTCGCGGTCGTCCATCGCGTAGATCGTCTTCGCCCCCTGGGTGAGGCGGTACAGCGGCGGCTGCGCCAGATACAGATGGCCGCCGCGGATCAGCTCCGGCAGCTCGCGATAGAAGAAGGTCATCAGCAGGGACGCGATATGCGCGCCGTCCACGTCGGCATCGGTCATGATGATGACGCGGCCGTAGCGC
The DNA here is from genome assembly GCA_964247695.1 of uncultured Acetobacteraceae bacterium. Lineage (GTDB taxonomy): Bacteria > Pseudomonadota > Alphaproteobacteria > Acetobacterales > Acetobacteraceae > Lichenicoccus. The sequence goes on from CAXTVI010000009.1 coordinate 25,526, forward strand.
AGCCGGGCTATCTCGGATTTCTCGCCGACGCCGCAGCCGAGCGCCTCGACGAGGTCGCGCAGCTCCTGGTTCTGGCGCAGCTTCTCGGTGGACGCACTCGCGACGTTGAGGATCTTGCCGCGCAGCGGCAGCACCGCCTGGGTCTCGCGGTTGCGCGCCTGCTTGGCCGAGCCGCCGGCGCTGTCGCCCTCGACCAGGAAGATCTCGGTCTCGGCGGCGTTCTCGCGGGTGCAGTCGGTGAGCTTGCCGGGCAGCCGCAGCCGGCGGGTCGCGGACTTGCGCGGCGTTTCCTTCATCTCGCGCCGGCGCAGCCGCTCCTCGGCGCGCTCGATGATGAAGGCGAGCAGGTTGTCGGCCTGCGCCGGATGCCCGGACAGCCAGTGGTCGAAACGGTCGCGCAGCGCGGTCTCGACCAGGCGCGTCGCCTCGGCGTTGGTGAGGCGCTCCTTGGTCTGGCCCTGGAAGTGCGGCTCGCGGATGAACACCGACAGCTTGGCCGCAACCGAGCCCAGCAGGTCCTCGGCGGTGACCTGCAGGGCGCGCTTGTTGCTGCGCTGTTCGCCCCAGGCGCGCAGGCCGCGGAGCAGCGCGTTGCGGAACCCGGTCTCGTGGGTGCCCCCCTGCGGCGTCGGGATGGTGTTGCAGAACGAGGCGAGCGCCGCCTCGCCGCTCTCCAGCCAGGCGATCGCCCATTCCAGCCGCCCGGTCGATCTGCCGTCGGGCGCGGCGGGCAGGGCGGCCTCGCCCGACCACAGCTCTGCCAGCAGGCGCGCCGGCTCGCCCAGCTCGTCGCGCAGGCTGTCGGCGAGCCCGCCCGGGAAGTGCAGCAGCGCCTCTTCCGGCACGTCGCTGCTGCCGCCCTTCAGAAGAGTGGCATCGCAGCGCCATTGCAGGGTGACGCCGCGGAACAGGAACGCCTTGGAGCGGCACAGCCGGTACAGCAGCTTCGGGTTGAACTGCAGCGGCCCGAAGATCTCGGCGTCCGGCAGGAAACGGATCTGGGTGCCGCGCCGGTTCTGCGTGGCGCCGATCTTTTCCAGCCGCCCGAGCGGACGGCCGCGCTCGTATGACTGGCGCCACACCGCGCGGTCGCGCGCGACCTCGACCTCGAGCGACGAGGACAGCGCATTCACCACCGAGGAGCCGACGCCGTGCAGGCCGCCCGAGGTCTCGTACGCCTTCCCGGAGAACTTGCCGCCGGAGTGCAGGGTGGTGAAGATCACCTCCAGCGCCGACAGGTCCTTGAACTTGGGGTGGCGGTCGACCGGGATGCCGCGCCCGTTATCGCGCACCGTGACCCGGCCATCGGCCTCCAGCGTGAACTCGATCAGGCTCGCATGGCCCGCCACCGCCTCGTCCATGGCATTGTCGAGGATCTCGGCGGCCAGGTGGTGCAGGGCGGTCTCGTCGGTACCACCGATATACATGCCCGGCCGGCGTCGCACCGGCTCCAGCCCCTCCAGCACCTCGATGTCGCGCGCGTCGTAGCCGCCTGTGCCGCCAGCCGACGGCGTGGGCTGGCCAGCCGCCGGTTTCCGGCGCGCCTCGGGGGTTTTGCGCGAGAAGAGGTCGTTCATGCTGTGTTCTTGCGTCGTCGCAGGCTGGGACGTCAAGCTGAAGTCGCGGGGTTCCAGCCGCCCCGCGCCCTGCGGTAGCGTAATCATCTGAAACATTCCATGCCTCTGGCCTTGAACGCGGGTGCGAACCATCTAGTCCCACGGGCGCTCTCAACAGGCGCTTCTTGGCGTCCCCCTGCTGCCTGCACTCCGGAGAGCCGTTTCCCGTGAACCTCGTTAAGTTCGCCCTGAAGTTCCGGGTGACGTTCTATGTGATGTCGATCCTGATCCTGCTGGCCGGTGGCGGCGCCGCCGTGCTGATGCCCAAGGACGTGCTGCCCAGCGTCAACATCCCGGTGGTCAGCATCATCTGGACCTATACCGGGCTCGACACGCCCGACATGCAGAACCAGGTCACCAGTTACTCCGAGCTGGCGCTGAGCAACAACGTCACCGGCATCCAGGACATGGAGAGCACGACCCTGCAGGGCACCACCCTGACCAAGGTCTATTTCCAGCCGGGCACCGACATCAGCCTGGCGCTGACCCAGGTCACCGCCGCGATGAACTCGATACGCGGCCAGCTGCCGAACGGCATCCAGCCGCCGATCATCCTGCAGTTCTCCGCCTCCTCGGTGCCGGTGATCCAGATCGCGGCCACCTCGAATGTCGAGAGCCAGGCCGCCGTCTACAACTACGTGCGCTTCCGGCTGCGCTCGACCCTGCAGACCACGCCGGGCTCGACGATGCCGCCGCCCTATGGCGGCGTGCCGGAACAGGTGCAGATCGACATCGACCCGCATGCGCTGGCGGCCCGCGGCATGACGCCGATGCAGGTGGTGACCGCGATCAACGCGCAGAGCCTGACGCTGCCGTCTGGCCTCGCCAAGTTCGGCTCGACCCAGTTCATCGTGCGCATGAACACGCTGCCGAACGTGCTCGACCGGCTCAACAACATGCCGCTCAAGGTGGTGAACGGCACGCCGATCCTGTTGCGTGACGTTGGGTATGCGCGAGCTGGCGGCCCGCCGCAGCAGAACATGGTGCATGTGAACGGCGCGCTCGGCCTGCTGCTGCCGGTGCTCAAGAACGGCACCAGCTCGACGCTGAACGTGGTGAACGCGGTCAAGGCGCAGATGCCCGGCATCCTCGCCTCGGCGCCGAAGGACATCCACATCGTCTCGCTGTTCGACCAGTCGGTATTCGTCTCGGACGCGATCAGCGAGGTGGTGGAGGAGGGCTGCATCGCCGCCGGCCTCACCGGCCTGATGATCCTGCTGTTCCTCGGCTCCTGGCGCGCTACCCTGGTGGTGCTGGTTTCCATCCCGCTCGCCATCCTGACCTCGCTCGCGGTCTGCGCCGCGATCGGCGAGACCATGAACGTGATGACGCTGGGCGGCCTGGCGCTGGCCGTCGGCATCCTGGTCGACGACGCGACGGTGGCGATCGAGAACACCTACCGGGTGCTCGAAAGCGGAAAGGGCTTCCGCGAGAGCGTCGTCGAGGGTGGTGCGAGCATCGCGAAGCCGACGCTGATCTCGACGCTGTCGATCTGTTCGGCATTCGTCTCGGTGCTGTTCCTGGTCGGTGCACCGAAATACATCTTCACTCCGCAGGCGCTGGCCGTGGTGTTCGCCATGCTCGCGTCGTACCTGTTGTCGCGCACGCTGGTGCCGATCCTGATCGATGTGCTGGTCGGTCCCGAGCAGGCGCGCAAGGAAAAGGCCAAGGAAGACACCAAGGGGGAGGAGGGCGGCGGCAGGAAACCCGGCCTGTTCGCCCGCGTCCATGCCGGCTTCGAGCGCCGGTTCGACCGTTTCCACAAGGGCTATGCCGGCCTGCTCGAGATCGCGCTGCGTCGCCGGCTGGTGACTGCGCTGGTGGCCGGCTGCGTGCTGCTGCTCGGCGGCTGCCTGTTCCCGTTCATCGGGCAGGACTACTTCCCGCAGATCAACTCCGGCGAGCTGGCCCTGCACGTCCGGGCGCGGCCCGGCCTGCGTATCGAGGACACCGCCAAGCTGTTCGCCGGCACCGAGCAGACCATCCGCGATGTCGCGGGGAGCAACAACGTCGCGGTCGTGGTCGATAATATCGGCCTGCCGTCGCTGAACTATAACCTCGCCTTCGATGATGGAACCTTCGTCGCCTATTATGACGGCCAGATCCTGGCGACGCTGAAGAACGGCGTCTCGGCGACCACCGTCACCCGCAAGCTGAGGCGGGAGCTGCGCCGCCGCTACCCGGACGCGCTGTTCTACTTCCAGCCGGCGGACATGATCACCCAGATCCTGGATTTCGGGGTGCCGTCGCAGATCGACGTGCAGGTGCATGGCCGCCACGACGTGGTCGACCTCGCCGCCGCCAAGCGCATCGCGCGCCGGCTCGCGGCCCTGCCCGGGCTGGTCGACGTGCATATCCAGCAGATCACCGACGCGCCGGAGTTCTTTGCCGACATCGACCGCCAGCGCGCCTCCGAGCTCGGCCTCACCGAGCAGGACGTCGCCAACCAGGTCAACATCACCCTGTCCGGCTCCTTCCAGGTGGCGCCCAATTTCTGGACCGATCCGAAGACCGGGATCCCCTGGCAGCTCTGGGTGCAGTCGCCGGAATACCGGCAGGCCTCGCTGGATGCGGTCGAGGCGCTGCCGATCCAGGGAAGTTCCAGCACCAACACCCAGGTGGCGCAGCAGGTCAGCCTGATGACCAACGTCGCGACCTTCCATCGCGACACCGAGCAATCGGTGCTGAGCCACGTCAATACCGAGCCGAGCTATGACGTCTATGCGGCGGTGCAGGACCGCGACCTCGGCAGTGCCGCGGCTGCGATCCGGCGCGTGGTGGCCGACGAGCAGCACCGCCTGAAGCCGCCGGACCGCATCCTGATCCGCGGCCAGATCCAGAGCATGGACAGCGCGTTCTCGCATATCGAGATCGGGCTGCTGGTGGCGGTGATCGCGGTCTATCTGCTGATGGTGCTGAACTACCAGGACTGGGGCGATCCGTTCGTGGTGCTGTGCGCCCTGCCGCTGGTGTTCTGCGGCATCATCCTGAGCCTGTTCATCACGCACACGACGTTCTCGATCGCCTCCATGATGGGCGCCATCATGAGTGTCGGCGTCGCATCGGCGAACTCGATCCTGCTGGTGACGTTCGCCCGGGAACATCGCATCGAGACCGGTTGCTCGGCCGCCGAGGCGGCGCAGATGGCCGGCGAGACGCGGCTGCGACCGGTGCTGATGACGGCGGGGGCGATGGTGGTGGGCCTGATCCCGATGGCACTCGATCTCGGCCGGGGCGGCGAGCAGAATGCCGCACTCGCCCGCGCGGTGATCGGCGGCATCTCGGTCGGCACCGTCTCGACCTTGCTGTTCGTGCCGTTCCTCTACACGCTGCTGCGTTCCCATCCCGTCCGTGACCCGGAGGACTACATCTGATGCGTCCCGTGCAGGCTCTCTGGGTGGCGGTGCCACTGGCCCTGCTGATCGGCTGGGGCGGCTTCAACCATTGGCAGCAGTCGCGCGCCGCCGACGACACCCAGCACGCCGAGGCCAGCTTCGTGCCCGACGTCCACGTCGCCACCGCGAAGCGCTCGGTGAACAACCACCCGATCACCCTGCCGGGCCAGACCGTCGCCTACGACTCCGCCGACCTCTATGCGCGCGCTACCGGCTACATCGCCGAGCGTCGCGTCGATATCGGCAGCAAGGTGCATCGCGGCGACCTGCTGCTGCGTATCGCCGCTCCCGACCTGGACGCGCAACTCAGCCAGGCCCAGGCGCAGCTCGGCCAGCTCGAGGCGGCGCTGCTGCAGGCCAGGGCGACGCTGGACCAGGCCCAGTCCAACACCAAGCTGGCGAAGCTGAACAACTACCGCGCCACCACCCTGGCCAACCAGGGCTGGGGGACCAGGCAGGACGCCGATACCCAGGTGACCAACACCAGCGTGCAGGAAAAGAGCGTCGCCAGCGCGCAGGCCGGCATCGGGGTCGCGGCGGCCAACATACGCGCCCAGCAGGCGACGATCGACCGGCTGGTGGCGCTGACCGGGTTCGAGCGCGTGCTCGCGCCGTTCGACGGCGTCATCACCACCCGACAGGTGGATATCGGCGACCTGGTGCAGAGCGACACCAGCGCCGGCACCGCGCTGCTGCATATCGACCGCGACGACATCCTGCGTTGCCAGGTCTATGTGCCGCAGAGCCAGTTCCCCGGCATGCGTGACGGGGTGAAGGCGGAGATCCGGGTGCCGGAACTGCCCAACCGCGTGTTCACCGGCACCATCACACGCACCTCGACGTCGCTGGCGCAGAATTCGCGTTCGCTGCTGGTCGAGGTCGACATCCCGAACCCGGACGAGACGCTGACCGCCGGCCTCTATGTGGACATGATGTTCCATCTCGAGCGCCCGGAGGCGGTGGTGATGATCCCGGACTCCGCGCTGATCTTCGACAGCTCCAGCCTGCGCGTCGCCGTGCTGCAGGGTGACGGCACGGTGAAGCTCACACCGATCAGCCTCACCCGTGACCTGGGCGAGGAGGCCGAGGTCACGCATGGGCTGAACGGCGGCGAGAAGCTGGTGATCAATCCGCCGTCGGAGCTGGAGGACGGCCAGCACGTGCACGAGATCGACGGCAAGAAGGGCGGCAGGGGCGGCGACGGCAGCACCAAGACGGCGTCGGGCTGATCCCAATTCCGCGCTCGATCTGTAAGAACCGGTAACCGTGTCGGCTAGGGCGATTGCGGCGACAGGATCCGTTTGCGATCATCCCGGCATGCCGAGACCGGATGTGACCCGACCATCCCGCCTGGAGCCGAGCCCGATGCCGGCACAGGGCGCCGGCGGCGGCCAGCGTTTTCTCTATGGCCTGCTGGCGCTGCTCGTCGTGGCCGGGCTCACGCTCAGGTTCGAGCCGCGGATCGCGGCCCTCGCGCCGGCCCTCGGGCTGGGCCTGCCGGCCGGCGCGTCGTCGGGTTCGGATCCGAACGGCCCGGATGCCATCCACGGGCTGGTCGAGGCGCAGGCGCTGCCGGCGGCCGGCCTTGCGGCGGCGGCGCAGGCGATCGGCCTGCCGGCGACGCAGCAGGATGCCCTGGTGCAGGCGGCGCAGCGCCGGCGGCTGCGGCTGGTGCGGCTGCCGCTGTTCGACCTGGGCGTCGGCTCCACGGTGCAGGTGACGGCGGCCGGCCTTACCCAGACGGTGGCGCTGGGCCATGTACCGGTGCTGGTGACGCTGCCGATCGACCGCGCGGGGATCGTGTCGCTGCAGCCGGTGGGTGCGTCCGCGCGCAGCGACGTGCAGATGGGGGCGGTGACCGCGACCGGACCGCTCGCGCTGCAACCGGTGGCGCCCGGCGAGGTGCTCAGGATCGGGGTGGTGGTGCAATGAAGGGCCTGCTGCCTGCAGCCACTCGGCTGATGCCGCTGATGATGCTGGCGTTCCTGACGCTCGCGACCGTGCAGATCGCCATGCAGCTGCACCTCTCGCCCGGTGCTATGCTGGCGTGGCTGGGCCGGATCGGCTGGCTCTATACCGGGATTGCTGCTTCCACCTGGACGCTGGTGCTGGCCGGGCTGGTGTATGAATGGCGCGCCGGCGACCGGCCGCGCAGCCTGCGGGCCCAGGCGGACGCGAAGAACGGCAAGCGGCAGGGGTGGATCATGGATATCCTGGCACGGCTGACCAACCGCGAGGCGCTCGAGCAGCTGCTCTCCAAGCAGGAGCGCGCGACCTTCATCGATGCGGGCGCACTGGCCGACACGCTGCGCGGGCAGGTGATCGGCCAGGACCAGGTCTGCGAGGACATCTCCCAGACGCTGCGCCGGCGTCTCGCGCTGCAGACACGCGGCAAGCCGGTCGGTGTGTTCCTGCTGGCGGGCCCCCCCGGCACCGGCAAGACCTACCTCAGCAAGCGCCTCGCGCTGGCGCTGAACCGCAAGCTGCTGCATTTCGACATGACCCAGTTCAGTGCCCCGCACGCGGCGACGCAGCTGTTCGGCTCGCCGAAGGGCTATGTCGGCTCCGACAGCTACGGCAAGCTCACCGGCGGCCTGAAGGAGACGCCGGATAGCGTCGTCCTGCTCGACGAGATCGAGAAGGCGCATCCGGACGTGTTCAAGAAGTTCCTCAGCGCCTGGAACGATGGCCACGTCACCGAGGCCTCGAACGGCGCGCTGGTCTCGACGACGCGGGCGATCTTCATGCTGACCTCGAACATCGCGACCGACGTGCTGAGCGAGATCGCGATCCGTCATGCCGGCGACCCGGAGGCGCTGCGCGGCGCGTCGGTGGTGGCGCTGCGGCAGGCGGGGTTCGCGCCCGAAGTGCTGAACCGCATCGACCGCATCTTCGTGTTCCGGTCGCTGGAGGGTCTCGACGTCGCCCGCGTGGCGGCGCTCGAGATCGAGGCGATGATCGCCGGCTACGGGCTCGACATCGCGCCCGGTGGCATCGAGGCGGAGCTGCTGTTCGAGGTGATGCAGAAGCAGCAGCGCCTCGGCGATGGGGCGAGTGCGCGTGACCTGGTGCGCTCCATCGAGGAGATGGTCAGCGATGGACTGATCGAGGCGCGCCAGCAGGGTGCGACCCGCGTCAGGCTGGTGCAGGGCAGCGAGGGCGTGCGGGCGGTCGGCGCCGACCTGCGCGCCTCCTCCGACCTGCGCCTGCCCACCGAGCGCCTGGGCTAGCGACCCCGGTCGTGTCGGCTTTCGGACGGCTCTGGCGGCGCGCGCCGTCCTGGCGGCTGGCGCTGTTCGCGGCCATAGGCTGCAGCGGAATGGCGGCGTTGTTCCCGCCCGCGCTGCCGGGACGCCTGGCCGGCTCGCCGCTGCTGCATCCGCATCTGCCGCATTTCGGCACCGCGGCGGCGTCCGCCAGCGCCGCGCCGCATTTCGCGGCGGTCCCGGATCCGGTCGCGCCCGACTACGGCACGGTGGCCGCGCCGCCGCTGGGGACGCCGCGCCACGGCACCATCACCTTCGCCGGACGCCAGGTGCCGCTGCCGGCCGGTGACTGGATCGAGCTCGTGCTGGTGCGCAGCGGCGGCGCGCATCCGCTGCAATCGATCGTCCTCGGCCGCACCGGCGCGGGACAGATGACCGGCCTGCTGAGCCTGACCGCGCCGCCGCCGCTGGCCAGTATCGAGGACGGCGTCCGCCCGAACGGCGCCTGCTACGATCCGGCGGCGCTGGCGAGCCAGCATGCCGATCCGGGCTCCGATCCACTCGCGCGCGAATGCTGGGTGGTGCGGCCGTTGCGGACGTCGGAGATCCTCGATCCGAAGCGGGAATTCATCATCCAGCGTCGCGCGGTCGCCCGCCTGCAGAGCATGGACGTGGCGATGCCGCCTGCGCTGGTCGAACTGCGCTGGTTCCGGTCCGACGCCAGCGGCTGGCTGGGCGCGACGCTGCTGGTCAGGCCGCAGCCGGATGGCGGTGGTCGGGCGCAATCCGGCTGGATGCAGCGCTGGGCGCGGCTGCTGCACCGTGGCTACGACAACGTGGCGCCCGGGACCGTCGCCGCCGATCCGACTGCTGGTTCAAGCGGGGCCGGCTGAGGCCGGCGGTTCAGGCCTTGTGGCGCCGGCTGCGGCTGATGTGGCGGACCCGGCCGGGATGCTCCACGGGCTCCGGAGCAGCACACGTCTCGTATGTTGCGGGCTGCACGATATCCTTGGCCTCCGCGTAGCCGCCGAGGTCGGCCGTGCTGTCGAGCGCCAGCACCTCGTCGAACATCGCGACCCGCTGCTGGCAGAACGAGGTGCCGGCGGCGAGGCCGCGCTCGGACTGCACGTTGGCCAGCTGGGTGATGTAGTCGTCGTGCTCGCGCTGCGCCGAGCGGCCGTACGAGGTCGCGAAGTATCGCTTCAGGGCAGCCTCCTCGTCATTGAGGCCCGGCTTGAACTTGGCGACGAACGCGTTGTAGCGGTCCTGCTCGCCGCAGGAGAGCGCCGTCACCATCAGCTCGCTCTTCAGGCCCTGCACGTCGAAGGCCTCGCGCGCCGGCGACATGCCGCATTGCGGCGCGGCGGCGGCGAGCACAGGCGCCCCCAGCAGCGCCAGGGCGAGGCCGGTCGCGAGGGGTGCGGTCGAGCGGCGACGGCCGATGCGAGGGGGCATGCAGAAGTTCCGGATTGGGCGTGAAGGCGACGGCGTGGAAGCGCGAACCGGGTTATAGCGTCGCGCCCCGGCCGCCGCCAGGGACCGCGGCACCCGACCGGAGCGCTGCGTGCACGCGATGCAGATTTGCAACTGGAGCTCCAGGAGGCCGCCCGCCAGCAGCACGTTCCGCGAGCAAATCGTCCGTGGCGATTGCTGCCGGCGCGTGCAAAGGCTTCCGCCGGCGCATCGCTTGATCTACAGGAGCGGCTCGATGCGGTCGGATGACGCCGGGCGGATGGACCAGAAGCGGAGCAGTCGAGTGCGTGTGCGTGTCGCTGTATTGAGCCTGACGACCGCCGGCCTGCTGGCCGGCTGCGTGCAGAAGCCGCCCGCCCCGCAGGTGGTCCAGCCCAACCCGTTCGGCTACCTCAAGCACGCCGCCCTGTGCAGCATCGGGCGGGTCGAGAAGACCGCCGGCGGCCGCGCGGTCGCGATCAAGGTGCGCAGCGATGACGGACTGTGCGACGTGGCGATCGACCAGCCCGGCGGCGGCGCCTATGCCTCCTTCGTGCTCTCTACGCTGCCGACGCACGGCAAGAGCTTCATCTACAACTACAACAACAAGACCTACGTGACCTACACCGCGGACACCGCCTATGCCGGTCCGGACAGCTTCGCGGTCGGCCTGGTTCCGGGCGGCGGCCAGCCGCGCAGCACGCTGCAGGTTGAGGTGAGCGCCGATGCCACCGGCGTCGCCCTGCCGCCACCCCCGGTGGTGGCGCCTGTCGAGCATGCCAAGCCGAAGCGTCGCGTCGCTCGGCGCCACCATCACGTCACCCGGCCGCAATAGCCGGCCAGGTCGGCTTGAGCGCGCCCCAGCGTTCCGGCGTCTGGGCGTTAGGGTCTGGCTTGTTGTCGATCCGACCGTGGTAGGGGCTGCAGCCCGAGACAAAGGCGAGGACGACAAGCACTGCCATCCTGCCGGGCCGGAGAGGCGCCACAGGGTCGTTACCGTGAGCGGATTCGAAGGATGGCCGCATCGTGATGCCCCTTCCGGCTGCCAGGGTATGGCGCGAGCCCGCAGCATGGCCGTATTCCTCGGATGCGACCATAGCCGGCAAGACCCGGTGGATCTGCTTGCCAGGCCGCCTTCCGGCCTGCGAGTCAGCCTTGCGCGCCCTCCAGCATCACGTCGATCTGGGCGCAGAGTTCGGGACCGCTGGCCGGCTTGCGCAACAGGGTGAAGTCGCCCGGGCGCGTGGTCGCGAGTCCGGAATACCCGGTCAGCAGGATGCAGGGCAGCCGGGGGCGCAGCAGCCGGGCGCGCTCGATGGTGGCGGCGCCGTTCAGGCCCGGCATCGAGAAATCGCTCACCAGGACGTCCACGATCTCGCCGGCGGCCAGCAACGCCAGCGCCTCGGCGCCGCTGCTGGCGACAACCGTGCTGAAGCCCTCCGCCTCGAGCTGGGCCGCGACGACCTCGCGCACCAGCTCGTCGTCATCCACCAGCAGGACGCGCCGGGCGATGCCGCCGAACCGGTCCGGCGGCAGCGGCAGCACGGGCTCCGCGCCGGGCTCGCTGGCGCCGGCTCCGGCGACGCCGCCGCCGGCGCTCTCGGCATTTGCCTGGCGCAGCCAAAGCGTGACGGTGGTGCCGGCGCCTGGACCGCTGCGGATGGCGAAGCCGCCGCCGGATTGCTCGGCGAAGCCGCGTGCCATTGCCAGGCCGAGCCCGGTGCCGCTGCCCTGCGCCTTGGTGGTGAAGAACGGCTCGCTGACCCGGGCGAGGATGGCCGCGTCCATGCCGGTGCCGTCGTCGGTGATATCGAGGCGGACGTAGTTCCCAGGCGCCAGGCCGGCCGGATGTGCGCAGTCGAGCTCGACCTGCTCGATGCGCGCAGACAGAACCAGGGTGCCGCCCTCCGTCATCGCGTCGCGCGCGTTGGTGCCGAGATTGACCAGTGCCGTCTCGAGCTGGGCCTTGTCGGCGACCAGCGCCGGCACGTCATCATCGACGTCCACGCGCACCGCGATGGTGCTGCCGAGGGTGTGCGCCAGCAGGTCCTGCATGTCGTGCAGCAGCATTGCGGTGGCGATCGACCGGCTGCGCAACTCGCCCCGGCGCGCGAAGGTCAGCAGGCGCTGGGTGATCGACAGGCCCCGGGTCGCCGCGTTCAGTGCCGTGCGGGCGAAGCGGCGGGTCCTTTCATGGTCCTCGGGGCGGCGCTCGATCAGCGCGGCGGCGCCGGAGACGGCCTGCAGGATGTTGTTGAAGTCGTGCGCGATGCCACCGGCGAGCTGCCCGAGCGACTGCACCTTCTGTGCCTGCGCGAGCTGTGCCGCGAGCGAGCGCGTCTCGGTCAGGTCGCGGCTCTCGGCGATCAGCCACATCACCGCGCCGGTGAGCGGGTCCTTGACCGGCTTGAGCGAGAAGTCGTTCCAGGTCGGGCGACCATCGACGCCCCTGATCTCGACCTCGCGGCGCACCAGGGTGCCGGAGGCGGCGGTCGCGATGTCGAGCCGAAGCTGGTCCCGGGCCGCCATCGGCCAGCGTTCGCTTTCCCAGGGCTTGCGCCCGATGATCTGCTCGCGGGAGAGCCGCATGGCGTTGAGCGCCGTACTGTTCATCTCCAGCGTGGTGCCGTCCGGCGACAGCAGGCTGATGGACTGGAACTGCGCGTCGAAGATCCCGCGGAACCGCGCCTCCGCCTCGACGAGATCGGCGGTGCGTTCGCCGACCCGCTGCTCGAGCTCCTCACGGCGCAGCTCGAGTGCTTCCCGGCTGGCGCTGATGACGCTGATATCCTGGTGCGCGCTGATCAGATGCGGACGATGCTCGGAGTCGATGAAGCTTTGCAGCCGCATGGCGATCCAGCGCGTCTTGCCGCCCGGAAGGCGGATGCGGAACTCGACGCTGAGCACGCCTCCCCCGGCGAGGGTCGTGGCGATTTCCGGCTCTATACGGGCGAGATCGTCCGGATGCAGCATCAGCCCCCAGGCTTCCGGCGAAATCTGCGTCTGGCCGGGCGACAGGCCGTACAGCTCCACGAACTCTTCGGAGACCTGTGCCAGCGGCTCGGACAGCACGCGATCGGAGGAGGCGATGCCGCCGACACGCTGTACCAGCCGCAGCCGCGATGCGGTCTCGCGCAGGTTTGCTTCCGCCTGCCGACGATCGAACATGTTTTCGGTGAACAGCAGCAGTCCACCGATGCTGCCGTCCGACCTGCGCCAGGGCACCATCTCCCGGCGCAGCGTGTCCATGCTGCCGTCCGGACGGACGAACGGGTCCGCCTCGAGCGACAGCGTCTCGCCGGCGAAGACGCTCCGGTGCATGACGCGCAGTCTCTCCGGCAGCCACGGAACCGCGTCGTAATGGCTGCGTCCGATCAGCGACTCAGGGGTTTCCTGGCCAAGTCCGAGATCGACCAGGAAGCGGCGGCTGACCGCGAGGTAGCGCATCTCCGTGTCGAACATGGCGATCGCCGCTGGTGCCGTATCGATGAACAGCCGCAGCCGGGCTTCACTATCGCGCAGCGCCGCTTCCGACTGCTTGCGTTCGGTGGCGTCACGGATGATGCCGGTGAGAAAACGGTCGCCATCGATCCCGAACGAACTGACCGAAAGGTCGATCGGAAATCCGGTGCCGTCGCGTCGCACCGCGACCAACTCCCGGCCAGGAACCCCGATCACCCTTGGCGATGCACCGGCACGGTGCGCCGCGATGTAGCCATCGTGGCGGACGCCCTCGCCGGCGGTCATCAGCACGCTGAGGTTACGGTCGATCAGCTCGCCCTCGGTGTCGTAGCCGAACAAAGCAAGGCCGGCCCGGTTGACCGACTGGATGCGCCCATCCGCATGGGCCACCACGAAGCCGTCGGCGGCGGTGTCCACCAAAGCCGCCAGCTGAGCCTCGCTGCGCATCAGGCGCCCCTGGATCCGCCGCAGTGCAGTGACGTCGGTCATGGTTTGGACGATCACGCCTTCGCCTCCCGGCGCGGCTTCCCGCAGGGTCCGATTGACCGTGACCGTGATCATGCTTCCGTCCCGCCGGCGCTTCTGCAGCTCGCCGGTCCAGGATCCGTCGCGCTGCAGCGCGGCGGCGCTGGCCTCGGCGTCGGCCGGGATGGACGTCTTCAGCAGGGCGTGCGACGCGCGCCCGAGTGCCTGGGCGCTGGTCCACCCGAAGAGCCTTTGGCAGCCATCGGACCAGAACAGCACGATGCCGTCGCGATCGATGAGCATGATTGCCGCGAGGTTGACCATGTCGAGCAGCCGCTGGCGTTCGGTCGCGGTCCCGGCCAACTGCCGTGCCCTGGCCGCCTCTGCGCCCATGCCGCGCGCGACGGCAGCCGTCCCGACCAGGAACCCGCTCGTCATCAGGACACCGAGGCCGATCTCGATCAGCATCGCCGTGGTCTCGATCCGCGCGCTTCGCCTGTGGCGCAGGACCAGCAGGCGACGCTCCTCGGCCGTCAACGAGTCGGCGCTCCGCCGGATCTCTTCCATCATGCGCCGGCCGACGCCGGAGCGGACCTGTGCGAACGCCTCCGCCATCCGGCCATTCCGGGCGAGCGCGATGGTGCCATCCAGGCGACCCAGCCGGCTGCGCAGTTCAGCCCCGAGGACCCGCAGGTTGGCCTGCTGCCGTGGATTGTCCGAGGTCAGGTCGCGTATGCGGACGTATTGATCCCAGACCTCGCGGGAGTGTCGCTCGAAGTCCTTCAGGTAGCTGGCGTCCTGCGTCAACAGGTAGGCGCGCTGGTTCATCTCGCTGTCGTCGGCCCTCACCACGAGGTCGCCGATCGCCTCGAGGACCTCCTGGGTATGCTCGACCCACCGGATAGCCGTCTCCTCTCTCACCCGTGTCTTCAGGAGCATCCCGGAGAGCGAGCCCGCGGCGATGACCAGCACCATCGCGACGATGACCAGCAATCGCGTCGTGATCCGGTGGCTGGCGAGACGGACCGTGACGCTGGAACCGACGTGCAGCCCCGAGGTCGTCGGCTCGGCCGCGCGCACTAAAGCAGCATCCGATCAACCGCCACCGCTCGGCAATGCCGAAACTCGGACATCGCTGCGGCAACAGGGGACAAACAGAGCATGATCAATCGGATCATGCTCTAGTTGCGCGGGAGCGGGCTTCGGCTCCGGTCCTGCGGAATGATCAGCATTCTACGAAGCCCGCAGCCACCGCTCGGTGGAAGCGTCGCCAGTAGCATGTGCGATGTCTGATCCTGTTCATTCCGGGAGCGAACATAGCCCGGACTGGCGTAACAGGTTAGCGATTTAGCCAGGTTTCCAGGCAGGCGCTCGCATCAGGCCGCCTTGCTGCTGCTGTCGCCGGTCAGTGCGAGCAGGGCGTCGCGTCCGACGCGCGAGCAGAAATCCCCGAAGCCCTCCGGCCCCTGCCGGTCGCGGGCGAAGGCGCCGAACAGGGCGGCGAACTTCGCCTCGAGGACCGCCTCGGCGACGCGGTCGAGCAGCCGGAACGACAGCCGGGTGCCATTGAAGTCGCCGCCGACATAGATCGCGTAGAACCCGGGCATGCGGCCGACCAGGCCGATATCGCCGGCATAGGAGCGTGCACAGCCGTTCGGGCAGCCGGTGGTGCGCAGGCTGATGCGCTCGCCGGAGAGACCGTTGGCGGCCAGCAGGCGCTCGAACATCGCGACGAACTGCGGCTGGATGCGCTCCGCCTCGGTCAGCGCCAGCCCGCAAGTGGGCAGCGCCGGGCAGGCGAGGGCGAAGCGCGCGAACGGCGTCATGTCGGAGGCCGGCACCACGTTGTGTGCGGCCAGGATGGCGTCGATGGCGGCACGATCGGCCGGGCGGATGTTGGAGAGCAGCACGTCCTGCTGCGCGGTGAAGACCGGATCCACCGCATGCCGGGTGACGATCTCGCGCAGCGCGCTGCGGAGGCGCATGTCAGCCGGCCCGTGACCGGTGTCCACGATGCGCCCGGAGGGCACCGGGACGCCGAGCCAGAGCAGCCCGTCGCCCTGCTCGTGCCAGCCGAGCAGCTCCGGCACGCTCAACGCCGGCAACGGCCGAGGCGGCGTCAGGGGCTGGCCGTAATAGCCGGCCAGCGTCTCGGCGATCCAGGCGATGCCATGGTCCTCGACGACATATTTCAGACGGGCGCGACGCCGATCGGTACGGTCGCCATGGTCGCGCTGCAGGCGGATCACCGCCTCGCAGATCGCGATCAGCCGGTCCGGCTCGACGAAGCAGACCGGGGTTGCGAGCCGCGGAAAGGTGCGGGCGTTGTTGTGGGTCATGCCGAGGCCGCCGCCAACCGCGATGGTGTAGCCCTCCAGCGCTCCGGCCGGGTCGAAATGCGCGATCAGGCCGACATCGTTGGACAGCACGTCGACGCTGTTGTCGTCCGGCAAGGCCACGCCGATCTTGAACTTGCGCGGCAGGTAGGTCGGCCCGTACAGCGTCTCCTCCTCGGAGTGGCCCGCGACCGGCTCCTCATCGAGGAAGATCTGGTAATAGCCCCGGCTTTTCGGCAGCAGCGCCTGGGCGAGTGCCCGCACGTCGGTCAGCACGCGGGCATGGCGCGCGTCGCGTCGCGGCGCCGGCGTCGTCATCAGGTTGCGCACCACGTCGCCGCAGGCCGAGATGGTGGTCAGCAGGCCGTGGTTGATCGCCGCGATCGAGCCCTTCAGGTCGCCCTTGAGGATGCCGTGGAACTGGATGCCCTGCCGGGTGGTGATGCGCAGGCTGCCATTGGCGAACCGGTCGGCGACGCGGTCCAGCGCCAGGTACTGCGAGGCCGTGGTGACGCCGCCCGGCATGCGGACGCGCACCATGAACTGGTATTCCTTTTCCAGTTTCGCCTGCTTGCGGGCGGTCGCGGTGTCGCGGTCGAACTGCTCGTAGCTGCCATGGAACTTCAGCAGGTTGTAGGCATCCTCGCTGACCTGGATGCCGCCTTCCGCGAGTTCCTCGGCGAGGCGCCCGCGCAGGCCTCGGCTCTCGCGCTTGAGGGTCTCGACGCCAGAAAGCTTCTTGTCGGCCCGAATGTCGTCAGCCACGTCTGGTATGTCCGTGTCGGAATGTTGAAGAGATCCGGGTCAGTGCCCCGGCTGCCTGACCATGCGCAGGTACGGCTTGAGCGTCTTCCAGCCGTCGGGAAACAGCGCGCGCGCCGCCTCGTCGTTCACCGAGGGTGCGATGATCACGTCGTCGCCCTGCTGCCAGTCCGCCGGCGTGGTTACCTTGTAGCCGTCGGTGAGCTGCAGGCTGTCGATGACGCGCAGCACCTCCTGGAAGTTGCGTCCGGCGGAGGGCGGGTAGGTGAGGCTCAGCCGGACCTTCTTGTTGGGATCGATCACGAACACCGAGCGCACCGTGATCGTCGGGTCGGCCTCGGGATGCACCATGCCGTAGAGCGTCGAGACCTTGCGGTCAGGATCGGCAATCATCGGGAAATTGACCGCCACGCCCTGCGTTTCGGCGATGTCACCCTCCCAGCGCTGGTGGCTCTCCAGCGGGTCGACCGACAGACCGATCACGCGGACGTTGCGGCGGCGCCATTCAGGCTCCAGTTTCGCCACCGCGCCAAGCTCGGTGGTGCAGACCGGGGTGAAGTCCCTGGGGTGACTGAACAGCACGCCCCAGCTCTCGCCCAGCCACTGGTGGAAGCGGAGGCGGCCCTGGGTCGTCTCCTGTTCGAAGTCCGGCGCGATCTGGCCAAGCTGGACGGTCATGCGGTTCTTTCCTGCGCAGCGCTGCGTGTGACGGGGCGGATAAAACGCGAAGCACCATCGCGGGTCAACCGGACCACCAGACCAGCGCGTGCATTGCGGCCTGGCCGAGGCCTGCTGCTGCGTGCCGCCCTCTATATGGAAAAGCTGATCGGTTCCGCCAGGGGGCGGCGCAGGCCGGCGCTCTCGGCGCGCCGCACCATGTCGTCCAGGGTCAGCTCCTGCAGCCGGGCGCGCAGCGCATCGTCGAGCTCCTTCCAGGCCGGCTCCACCACTCGGGCGAACAGCTCGCCGACCGGACCGTCCTCGCCCCCGGCATCCTCGGACACCGCGGTCTCGACGATATCCGCCAGGCGTATGTCGCGGCGCGGCCGGCCGAGCCGGTAGCCGCCGCGCGGGCCGCGCACGGACTCCAGCAGCGCCGAGCGCGACAGCGTCTGCAGCAGCGGCTCGATGCCGCGCCGGGCCAGGCCGGCGCGCTCGGCGATGTCGGCGGCGCTGACGGTCCCGGCGCGACCGGCATGGAACGCCACGTCCAGCATGATGAGCACCGCGATCATGGCCCTGTCACGCCTGAGCAGCATCGCCTGTTGTCCCTGAACCGGCCGGAGAACGCTTCCTCCGGGCGCAGGTCGCACCTATATCAGAGCGTGCCACCATGATCCACGCTGCAGATTGGTGCTATAACAGTGGCGGTTCCGTTGCCCGCCGCCGCCGCATCGCACGCGCGTCACGAACAGGAAACGCTTCCGCCATGAAGAAACAACGGACCGCCCTGGCCGCACTCTCAGACGACCTGGCCGCCGACCTGCCCGCCGACCTGCCCGGCAACGGTTCGGTCGCCCCCGGCCCGATCGCGGCGGCAGTGCAGCGCGAGCGTGCGCAGCCGGTCTTCGCGGCACCCCGCGGGCGTATCTACGGCAGCATCGTCGAGACCGTGGGAGGCACCCCGTTGGTGGCGTTGCCGCGCCTGTCGCAGGAGGACGGGCTGCTCGCCGACGTTGCGCTGAAGCTCGAATTCTTCAATCCGCTGGGCTCGGTCAAGGACCGCATCGGCGCCGCCATGGTGCTGCGCGCCGAGCGCGAGGGCCTGATCACGCCGGGCCGCACCGTGCTGGTCGAGCCGACCTCGGGCAATACCGGCATCGCGCTCGCCTTCGTCGCCGCCTCGCGCGGCTACCGGCTGATCGTAACCATGCCGGAAGGCGCCTCGGTCGAGCGACGCAAGATGCTGCGGCTGATGGATGTGCAGCTCGAGCTGACGCCGTCGCGGCTCGGCATGGCGGGCGCGATCGCACGCGCGCGCGACATCCTGGACGCGACGCCGAACTCCTGGATGCCGCGGCAGTTCGACAATCCCGCCAATCCGGACATCCATGCCGAGACCACCGCCGAGGAGATCTGGGCCGATACCGGTGGACGCGTCGACATCATCGTCGCCGGAATCGGCACCGGGGGCACCGCCACCGGAATCGCGCGCGCGCTCAAGCCGCGCCGGGCTGCCTTGCGCGTCTATGGAATCGAGCCGTCGGAGAGTGCCGTGCTGAACGGCGACGAGCCGGGGCCGCACGGCATCCAGGGCATCGGCCCCGGCTTCTGCCCGGGCGTGCTCGATCTCTCGATCCTGGACGGCGTCCTGACCGTATCGGAGCGCGAGGCCATCGCGGCCGCCCGGCGTTGCGCCCGCATGGAAGGCCTGCCGATCGGGATCTCGTCGGGAGCGGCTCTGCACGCGGCGCTGGGGCTGGCACGTAACCCGTCCAACGAAGGCAAGCAGATCGTGGCGATCGTACCGTCGTTCGCGGAACGCTATCTGTCCACGTCGCTGTTCGCCGGCCTCGGCTGAGGCCGGGCGGGAGCAGGGCCGGGCGCCACCGCCCGGCCCGCGCCGCTACTGCATGATGATCTCGACGCGCCGGTTCTGCGGCTCGCGGGTGTTGGGCGCGGTCTGCGCCAGCGGGTGCGTCTCGCCGTAGCCGTGGATGTCGATGGCGGTCTCCGGCACGCCGTCGCGCACCAGCTCGCCGCGCACCGCGGTCGCGCGCCGCACCGACAGCGCCTGGTTGTAGGCAGCACCCCGCTCGCCCGGCTGCGCCGCCGAGTTGTCGGTATAGCCGTTGACCTCCAGGCGCGTGGTCTGCACCCGGGTCGAGGCCTGCGCGGCCTCGGCGATGATCTGCCGGGCGCGGTCGCTGAGGGTCGCGCGGTCCCAGTCGAAGAACACGAGATAGGTGCGCGACGGCGCCGGAGCGGGAGCGGACTCCGCCGGCGGCCCGGGCGGCGGCGGCGGCGGCGCCGGGTTGAACTCGTAGCGCAGGCCGAGCAGCACCGAGTGGTTGTAGTCCGACGTGATGTCCTCGTTGCCGCGCGCGACGCCATACGGCTTGGGCCCGAAGGCGCCGGCGGTGCCGATGCTGCTGCCGCTGAAATTCTCGGGCCCGAGCACCGAAAAGAAGCGATATTCGGCGGTCATCGACAGGCCGACGACCCACGGCACCGGTAGCGAGACGCCGAACATCGCCTGATAGGCGAGGTTGTCCGACGTGCCGCCGATATGCTCGGCAAACGGATAGTTCGTGCCGGAATACTGCGTATCCATATGCGTCCAGGCATAGCCGGCGCCGACGCCGAGATACGGATAGATCCAGCTCTTGCCGATATCCATGTCGAACAGCACGTTCGCCATGCCGCCGTAGTTCTGCTGGTGGCCACCGGCCTCGGTCGGGAATCCGGTGCCGAGGAAATGCTGCAGCGTGTTGTCGCGGTAGTTGCCCTCGAGCTCGACCCTGACACCGTTGCCGAAGCCCCAGCCGACGCTGCCGATCCCGGTGTAGCCGACACCCCAGCGATCCTTGCCGGACGGGAACTCGGGGCTGAGCCGGACGGTCTCGTCCTGCAGGAAGTTGGCGCCGCCGGCCAGCCCGACATAGAGCCCGCTGACCGGCTGGGCGAGGGCGTGACCCCCGAGCAGCACAGCCGCGGCCGGCAGCCCGAGCAGTTGCGCCGTCAGCCTGACCGGTGCCGCGAGCGCGCTGCCGCCCAGCAATCTCGTAACGCGCCCAATCATCAGCACCCCCGCCTTCGCCACGCACGATCCGGCAACGGATCCCGGTGCGCCTCCACCAACCGTTCCGGTCCTACCGGGTTTCGGGCGCGGGTAGAAGAGCGGAAGCCGGAAGTCATGTTTTGCAGCGCTGTAGCGTGGCGGGCACGCCCGCTGGGCCGCCGCCCCACAGCTTCCATGCGCATCGTGCGCAGCAGAGTTGCAATCTTGTCACACCGAGGCGGGAACTTTGTTCCGAACGCCGAGACCCGTATCGTTTCGTGACGTAACGTTTACTTTTGGCTCAGCCACGCGGCCTCTCCGAGCCGCCATGTCTCCGGCATCCGGCCGAAGCATGCCTGAACCAGAGTGCTTCCGATGACCGGTGCTCCGACCTTGAATTTCCGAAGAAGCCTCGCGGCATCGGCTGCGGCTGCGGCCCTGCTTGCGGCCCATCCAGCCAGCGCCCAGATCAGCGGCGCCAACACCGTCGCGGCGCCGACGGCAGGCGTCGGCAACACGTCGTCCGGCTCGCCCGCCGCCGGCTCCGCCGAGGATGTGCTCGTGACCGGCTCGCGCCTGCGCACCAGCAACCTGACCAGCGAGGCGCCGATCACGGTGGTCACGTCCAAGCAGATCGAGCAGTCGAGCGCGCAGACGATCGAGGACGTGCTGCGCAAGATCCCGTCGGTGGGTAACTCGGGGAACTTCTCCACCACCAACAATGGCGCCAACGGGTCGTCCTGCATCGACCTGCTCAACCTCGGCATCACCCGTACGCTGGTGCTGGTGGACGGACGCCGCTTCGTGCACTCCGCCTACGGGTCCGGCGAGGATTGTGTCGATCTCGACACCATTCCGATCCAGATGATCGACCGCATCGAGATCCTCAAGGACGGCGCCTCCACCATCTACGGCGCCGACGCGGTGGCGGGCGTGGTCAACATCATCACCAAGAAGAACTTCTCCGGCACGCAGATCAACACGAACGGCAACATCACCGCGTCAGGCGACAACCTTCAGGGCGACATCTCCGGCATCACCGGCTTCGACTTCGACCAGGGTCGCGGCAACTTCACGATCAGCGGCCACTATCTCGACCGTGGTCCGGTGCTGCAGAAGGATCGCGACTGGGCCGATCCGGTGGTCACCGGCGACAACGGGCCCGGCAATCCCTACACCATCGGTTCAGGCATTCCCGTCGCGGGCCGGTATTTCGGCGCCAACTCGGGCGACGAGATCACCACCATCAACAACAAGGTCGTTCCGTTCAGCGGTATCTATCAGGGAGCCAATGGCGGCCAGCCGAATATCAATGGCCGCTACGACTACGGCTACGACAGCTACCTGTCGGATCGCGAGACCCAGGGCAATATAGCGGCCCAGACGCACTACGATCTCAACGACCATTTCTCCGCCTACGCCTCTGCATTCTACACTCACAAGAACACCGAGGAGCAGTTGTCCGGCCAGCCGGAGACCGGCAATCCCAACACCGCATCCTCGCTCGTCATCCCGCAGGGCAATCCGTTCGCAGAGGCGCTCGGCATCAACGAACCCCTGAGCGGGTTCCGCCGCACCACCGATATCGGCCCGCGTCAATACAGGACCGGAACCGATACATATCAGGCAACTGTCGGCGCCAAGGGCAACATCACAGGCAACTGGGACTACGACGCCTACTTCACTTACGGATATTCGGACACCACGATCTCGACGGACAACTCGATAAACGCCACCAAGTTCGAGAATGCGCTCGGCTCGGACGGCGTTCTCACGGATCCTTACAACGCGGCGCTCTGCAACGCGGCCGCCGGCTGCGCGCTGCTGAACCCGTTCGGCGCCGGCAACATCAGCCCGGCTGCCGCCAAGTATGTCTCGTTTGTGGATAATGAGAACGCGTACTACCAGTTCCGCGACTACGGCGCCACGGTCACCAACAACCATCTGCTGCAGCTCCCGTATGGCCCGCTCGCGCTGGCTGTCGGCTTTGAATACCGGCAGGAAAGCGGGGCGGATCACCCTGACCCGGTTGTTGAATCCGGCCAGGCCACCCAGGCGCAGATCCTGCCGACCGGCGGCGGCTTTGATGTGGGCGAGGTGTTCGGCGAGCTGAACATCCCGCTTCTGAAGAACCTCATCGCCGCGAAGGATCTGTCGGCCGACGTCTCCGGCCGCTGGTCGGACTACAACACCTTCGGCGGCGTGCAGAACTTCAAGGCCGGCCTGAACTGGTCGCCGACACAGGATATCCGCTTCAGGGCAAATCTTGGCACATCGACCCGCCAGCCGGCGATCCAGGAGGCCTTCGGTGGCGACACGCTCAGCTTCGAACAAGGCACCGATCCCTGCTCGCAGATCGCCACCTACGGCGGCCTTGCCGGGAATGTCAGCGCTAACTGCGCGAGGCAGAAGGTTCCGGTCGGCTTCCAGCAGACCGGCGACCAGATCGCGACGCTGGTCGGCGGCAACCCGCAGCTGCTGCCTGAGACGTCCCGCACCTACACGATCGGCTCCGTGCTGACGCCGCGCTGGCTGAAGAATTTCTCGGCAACCGTCGACTACTACCACACCTCGATCAACAACTCGATCGGCGAGGTTCCGGTGCAGTATGTCGAGGACCAGTGCTACACGAGTGCAAACTTCTCAAGCCCGTTCTGCGCCGACGCCGGCACGCGCAACGGCTCCGGCAACATCGCGCTTGCGAATGCGCCCTACCAGAACCTCGGCGTGGTGCGGACCAACGGCATCGACTTCGACATGAACTACCTGCTGAAGTTGCGCGGAAACAACGCCTTCAGTTTCAGCAACGAACTGGTCGACACCATCGGCTACACCGAGCAGCTCGTGAATGGCGGCGCGTTCGTCAACCTGAAGGGCACGCTCAACACCGTCCTCGGCGGCGGCCTGTATCCGGTCGGCGTTCCGGTCATCCGCGACAACTTCACCGGCACCTGGCTGCACGGGCCCTTCAGCTTCAGCTGGACCGTGCGCTACATCGACGGCATGACCTACAACGAAGGCGGCTCCAACTTCACGGCGGCGGACCGGTTCTACAAGACCAACGAGGTCTTCTACCACGACATCGTCGCCGCCTATAACTTCAAGCGGATCCAGGTGATCGCCGGTATCGACAACCTGTTCGACCGGACCCCGCCCTTCGCGCTGGACGGCACCGAGAACACCGCGGCCAACATCTACGACGTCTTCGGCCGGACCTTCTACGCGAGGCTGCAGGTCAAGTTCTGACCTCGCGAGCTCCGGCACTGCGACAAGGCTGTGCGACTTCGGTCGCACAGCCTTTTTCTTGTCAGCCGGATGATTAGACGGTAGCCGGCGGCAACTCGCGCAGCATCGGTGCAAGCTGTCCCGCATAGTCGCGCCAGCGTCCCACACCGGCGGCGTTGATCGGGCGGCGGACCTGGGCGCGGCTGGCGCTCCCGATCCGCCGGTCCTGCTCGTAGAAGCGCTCGCAGGCCGCGTCATACGGCAGGTCGAGGAATGCCAGCACGCGCCGCAGCGTGGCGTCGAAGTCGACGATCCACTCGGCATGATCGAGCATCAGCATCGGCGACGGCAGGCTCGCGCGCCAGTGTTCGATGAGCTTCTGCTGTTTCGCGATATACCACCCGAGATCCGCGAGATCGTGGGCGTAGGGGTGGTAGCCGATGAAGCGGTGCTGGAAGATCGAGGCCCCGACGTCGCGCAGGTCGCGCGTGCAGCAGATGATCCGTGCTCCGGGCAGCAGGGTCGCGAGAAAGCCAAGGTGGAAGACGTTGTCCGGCATCTTGTCCAGCACGCACGCAGCCGGCGGCGCCAGCGCATGCAGGTCGGCAAGATAGACGGCCGATGCGTCGGTCAGGGTTGCGGCATCGAGCGCGGCCGCGCGGGTCATCGCGGTGCCGGCGGCCAGCGTCCCGGTCAGCCGCGCCAGCGTTTCGCGCACTGCCAGCCGCTCGCCGGCGCCGTGCACAGCGGGGTGGGCGCTGAGGATCTGCTCGAGCAGGGTGGTGCCGGTGCGCGGCAGGCCTACGATGAAGACCGGCGCCGGGTCCGTCATGTCGGCGCGCGGGCCGTTCGCGAGGCGCTTCGCGTCGAAGCAGCGGACGATCGCCTCCAGGTAGAGTTCGTGCTGCTGTCGCGAGAATGGCTGTGCGGCTCCGAGAAGCGCGTGGCCGCGGTGCCAGTGCCCGAAGGCGGCCGCCGGATTGCGCTCCGTGCGGCGGAGGTCGGCGAGATCGAAATGCGCATCGATCCGGTGCTCCAGCGTGCCGGCCTCACGGATCGTGGTGAGAAGCGTCACCCGGTCCGCAAGCGCCGCTGCCTCCGGCCGTGCCGCCCGGCGCGTGAGCACGAGGCGCTGCCATGTCAGCAGCAGTTCCAGTTCGCGGACCGGATCCTGTCCCGCTCTGGCAAGTTCTCGTTTCGCCGCGCTGTCCTGGCCCAGGGCGATCAGTGCCTGCGCCCGTTCCGCGTGCCATCGCGATCGCAGCGGTCCGCGCGACGGCGACGCCGGGACCGCGTCCAGCACGGCAAGTGCCGCGGCAGCCTCGTCATCGAGCAGCAGACGGCTGGCCAGCGCAATGCGGCCGAGGAGGCAGCCGGGATCGCGCGCGAGCACGGCCCTGAGGCGTGCCGCCGCCGTGCGCGGCTGGCCACAAAGATGCTCCACCAGGGCCAGCTCGCACTCCGCCTCCAGAAGTTGCGGCTGCAGGCCCAGGGCTTCCGTGAAGGCCGCGCGCGCGTCCAGTACCTTGTCCAGCCGCATGCAGATCCTGCCGAGCGCCATCCAGGCTTCCGCGAGGTCGGTGGGCGAGGCCGCGGGTGACGCCTGCAGCGCTGCCAGCGCCGAACCGCGTTCCGCATAGACCGCGTCGAGCAGTTCGGGTGCGAGTATCACCGCGCGCCGCGCCGCCGCGAGCGCGTCCTGCGGCAGGCCCTGCCTGAGCAGTGCGCGCGACAGATGGATCAATGGCGCCGGATCGCCAGGTGTCAGCGACGCCGCAGCCTGGAGGGCGCTGGCCGCCTCCGCGTGATGTCCGGCCGCGTGCAGGCCGATCCCATGCCAGGTTGCGGATACCGCGTCGCCCGGCGCCACCGCCACCGCCCGTGCCAGATAGGGCAGGGCGTCCGATGCGGCGCCGGTCCGCAACAGGGCCATGCCATGAAGCCGAAGCAGGACGGTGTCGTCGGGGTCTCGCTCCAGCAGAGCGGCAAGCAGTGTCGCAGCCAGCTTGTAGTCGCCATGCTGGAAGGAAGCCACCGCGTCGGTGCGCGCGCGGGATGGCGACGTTTCACTTGTCATCGGAACGCAGAGGTCGCATGACGCCTAGTTTGTATCAATTTGAGGAAAACTGCACATGACGAACAAGGTCATCGCTGGGGTGCTGGGCATCGCCTGCCTGCTCGGTGTCGCCGGATGCGACAATACCTATACCCCGTCAGCGCATCACCAGGACGATGCCTCGACCGGAAGTTTGCTTTCCGGCACTGACACCGGTGTCAATCCGAACACCGGTCTGAACGATCCGTCGGTCAAGTCGAATTTCGGTAGTGGAAACATCGGCCACTGACGCCATCGGATCCGGCCGGTAACGCGGCCCGCGCCGGGCAGAACACCGTCGGCCTGGGCGTGCTGATGGCGTTTGTCGCCTACGCGACCTACGCGCTCAGCGACGCCTCGATCAAGCTGCTGCATGGCACGCTCGACCCGTTCGAGGTCATGTTCATCGCAGCGGCCCTCGGCACGCTGGCGATCCCGGCGCTGATGCAGGAGAGCGACGGCTGGCGCGACCTGTTCCGCTCCCGGCGCCGCGCGTTGTGGCTGATGCGCGCAGCGGCGGCGGCCAGCGGCACGCTCGCCAGCATCGTCGCCTTTACCCGGCTGCCGATGGCCGAAGCGTTCGCGATCATCTTCCTGCTGCCGGCGCTGGTGACCGTGCTGTCGGTGATCTTCCTCGGCGAGAAGATCGGCTGGCGCCGCTGGAGCGCGGTGGTGGTCGGCTTCATCGGCGTGCTGGTGGTGCTGCGGCCGGGCTTCCGGGCGCTCGGCCTCGGCCATCTGGCCGCGTTCCTGAGCGGCATGTCGGGTGCCGTGACAATCGTCATCCTGCGGGCGCTCGGTGGCGGGGAGAAGCGCATCTCGCTGTATGGCGCCGGGCTTGCCGGGCCGCTGGTGGTGAGCTTCGCGATGATGCTGCCGCACTTCACCGTGCCCAGCGGGCGGCAATGGCTGTGGCTCGCCGGCTGCGGGCTGATGGGCACCTGCGGCAACGTCATGATCCAGCTCGCCTCGCGGAACGCCCCGGCCAGCCTGGTGGCGCCGACCCAGTACAGCCAGATGCTGTGGGCGATCCTGCTGGGCTACGCGGTGTTCCACGACCGGCCGGACGGCTGGATGTACGTGGGTGCGGCGATCATCGTGGCATCCGGACTGTTCACCTTCGCCCGCGAGAAGAAGAAGACGCGCTGGTGGCGCACCACGCCGCCGGTGCATCCGCAGTAGGTCAGACCAGCTTCGCCTCGAACGGCGGCTTCAGGTCGGGGGCGTCGAACTCCAGCACCCAGAGGTCCGGATCGCGGCCGACCTGGCGCTGCACGTAGGCATCGGCCGTCGCATCGTCGACCGGTGCGATGCCCGTGCCGCGCATCCAGGCGGCCTCGCCATCCGGCCCACGCATCTGGCTCAGCACCAGCACCCCACCGGTGCGGTCGCGCAGCACCGCCAGCACCCCGCCGGCATCCGCGTCGCCGCGGCGCAGCACCATGCCGGAGCGGCCTTCCTGGTCGGCGCGGCGGATTGCCATGCTGACCCAGAACCCGGTCTTCAGCCTTGGCTCGCTCATGTCCCGAGATCCTAGTTGGTGCCGACGCCCGACACGCCGCCGATATCATCCGGCACCAGGGCGGCATTGTATTGCACCGGGTCGTCGATCAGCGCACGCGCGGTGTCGAGATCGGCGTCGGTGCCGATCGCCGCGGGGCAGGCGCCTCGGATCTCAAGGATGCGCGCCGCCGGCAGCGGCGGTCTCGCCTGCCGCGACGCGCGGATCGCCTCGTCCATGTCCTGGACGCCTTTGGCGAGATCCCGCATCGCCTGGTCAAGCGCCGTGCGGCCCAGGCTGGTGCAGACCTCCGGCATGACGCCCAGGCCCTGCAGCGGCCAGCCGAGCGGCGCCAGCACCCGGCTCCAGGTGACGAACAGCTCGCCACCGTCCGGCAGCTGCGCGATCGTCTGCACCAGGCCCTTGCCCAGGGTGGCACTACCGATCACCACTGCGCGGCGATGATCGGCGAGGGCGGCGGCCATGATCTCGGCGGCGCTCGCGGTGCGCCCGTCCACCATCACCACGATCGGAAGGCCGCCGCTGAGGTCGCCGCCCTGCACGCTCCAGATGTGGTTGGACTGCGGCATGCGGCCGCGTGTCACCACGGCCACGCCATGATCGAGTACCAACGCCACCGACGTCACCGCCTGCTGCAGCACCCCGCCGCGATTGCCGCGCAGGTCGAACACCAGCCCCCGAGCGGCGCCGGCCGCTTCGCCGAGTGCTGCCGGCTGCATCGCCTGGTCGAGGAACAGGCTCATCTCCTGGGCGGTGTCGGCGGAAAAGCCGGTCACCCGCAGCACCACGACGTCACCGCTGGAAAAGGCGAACACCGTCTCCGGAGGCACCGCCGCGCGGTTCAGCACCACGATCTGTTCCGGCATTCGATGGCGACGGCCGGGATGCGGATCGGGTGCCAAGGTCAGGCTCACGCTGCTGCCGGGATCGCCGTTCAGCAGCGCGGTGACCGCGGCCTCGTCCAGGCCACGCACCGGCTGTCCGTCGATGGCAAGCAGCCGCATGCCCGGCGAGATGCCGGCGGCCCAGGCCGGCCCGTTGGCGTTGACGGCGACGATCGCGATGGCGCGCCCCTCGCGTGCCACCGTCAGTCCGGCGCTGGCCTGCGCACCGTTGCGGGCGTCGCGGTCGGTGGCTGCGGGAGCGGGGGCGATGTAGCGCGAATACGGGTCGAGATGGTTGAACAGCTCATCGAAGAAGCTCTGCACCAGGGCCTGCTGGCCGGCCGCGCGCAGCGGTTCGGAGTTCTCCCAGGCGGCGCCGGCCATCGCCACGGCGGCCCGCGTCCAGCCTGCGGTGTCGGCCTCCGCCGGCGGCTTCTGGGCGTAGAGCACGCCGTTCGGCGTCACCAGCCGGAGGGCGGTCTCCGTGGCTTCGGGCGTCAGCGCCGGGTCGATCGCGGTGAGCCCGTTCAGGCCCCACAGGGTGAACTGCCGGCAGGTGTAGGCCTCCAGCGTGCGCGGCCGAAGGAAATTGAGTGCGGTGCCGATCACGCTCCCCAGCATGGCCGGATCGAATGCGCCGGCAAGCGGCGTGTCCGAGTATCCGGGAGCGGGTGCGATCAGCAGCACCAGCGCCAGCAACGTAACGCCCAGGCGACCCGATCCCTTGCGGGCGGGGCTAAGGCGGCAGCCGGAGCGGCTCACGGGCGACGCTGGCTGGACGCCCCGCATGCCGCGCCTGCAGGCCGCCGTCCCGAGGCAAGCGGGTCGGTTTCGGCAATGGCGAACAACAGGCCGCCGGTCACCGGCGTGGCCTCGAGCAGCCGCACCTCGACCGGCTGGGTCAGGTGATAGGACATGCGGGACTGCCGGCCGGTGAGGGCTTGCGCCGTTTCATCATGTGTCCACAAGTCGTCTGGCAACGTGGAGACAGGCACCAGACCGGTGGCACCTGTTTCCGGCAGTGTGACAAAAAGCCCGAAACGGGTCACGCCGGAAATGCGCGCCGTGAAAATCGCGCCAATTTTATCGGCCATCTGTGCAGCGATGTAACGCTCGGCGGCTTCGCGCTCGGCCAGGGCGGCGCGGCGCTCGGTCTGCGTCACCTGCTCGCCGAGTGCCTCGAAGGCGGTGCCGGCCTCCGGGCGCAGGCCGTCGCCGCCCAGCCCGAGGCCCGAGATCAGGCCGCGATGCACCAGCAGGTCGGCATAGCGGCGGATCGGCGAGGTGAAGTGGGCGTACTCCGACAGTGCCAAACCGAAATGGCCGATATTCTCCGGGCTGTACTCCGCCTGGCTCTGGCTGCGCAGCACCATCTCGTTGACCTGCGGCGCCATGGCGGTGCCAGCGACCTGCTGCAGCACCGCATCCAGGTCGGCGGGACGCAGCTCACCGGCTGGCTTCAGGCTGACATCAAGGGTGGCGAGAAAGTCGCGCAGCGCGTCGAGCTTCTCCGGCGAGGGCGGCGCGTGGATGCGGAACATGCAGGGCGTCCGCAGCCGGCGGAGTTCCTCGGCGGCGGCGACGTTCGCCAGCACCATGAACTCCTCGATGAGCCGGTGGCTGCCCAGGCGCAGGCGGGGGGTGATCGAGGCAACGCGGCCTTGCTCGTCGAGCCGGATCCGGCGCTCGGGCAGGTCGAGATCCAGCGTGCCGCGGCGGGTGCGGGCGGATAGCAGCGCTCCATAGGCGCCGTACAAGGCGGCGAGCAGGCCCTCCGGCACGCCCTCGGGCGTCGCACCGGTGTCCTGCGCCGCCTGGACCTGCTCATAGGTGAGGCGGGCCGCCGATCGCATCAGGCCACGGCCGAAGCGCTGCGCGTGCTTGGCGCCATCCGCACCCATGCTCATCTCGACGAAGAGGCAGCCGCGATTCTCGTCCGGTCGCAGCGAGCACCAGCCGTTCGAGAGCGCCTCCGGCAGCATCGGCACCACCCGGTCGGGGAAATAGACCGAGTTGCCGCGCCGCGCGGCCTCGCGATCGAGTGCCGATCCGGCCGGGACGTAGTGCGCGACATCGGCGATCGCCACCACCAACCGCCAGCCGCCCTCGGCAGCCGGCTCCGCGAACACCGCGTCGTCGAAATCGCGTGCATCCTCGCCATCGATGGTGATGAGCGGCAGATGGCGGAGATCCGTGCGGCCGCGGAGCCCGACCTCGAGCGCCGCTCCCGCCTCCGCCAGGGCCTCCGTCGGGAACTCGTCCGGAATGCCGTGCGTGTGGATGCTGATCAGGCTGATCGAGCGCGCTTCTCCCATTCTTCCGAGCCGCTCGACCACCCGCGCCGGCTTCAGCCCATAGCCGCCACTCCCCTGGAAGTTCTGCGGCAACGGCTCGGCCAGCACGATCTCGTCGGGTTCGGCATCCAGGCTTTCGCCATGCGGGATGCTCCACTCCGCCTTCTGGCGTCGATCGGTCGGCACCAGGCGCCCGGCCTCGGGCTGGCGCAGGCCGCCGCGCGGCGGCGCGTCCGGGCTCTGGCGGAACACGCCGAGCAACCGGCCCGGCGCCTGCGAGATGCGCCTGACCGTGCGACCCTCGTATCTTCCGGCACCCTTGCCGGCCGGAATACGCTTCAGCCGGGCGATCACGCGCTCGCCGGGTGCCAGCGCCGGCTGTCCGCGCGGTTCGCGATGCATCCACACCACGGGCGGCGGCCCGTCGCCCTGCCAGCTCACCGGCCGCGCGATGGCATCGCCATCCGGATCGGTGCCGGTCACGACCACCAGCATCTCCTCGGCAAGCCGGCCCGGGTTCAGGTATCGCTTGGCACCGGCCGGAGCCAGGGTCCCGTCGGCGGCGAGCTGGCGCAGCAGGTCGCGCAGCGCCGGACGCTGGTCCGGGCCGATGCCGAAGGCGCGGGCGATCTCGCGCTTTCCGACGCGCCCCGGGGATGCCGTCACGAACCGGCGTATCTCCTCGATACTCGGCAGCGTCCTGCCGGCCGCCTCGTCCGGAACACCGTCCGCCGGGTCCGGCGGCGCCGGATCCGCGTGCCGCTGTGTCACGTCAGGAGGTTTTGGCGGCCGTCTTGCGGGCTGGGCGCGACGCCTTGGCGGCTGCCTTGGGTCTTGCAGCCTTGGCCGCCGGCTTCTTGCTCGCGCCCTTTGCAGCGATCGCCGGGCGTGCGGCCGCGGACGCCGCCGGACGGGCGGCGCGAGGCTTCGGCGCCGGCTTTGCCTTGACGCCCTTCCGGCCGCCGCGCGGCTTCATCGCCTTGCCCTTCTCGGCCAGCAGCGCCACCGCCTCCTCGAGGGTGACGTCCTCCATCGTCCGGTCGCGCGGGATGTTGGCGATCATCAGCCCGTGCTGGAAATACGGCCCGAAGCGGCCCTTGCGCACCACCACCGGAGCCCGGTCCTTCGGATGCTCGCCAAGGCTGCGGACGGATTCGAGCTTCTTGCCGATCACGTCCACCGCCCGGTTGACGCCGATGGCCAGCACGTCGTCGTCCTTGTCGAGCGAGGCAAAGATCCCGCCCATCTTCACGTATGGCCCGAAGCGTCCGATACCGGCCTCCATCGGTTCGCCGAGCTCGGGATGGATGCCGACGATGCGCGGCAGCGACAGCAGTCCGACCGCCTGCTCCAGCGTGATGGTGTCGCCCTCGACCCCCTTGGGCAGCGTCGAACGCCTGACCTTGACCTTCTTGTCGTCCGGATTGGCTTCGCCCTGCTGGACATAGAGCCCATACGGCCCGCGCCGCACGGTGATCTCCTCGCTGGTCTCGGGATGCAGCCCAAGCGAGCGACGACCCTCGGTCAGCGTGCCGCCGCCGCCTTCGCCCTCCTTGGCATCGACCACCAGCCGGCGGGTGAACTGGCAGGCCGGGTAGTTCGAGCAGCCGATGAAGGAGCCGTAGCGGCCGAGCTTGAGGCCGAGCCGGCCGTTGCCGCAGGCGGTGCAGCGGCGCGGATCGGATCCGTCGGCGTGCTCGGGGAAGAAATGCGCGCCGAGATCGGCATCAAGCGCGTCGATCACGTCGGAGATCTTGAGGTCCTTGGTCTGGGCGACCGAGTTCGAGAACGCCTCCCAGAACTTCGCCATCACGTCGTGCCAGTCGGCGCGCCCGTCCGAGATGTCGTCGAGCTGCTCCTCGAGGCCCGCGGTGAAATGGGGATCGACATAGCGCTCGAAGAAGCTGGTCAGGAACGCGGTGACCAGCCGTCCACGATCCTCCGGTATGAAGCGCTTGTTCTCCAGGCGGACATAGTCGCGGTCGCGCAGCACCGACAGGATCGAGGCATAGGTGGAGGGCCGGCCGATGCCGATCTCCTCCATCTTCTTGACCAGGGACGCCTCGGAGAAGCGCGGCGGCGGCTGGGTGAAGTGCTGGTCGGCGTCGACCTTGCCGGTCTTCAGCGGATCGTGCTCGCGCATCGGCGGCAGCATCCGGCTGTCATCCTCGGCCGCCTCGGCCTCGGCGCGGGCATCGTCGCGACTCTCTGAGTACAGCTTGAGGAAGCCGTCGAAGGCGATGATCGAGCCGTTGGCGCGCAGCCTGGCCCGCGCAGCTGGCTCGTCGATCTCGACGATCACCTGGTCGAGCTCGGCGGACTGCATCTGGCTCGCCACCGCACGTTTCCAGACCAGCTCGTACAGTCTTCGCTGCTCGTCGGAGAGGTAGCGCCCGACCTCCTCCGGCCGGCGCTCGACATCGGTCGGGCGCACCGCCTCGTGCGCCTCCTGGGCGTTCTTCGCCTTGGTGGAATATTCCCGCGCCGTCGCCGGCAGGTAGTCGCGGCCGAACTTGCCGCCGATATGGCCGCGTATGGCGTCGATCGCCTCGCGCGCCATCTGCACGCCGTCGGTGCGCATGTAGGTGATCAGGCCGACGGTTTCGCCGCCGAGCTCGATGCCCTCGTAGAGCTGCTGGGCGGCGCGCATCGTCGCCTGCGCGCCCATGCCGAGCTTGCGGCTGGCTTCCTGCTGTAGCGTCGAGGTGGTGAACGGTGCCGGTGGATGCCGCTTGACCTTGCGCCGTTCGACCGAGGCGACGCTGAACTGCCCGGCCTCGACCGCCGCCTTCGCCGCATGCGCCTTGGCCGCGTCGTTGATGTCGAACTGGTCGAGCTTGCGGCCGTCGAGATGGGTCAGGCGAGCGGTGAAGGGTGCCCCGGCCGGGGTCGCGAGATGCGCCAGCACGGACCAGTACTCGCGCGGCTTGAACACCTCGATCTCAGCTTCGCGCTCGCAGATCAGCCGCAGCGCCACCGACTGCACCCGGCCGGCCGAGCGGCTGCCAGGCAGCTTGCGCCACAGAACCGGCGACAGCGTGAAGCCGACCAGGTAGTCCAGCGCGCGGCGGGCGAGATAGGCCTCGATCAGCGGCTGGTCGAGCTCGCGCGGCCGCCCCATCGCGGTCTTGATCGCGCTCTTGGTGATCTCGTTGAAAGTGACGCGCTGCACGTCGATGCCGCGCAGCGCCTTCTTCTCCTCCAGCATGGCGCGGACGTGCCAGGAGATCGCCTCGCCCTCGCGATCCGGGTCGGTCGCCAGATAGAGCCGCTTGGCGCCCTTGAGCGCCTTGATGATGGCGGTGACCTGGCGGTTGCCGCGCTCGTCGCTCTGCCAGTCCATGGCGAAGTTCTCGTCCGGGCGCACGCTGCCATCCTTGGGCGGCAGGTCGCGGACGTGCCCGAACGAGGCCAGCACGGTATAGCCGTCGCCCAGATACTTGTTGATCGTCTTCGCCTTGGCAGGCGATTCGACCACGACGACGTCGGTCATTGCGATCCCCGAACTCTACAGCATCCGGTGTTGGACGCGTTCAACCAGCACCGCAAGCCTCTTATGTCCCGTCAGGGAGGCGATCCGAGCAGGCTGACCCGATTGCCCGGGAGGCTCTCGACATGGCCGCCAAGCTCGAGTTCCGTCAGGACCGCCAGTACGGCACTGACCGAGAACTGGCAGCGCCGTATCAAATCGTCAACCGCCACCGGATCCGGACCGAGCAGTCCGAGGATCTCGGGACGCACCCCGTCGAGCTCCGGCCAGGCCTGGTAGGCCTTGTCGTCGCTTCCGGAAGAAGCGGGCCATCCGGTGATAGGCGGCGGTGGCCGCTCGGCGAACCCGTCCGGACCCAGCGCCGGCAGGTCCGGCAGTTGCGCCAGGACGTCGGCGGCGCTCTCCGTCAGATGCGCGTGGCCCTGGCGGATCAGGTTGTTGGCGCCCCGGCAGCGCGGATCGAGCGGCGAGCCCGGCACCGCGAACAGCTCGCGGCCGTAGGTGTGGGCGAGGTCGGCGGTGATCAGGCTGCCCGAGCGCGCCGACGCCTCGACCACCACGCAGCCCAGCGTGAGGCCGGCGATGATCCGGTTGCGGCGCGGGAAGTGCCGGCTCTGCGGCATGGTGCCGAGCGGTGCCTCGGCGACCACCGCCCCGCGCTCGGCGATCTGCGCCTGCAGGGCGACGTTCTCGGGCGGATAGGGATGGTCGAGGCCGCCGGCGATGCAGGCGACCGTCGGGCCCACGAACAGCGCGCCGCGATGCGCCGCCGCATCGATGCCGCGCGCGAGCCCTGAGACCACGACGATGCCGCGATCGCCCAGCTCGGCGGCCAGCGCCTCCGCGATCCGCATGCCATTCGAGGAGGCGTTGCGCGAGCCGACGATCGCGACCAGACGCCGGTGCAGCAGGGCGACATCGCCGACCACGGCGATCGCCGGGGGTGCGTCGGGCAATTGCGCCAGCAGCGGCGGGTAGGACGCATCGCCCAGGATCAGCAGGTGCGCGCCGAACTCACGGATCGCGTCGATCTCGTCGGCGATCGCCTGCTTCGACGGGACCTTCGGCGGCTGCATGCGGCCGGCGTTGCGGGCCAGCCCTGCGAGCGCCGCGAGCGCCGCCTCCGCGTCGCCGTAGCGCTCCATCAGGCGTCGATAGGTGACAGGCCCAACGTTCTCGCTGCGTAAGAGCCGAAGCCGCGCCGCGAGCTGGGCTTCGGTCAAGGGTTGGTTCCAGTCCGCGGTCGACCGATGCGCGGCTCGGTGCCCGCCAGCAATCGCCCGATATTCGCGTGATGGCGGGCCAGCACCACGAGGGCGGCCAGCAGGCCCGCGTAGGGCACCGGGTTCGCGGTGTCGCAGTGCGCGAGCGCGAACAGCACCACCGGCAGCGCGACGGCGGCCGCGATGCCGCCGGTCGAGGAGATCCGGGTCAGCCGCGCCACCGCGAGCCAGAGCAGGCAGCAGACCAGCCCGGCGCGCCAGTCCAGCGCCAGCGCCACGCCGAGCAGGGTGGCAACACCCTTGCCGCCGGCGAAGCGCAGCCAGACCGGGAAGCAGTGGCCGAGGATCACGCAGACGGCGGCAATCCCGGCGGCGCCGCCTGCCGGCGAGGCCTTGACCACTAATGTCGGCCAGACGGTGACCGCCAGCCATATCGCGACCGCGCCCTTCAGGCCGTCGAGCAGCAGGGTCGCGGCGGCCAGCCCCCGGCGGCCGGTGCGCAGCACGTTGGTGGCGCCGATATTGCCCGATCCGACGCGGCGTATGTCGCCCAGCCCGGCGGCGCGCGTCAGCAGCAGGCCGAAGGGCACGCTGCCGAGCAGGTAGGAGCCGACCGCCACGGCAAGGGCCGCATTGGGGACCGCGCTCATCCGAACACCTGCCGGCCGGCTTTCCAGGTGCCGAGCACGCGACCGTCCAGCGCGCGGCCGTCGAACGGGCTGTTCTGCGCGCGGCCGGGCATCGAGCCGGACTGCACCCGCCAGCTCCGCTCCGGATCGAACAGGCAGAGATCGGCGGGCTGGCCACGCGCCAGGCGTCCGGCCTGGGTGCCGAGGATGCGGGCCGGGCGCGCCGTCAGCAGGTCGAGTGCGGCGAGCAGAGTAAGAGTGCCGTCATGCACCCGGGCCAGGGTGACCCCGAGCAGGGTGGTCAGGCCGACGCCGCCGGCCGCCGCCTGCGCGAACGGCAGCCGCTTGTCGTCGGCATCGCGCGGCATGTGATCGGAGCCGATCGCATCAATGGTGCCGTCGGCGAGGGCCGCGCACATCGCGAGCCGGTCCGCCTCCGGCCGCAGCGGCGGCGACAGCTTGGAAAAGGTTCGGAAGTCGCCGATCGCGGTCTCGTTGAGGTCGAAATAGGGCGGCGCCGTGTCGCAGGTCACCGCCAGCCCGTCCGCCTTGGCGCGGCGGATCAGCTCCAGGGCCGCCGCGGTGGAGACATGGCCGAGATGCAGCGCGCCACCGGTCAGCTTCGCCAGCATCAGGTCGCGCGCCACCAGGATCGGCTCCGCGGCAGCCGGGATGCCGGGCAGGCCGAGCCGTGTGGCCAGCTCACCCTCGGTGGCGCTGCCGCCGCGGGCGAGCGACGGGTCCTCGGGATGCTGGATCACGGTGGCGCCGAAGCCGCGTGCATAGGACAGCGCGAGGCGCATCAGGCGGGTGTCGGCAACCGCGCGGGTGCCGTCGGTGAAGGCGACCGCGCCCGCCTCGCGCAGCAGGCCCAGCTCGGCCAGCTCCTCGCCGCGGCAGCCCTTGCTGACCGCGCCGTACGGCAGGATGGTGACCCGGCCGGTTTCCTCGCCGCGCGCGCGCAGCAGCCGCACCAGGGCGGGATCGTCGATCGCGGGCGTGGTGTTGGGCAGCACGGCGAGCGTGGTGATGCCGCCGAAGCTAGCCGCCTCCGCGGCCGACGCGATGGTCTCGCGATATTCGTGCCCGGGCTCGCCGACGCTGGCGCGCATGTCCACCAGGCCGGGGCACAGCACCGCGCCGCCGCCGTCGAAGGTCTGCGCGCCCTCGGGTGCCGGAGCGTCCGAGGGCAGGTCGAGATCGTCGATCAGGCCGTCGATGACGAGCAGTCGTCCGGGCCGGTCCAGCCCGGTCGCGGGATCGAGCAGCCGGACATTGTCAAAGAGGATCGTTCCCCTCACGAACGCGCCCCGCGCGAGAGGCGGTCCAGGACCGCCATGCGGACCGCGACCCCCATCTCGACCTGTTCCTGGATCACGCTCTGCTCGGGATGGTCGGCGACCGCGCTGTCGATCTCGACACCGCGGTTCATCGGCCCCGGATGCATCACCAGCGCCCCCGGCTTCGCCAGCGCGAGGCGGGCGCTGTCGAGTCCGAAGAAGCGGAAATACTCGCGCTCGCTGGGCACCAGGCCGCCGGACATGCGCTCGCGCTGCAGCCGCAGCATCATGATCGCGTCCACGTCGCGCAGCCCGGTCTCCATGTCGTGGAACACCTCGACGCCGAGCGCCTCGATCTCGGCCGGGATCAGCGTCGGCGGCCCGATGACACGCACCCGGCTGCCCATCGCGGTCAGCAGGTGGATGTTCGAACGCGCCACCCGGCTGTGCGCGACATCGCCGCAGATCGCCACCGTAAGACCCTGCAGGCGGCCATAGTGCCGGCGCAGGGTGAGCGCGTCGAGCAGCGCCTGCGTCGGGTGCTCGTGGGTGCCGTCACCGGCATTGATCACGCTCGCATCCACTTTCCTGGCCAGCAAGGCCGGCGCCCCCGACTGGGCGTGCCGAACCACCAGCAGGTCGGTGCGCATGGCGTTCAGCGTCGAGGCGGTGTCGAGCAGCGTCTCGCCCTTGTTCACCGACGAGGTGGACACCGACATGTTGATGACGTCGGCGCCGAGCCGCTTGCCGGCGATCTCGAAGCTGGTGCGGGTGCGGGTGCTGTCCTCGAAGAACAGGTTGATCAGCGTGCGGCCGCGCAGCAGGTCGCGCTGCGTCTTGCGGCTGCGGTTGAGCAGCACGTAGCTCTCGGCGAGGTCCAGGAACGGCTCGATCCGGGTCGGGTGCATGCCCTGCAGCCCGAGCAGGTGACGCTGGCTGGCGCTGCCTTCCTGACCCGCGAAGAACCGCCCGCCCTCAGCCATGGCCGATTGTCCCGGCCGGAGCCACGGCGCCGATCCGCGCGAGGGCCTCGTCCCGACCGAGCGCCTCCACGGTGGCGTCGATGCCGGGGCTCGAATTGCTGCCGGTCAGCGCCGCACGCAGCGGCTGAGCCACCTGCCCGAGCTTGAGCCCGGCCCGGTCGGCGAAGCGGCGCAGGGCGGCATCGATCTCCGCGGCCGTGAACGGCTCCAGCGGTGCCAGCTCGCGCGCCAGGTCGCGCAGCATCGCGCGCGCGGCATCGGTCAGCAGCGCCTGCGCCTTCGGCTCGAACGGCAGCGGAACCGCGCGGGCCAGGAACACGGCGCTGGCGGCGAGCTCGACCAGCGTCTTGGCGCGCTCCTTCAGGCCGGGCATCAGCAGGCGGATGCGCGCGGCGGCGATATCGTCGAGTGCAAGGTCGGCCAGACCGGCCAGCCGCTCCAGCACGTCCCGCGTCAGCCGGTCGTCGTCGGCGACCCGCATCCAGACGCCGTTCAGGTGGGTCAGCTTGACGTAGTCCATGCGGCTCGCCGAGCGCCCGACGCCGTCGAGGTCGAACAGGCGGATCTGCTCCGCGCGGGACAGCACTTCGGCATCGCCATGCCCCCAGCCGAGCCGCAGCAGGTAGTTGTTCAGTGCCTCCGGCAGGTAGCCCTGCTCGCGGAACTCGACCACGCTCTGCGCGCCGTGCCGCTTGGACAGCTTGCCGCCGTCCGGGCCGTGGATCAGCGGCAGGTGGGCGAAGCGCGGCCGCTCCCAGCCCATCAGCGCATAGATCTGCGACTGCCGGAAGCTGTTGGTGAGGTGGTCGTCGCCGCGGATCACATGGGTGATCGCCATGTCGTGGTCGTCCACCACCACCGCATGCTGGTAGGTCGGCGTGCCGTCGGCCCGCAGGATGATCATGTCGTCGAGCTCGACATTGGCGACCCGCACCTCGCCCTGCACCAGGTCGTCGACCACCGTCTCGCCGTCCTGCGGCGCGCGGATCCGGATCGTGTACGGCGCCCCCGGCGGCGCCGCGGACGGATCGCGGTCGCGCCACATCCCGTTATAGCGTGGCGCCCGGCCCTCGGCCTGCGCCTGCTCGCGCATCTGCCGCAGCTCGTCCGTGGTGCAGTAGCAGCGATAGGCGTGGCCGGCCTCGAGCAGGGCCCGCGCCACCTCGGCATGCCGCGCCTGGCGCGTCGACTGATACACCGGCGGCTCGTCCGGCGGCAGATCCATCCAGGCCAGCCCGTCGAGGATCACGTCGACCGCATGCTGCGTCGAACGCTCGCGGTCGGTGTCCTCGATGCGAAGCAGGAAGGCGCCGCCGTGGTGG
The DNA here is from genome assembly GCA_964247695.1 of uncultured Acetobacteraceae bacterium. GTDB lineage: Bacteria > Pseudomonadota > Alphaproteobacteria > Acetobacterales > Acetobacteraceae > Lichenicoccus. The sequence goes on from CAXTVI010000009.1 coordinate 64,888, forward strand.
CGGGCGAACAGGAAGTTGAAAAGCGCTGCGCGGGCGTTGCCGATGTGCAGCAGACCGGTCGGGCTCGGCGCGAAGCGGGTACGGACACTCATTGCGCTAGGGCTAGCATCATGGGCGCGGGTGCTACCATGCCGCGCGCCGGAAAACGAGGGATGCGGGCGAAGGCGCCGGGCCGGATGCCCCGTGTGTTTCGTTTCGATATCGCATAGTATGCGGCATGACCCTCGCGGCCGGACGCTTGCCCGCGATGCGCTGGCGGACCTGGATGTCCGAACGGCCTTCGCGACTGCGGCGCCGGTGGCGGACGATCGGGCCGCTTGTGCTGCCGGCGCTGCGCGACGCGCTGGTGCCCGAGCGGGACCGGCTGGCGCTCTGGCTGCCGGCCTGCGTCGGCTGCGGCGATGCGCTGTATTTCGCGCTGCGGTTCGAGCCGCCTGTCTGGCCGGCGCTGCTGCTGGCGGCACTCGGTGGCCTCGTGATCCTGGTCGTGCGTCGTCCCGACTGGCTGCACTATGCCGGGGTTGCGCTGCTGGCCATGGCGGCGGGTTTCATCGCCGGCCATCTCGCGACGGGCCGCATGGCCGCGATGCCGGACCTGCCGAAGGGGGCGATCGTGGTGTCGGGACGCATCGCCGCCATCGACGTCTATTCCGACGGCGGCCGGCGCATCACCTTCGCCGACCCGGCCTTCGACCTCGATCCGCCGATCGACCGCCGCATTCACATGCGCCTGCGCGCCGACGACCGGCAGCCGCTCGCGGTCGGCGACGACATCGTCCTGCGCGGCATGATGCGGGCGCCGGCGCCGCCCTCCCTGCCGGGTGGCCGCGACCTGCAGCGTGAGGAGTTCTTCAACGGACTGGCCGGCGGCGGTTTCGCGCTCGACGCGGCCGAGATGCAGGCCCGCCGTCGCGCCGGCATCGGCATGCGCTGGCAGGCGCTGCGCGAGACGATCGCTGGCCGGATCATGCAGGTGCTGCCCGGGTCATCCGGCCCGATCGCCGCCACCCTGGTGACCGGCATCAGCAGCGGCATCAGCCCGGCCGACCGCACCGCCTTTGCGGTCTCCGGCCTCTCGCATCTGCTCGCCGTGGCCGGTCTGCATCTGGGGATCGTGATGGGGCTCGCGATGGGCAGCGTCCGCATGGCGCTGGCGGCCTGGGAGTTCGCCGCCCTCCGGCTGCCGACCCGGCAGATCTCGGCGGCCGCGGCGTTGTGCGCCGGTGCCTTCTACATGGCGTTGACCGGCATGCACCTGCCCACGATGCGGAGCCTGACGATGGCGGCGCTCGGCGTGCTAGCCTTGATCCTGGGGCGGCGCGCCGTCTCGCTGCGCGGCCTCGCGATCGCCGCCCTGCTGATGCTGCTGATCGCGCCCGACAGCCTGCTCGAGGTCTCGTTCCAGATGAGCTTCGCGGCCGTGCTGGCGCTGATCGCCGGCTACGAGACGCTGCGCCCGGTGATGACCAGGCTGGCCGGCGAGGGGAGCTGGCAGCGGCGGCTCGGACTGCACGTGGCCGCATTGTTCATGACCAGCCTGCTCGCCGGCAGTGCCACGATGCCCTACGCGGCGTTTCACTTCGGTCATCTGCAGTTCTACTTCGTGCTGGCCAACCTGCTCGCCGTGCCGCTGACCGCGCTGTGGGTGCTGCCGGCCGGGCTGCTGTCGCTGCCGCTGATGCCGTTGCACCTGGAGGCGCTGGCCCTGATCCCGATGGGGTGGGGGGTGGACATCATCATCTGGCTGGCGCGCGGGGTCGCCCACCTGCCGGCCGCCAGCATCGCGGTCACCGCCATGCCGCTCGCCGGCCTCGGCCTGTTCTCGCTGGGTCTCTGCTGGCTCTGCCTGCGCCGCGGCCGCGGGCGCCTGCTCGGGCTGCTGCCGATCCTGGCCGGTCTCATGAGCCCGCTGCTGTGCCGGCCCCCCGATCTGATGGTCTCCAGCGACGCGCGGCTGATCGCCCTGCGGGTGCCGGCTCCGGGAGGCGCCCGGATGATGCTGGAGCAGGGTTCCGGCAGCAATCCGATGGCGCTGTCGGATTGGCGCATGGCCTGGGCGATCGAGACGCCGCCGCTGCCGATGCCGTCATCGGACGTGCCCGGGCCGGTATCCTGCGACGCCCTCGCGTGCCGTATCGTGCGACGCGGCCAGACCATCCTGCTGCTGCGCGATCCCGGCCACCATAAGAAGCTGCCGCTGCCCTCGGATTGCACCGGGATCGCGCTGCTGGTCTCCGCGGCGCCGATCCCGCTGCCCAGACCGCATCCGGGGCAGCCCGCCGCTGCCGCGGGGAGCTGCGCGTCGGTGCCCGCGATCGACCGGTTCACGGTCTGGCGGCAGGGCGCGCAGGCAATCTGGTTCGGCAAAAGGGGCTGGTTCGAGCGGAGCGGGATGCGCATCGTGTCGGTGCAGGACAGCCGCGGCCTCAGGCCGTGGATCCCGGTGCCGGGCCACCGGGCCCTGCCGAAGCTGCCGATGGCGCTAGCCGATTGAGCCAGAGCAGCGACAAGCAGAGCATGATCGACCGGATCATGCTCGAGGCTCAGTCCGGCGGCGGCAGCGGGTCGGCATCCGCGGGGGCGCCCGGCGAGATACGCTTCTCCTTGTAGCGGCACCATTCGCGCGCGGCGCAGCGCCAGCATTCCGGCGCCCGGGCCTTGCACACGTAGCGTCCGTGCAGGATGAGCCAGTGGTGCGCCGGCCGCAGCATGGCGGCCGGGATGCGCGCGACCAGCATGTCCTCGACCGCGCGCGGCGTGGCGCCGGGTGCGAGGCCGGTGCGGTTGCCGATACGGAAGATATGCGTGTCCACCGCCATCGTGCTGTGCCCGAAGGCGACGTTCAGCACCACGTTCGCGGTCTTGCGGCCCACTCCCGGCAGCGCCTCGAGCGCCTCGCGGTCGTCCGGCACCGCGCTGCCATGCGTCTCCAGCAGCGTCCGGCTCAGCGCCAGCACGTTGCGCGCCTTGGCTCGCCACAACCCGATGGTGCGAATGTGATGCGCGATCCCGTCCTCGCCGAGCGCCACCATCGCGGCCGGATCGGGAGCCGCGGCGAACAACCCTACCGTCGCCTTGTTGACCGAGGCGTCGGTCGCCTGCGCCGACAGCACCACGGCGACCAGCAGGGTGTACGGGTCGATGAAGGTCAGCTCGCTCTCGGCGTGCGGGTTGGCCAGCGCCAGCGCCTCGATGAAAGATTGCGCATCGGCGCGCGGCATCGGACGTGCGAGTCTCGGTTTCGTGGCGCGGCGCGGCGCGGTCGTCGGCTTCGTGATCGGGTGGGCCATCTTTGTCCCGGTGACGTGTTCCCGGCTCTATGGCGACAGCAAGGCTGCGGTTCCATCTTGGCGGCATGGACCCCACGGAGAGCACCGGCGAAAAGAGCCTCGGCGCGATGCCCGATGACTTGATCGAAGAGGACGCCGAGTGGGGCCCATTGCTGTTCGAGGCGCGCATGACGCCGAACGCCAGCTTGTCCGCGAGGGCCCGGACCCTGGTGATCCTGCTGCTGACCGGCGCGAGCGTGGCCATCGGCACCTTGTTCTGGGTGCTCGGCGCCTGGCCGGTCCCGGGCTTCTGCGGCCTCGAGGTGCTGCTGGCCTGCGTGCTGCTGTGGCGCAATGCCCGCGACCTGCGCCGCGCCGAGTGCATCGAGCTGCGCGAACAGAGTCTCCTTCTGACCCGTATAGATGCCACCGGACGGAAATCCGAGCGCCGGATGCAGCCGTACTGGCTGCGGGTGGACCTGCATGACCGCCCTGGCGCAGTCGTGCGCGTGCGCCTGTGCGGACACGGCGTGCAGGAGGAGGTCGGCCTGTTCCTGGACGAGGTCGCGCGTCGGAATCTAGCGCAGGATCTGAGGGTTGCGCTGCATTCCTGCCGTAATCGGCGCTATGACCACTTTCCCGATTAATCGATATAATTACAACAACTTAGCGATCAAAATCTCTTTACGAAATCGAACCGTAACTGTAAAACCTCGTGACATTCCCGGCGCCGATGCAGGGAACCCCAAGGCCACCCTCCCATGTCCGGTTTGCAGCCCAACTTCGTCCTGGTCCTGGCCGTCTCGTTGAGCGGCCTGCTCTGCCTGACTGGCTACCTGTTCGCCTTCGCCTCGATCCGCCGCCTTGCCGACGACCTGCTGCGTCCGACGGTCGGCCTCGGCGACCTCGTCAAGCCGATCGCGGGCGGCATGCTGCTGGGCCTCGCCCTGCTCGTCGTGCGCCTCGGCGACATGCCGATGCAGGCGCCGGAGAGCGGCATCGTCCTGTCGGTGCTGGTTGCGGTCGCGCTCGCCGGCGCCTGCGTCGGCGCCTGGAACGCGCGCCCGCGACGCACCCGCGCGCCGCTCGACCAGGCCGAGCTGGTGCGCCGCCTGTGCGTCGCCGGCGACACCCACGAGGACGCGACCGCGCGGGTCGCGGTGCGGCTCGCGCTGGCCGCGGGTTTCGATTCCGGGCAGGCGTCCGACCTGCTGGTGGCGGCGACTTTGCACGATGTCGGCAAGATCGGGCTGCCGGCGGCGCTGCTCTCCAAGCCCGCGGCACTCGACGCGGACGAGCGCCGCCTGGTGCAGAACCACACCAGGATCGGCCATCGCATGCTGGCGCGCAGCGGCGAGCCGATGCTCGACCTCGCGGCTAGCATCGCGCTGCATCACCACGAGCGCTGGGATGGCGGCGGTTACCCGATGGGTCTCGCCGGAGACAGCATCCCGCTGACCAGCCGCGTGGTGGCGATCGCCGAGGCCTTCGACATGCTGCTCAGCGAGCGCTGCTACAAGGCTGCCTGGCAGCTCGAGGAGGTCGGCAGCTTCCTCGCGGCAGAGGCCGGGACGCACTTCGACCCCGCCCTGATGGAGCTGTTCCTGGCGGATCTGCCCGGCATGGTCGAGGCCCGCGATGGCGCCACCGCTCCCGGGGAGCGCGTCCTCGAGGAACGCCTGCCCGAGGCGCGTGTCGAGGAGACGACGCCGCTGTTCGCCTGGGGCAGCGCCGGCAATATCCGTCCGCTCGCCGAAGCCGCCCCCGGTCTCGCGCACCTCCCGGTCTGAACCCTCCTCCGGGTCCGGTCCGGATCCGGCAGCTGCCGGGCCCGGAAGACGGCGGCAGCCTTGGAAGGTGCGACGGGTTTCCTGTAGAGGACCTGGCCCCCATCTCAGGCCAGGGACCGGCGGCTGATCCGCGGTTCGGGACGGACCGCATTGACCACAGAGACCACTTCCACCCGCCGCGACCGGAGCAGCAGCTTCGGCGCGGTGCTCGGCTTCCTGTTCGCCCGCTGGCGACGACATCCGCGCATGCTGGGCATTGTCGCATTCGGCATGACGCTGGCGACCGGCACCGACGTGGTGACGCCGGTTCTGGCCGGGCGTCTCGTGGATGTCGTGACGCACGGGGTCGGAGCACATCGGGCCGGCGACCTGCGCGCCGCGTTGCTGCTGCTTGCGGGCCTCAGCCTCCTTGGCTGCATCGCCGTATTTGGGCGGCGGCTGGGTTATGTCGGCATCACCCGCCTGACCGTGCGCATCATGTCCGGGGTGGCATCCGACGCGTTCCACCGGGTGCAGCGCTTCTCGACCGACTGGCATGCCAACACCTTCGCCGGCTCCACCGTGCGCCGCCTGACCCGCGGCATGTGGGCGATCGACACGCTCGACGACACGCTGCTGCTGCTGCTCCTGCCGGAACTGGTGGTGCTGGTCGGCACCACGCTGGTGCTGGCGTTGCGCTGGCCGCTGATGGGGCTGCTGCTCGGCGTGTGCGCGGTGCTGTTCGCGCTGGTCTCCTGCCTGATGACGCTGCGCTACGTGGCGCCCACGGCAAGGGTGTCCAACCGCTGGGACACCCGCATGGGCGCAGCACTCGCCGACGCCGTCACCTGCAATGCGGTGGTCAAGGCCTTCGGCGCCGAGAGCCGCGAGGATGCGCGGCTGGCGCGTGTGCTGCGCCAGTGGTCCGGCCGCACCGCGCGCACCTGGATACGCGGCACCAACAGCGGCAACGTCCAGGCGCTCTGCCTGCTGGGCCTGCGCATCGTCATGGTCGGCGCCGCCCTGTTGCTGTGGCAGCGCGGCGATGCCGGGCCGGGTGACATCGCCTATGTGCTGACGCTGGTGTTCCTGGTGCAGGGCTACCTGCGCGACATCGGCCAGCAGGTCAGCCAGATGCAGCGCGCCGTCAACGAGATGGAGGAACTGGTCGCCATGTTCGCCCAGCCGGTGGGCGTACGCGACGAGCCCGGTGCGGCGCCGATCCGGATCGGCGCCGGCGCGATCAGCTTCGAGCATGTCTGGTTCCACTATGGCAGCCATGCGACGCCGCTGTTCGAGGACCTGTCGCTGGAGATCCCGGCCGGCACCCGTCTCGGCCTGGTCGGCCCATCGGGATCGGGCAAGACCACGCTGACCAAGCTGCTGCAGCGGCTGTACGACGTGCAGCGCGGACGCATCCTGGTCGACGGCCAGGACATCGCCGGCGTGCAGCAGGAGAGCCTGCGCGCGCAGATCGCGATCGTGCCGCAGGAGCCGGTGCTGTTCCACCGTTCGCTGGCCGAGAACATCTCGTACGGCCGGCCGGGTGCGAGCGACGCCGAGATCGCGCAGGCGGCGCGTCTCGCCAATGCGGATGGCTTCATCGCGCGGCTGCCGGACGGCTATGCGACCCTGGTCGGCGAGCGCGGCGTCAAGCTCTCGGGCGGCGAGCGCCAGCGCATCGCGATCGCGCGCGCGTTCCTCGCCGACAGCCGGGTGCTGATCCTGGACGAGGCGACGTCCAGCCTCGACAGCGAGAGCGAGGCGCTGGTGCAGGACGCGATGCAGCGCCTGATGCAGGGCCGCACGGTGATCGTGATCGCGCACCGGTTATCGACCGTCGTGTCGCTCGACCGCATCCTGGTGTTCTCGAGCGGCCGGATTACCGAGGATGGCAGCCACGCCCGCCTCCTGACACGCCCGGACGGGCTATACCGGAGGCTGTTCGACCGTCAGGCGCTGGGACTGGCGGCGGAATAGCCGATGTTCCTCGGACGGGGCTGCGCGCGCACGGACCAGGACCCCGTCATCGACGCCGCCCGCAGAGCCTGGAACCGCCTCATGCCAGGATGTCCGTGCTCCCTCCACAGCAACCCCTGGATCGGCGAGGTCGCATCAAGGCCGGATGATCGTGTACTTCATCGCGGCGAGCAGGAGCATCCGGGCCGCCCCGGCAGCAACAGGGACAGCGTGCGGGTTGAGTTGCAGCTTCGTCCCGGTTTCCCTCTCGATCGTGTGCACGGTGTTCATGCAGACACTGAATCGAATGCCTTGCGTTACCAGGCTGTCGATAGAAGACAGCAATGGCCCTTCAGCCTGGAGCAGAGCTATTCCCGGCCCGAAGGCAACGACCTCGATTGCCACCGCATCGGGCCCGAACTCCCTGAGCACGTTGTTCGCGACGCTCAGGACGAGCTTCTGCTTCGCCGGGGCATCATCCGAAAGCTGCAAGCATAGATGATGACTGGCGAAGGGCCTGTCCGTTTCGGGCTGCGGCGGATTGGGAGCCGCTGCTACACGCGAGGGAACAGTGGCGATCAAGGAGGCGAGGGCGAGCAGCCTTCTGCGGCGTTGGATGAACGGCAGTCCGGTCATGATGCGTAGCCCGGATTGCCGGCGACGCCGTCCAGGGTCACATGTTCGATGGCATTCATGCGTCCACGGCCGCCTCCGGCACGCAGATACGCTGCTACGACGGTTGCGGCCGATATGCCGTGCTGCGGCTGCGTGACGGAAGCCCAGCTCACGACCCGGTAGGTCTCCTTTGGATCCACAGCAACGCCATTCATGAACTCCAGATCCGAGATACGGCTGCCGATCGGATTGGTCGGCGTGCAGGTGTATCGTATGCCGCCGACCCGGACCATGTCGCCGCCTTGCTGGCGGAAGGGGTCCGTGTTGAAGAGATTGTCACACGCATCCTCGAGCACCGACTTGAACTCGGCACCCGTCATCGACTGCATGTACACAGCCGGGTAGCTTATGGCGGTATGGGCAAGGACATCTTCCAGGGTGATGCTGTCACCCGGCAGAAAGCTCGGTCCCCAACGGAACCCAGGGGATAGGGCGATCTGCGCACCGGTATGCAGCAGCAGTGCATCGCAGATCAGATCGTCCATACTTCCGTTGAAGTTGCCACGCCTGAAGAGAAGCTGGTCTGCCGTCGTCAGTGTCTCATCCAACATGAAGGCATACGGCATACGGAGCGCTTCGATCACTTTGGTTGATGCCTTGTCGGCGGGTACGAGATTCGCAAACACGGGCACGAGCCTGTAGTCGGCGTTCGTCACCCGCCCACCGCCGGCACTCAGATCGAGCACGCCGATAAACTTGCCCGAAGAGCCGCCATTGACAACCAGGGTTCGGCCGCCGCTGTTCATCACGGCAACGGGTTCCGGCGTGGCATCATGCGTGTGGCCGCCAAGAATGACGTCGATACCGCTGACCATGCTTGCCAGCTGGCAATCGACATCCATGCCATTATGCGAGAGCAGAACGATGGCGTCCGCACGGTCCGTTTCACGCAGCTTCCGCACCAGCTTCCGCAGCTCGTCCGGACGTATCCCGAACGTCCAGTCCGGCACGAAGTGGCGTGGATGGGCAACCGGCACATACGGAAATGCCTGGCCGATCACGGCTATGCGGGCACCGCCAAGTTCGCGCAGGATATGCGAGGAGAACACGCGGCCAGTCGTCGGGTCTGCAGCGGCGGCGCCCCCGAAGGCCGCCTCTTCCGTCAGAAAGACGTTCTGCGCGATGAAGCTTCCGTTGAACTGCTTCAGGTTGCGACGTAGCTGGGCTTCACCATAGGTGAACTCCCAATGACCGGTCATGGCATCCAGGCCCAGCAGGTTACCAAGTTCCACAAGAGCGCGACCCTGCGTAAGGTCCGCGACGGCCGATCCCTGCCAAAGATCGCCACCATCGAGCGTCAGAGTGCGGTTGCGACCAGCTTCGTTACGAAAACGGTCCAGCAACGTCTTGATGTGGGCAAACCCACCGGTCGGTCCATATCGATGTGCCGCCTCCTCAAAGTCGAGATAGGTCGTGGCATAGGCTGAGGCGGTATCGGGCAGCATCGAGAAGTGCCGGAGATAGGCGGCGCCGACCAGGTGCGGCGGCTTGCCGAATGCCGTACCGACGCCGATCTCGACACTCGGTTCACGGCAGAAGGTCGGCATGATCTGGGCGTGGGTATCCGTGATGTGCAGGATACGTGCGTCGGCCTTGAACGGGATATCGTATGGGTCGGATCCGGCGCGTGCCAGCCGCGGCGCGGATCCGCTCATCGCAGCAGCGGCCAGGAGATGAAGCGTCTCCCTACGCGGAATTACCATGTTCATGCTGCGTATCCCGGCCCGTGCGTCGCCTCATCATCCGCGGGCAGCAGGTCAGGTCACGTGCGCAACGACATGATCGGACTGTCCCTTGTTGTCAGTCCAGGATACGGTCAGTTGCTCGCCCGCTTTCCCATTGTAGAAGAAACTGAGATATGGATCTTTCGAGACGGCCGGTCCCCAGAAGGCCGTGAAGGCCGGCTTGCCGTTGACCTGAATATCGACGATCTCGATGTAGTGCGGTGGTATCAGGTTGCCGGAAGCATCCCTGATGAAGCCGGAATCCATCGGGTGCTGGATCAGGCACTGCACTTTGACGACATCACCGTCGGCGTGGGCAAGCACTCGTATCGTTGACATGAATCTCTCTTGTTCCTGAGGGACTTTCAGCCGCAGCCGCCAAGCGTTACCTTTACCAGCCGCTCAGTCGAGTAGAGCTTGCCACCGGAATTGACCATGACTACGACCATTGCGGATTTTGCCATCTTCAGTCGACATGAAATCGTCGGCATCGTCCCTGCCGGGACAGCGTAGGCAGCTGCCAGGGTAAATGGATTGCCCGGCACCATGAATGCTACCGACGTCACATCGGGCAACGTGGTATATACGCTCACCGGTACTGACGCACCGTTCTCGGCGATCTCCGGGGCGTTCAAGATGATCCTTTCCGAAGGCTCGCTCGAACTTTCATGATAGAAGGCCTCGAGCGCCCCTGACTCGCTTGACTGGCCAAATGCGTCTCTCGGCCATACCGCCGATTGTGCGGCTTTGGCCGTCGTCATCAGACCCAGGCGCACCGCGGCTCCAATGGCCCCGCATCTTGCAGCGACGGCGATCATTCTGCGTCTTGAAGTCTCCGGCACTCCATCCTCCTGTTTGTGATCTAAAGGCAAATCGCAAGACTATCTGGATCGCATGGTATCAAGCGGCCCGGTCTCGCGCGGTGTCAGTGAGCTCCGCTCGGCGCTGGCTTTTATCCGCACATCCTCGGGCGCAACGCAGCCTGCCATGCACTCCTTGTCTGCTGTGTCCGGTCGGGGATCGAGCAAGGTAAAGCCTTGCCGGTTCGTGAGCTTGATCTGTGGGAGAGACCTTGCATCCGCTACGAAATCGTCCGCGACAGCGTTGTTCAGGTTCAGGATGAAGGCCGTGAGCGCGTATACCTGGTTCGACGACAGACTGTGTGGGGCATTGAACGGCATCGCCCGGTTTATGTAGTCCCAGATGCCGGCTGAATAAGGCCAGAAGTTGCCGACCGTCCGGTCCGGTTGGTCGGACCTGAGGTCATCCTCGCCGACAAGCTTTGGATAACGGCCGAGGCCCTCGCCGAATGTCCCGTGGCACTGCGCGCACTGAGAGGCAAATACGCTCGCGCCCTGCGTGACGCTGCCGCTACCCGGCGGCAGGCCGGTGCCATCCGGTAGGATTGCGATGGACCATGCGGCAATCTGTTGCGGGGACGGGAGGGTGCCGTAGCCGTAGTGCCCGACATGGCTGTTTTCACCTTCGGCGGGAGGTGCATCTTTCGCCAGTTCGGCGGCCTGATCGGTCGTCCTGCCATCAGGATCTTTGGACACCGGAACCGGAGCACCGGCTGCCTGCGTGGGTTGGAGGACCGGGAGCATTGCGAGGCAAAGCAGCCCCGTGAGGCTCGATCTATACGAGTTGGACATTGTTGACAGATCCGTCGGCCTGGACTTGCCAAGTCTGGACGGCATTGTTGTTGTAAATCGGTCTGACGCCCCGGACCTTGCGGAGTTCGGCGATAGTCGGCTGCACAAAGCCAGTTTCGTCTACCGCCCTCGATTGAAGCAACGCTGGCTTGCCGTCCCAGCGCCACTCGATGGAAAAGCGGGTGAGCGCCTTGGGCAGCACCGGCTCCTGCAGATGTGCCCGTTTCCAGTCGATACCGCCATCGAACGACACATCGACCTGGGCGACCCTGCCGAGACCGCTCCAGGCCAGCCCCCGGACCTCATACAGTCCCGGGCCGGACATCGGCTTTTCCGGGCAGGGGAACGTCACCACGGATTTGGCGTAGAGCGCCCAGGTAAATGCGCGACTGGTCCCGTCCGGCATCAATTCGGTGTATTCCGCGGTCTCCTCGCGCGTGAACCAGGGCCGGTCTCCGACCTGCAGACGGCGCAGCCACTTGATGTTGACGCTGCCCTGCCAGCCGGGAACCAGCAGCCGGATCGGGAATCCCTGTTCAGGACGGAGGGCTTCACCGTTCTGGCCGTAGACGACGAGGCAGTCGTCGAGACATTTCTGAAGCGGCAGGCTCCTGTCCATGTGCGCTCCGTCTGCGCCTTCCGCCAGAACCCAGGCTGCACCCTTCTTCAGCCCGGTCTCTTCGAGCAGCGTCGACAGCCGCACGCCGGTCCACTCGGCGCATCCAAGCATGCCGTGCGTGAACTGCAGCGAATTGAGCTGAGGGCCGCGCCACTCCATTCCGCCGTTGGCGGAGCATTCGACAAAGTGGATCGCCGAAACCGATGGGAAGCGCTGCAGATCGGCGAGGCTGAGGAGCAGCGGCCGGTCGACCATCCCATGGATCATCAACCGGTGGGTTGCGGGAACGATTTCGGGTCGCCCGGCGTGGGTCCGCTCGAAGAAAAGTCCGCTGGCGGTGATAATGCCCGTCTGATCCTGCAAAGGCGTGAAATCGACGGAGCTCTGCGTGGTTGCCGTGAGCCACGGTACGTTTCGCCGGATCACGTCGGCCACGTAGCGTGAAGGGCTGCCATAGGGCTGATCGTCGACACCGGCACCGAGAGTACGTGACCAGATCGGGTCGTCGAGTGGCTCGGACGGAGCATTCGCGACGGCCGTATTTCGGGCTCCCGTCGCATGACCAGCACGTGCGCCAAGTAACATGGTTCCAGCAGCCAGCACGCGACTGCCGAGGACGCGTCGGCCGAGGTGCCGACGTGACTCCTCTTCCATCGACCACCTCCCGCGCACGCCGGCTGCCGAGGACGGCACCCGCTCGTGCTGGACCTCACTGCACGCCTTTCAGTTAAGGGCTGCAAGTCCAAAGCCAAGCAAACAATCGGAACTTCTCATTGCTGCGCTGCGGCAATCCTTGCACTGCGCTGTCGATGAGTGGAAGCCCGAAGCTTACGCAACAGGGTATTGTCGTTGATGATATGTCCTGGATGCAGTCTGTATTGAAATCGAAATGATCTGCGTCTTGCCCCGACCTGACCCGCGGTGAGGCCGCCGCGGTCCTTCGCGTCACGCGTCCATCGCCGTCGCGTGCGCCTCGCCGGACAGCGCGCTGCCGGCGGCGGCGGCCACGATGCACAGGATCGCCAGCCAGCGCAGCGGCGCCAGGTGCTCGCCCAGCAGCACCAGGCCGAACAGCGCCGCCAGCGCCGGATCGAGGCTCATCAGGATGCCGAACGAGCGCGTGCTGAGATGGCGCATCGCCGCCATCTCCAGCGAATAGGGCAACGCGCTCGACAGCACCGCGACCGCCGCCGCCTGCGCCAGATGCAGCGGGTCATGCAGCGCCGGCACCATCGCGGGCAGGCAGAACGGCACGATGGCGATGGCCGCGACCGTGAGGCCAAGCGCCGTGACATGCGGACCGGCTTCGGTCCGGCTCACGCGCTGGCCGAACACGATGTACAGCGCCCAGAACAGGCCGGCGCCGAAGGCGAACATCACACCGATCGGGTCCACCGCGTGCAGCGCCGCCACCGGGTCGAGCAGCAGCGCCAGCCCCGCGACCACGAGCCCGGCCCAGAGCAGGTCGAGCAGGCGACGCGAGCCGAGAAAGGCGAGCGCCAGCGGCCCGGTGAACTCGACCGCGACCGCTGCCCCCAGCGGAAGCCGCGCCAGGCTGAGATAGAACAGCAGGTTCATGATGCCGAGCGAGAGCCCGTACGGCACGATGGCCGCAAGCGTGCTGCGCGAGAGGTGCCGGCGCCAGGGCCGCCAGAGCCCCAGCAGCAGCAGGCAGGACAGGCCGATGCGTAAGCCCACCATGCCGGCGGCGCCGAACACCGGGAACAGCGACTTGGCGATGGAGGCGCCGAGCTGGAAGGAGGCGATGCCGCCCACCAGCATCGGTACCGCCGCCAGCGAGCGCTGCGGCGGATGCGGCGTGCTCAGGACCCGACCGGCCTCGCGAAAGCCGCGAACGCCACCGCAAGGATGGCGTAGGTCGCCCGCTTGAAGCCGACCTCCTGCAGCGGCAGCTCGACCAGTGGCAGCCACTTCCAGGCATCGAACTCGGGATGCGGGTCGAGGTCGAGGCGGATGTCGGCATCATCGCCGAGGAAGCGCAGCGCGAACCAGCGCTGCCGCTGGCCGCGGAACCTGCCGCCCAGCGCGCGGCCGAGCAGTGCCGCCGGCAGGTCGTACGACAGCCAGTCCGGATGCTCGCCGATGATCTCGGCCCGGTCGGTGCCGACCTCCTCGCGCAGTTCGCGCAGCACCGCCGTGCGTGGGTCCTCGTCGCCATCGATGCCGCCCTGCGGCAGTTGCCACACGCCCGGCTTGCCTTCCGCGTTCGGCAGGTCGGCGCGACGTGCGACCAGTACCAGCCCGTCGCGGTTGAACAGCACCGCGCCGACGTTCGGCCGATAGGGCAGGGCGGTGTAGTCGGTCAGGCTCACTCCACGCTCCGCTTGGCCAGGACCGCATCCGCCGGGGCCGCGGAGAGGCTGCTGACCGGCACCAGGATCATCCCGCGTGCCGCGAGGGTGCGACTCCAGGCGGCGATGCGCGCCACCGTGACAGGATAGAGCGGTCCCGCAACCCCGATCGCGTGGCCGTCGTGCAGCGCGATCTGCTCGAGCTGCACCAGGCGGGCATCGATCGCGGCGGCATCCTCGATCTCGTCGAGGCGCAGGTCGGCGCTGGCGCCCCAGATCCCGAGAGGCCGGTCGGTGCCCGGGCTGGCGTTCAGGTAGAACAGTCCCCGGGCCCCCAGACCGTGCGCCACCACGCTGAACTCCGGCAGGCTGGTGAAGCCCTCGCCGGCGAGGCCGGAGAGCGCGTTGGTCACGCCGGCATAGCCCTGCAGGCGCGACAGGGCCCAGTCCAGCCGGCGCTGGTTCTGCTGGGAGCCGAGATCCTCGTTCAACGCCTGCGGCCCCTCGTCGTCGTTCGGGGCATGCAGCGGCTGCATCGGCAGGGAGAGCAGCAGCTCGTGGCCATGCAGGCGCGCATCGGCCAGCAGCGGCTCGAGGTCCGGCGCGTAGGGTGACACGCCAAGGCTCACCGCCGCCGGCAGGCTCTCGATGGCGGCGGTGCTGTCGGCCGCGGACAGGCCGAGGCCCTCCAGCAGGATGCCGATGCGCCGCGGCGGCGGCAGCCCGACCCTGGGTGGCGTCCAGCCGGCATAGACGATGCGCGCCTGCCGGCCGTCGGGCGCGATGCGCGGCAGCAGGACGCCGTCCTCGTCTGGCGCCGCCTCCAGGAGGGCCGGTTCAGGTGCGGCGATCGTCACCATGGGATGCGGGATCGTCACGGCGTGGGCTGGCTTTGCGGCCAGCTTCGCGACTGCCATGGGCCGCGCCGTCGCCTGGACCGGGCCGGGTGCAGGCCTGACCGGTCCGAGCCATTGCAGCGTCGCGGCGCCGACGCCTGCGGTCAGCAGCAGCACCGACCAGAACACCAGCAGGGCGCGACCGCCACGCGAAGCCGGGAGCTTCGGTCGTACGATCGCCGACCCGGCGCGGGCGAGATGGCCGAGGCCAGGGATCCTCGGGATCCGCCGCATCCCGCACCTCGGCCCGTTCCGCGCCTACGGCGTGCCGGCGTGCTGGGTCGGGCGGTCGGTGATCATCGCCTGGATGACCTTGAGCCCCTGCTGCAGCTGGAAGTCGGTCGACGGCTTGGTGAGGTCGAACTTCGGCCAGTTCGACGGCGGCTTGTCCGGGATGGTCTTGGCGATCGCCGGCAGGTCGTTGCGCGGGGGCGCCTTTGCCTGGTTGCCGCCCTGGTTCTTGATGATGTGGTCGAGATCGGCCTCCCGCGGCATGAAGCGCGACAGGTCGTCGCGGTCCTCCTGCACGCTGACGTCGGGCGTGATGCCCAGGCCCTGGATCGAGCGCCCGGACGGCGTGTAGTAGCGCGCCGTGGTCAGCCGGATGGCGCCGTTGCCGGGGATCGGGATCACCGTCTGCACCGATCCCTTGCCGAACGAGCGCTCGCCCAGCGTGACCGAGCGCTGGTGGTCCTGCAGCGCCCCGGCGACGATCTCGCTCGCCGAGGCCGAGCCCTGGTTGATCAGCACCAGCAGCGGTGCGCCGTCGGTGATGTCGGTGCCGTGCGCGTTCATGCGCTGGCTGTCCTCGGGGTGGCGTGCACGGGTGGAGACCACCTCTCCCGAGGCGATGAAGTCGTCGCAGACATCGACCGCCTGCTCGAGCAGGCCGCCCGGATTGTTGCGCAGGTCGAGGATCAGCCCCGACAGGTGGCCACCGGCCTGGTGGGTCAGCTTCTCGTAGGCCGCGCGCAGGCCCGGATCGGTCTCCTCGTTGAACTGCGACACCCGGATGTAGCCGACCTTTCCGTAGAGGGCCGACTTGATCACCTGGATATGGATGATCTCCCGCGTCATGGTGACGTCGTACGGCTTGTCGACGCCCGGACGCTTGATCCCCAGCGTGATCTTCGAGCCCGGCTCGCCGCGCATGCGCTCGACCGCGTCGTTCAGCGAGATGCCGTCCATGCTCTTGGAGTTGATCGACAGGATCAGGTCGCCGGACTTCATGCCGGCGCGCGAGGCCGGCGTGCCGTCCATCGGAGAGATCACCTTGACCAGGCCGTCCTCGCCGGTGACCTCGAGACCCAGGCCGCCGAATTCGCCCCTGGTCTGCACCTGCATGTCGGCGAACTGCTTCTCGGTCATGTAGGCGCTGTGCGGATCGAGCCCGGACAGCATGCCGTTCAGCGAGTTGGTGATCAGGTCGCGATCGGTGACCGGCTCGACATAGTCCGCCCGAACCCGCTCGAACACGTCGCCGAACAGGGTCAGCAGCCGGTAGGTCTCGGCATGGTTCTGTGAGGGAGCCTCGTCGGCGAGTGCCGCCGGCATGAATCCCGCGATGTTCATGCCAAGGCCGTGATGCGTCACCAGCCTTCCGAGATCGGGACCGGCCACGACGCCCGCGAGGAACGCGGACCCGAGCAGCAGGCCTGTGCGCAACTTCATGCCGTATCGTCTCCTGATCGCCGCCTGCACCGGCGGCTGTTCATCCAGCATGCCATATAGAGCGGCGGCAGCGTATCTCCTGAAGATTACACTCAGGAGAGGCGGTGTGAACGCTTCTCAGGGACGGCCGTGCAGGAAGGCAGCCGGATCGATCGCCTGCTCGCCATGGCGAAGCTGCACATAGAGGGTCGGCCGGGTGCGGCTGCCGCCGCCGAAGTCCGGCATGGTGCCGAGTGCCACACCGTGCGCCAGGTGCTGGCCGACCGCGACATCCAGCCGCTGCAGGCCGGCCAGCACGAAGCGGTAGCCATGCCCGCAATCGACGATCAGCATCTGCCCGTACGACCGGAAGGGCCCCGCGAAATCGATGCGCCCGTCGCAGGGCGCGCTTACCGACGCGAGCGGCGGCGGTGCATAGCTGATCCCGGTGGCGGGCCCGGCATCGGTCGGTGTCCCCCAGGCCTGCACGATCCGTCCGGCGACCGGCGCATTCCCGGCCGCGCCCGGGGCCAGGCCCGGACCGGCCTCGACGGCGACCGATGCGGCGCTGGCGCGAGCGGCTCCGGCGGCAACCGGGCGACGCTGGCGATCGGCGGCCGCGGCCTCGCGCCGGAACCGCTCCGCGGTTGCCTTCTGCGCCGCGTCGAGAGCGGCGACGGCGTCCTGCAGGCTGGCGGCGAGCGCGGCGGTGGCAGCGGCCTGGCGTGCCGCCACGTCGGCGGCCCGCGCGGAGGCACGCTGGCGGGCCAGCGCCTCGGCCGCCTGTGCGGTCACGTCCGCGTCACGCGCCAGCTGCTCGCGCCTCAGGGTGGCGAGACCGGCCTGCTGGCCCCCGAGCGCGGCACTGAGCCGGAGCAGTTCAGACTGGCCAGCCCGGATCGCCTCCGCCCTGCGTTCGAGGTCCGCACCGAGCCCGCGCAGCACCAGCAGGCCGCTCAGCGCGTCCTCCGGGCGCGCTGGCGAAGCAAGCAGGGTCTCGGCGGGATACAGCGACAGCCGCTCGATCAGCGGCAGCAGCGGTGCGAGGGCCGCCGCCTGCCGCGCCAGCGCCGCTTCGAGCTGCCGGCGTTGCAGTCCGAGGTCGTCGATGCGCGCCTGCGTCTCGACCACCTGTTGCTCGGTCTGCCGCAGCCGCCCTGACGCATCTTGCGATCGCGCGGACAAGGCGATTGCATGGGCCTGGTCGGCCTGCGCCTGGCGGGCGGCCGCCTGTTGCAGGGCCAGCGAGGCATGGCGCTCGATCTCGGCGGCCCTGAGCCGTGCCGCCGCCGCCGCCGCCTGTGCGGCAAGCCGGGCTGCCTCCGCGCCATGGAGCGGGCGCCCATGTCGGGGATTGGCGGCCAGGGCCGGAAGGGCTGCGAGCAGGCAGCCGGCGAGAAGCAGGCTGCCGGCGGCTGAGGCGCTCAGCGCGATCCGTTTCAGGCTGGCGTCGTCTCCGCCGGCGCCAGCAGCGATTGCCCGGTCATCAGCGCCGGCTGCTCGAGCCCCATCAGCGCCAGCAGGGTCGGTGCAAGGTCGGCCAGCCGCCCGTCGGCCAGGCGTGTCTCCGGCGGGATGCCGGAGCCCACCAGCGGCACGCGGTTCAACGTGTGGGCGGTGTGCGGGCCGCCGGTCTCGGGATCGCGCATCATCTCGCAGTTGCCGTGATCGGCGGTCGCCAGCAGCACGCCGCCAGCATGCGCGATGGCGTCGGCGATACGGCCGAGGCCGGTATCGACGGTCTCCACCGCGCGGATGGCGGCTGCAAGGTCCCCGGTATGGCCGACCATGTCCGGATTGGCGAAGTTCAGCACGATCAGGTCGTACTGGCCCGAGCCGATCGCCTCGACCGCGCGGTCGGTGAGCTCGGGCGCCGACATCTCCGGCTGCAGGTCGTAGGTGGCGACCTTCGGCGACGGCACCATGATGCGGTCCTCGCCTTCGAGCACGGCTTCCCGGCCGCCATTGAGGAAGTAGGTGACGTGCGGGTATTTCTCGGTCTCTGCCATGCGGAGCTGCCGCCGGCCGCTGGCCGCCACCACGTCGCCGAGCAGGTCCTCCAGGCTCTGCGGCGGGAACAGCACCTCGATGCGGCCGGCGAGATGGTCGCTGTAGCGCGTCATGCCGATCGCGAGCGCGAAATCCGGCCGGCGGCTGCGCGGGAAGCCGCCGAACTCCTGATCGAGCAGGGCATCGTAGAGCTGGCGGATGCGGTCGGCGCGGAAGTTGAACGACAACAGCGCGTCGCCGTCCAGCATGCCGGCATAGCCGTCGATCACCGTCGGCTCGACGAACTCGTCGGTGATCCCGGCGTCATAGGCCTGCGCCAGCACCGCATCCGGATCGGCGCAGTGCGTGCCGATGCCGGAGACGATTGCGTCATACGCCTTGCGCACCCGCTCCCACCGCGTGTCACGGTCCATCGCGTAGTATCGCCCGGAGACCGTGACGATCGGCACTGCAGGCGGCAGCGCCTCGCGCAGCCGGGCAAGGTCGCCGCGCCCGGAGCGCGGCGGCGTGTCGCGTCCGTCGGTGAAGGCGTGCAGCGCGACCGGGACGCCGGCCTCCGTCAGGATGTGCGCGATCGCAGCGGCATGGTCCTGGTGCGCATGCACGCCGCCCGGAGAAACCAGCCCGAGCAGATGGCAGGTGCCACCCGTCTGGCGCAGGGCCGCGATAAGCCGCTGCATGGCGGGATTGATGGCCAGGCTGCCGTCCTCGATGGCGGTGAACACACGTGGCAGTTCCTGCATCACCACGCGACCGGCACCGATGTTCAGGTGGCCGACCTCGGAATTGCCCATCTGTCCGTCCGGCAGTCCGACATCGCGGCCGCAGGTGCGCAGGAACGCGGCGGGACCCATCGCCCACAGGCGATCGAAGCTGGGCGTGCGGGCGAGGGCGACTGCGTTGTTGCTGCTATCCTCGCGCCAGCCGAACCCGTCCAGGATCACCAGCATGACCGGGCGGCGTTGCTGTGCTGGCATGGCATGCTCCTGTGGCGGCTCGAACCCGCGGAGCATGCCATCGAACCGGCAGCTTGTCAGGCGGCTGCCGGGTCGTCGGGCTCAGGGGTCGTTTGGTCCGGTGCTGCCGCCGGTCGAAGGCGGGTCGCTGGCCGGGAAGGTCCCGTCGACGCCCTCGTCGATCTTCTCCTCCTCGTCGATGTCGTCGGAACGGGGCCCGTCGGGATTGCTGTTGGTCTCGGACATGGTGCTCGTCTCCCCAATACTGGCAGCATAAGGCGGCCGGGATGGGGTGGGTTTCGGCAGTCGCGACCCTATGTCAGGACGAGACCCTGGACAGGAGAGCACGCATGAGCAGCCAGACCGAACCGAAGCCGGGTGAGCAGTCGTTCCGCGAGAAGCTGACCCCGGAGCAGTTCCACGTCCTGCGCGAGCACGGCACCGAGCGCGCCGGCACCAGCGCGCTGAACTACGAGAAGCGCGACGGGCTCTATCACTGCGCCGCCTGCGGCAATGCCCTGTTCAGGTCCGACACCAAGTACGAGAGCGGAAGCGGCTGGCCCTCGTTCTATGCGCCGGTGGAAGGCGCGGTCGAGACGCGGGCCGACAGCAGCCTGTTCATGCGTCGCGTCGAGGTGCAGTGCGCGCAGTGCAAGAGCCATCTGGGGCATGTGTTCCCGGACGGCCCGCAACCTACCGGCGAGCGCTACTGCATGAACGGGCTGGCGCTGGATTTCGACCCGGCCAGCCCATAGCCTCTGCGGCATGACGCCATCAGGAACCTCGCCGGACAAGCTCCTGGTGCTGGATCATCCGCTGGTCCAGCACAAGCTGACCCGCCTGCGCCAGTCGAGCACGTCGACCGCCGGCTTCCGGCGACTGGCGCGCGAGATCAGCCTGCTGATGGCCTACGAGGCCACCCGCGACCTGCCGCTCGAGGAGGTCGAGATCGAGACCCCATTGGAGCACACCACCGGGCACCTGCTGTCCGGCAAGAAGCTCTGCTTTGTCTCGATCCTGCGCGCCGGCAACGGCATCCTCGACGGCATGCTCGATCTTGTGCCGGCGGCAAGGGTCGGCCATGTCGGGCTGTATCGCGACCACGTGACCCTCGAGCCGGTCGAATACTACCTCAAGTTGCCAGATGACATGGCCGAGCGGCTCTGCATCGTGGTCGATCCGATGCTGGCCACCGGACACAGCGCAATCGCCGCCATCGACCGCCTGAAGTCGGCCGGCGCCTGGCAGATCAGCTTCGTCTGCCTGCTGGCCGCCCCGGAGGGCGTCGGGCGCTTCCATGCCGCCCATCCTGACGTGAAGCTGATCACCGCGGCGATCGACCGGGAGCTGGATTCCAACGGCTACATCCGTCCCGGACTCGGCGATGCCGGCGACCGCCTGTTCGGGACCAAGTAGCCGCAGTCAGGTCTGACCCGTTAAACGTTCGTTTAATGGATCGCTGGTGCGTCCATTTCCGTTGAAGCCGGAATAGTCCGGCCTCTAAACGCCGTATGGGCGATCCGTTGGACGACCCCGCCTACTGGCGGGACAAGGCGTACGAGAGCGAGGCAACCGGCGATGTCACCGGTTCGGTCTATTTCTGGCTCGCCGCGATCACGGCGACAAAGCGCCTGGCGGCGTCCCTGGGCGAGGAGCCGGACCTGAAGTGGCTCCGCCTCCGTTTGGCGCGCGCGAAATCCGTGGCAGACCTTTCGAAGGCCAATCCAGACCGGAAGACGATCAACTAGGGCAGCACCGGATCAATTGAGATCGCTGGGCCTACATGAGATATGCGCTTCTCAATCTCCGAGGCCGGACGCCAGCCGAACCGGGCACGCCTGCATCCGTTGTGCGCTGACAGCAACGGGAGAAGCCTAATGGCGGACCATGTCTATCGCGTGACCGAACTGGTCGGCTCGTCGGAAACCAGCATCGAGGCCGCAATCCAGGCTGCCATCAGCAAGGCCTCCAACACGCTGCGGCACATGCGCTGGTTCGAGGTGATCGAGACTCGCGGTCATATCGAGAACAACAAGCTCAGCCACTATCAGGTGACGCTGAAGGTGGGATTCTCGGTCGAGGACGAGAATGTGCATCTGCAGCCGTGAGGGCTACACCCTGCGCACCGTGTAGGTCGTGCGCAGGGCGGCGGCGATCTGCTCCGCATGCTGCGGGTCGCGCGCCTCGACCATCACCTCGAGTTCCGCTGCCTGCACGCTTGGTGCCGCGAACAGGCGCTGGTGCGACACCTCGATGATGTTGCCGCCGATCTCGCCGATCCGGGTCGCAATGTCGGCCAGCACCCCGGGCCGGTCCGGGATTTCCATCAGCAACCGCAACAACCGCCCGTCGCGCAGCAGGGAACGCAGCAGGGTATTGGCCAGGATACGGCTGTCGATATTGCCGCCGCAGATCGGGATGCCCACCCGCCGGCCTCGGAACCGTTCCGGAGAGGTCAGGAGGGCCGCGACGGCAGCGGCGCCGGCGCCCTCGGCGACGAGCTTGGCGGTTTCGGCCAGCACCGTGATGGCATCCTCCACGGCGCGTTCCGGCACCACCAGCATCCCGCCCACGCGGGCTCGGATGACCTCGAGCGGATGCCGTCCGACCATCATCACGGCGATGCCCTCGGCGATCGTCGAGCCGCCGGTGGCGGCAATCTCGTCGCCCGGATGCCGGCTCAACGAGGCGTGGCTCTCGACCTGCACGCCGATCACCTCGAGGCCGGGCCGCATGGCGGCGGCGACGGTGGCGCAGCCCGAGATCAGGCCGCCGCCGCCGACCGGCACCAGCAGGCAATCGAGCGGCCCCGCATCCTCCAGCATCTCGAGCCCGAGCGTGCCCTGGCCGGCCATCACCGCAGGGTCGTCATAGGGATGCACGAACACCCTTCGCTCGGTGGCGCAGAGCGCGTCGGCATGCGCCATCGCCTCGGTGAAGTCGTTGCCATGCAGCACGACGCGGGCACCCCATTGCGCCGTGCGCGTCACCTTGGCCGCCGGCGTGAAGCGCGGCATCACGATGACCGCATCGATGCCGAGCAGGCTCGCATGGCGCGCCACACCCTGTGCATGGTTGCCGGCCGAGACCGCGATCACCCCGCGCCGGCGCTCATCCGCGGTCAACAGGGCCAGCTTGTTGGCGGCTCCCCGTTCCTTGAACGAGCCGATCGCCTGCAGGTTGTCGAGCTTGAGGGTGACGTGCGCGCCGGTCGCCCGCGACAGGGCCTCGGAGGCGATCGTCGGTGTACGCAGGATGTTGGCGCCGATCCGCCCGGCCGCCGCGACGACGTCGCCGAGCTGGATCATCAGCCGTAGCTGATGCTCAGGATCTCGTAGCTGCGGTCGCCGCCCGGGGCCGGGACCGAGATGCTGTCGCCCTTCTTCTTGCCGATGAGCGACTTTGCCAGGGGCGAAGACACCGACAACAGACCCGACTTGATGTCGGCCTCGTAGACGCCGACGATCTGGTAGGTCGCCTCCTTGTCGGTTTCCTCGTCCACCAGGCTGACATGCGCGCCGAACTTGACGTGGTCGCCCGACAGGGTGTGCGGCTCGATCACCTCGACCGAGGACATGATCTCCTCGAGTTCCTGGATGCGGCCCTCGACGAAGGATTGCCGCTCTCGCGCCGCGTGGTATTCGGCATTTTCCGACAGGTCGCCATGGCTGCGCGCCTCGGCGATCGCGCGGATGATCGACGGCCGCTCCTCGCCCTTCAGGCGCCGCAACTCATCTTCCAGCCGCTGCAGGCCGCGGCCCGTCATCGGAAATTTCTGCAAAGCCGGTCCCCAAGGAATGCTGTCACCAAGACATGCGAACAACGACAGCAGCGGCCACCGCGACCGCCTCCATGCAGGCCGGTCCCGGCGGTTCTGCCTAGAACGATCCGCGAAAGTAGGACTGAAGCGGCGCGACATCAAGCGGACCCGCCCGCAGCGCCGCGATGGCATGCACCGCTGCCCGCGCACCCGCCGCGGTGGTGTAGTGCGGCACGCCGTGCGTCAAGGCCGAACGCCGGATGGTGTAGCTGTCGGCCACCGACTGGGCGCCGGAGGCGGTGTTGATCACCATCTGCACCGCCCCGTTGCGTATCGCGTCCACGCAGTGCGGGCGGCCTTCGAGCACCTTGTTGACCACCTCGACCGCGATGCCTGCGGCGCGCAGCCGGCTCGCGGTGCCGCGTGTCGCCAGGATCGAGAAGCCCATCTCGGACAGCCGGCGGGCCAGCGGGAGAGCGGTCGGCTTGTCGCTCTCGCGCACGGAGAGGAACACCACGCCCGTTTGCGGCAGCTTGACCCCGGCGCCGAGCTGGGACTTCGCGAACGCCCGCTCGAAGCTGGCATCGAGACCCATCACCTCTCCGGTCGAGCGCATCTCCGGACCCAGAATGGTGTCGACGTCCGGGAAGCGGGCGAACGGAAACACCGCCTCCTTGACCGCGACATGCGGGCTGATCGCGCGGTCGTCGAGCCGGAACTCGGAGAGCTTGGCGCCCGCCATCACGCGCGCGCCGATCTTGGCGACCGGCACCCCGGTCGCCTTGGCGACGAACGGCACGGTGCGCGAGGCGCGCGGATTGACCTCCAGCACGTAGATGTCGTCGCCCTTGATGGCGAACTGCACGTTCATCAGCCCGACGATGCCGAGCTCGCGTGCCATCGCCTCGGTCTGCGCGCGCAGCTCGCTCACTGTCGCCGGCGACAGCGTGTACGGCGGCAGCGAGCAGGCGCTGTCGCCGGAATGGATGCCGGCCTCCTCGATATGCTCCATGACGCCGGCAACATAGACCTCGCGTCCGTCGCAGATGCAGTCGACGTCGGTCTCGATGGCGTCGTTGAGGTAGCGGTCGATCAGCACCGGGCCGCGGGCGGCGTCGGTGCCCGCGAGCTGCAGGGCGACGCGCATGTAGCGGGCGAGCCCGCTGCGGTCGTGCACGATCTCCATCGCCCGGCCGCCGAGCACGTAGGAGGGCCGGATCACCACCGGGTAGCCGATCCGCTCAGCCACCAGCTCGGCTTCGCCCGCCGAGCGCGCGATGCCGTTCTCCGGCTGGCGCAGGCCCAGTTTGTGCAGCATCTCCTGGAACCGCTCGCGATCCTCGGCGCGGTCGATGGCGTCCGCGGGTGTGCCCAGGATCGGGATGCCGGCGCGTTCGAGCGCCTGCGACAGCTTCAGCGGGGTCTGGCCGCCGTACTGCACGATGCAGCCGAGCACGGTGCCGACCTGCTGCTCGCGCCTGATCAGCGCGATCACGTCCTCCGCGGTGAGAGGCTCGAAATACAGCCGGTCGGAGGTGTCGTAGTCGGTGCTGACGGTCTCCGGGTTGCAGTTGACCATGATGGTCTCGTAGCCGGCCTCGCGCAGCGCGTAGGCCGCGTGCACGCAGCAATAATCGAACTCGATGCCCTGGCCGATGCGGTTCGGGCCGCCGCCGAGGATGATGATCTTCTGCCGGTCGGTCGGGTCGGCCTCGCAGGCGGGCGTGCCGTAGCCGCCCTCGTAGGTCGAGTACATGTACGGCGTGGTGGAGGCGAACTCGCCGGCGCAGGTATCGATGCGCTTGTACACAGCCTGCACGCCGAGCCGCTCCCGCAGCGCCTGCACCGCCTCGGGGGTGGTCTCGGCCAGGACGGCGAGGCGCTGGTCGGAGAAGCCGAGCGCCTTCAGCCGGCGCAGGCCGGTGGCGTCCTGTGGCAGGCCGCCGGCCGCCGTCACCGCGCGCTCGGCGTCCACGATGCGGGAGAGCTCGCGCAGGAACCACGGATCGAATCGGCAGGCCTCGTGGATGTCCTCGACCGACAGCCCGGCCCGCAGCGCCTGGCCGGCCATCAGCAGCCGGTCCGGGCGTGGCGAGGACAGTGCGGCGCGGAACGCGTCCGGGCCGCCATCGCCCGGCGGCTCGACCGGATCCAGCCCGGCATAGCCCGTCTCCATCGAGCGCAGGCCCTTCTGCAGGGCTTCCGCAAACGAGCGGCCGATCGACATCGCCTCGCCGACCGACTTCATGCTGGTGGACAGCAGCGCAGGGCTACCCGGGAACTTCTCGAAGGTGAAGCGCGGGATCTTCACCACGACGTAGTCGATGGTCGGCTCGAACGACGCCGGCGTGCTGCCGGTGATGTCGTTGGCGAGCTCGTCGAGCGTGTAGCCGACCGCGAGCTTGGCGGCGATCTTGGCGATCGGGAAGCCGGTCGCCTTGGAGGCCAAAGCCGAGGAGCGCGACACGCGCGGGTTCATCTCGATCACCACCATGCGGCCGTCGGCGGGATTGACCCCGAACTGCACGTTGGAGCCGCCGGTATCGACGCCGATCGCGCGCAGGCACGCGATCGACGCGTCGCGCATGCGCTGGAACTCCTTGTCGGTGAGCGTCAGCGCCGGCGCGACGGTGACGGAATCACCGGTATGCACGCCCATGGCGTCGATGTTCTCGATCGAGCAGACGATGATGCAGTTGTCGGCGGAATCACGCACGACCTCCATCTCGTACTCCTTCCAGCCTAGCACGCTCTCCTCGATCAGCACCTCGGTGGTCGGCGACGCCTCCAGCCCGGTGCCGACGATGTGCTCGAATTCCTCGCGGTTGTAGGCGATGCCGCCGCCGGTGCCCCCGAGCGTGAACGAGGGCCGGATCACTGCGGGCAGCCCGACCTCGGCCAGCGCCTCGCGCGCCTCGCTCATCGAGTGCGCGATCATGCTGCGCGGGCTCTCGATGCCGATCGCGGTCATCGCGTCGCGGAACTTCAGCCGGTCCTCGGCGCGGTCGATCACCTCGGCTTTTGCCCCGATCAGCTCGACATTGTGCGCCGCCAGGAACCCGCTGGCATCCAGCGCCATCGCGGTGTTGAGCGCGGTCTGCCCGCCCATGGTCGGCAGGATCGCATCCGGGCGCTCGCGCAGGATGATGCGCTCGACGAACTCCGGGGTGATCGGCTCGACATAGGTCGCGTCCGCCAGGCCGGGGTCGGTCATGATGGTGGCAGGGTTGGAGTTCACCAGGATCACCCGGTAGCCCTCCTCGCGCAGCGCCTTGCAGGCCTGGGCGCCGGAATAGTCGAACTCGCAGGCCTGTCCGATCACGATCGGGCCGGCGCCGATGATCATGATGGAGCTGATGTCGGTGCGCTTCGGCATGATCGAGCCCCGAGACTAGGAGTTGCAGACCGGCTTGCGGCTGTCCATCAGCGCCACGAAGCGCTCGAACAGATAGAAGCTGTCGGACGGTCCGGGGCTCGCCTCCGGATGGTACTGCACGGAAAAGGCTGGCAACCGGTCGCTTGCGATGCCCTCGTTGCTGCCGTCGAACAGGCTGACATGGGTGATCCGGACATCCTCCGGCAGGCTCTTGTCGTCGACCGCGAAGCCGTGGTTCTGGCTGGTGATCTCGACCCGCCCGGTGGCAAGGTCACGCACCGGCTGGTTGGCGCCGCGATGGCCCTGCTCCAGCTTGTAGGTCGAGGCGCCCAAAGCCAGCGCCAGCAACTGGTGTCCCAGGCAGATGCCGAACACGGGGGTGCCGGCCTCGAGCACCCCCCGGATCGCAGGCACCGCATACTGCGCCGTCGCCGCCGGGTCGCCGGGGCCGTTGGAGAGGAAGACGCCGTCCGCCCGGTGCGCCAGGATCTCCTCGGCCGTCGCCGTCGCCGGCACCACGGTGACCTGGCAGCCGGCGGTGACCAGGCAGCGCAGGATGTTGCGCTTGGCGCCGTAATCGACGGCGACGACGCGCCGCGTGCCGGCCGCAGCAATCGCTGCCGCGCCGCCCCAGTTCCACACCCCCTCGCTCCACTCGTAGCTCTGCGTGCAGGACACCTCGCGGGCCAGATCCATGCCCTCCAGCCCCGGCCAGGCCCGCGCCTGCGCCAGCAGGCCAGCGAGATCGAATCGCCCATCCTGCGGATAGGCCAGCACGCCGGTCTGCGGCCCGTGCTCGCGGATGCGCACTGTGAGCGCCCGGGTATCGACGCCGCAGATCCCCGGGATGCCGCGCTGCCTGAGCCAGGCGTCCAGGGTCTGGGTGGCGCGCCAGTTCGAGGGCTCGGTGAGGTCCTGCTTCACCACCAGCCCGCGAGCGGCGACATTGATTGCCTCCTCGTCTTCGGGGGTGGTGCCGACATTGCCGACATGCGGGAAGGTGAAGGTAATGATCTGCCCGGCAAAGGAGGGGTCGGTGAGAGTCTCCTGGTAGCCGGTCATGCCGGTCGAGAAGCAGATCTCGCCGATCCCGGCACCCTCCGGCGGCGTTTGCGCGCCGAAGCCGCGTCCCCACAGCACGCTGCCGTCGGCGAGCACCAGGACCGCCGTGGCGCCATCCGGCACCGTGTCGGCCGCAGCGGCCTCCCTGGGTGAAGCTGCCTGCATCCGCAGGTCGTCAAGGCCAAGGCCGGTGGCGCGGCTGACCGCATCCCAATGCTTCGGCGGAATGGCGCGCGCCTGGCGCCACTTGCGGATCGCCTCGTGCCCGACCCCGGTCAGGCGCGCCGCGTTCTGCGTGCCGCCCAGGCGCTCGATGATGGTCTCGACGCTGATCGCCATGCTGCTTCCCCGGCGGTGGTGAGCGAGGCTATGTCCTAACAAGGCGGGCCCGCGGATGGGAAGCGATGTGGCAGCATGGCTGGGAACAATTTTCCTGGACTTGCGGCTCAACGCTCCGTCTGGGAATTAACTTCCCATGGACGATCAGGAGGTTCCGGCGATGACGTTGCGCGCTCGCATCACCGACGACATGAAGCTGGCGATGAAGGCGGGGGACAGCGCCCGCGTGTCGACGGTGCGCATGATTCTGGCGCGGATCAAGGACCTCGACATCGCAGCCCGGCCGAGGGGCGTGGAGCGGATCGGCGACGACGAGATCGTCTCGGCGCTGCGCAACATGGTCAAGCAGCGCTCCGAGTCGGCGGCGTTGTATCTGCAGGGCGGCCGCGGCGAACTCGCCGCCAAGGAGGATGCCGAGATCGTCATCATCGAGGGCTACCTGCCGACGCCGATGGGCGGTGCGGCACTCGAGGCCGCGGTCGATGCGGCGGTGGCGGACACCGGGGCGTCGGGACTGCGCGACATGGGCCGCGTCATGGCGGCGCTCAAGGCGTCGCACGGCGCCGCCCTCGACATGGCCCGCGCGAATGCGCTGGTGAAGGCGCGTCTCGGCTGACACGGTCACGTCATGGCGTTTGATCCCGCCTTCCTCGACGAGTTGCGGGCACGGACGCCGATCGCCGCCGTGGTCGGCCGCCGCACCCGCCTGGCGCGGTCCGGGCGCAACTGGAAGGCCTGCTGCCCCTTCCACGGCGAGAAGACGCCCTCCTTCTATGTGTACGACGACCATTTCCACTGCTTCGGCTGCGGCGCGCATGGCGACGTGATCTCGTTCGCCATGCAGAGCGGCGGCCAGTCGTTCCTGGAGACCGTGCAGGCGCTGGCCGCCGAGGCCGGCCTCGAGGTGCCGAGGCAGAGCGAGGCGGCGCGTGGTGCCGCCGCCCGTGCAAAGACGCTCGGAGAGGCGCTGGACGCGGCCCAGCGGAGTTACGTCCGGCGGCTGGGCACCCAGGAGGGCCGGGAAGGGCTCACCTATCTGCGCGCGCGTGGCCTCAGCGAGGCGACCATTGCCGCCTTTGGCCTGGGCTGGTCGGGCGACGGCCGCGGCAGCCTGGCGGCGGAGTTGCGCGAGCAGGGCATCGAGGCCGCGCTCATGGCCGAGGCGGGGCTGATGCGCCTCGACGAGGCTGCCCGCCCGAAGGGCGAGCTGTTCTTCAATCGGGTCACCTTTCCGATCCGCGACCGCCGCGGCGCCCTGGTGAGCTTCGGCGGCCGCACGCTGGGCGACGGACAGCCGAAATACCTGAACGGGCCGGAGACCGCCCTCTTCGTCAAGCGACGCACCCTGTTCGGGCTGGATCGCGCGCTGCCCGCAATCCGGGCGGTGCCGGCGGCCGCCAACGGCCCTGCGCGGTTGCCGGCTCCGCTGGTGGTGGTCGAGGGCTACATGGATGTGATCGCCCTGCACCAGGCGGGCCTTGGGGGCGCCGTGGCGCCGCTTGGCACTGCGCTCACCACCGAGCAGCTCGAGGCGCTCTGGCGTGCCTCGCCGGAGCCGGTGCTGTGCTTCGATGGCGACGCCGCCGGCCGTCGGGCCGCGATCCGTGCGGCCGAGACCGCGCTGCCGCTGCTCGACATGGAGCGCACGCTGCGTATCTGCCGGCTGCCGGACGGCGAGGATCCGGACAGCCTGCTGCGCAGCCGCGGCCCGGGCGCGATGCGTGCCGCTCTCGAAGCCGCGCGCCCGATCGGCGACATGCTGTTCGAACTGCTCTCTGAAGGCGTGCACGATCCGGGGCCGGAGCAGCGCGCGGCCCTGCATACCCGCCTGGTCGAGGCTGCCTCGCGCATCGGCAACAAGACGCTGGCGGGGGAGTACCGGCGCACCCTGCTGGACCGGTTCTTCGAGACCTTCCGCAGGCGCCGTCCGGAGCATGGCCGCGCGCCGGGCCACGCCGCGGCGCCCCGACCGGTGTCGGGGCGGCCCGGCCTGCAGGGAGGCGCCGTGCCTGCCGCGCACCGGTTGGTGGATGGCTCGGGCGTCAGGCACGAGCGCACGCGTATCCTGACGGCGATCCTGCTGCGGCATCCGGAGTTGCTGCATGACGTCGAGGAGGCGTATTGCGGGCTCGACCTGCCGGAGGGCCTACGCCTCCTGCGCGAGCACATGGTCGGCTGGGCAAGCGCCCAGGTTTCCATAGGGCATGGTGCGGACGGACCTGCTACAGACGTTGCCGCACAGGCTCTTGACTCGCAAGCCCTGATCGACCACCTGACGCTAGCCGGATTGTCGGCGCAGCTCGACACGGTTCTCGGCGCGGGCATTCTGCCGATCGAGGAGCAGGTCAGCGCGGCTGATATGCCGGCCGAGGTCGAGGCCCGCTGGTGGCATTATTTCGGGTTGCTCAACTTCGAGCGGCTGGAACAGGAGATGCAGGCCTCGCTCCGCCAGTGGGTCGAGCGCAACGACGAGCCGTCGCACCGCCGGTTGCGGGCCTTGTCCGAAGCCTGTTCCGCGCTGCGTGCCGGCGAGCAGGCCGACGAGGATGGGTAGGGTCGAGCAGCGACCGGGTCCGGGCGGCCGCTGCATGGAACCGTCAACGGTCCACCGCCCGTCCCCGGGTGGCGGGCCAATGTTTGGAGTTGGGTAGGCGATGGCAACAAAGACAGCCGCGAGCACGGAAGCCACCAGTGGCGATCAGGATGCCGACGCAACCCTGCTCGATACGCAGTCGGCCGCCGTCAAGCGGCTGATCGCGCGTGGCCGTGAGCGTGGCTACATCACCTTCGACGAGCTGAATGCGGTCCTGCCTCCGGACCAGATGTCCTCCGAGCAGATCGAGGACGTGATGGCGGTGCTCAGCGAGATGGGCATCCAGGTGGTCGAGAACGAGGACACCGAGGAGGCCGAGACCCCGCGCGAGGAGAAGAAGGAGGACGCCGAGGAGGAGCCGACCGGCAATGTCGACGAGGAGAGCCTCGGCCGCACAGACGATCCGGTCCGAATGTATCTGCGCGAGATGGGCTCGGTCGAGCTGCTGTCGCGCGAGGGCGAGATCGCGATCGCCAAGCGCATCGAGGCCGGCCGCGACGAGATGATCGGCGGCTTGTGCGAAAGCCCGCTGACCTTCCGCGCCATTATCTCCTGGCACGACCGGCTCAAGGTCGGGCAGATGCTCCTGCGCGACATCATCGACCTCGAGGCGACCCAGTCTGGCAACGTCGCCGAGGAGGCGGGGGCCG
Organism: uncultured Acetobacteraceae bacterium; assembly: GCA_964247695.1. Lineage (GTDB taxonomy): Bacteria > Pseudomonadota > Alphaproteobacteria > Acetobacterales > Acetobacteraceae > Lichenicoccus. The sequence goes on from CAXTVI010000009.1 coordinate 96,159, forward strand.
CCGGCGTGCCGAGCGAGCCCGCCGGAGCGCCAGGTATTCCCGAGGCCTTCGATGCCGTGCCCGAGGCCGACGACGAGGGCGAGGCCGAGGGCGCCAACCTGTCGCTGTCCGCGCTCGAGGAGAAGCTCAAGCCGGAAGTGCTGGCGCAGTTCGAGGAGATCGAGGCGCTCTACAAGAAGCTGCACAAGCTGCAGACCCGTCGGCTGGACAGCATCACCTCCGGCGAGGAAGTCAACGAGAAGAGCGAGAAGAGCTACGAGAAGCTGCGCGAGGAACTGGTCGGCAAGGTCGAGCAGGTCCGGCTGCACAACAACCGCATCGAGGAGCTGGTGCTGCAGCTCAAGCAGATCAGCCAGCGCCTGAACGGGCTCGAGGGCCGCATGCTGCGGTTCGCCGAGAGCACCAAGGTTTCCCGCGACGACTTCCTGGTGAAGTACCGCAACCACGAGCTCGACCCGAACTGGATGGACATGGCGGCGGCCCTGCCCGGCAAGGCCTGGAAGAACTTCGTCGGCAAGCATGGCGCCGACATCATCGAGCTGCGCTCGAAGGTGGGCACAGTGGCGCAGGAAGCGGGCCTGCCGATCATCGAGTTCCGGCGCGTGTATGCCACCGTCTCGCGCGGCGAGCGGGACAGCGCGCGCGCCAAGAAGGAGATGATCGAGGCCAACCTGCGGCTGGTGATCTCGATCGCCAAGAAATACACCAACCGCGGGCTGCAGTTCCTGGACCTGATCCAGGAGGGCAACATCGGGCTGATGAAGGCGGTCGACAAGTTCGAGTATCGCCGCGGCTACAAGTTCAGCACCTATGCGACTTGGTGGATCCGCCAGGCGATCACCCGCTCGATCGCGGACCAGGCGCGGACCATCCGTATTCCCGTGCACATGATCGAGACCATCAACAAGCTGGTTCGTACCAGCCGGCAGATGCTGCACGAGATCGGCCGCGAGCCGGCGCCCGAGGAGCTGGCCGAGAAGCTCGGCATGCCGCTCGAGAAGGTGCGCAAGGTGCTCAAGATCGCCAAGGAGCCGATCAGCCTCGAGACGCCGATCGGCGACGAGGAGGACAGCCACCTCGGCGACTTCATCGAGGACAAGACCGCGGTGATCCCGCTGGATGCCGCGATCCAGACCAACCTGCGCGAGGCGACCACTAGAGTGCTGTCGTCGCTGACGCCGCGCGAGGAGCGGGTGCTGCGCATGCGCTTCGGCATCGGCATGAACACCGACCACACCCTCGAGGAGGTCGGCCAGCAATTCAACGTGACGCGCGAGCGCATCCGCCAGATCGAGGCGAAGGCGCTGCGCAAGCTGAAGCACCCGAGCCGCAGCCGCAAACTCCGGTCGTTCCTGGACGATTGAGCAGGCGGGCGGCTGGCTGCACCATGCAGTCCAGCCGCCTTGCCTCCAGTCCCTTGGGATAAGCCCGTCATGGTCCAGCAGACCCACGTCACGCCGTCAAAGATGCCATCCGGCTCCGGCCCCTCCACCCGCATCGGCGTCGACGTGACCTTCCTGCGCATGATGCGGCCACCTTCCGGCGAGACGCCTGGGCTGCCGGATGGCTTCGAGCTCGCTGCCGTGACCCGGCCGACGGTCGGCTTCTATCGCTATCTCTATGCGACGGTCGGGCGGGACTATTGCTGGTGGCTGCGCCGGATGACGCCGGACGCCGAGATCGCGGCCCTGCTCGGCGACCCGCGCATCTCGCTGCACGTGCTGTATCACCAGGGCGAGCCGGGCGGCTTCTTCGAGCTCGACGGCCGGCACGGCAGCGAGGTCAATATCGGCTATTTCGGGCTGATGCCGCACCTGGTCGGCCAGGGCATCGGGACCGCGTTCCTGCATGCCGCAATCGCCGAGGCATGGCGTCAAACCGGGCTGCGCCCGGGGGCGGCGATCCGGGTCAATACCTGCACCGCGGACCATCCGCGGGCCTTGGGCACCTACGTGCGGGCCGGCTTCAGTCCCGTGCGCACCGTGCGCGAGATCTGGGACATTCCGGATCGGCTCGGCCTGCCGATCCCGGCCCGTCTGCGCGTGTAGGGCATGAGCGGATCCGAACGCCGGGCGTGCACGAGGATGTCGGGACGGAAGCTGTCCTGAGCGGATGACGGCAAGGTCGGGATCGAGGGCCGAAACCGTGCGTGTCGAACCGCTGATGGCGGTGCCCCGAGCAGCGTCGGTTCCCGGGTCGACGGCCGCGCGCGAGCGTGTCCGGCTGTTCGTGCCGTCCGCGGCCTGGGGTGGCCGGCGCAGGCGCGAAATGCTGGCCGGGGCGGCCGTGATCGCGGTGCTGTTCCACGTGATGATGGTGGGAGCCATCGTCGAGGCGCCCGGCCTGCTGCCGCGGTTTATGCGGCCGGCGCCCCCGGTGCCACCGCCGCCGCCGCCGGAAGCCGAGATCGAGATGGTCAAGCAGGACACTCCGACCGTCGGCGGCACGCCGCCGCCGCAGAAGGCGCCGCCGCCGGCGCCCAAGGCGGCGCCCGAGCAGCCGAAGCAGGGCGGTGGCGCGCAGGCGATGAATGCCCCGGCTGGTCCGGCGGTGCCGCCGCCTGCCAAGGCCCCGGACCTCCGGCAGGGCGCGGACAAGGCGGGCAAGGCGGAACAGACGACTCCGCCGCCTTCGCCGCCCGCGCAGACCGCGCAGGTCAATCTCGACTTGGACGGGCAGGCTGGCTGGGGGCTGGTCGACCAGCGGACGATCGCGGCCTCCCCCGACGATCGCTACGTCAACAAGCCGGCGGCGTATCCGCGTGCCGCCGGACTGCGAGGCGAGGAGGGTACCGTCTATCTGGTGACCGAGGTCGCGCCGGATGGTCACGCCTCGAGCGTGGAGATCCTGCAGAGCTCGGGCTATGCCGATCTCGACCGGGCCGCGCGCAATGCGGTTGCCTCCTGGCACTTCAGGCCGGCGATCCGGGATGGCCAGCCGGTCGCCTCCGAGATGCGCGAGGCCTACCACTTCAAGATCGACCGGTAGCGGGCGTCCCCCGTAGCATCCACCTGCTGGATTGCCGACCCCCTTGGTTCGCCTGTTTGACTTCCTGTTGCGCCGGGCGGCTTGTGTGCGCATGGGTCACGGCGGCACGACCGAGGCGGCCTATCCGATCCTGCTCGCCGATCCGGTGGTCGCGCATGCGGGCCATCAGCACCTGCGCCGGCGCGACGGCTCGCTGCAGCCGCTCCTCAACGAGCCGGGACTGCCGGTCACGGCCTTCGTGCCCGGCTGGACGCCGACGGTGCTGTATGGCGGTGCGCCGCCCTACCTGATCCTCGAATTTGCCGGTCCGGACGATGCGCGCGCGGCATGGCTGCTCGATGCCGGCCTGTGCCGGCTCGGCGACCGCCTCGACGAGCTTGATCCGGATCATCTGGGCGCCCTGCGCGCCGCGATCCTGCCGGCGCTGCGCCGGATCGCCAGCGACATCCTGCTGCGCCCGGTGCCGATCTTCTCGCGCGAGGCGCAGGCCTTCGCGCAACTCAACGATGCCTTCCGCGACCGGCTGGCGGAACTCGCGGCCGACGAGGTGCTGCGCCCGCCGCAGATCGTCCCGGTCGCGGAGATTCCGGACCGGATGCGCTTCGTGCCAGAACGCGAAGCGGCCCCGGAGGTGCCGCTGCGGCGGGCGCATATCGCCGCCGGGCTCGCGGTGCCGTTCGAGGACCGAATCCTGGCCGCGACGCACGACGGGATGCTGTCGTTCCCGAGTCCCGTCGACGGCCGCCCTCTGCGCTGCCAGGGCAGTCTCTATCTCGATGATTTTCGCATCGCCTACCGGTTCGCCGACATCGCGGCCGGGCTCGCTTTCTACGTCATCGCGTCGGACCACTACTTCAAGGCGCTGGCGCTCTATGTGCCGGCCATCGACCTGCTGGTGGTGCCCGACACCTGGTGCCGGCATCTGCTCGGCGTATATTTCGCGCCCGGCGTCGAACGCCGCATGGTGCGCCACGCCCTGGCCTTCGGCGCGAGCCTGGTGCGCTACCTCGCGCGTGGCGCAACCCGGCTCGCCAGCGTGCTGCGCGGGGCGCCCGGCACGCATCTCGGCCACCAGCTCTGGAACGAGCTGTCCGGCATCGAACACCTGCTGGACTCCAGGCCCGGCGCGCTCGTCCCGGAGTGGATCGTGCCCGGCCCGCGCCATGCCATCGAGCTGTGGGGGGCCACCGACCTGGTGTTTCCCGAGCTGAGGCAGCGGGTCAACCGGGCGTTCGCCGGCGGCGGCGACGTGCTGCCCTACCTGTACAGCGAGGGCGTGTGCGCGGTGCGGATGACGCGCGAGCGCGTGTCGGCCGGGCTACGGCGGCGGCTGCAGCGCATCGGGCGCGCCGGCCCGGTCTTTGCGGCCGCGGAACTGCTGGCCCGGGATGCGCGCCGCAAGCCGGCAGCGGTGATCGTGCTCGGCCTGCGCGTCGAGAACCGCACGATGGTCGACATCACGCAGTTCTTCGCAGATGCGATCGCATTGATCGCGCAGCGCTGGCCGGGCTCGATCGTGGTCATCGACGGACACAACTCGTGGCATCCGGATCCGGCGCACGGCACGACGGACGGCCATTCGATCCAGAGCCATGGCGAATGGATGGCGGCGACGCCGCCGTTGCAGGTCGAGCGCGCGATCGCCGTCGACCTGCGCAGCATGGCCGGCATGCTCGATGTCCGCATCGTGGATACGCTCGGCGCGCCGCTGTCGCACAGCCTGGCCTGGGCGCAGCTCTGCGACGGGTTTCTCTCGATCTGGGGCGCGAGCCTCGCGAAGTTCCGCTGGATCTGCAACAAGCCGGGCCTTGTCGTGACGAGCCGCGCCAACCTGCTGCATCGCGACGACCTGCACATCTACGACGCACCGCGCTACATGGAGCTGCCGACGACGCTGCTGTTCACGGATGCAGAGGCCGTCGAGGACGATGCCCAGGCCGCGAGACTGGTGCCGGTCGCCCAGGATGATCCGCTGTTCGCGAACTTCCGCGTCGACCATGGCCGTGTGCTGGATCAGTTTGCCGGGCTGATCGAGGAGCAGCTCGCGACGAGACGCCGTGCATCGACCGTTGCGATAGGCTAGGCTGGCGACTGGCAGTGCCGGGTACAGGCGGTCCATGGCTTCGCGTATCGCGATCATCGGCGCGGGCTGGTACGGCTGCCATATCGGCCTGTCGCTCAAGTTGCTCGGCTTCGACGTCACCGTCTTCGAGCAGCATGCGCGCCCGCTGCACGAAGCCTCCGGCAACAACCAGTTCCGCCTGCATCTGGGCTTCCACTATCCGCGCCATCACCAGACCCGGGTGCAGTCGCGCGACGGGTTCATGCGCTTCATGGAGCGCTACCCGTATCTCAGCCGCGAGGTCTCGGAGAACATCTACGCGGTGCCCAGCATCGAGAGCCTGATCGATTTTCCGACCTATCGCCTGATCATGACGTCGTCGGGGATCGATTTCCGCGAGATCACGCGCGCCTCGGTGCCGATCGTCGAGGTGATGGGGCTGATCCAGACCGGCGAGCGCGTGCTGCTGATCGAGCAGGCGCGCCGCTATTTCGCCGGCCAGCTCTCGGGCAGCCTGGTGCTCAACCACCATGTTTGCAGCATCGAGCACGAGCCCGGCTGCGTGCGTGTCGAGGGCGTGCCGTTCGACCTGCTGGTGGATGCGAGCTGGGGCAAGCAATCCGGGTTGCCCGACGGCTTCTTCTACGAGCCCACCATCCTGCTGTATTATGAGACGGATCGGCATTTCCCGGCCGTCACCCTGGTCGACGGCCCGCTCTGCTCGGTGTATCCCACCGAGGATCCGAGCATCTACACGCTCTCCTCGGTACCGCACACGCCGCTCGGGGTCACGACCGATCCTGCCCGCGCGCGCCAGATCCGCGACAGCGTGTCATCGGCGCTGGTGCAGGCCAGGCGGCTTGCGATGGAAGCGCAGATCTCGCGCTACCTGCCGGGGTTCCGGCAGAGTTTCCGTTTCGTCGGGCCGCAGCTCGCGATCAAGACCAAGCCGGTCGGCAGCTTCGACGACCGGTCGTGCTCGGTGATCCGGCGCGGCCGGGTGTTCCAGGTCATGTCGGGCAAGATCGACACCATCTTCTTCGCGATGGAGCGCATCCTTTCCTTCATCGAGGCGTCGCAGGCGCACGCGGTTATGCCGCTGCAAAGCCCGCTGCGGCAGGACATCCTCGATCGCGGCATCATCACGCGTGTGCACTGAGCGCGGCCGGGACGCGCTGATCGGGCATACCGGGTTCGTCGGCTCGAACCTGCTGCGCCAGCGGGAGTTCGCGGCCACCTTCAACTCGTCGAGCATCGAAGGCATCGACGGCCAGACGTACGACGCGGTGGTGTGCGCGGGGGTGACGGCGGTGAAATGGTGGGCGAACCAGAACCCCACGCAGGACCGGGCCGGCATCGAGGCGCTGATGCGTCATCTCGACACCATCACGGCCGGCCACTTCACCCTGATCTCGACGATCGATGTCTATGACAGGCCTGTCGCGGTCGATGAGGACCACACGCCCGACCCGGACCGCCTGCACGCATACGGGCGCCATCGGCTGATGCTGGAGGACTACGTTGCGCAGCACTTCGGACACCATCTCATCGTGCGGCTGCCGGGCCTGTTCGGGACCGGATTGAAAAAGAACGTCATTCACGATCTGATGCACGGCGAGCGGCTCGCCGCGATCAATCCGGCCTCGACCTTCCAGTGGTATCCGCTCGACCGGCTGTCGGCCGACCTTGCGCGCGCGAGGCGCCTGGATCCCGGGCTGCTCAACCTCGCGACCGCACCGCTCGACATGGCGACGCTATGCGGGCGCCTGTTCAAGGATGCCCTGATCGGCGCGGACGCGGCGGCGGCGAACGCCTACGACATGCGCACCCGTCATGCGGCCGCGTTCGGCGGCGGGGACGGCGTCATCATGGATGCGGCCGCGGTGCTGGATGCGCTCGAGCGTTTCGTCATCGGGCGGACCGCCTGATGCGACGGACAGGCATGTCGAACCTGGCCTGGCGCACCGGCTTGGCGATGCAGGCGTCGGCACTTGCCGCCCTGGCCCGCCACGGGGCGGCCGGAGTGGAAGTCGCTCCGACCCGGATCGCAGCCTGGGACGAGATCACCCCGGCGCTGCTGGCCGCGTTCCGCAAGGCGTGCAGGGACGAGGGACTGGTGGTCAGCTCGTTGCAGGCGATCTTCTACGGTTGCCCGGACGCAGCGCTGCTCGGCAGCGCCGGCGCCTTCGCCGCGATGCAGGAGCAGGTGCGACGCGTGACGGGCATCGCGTCGGCTCTCGGTGCCGCGGTCGCAGTGTTCGGTGCGCCGAAACATCGCCTGCGTGGTGCGATGACGCGGCCGGTGGCGATGGAGCTGGCGGCGGACCGGCTCGGGCTGCTCGCCGAACTTGCCGCGGCCGGTGGCCTCGTGCTCGGCATCGAGCCGGTGCCGGAGGCTTATGGCGCCGACTTCCTCAACCACGCGCACGAGGTGATCGACCTTGTGCGCCAGGTGGATCATGCGGGCCTACGGGTGCATCTCGACACCGCCTGCGTCACCCTCGCCGGCGACGATCCCGCCCGCGCGATCGCGGCCGCCGGTCCGCTGCTCGCGCACTACCATATGGCGGAGCCGCAGCTCGGTGGCTATGCCGGGGCCGCGCTTGACCATGCGGCGGCGGCGCGCGCGCTGGACGACGCCGGCTATGCCGGGTGGGTCGTCATCGAGATGCTGGCGGTGCCGCCGGACGCGGGCAGCGAGGCGGCCGAACTGCACGCCATCGCCACGGCGCTCGCCTTTGCCCGGACGATGGAAGCGCCCCGCATGGCAGCGAGCCGACCAGCTGGCCGGTGATCCCGGCACAGGGATAATGTTCTACGCGTGACAGGTCGAAGTGCAGCAGCGCTGGCGTCTTCGGCCAGCCACCTTGTGCAACTCGATGACGTCACGAACATTTTTGGGCCAGAAGCGCGCGCGCGCCGATGTGTCGTTCGCGCAAGGCGACCGCCGGCCACGTACGTGTTGCCAGGATTTACGCGTTCGACGACCGGGTTGCGGTCATTCGCCAGCTCGGCTTCCTTCTGACGAGCGGGTGTTCTACGCCTACCTCTTCGGCCTTGAGCTGCCGCATCTCAGCGCGGTGATGCTCGGGCTCGATGTGCCTGCGGCGATGACGCGGCTGGCACCGACCATCGCCAGCCTGCGCGTGGCCGAAGAGCTGGATGCCTGTCCCGAGGACTACTCCCGCAGCACCAAAAAGAAGCTCGGCCTGCTGCTGGCGCTGCTGCACCAGCCCAGGCTGCCGGTGCTGGACGAGCCGACCAACGACCTGGACGTCGAAGCCACCTAATCTGTTCTACGAGCTGATCCGGGACCAGGCCTCGGCCGGCACCGCCATCCTGTTCTCGACCTGCTCGCCCCGATTGCGGCCAACCCGCTGTTCGTGCGGCGCGCCATGCGGTCGATCACGCGCGGCCGAGCCGGTTATGGATGTGGGTGGCCGCGACTGCGGCATGTCCGAGCGCCACTGCGATCTGGTCGAGCCCCCGGGCCACGTTGCCGGCCGCATACAGGCCCGGCACGCTGGTCTGGTTGTGCTCGTCGATGCGCAGCGCGCCGGAGCCGTGGCGTTCCGCACCGAGGCTGTCGGCGAGGCTGGTGCGGTACTGCAGGCCGAGTGCCGAGTAGATGAGGTCGAACCGGTGCTCGCGTCCGCCTGCCAGCACCTGCATGCCGGTATCGGTGGCCTGCAGTCCCGCGACCGGATCGCCTCCGACGCGCACGCCATCCGCCAGCGCCCGGTCGAGCTGCTCGCGGCTGAAGCTGACCGCGAGCCCTGCCGATCACCGCGATCCTGCGCCCACTTGCTTCATAGCCGTCGCAGATCGG